>NZ_JBHSBH010000010.1:126500-140254 GCF_042650565.1 Nocardiopsis sediminis
CGCCGCCGAACTGCGCCGGCACGCCGCCGACCACCTGCCCGGCTACCTGACCCCCGCCGCCGTCGTCCCGCTGCCGTCGCTGCCCACCCTGCCCAGTGGCAAGGTCGACAAGGCCGCGCTGCCCGCCCCGCTCTACGGCGCCACCGCCGCCGGACGGCCCCCGCGCACCCCGCTCGAACGCACCCTGTGCGCCCTGTTCGCCGACGTCCTGGGCCTGCCCCCGGAGCGGGTCGCCGCCGACGACGGGTTCTTCGACCTCGGCGGCCACTCGCTGCTCGTCCCGCGGCTGCTCAGCGGCGTCCGCGACCGCACCGGCGCCGAGCTGACGGTGCGCCGGCTCTTCGAACTCCAGACCGTCGCGGCGATCGCCCAGGAGGCCGAGGCCGCCGCGGGACCGCACGATGCGGATCCCTCCGGCCACACCGGCCCCGACCCCGCCGTCGCCCTGGCCGCCGACGCCGTCCTGGACCCGCGCATCGCCATCGGCGCCGCCGGGGCGGCCGACCTCGCCCGCAACGCCGACCCCGAGCACATCCTGCTCACCGGCGCCACCGGGTTCCTCGGCGCCGCTCTCCTGCGCGAACTGCTCGACCGCACCCGCGCCACCGTGCACTGCCTGGTCCGCGCCGACGACGAGGCGGCCGGTGCCGACCGCATCCGACGCAACATGCTCCGCCACGGGGTGGGACCCGGACCGGCCGACGGCGCGCGGATCACCCCGGTCCCCGGCGACCTCGCCCGGCCGCTGCTCGGCCTCACCGAGGAGCGCTTCAGCGAACTCGCCGGGCGCATCGACGCGATCTACCACAACGGCGCACGCGTCAGCGCGGTCGAGCCCTACGCGCGGCTGCGCCCCCACAACGTCCACGGCACCCAGGAGGTCATCCGGCTGGCGGCCCGCGGGCGGGCGGTCCCGGTGCACTTCGTGTCGACCGCGGCGGTGGCCGTCGCCCACGACGGCAACCCCGCCGTGCTCCCCGAGGACCGCCGCCCGCCCGCCACCGCCGTCCTGCCCAGCGGCTACGTCGCCGGCAAGTGGGTGGCCGAGGAGCTGCTGGACGCCGCGGCCGCCCACGGCCTGCCCGTCACGGTGCACCGGGCCGGGCGGATCGCCGGGCACTCGCTGACCGGGATCGGCGGCACCGACGACACCCTGTGGCACCTGGTGCGCGCCATGATCGTGCTCGGCGCCGTTCCGGCGAGCGCCACCCGCGACGACGCGCTGGTCGACCTCGTCCCGGTCGACCAGGTGGCGCGCATGGTCGTGCGGATCTCCCAGCACCCCGGGGCCGTGGGCCGCACCCACCACCTGACGTGCCCCCACCCGGTCCCGTTCCGCATGATCTCCGACGCGCTGCGCGGCGTCGGCCACCGGCTCGCCCCGCTGCCCGATGCGCAGTGGCGGCAGCGGCTGGCGCAACGAGCCGGCGAGCACGCACCGGGCACCGGCCTGGAGGCCGCCGCGCTGCTCGCCGACGTGCTGCCCACCGTGTTCGCCTTCGGCGGGCTGCGCTTCGACCGGACCAACACCGACGCGGGCCTGGCCGGCAGCGGGATCGCCGCCACGGCCGTCGACCCCGAACTCCTGGCCCGCTACATCGGCCACCTCACCCGGGCCGGCTTCTTCCCCGCACCCGCCTGCCCCTCCGGGGCGTCCCCGGCCGGGGGCCGCCACGACCTGCGAAAGGCATGATCGCGTGAGCAACCCGTTCGAGGACCCCGACGGCTCCTATCTCGTCCTCGTCAACGACGACGGGCAGCACTCGCTGTGGCCCGCGTTCGCCGATGTCCCGCCCGGCTGGACGGTGCGCCACGGCCGCGCCGGCCGGGCCGCCTGCCTGGACCACATCGAGCGGACCTGGACCGACCTGCGGCCTGCCCGCCTGAAGACCCCCGGAACGGGAGGCGCCGACGCCGCCCCCGCGCCCGCCGACGCCGCCCGGCCCGCCGGCGCCGACGGCGGACCGGCGTCCGAGGCGCGGTGCCCGGTCACGGACCGGGCACACGCGGCCGGCCCCGGCGCCCTGCCCGACGTCCGCACCGCCACCGGCCCCGTCGCCTACCCCTTCCGCGACTACGTGCGCCTCCAGATGGACCCCGTCTACGCCGAACTGCGCGAGCACCGGCCCGTCCTGCGCGTGCGCGTCCCCTACGGCGACGACGCCTGGCTGATCACCCGCTACGACGACGTCAAGACCGTGATCGGCGACCCCCGGTTCAGCCGGGCGCTGGTGGCCGAGAACGACGAATCGCGGCTGACCCCGCTCCCGGTCCGCACCAGCATCCTGGGCACCGACCCGCCCGACCACACCCGGCTGCGCAAACCGCTCGCCCGCGCCTTCACCACCCGGCGGGTCGACGCGCTGCGCCCCCGCATCCGGCGCATGAGCGAGGACCTGATCGCCGCCATGGAGTCCCGCGGCGCACCCGGCGACCTGGTGGAGGACTTCGCCCTGCCCCTGACCGCCCTGGTCATCTGCGAGCTGCTGGGCGTGCCCTTCGACGACCGGCCGACGTTCCGGCTGTGGCTCGACGCGTTCTCCAGCACCACCGCGCTCAGCGTCGAGGAGATCCGCACCCGCACCGACGCGCTCTACGACTACATCACCGGGCTGGTCGCCCAGCGCCGCGAGACGCCCGCCGACGACCTCATCAGCGCCATGATCCAGGTGCACGACGACACCGGCGCGTTCAGCGAGCAGGAGCTCGTCGAACTCGTCAGCGTGCTGCTGATCGCCGGATACGAGACCACCTCGGCGCAGCTCATGAACTCCGTGCACGTCCTTTTCACCCACCCCGACGCCCACGCCGAACTCCGGGCCGACCCCGGCCTGCTGCCCAAAGCGGTCGAGGAGCTGCTGCGGTTCGTGCCGCTGGACGCCCACGTCGCCTTCGCCCGCTACGCCCGCGAGGACGTGGAGCTCAGCGGCACACTGATCCGCGCCGGCGAGGCGGTGCTCCCGGTACTGACCTCCGCCAACCGCGACACCGCGGCCTTCGGCGACCCCGACCGCCTCGACTTCCACCGCGAGCGCAACCCGCACATCGCCTTCGGCCACGGGGTCCACCGCTGCGTGGGGGCCGCCCTCGCAAAGGCCGAACTGGAGGAGGGGCTGCGCACGCTGTTCACCCGGCTCCCGGGCCTGCGCCCCGCCGTGCCGCCGGAGGAGATGGAGTTCCGGGAGGGCATCCAGGTGCGGATCCTGCGGCACCTCCCGGTGGCGTGGTGAGGCCCGAAGGGGCCGGCGCCCCGTACCCGCGCGAGACACACCCGAGAAGAGAGGACACCACTACGTGACCAGCGTGTATCCGGTGCAGGCCGGTGGGGACCCCTTCGTCAGCAGCGGGCCGCTGCCGCGGCACCACCCGCTGCGGCCGGCCGGCGACCGCTACCCGGCGGGGACCTCCGTCCTGGGGGCGGCCATCGACAAGGCCGGCCGCTGCCTCGCGTCCCTGGGGCGGCCGCCCGCCGAGGCGCGCGACGTCGCCGCCCTGCTCACCGAGGTGTGGGGGGTGTGGGCGCAGGCCCCCATCGCCGCGCCCACATGGCGCTGCTACGCCGCCGCCGACGGCTCACCCTTCGAGCTGTCGGCGTCCTGGAGCGGCGGCGCCGCCGAACTGCGGATCACGGGGGAGGTGCTGGCCGACCCTCCGGGCCCGGCCGCCAACCAGGAACTCGCCTGGGCGCACCTGCGCGCCATCGCCGGCCGGCCCGGTGTCGACCTGTCCCAGGTGCTCGCGCTCGAAGACCTCTTCCGCTCGGCCACGCCCCGCGAGCACTACTGGATGATGCACGGGGTCGCGGTCCGCCCGGGGGCCGACCCGCTGTTCAAGGTCTACCTGGACCCGCACGTCGGCGGCTCCGGGCAGGCCCGCGACGTCGTCGGCGCGGCCATGGCCCGCCTCGGGCTGGGGGAGGCCTGGCAGCGGACGATCGACCACGCCGACGCGTTCGGGGGAGCGGGCCGGATCGGGGCGCTGGCGCTCGACCTCACCGCCCCCGACCGCGCCCGGGTCAAGGTCTACCTGCAATACCCGGTCCACGACGCGCGGACCATCGACCGCCAGGCCGCGATCGCCGACGGCCACGTGCCCGGCGCGTTCGCCGCGGCGCTGGAGGCCATCACCGGCCACTCGGCGCCGCCGTTCGGCAAGCCGCCCACGACCTGCTTCGCGTTCCGGCAGGGGGGAAGCGCGCCCGCGGGCGCCATGCTGTACGTGCCGATGATCCCGGAGTTCCCCGACGACCTCTCGGCCCGCGACCGCACCGCCGCCTTCCTGCGCAAGGAGGGGATCGACCCCGCACCGTACACGGCCTTCCTCGATGCGTCGGCCGACCTGCCGCTCGCCTCGACCCGCAACCAGAACTTCGTCGCCTACCGGCCCGCCCCGCCCGGCGGAGAGCCGCGGTTCTCCTGCTACGTCGCCCCCGGCCTCTATGCCTGACCCCGTAGCCACCCGCGCGGCATCGCCGCGCACGGTCCCCGCAGACGGCAGGGCTCCTGTACCTGAGCCCGACCGAAAGGACGGTGACGCGCGGATGACGGACCCGCGATCGCCCGGCCCCCCGACCCGACGCCCCCAGAACCCACCCCCGGCCCGGCGGGCGGTGCGCCGCCGCCCCGGCCGGGCGCGTGCCCCCCGATGGAGAGAACGATGAACCGACCCATGCCAGGACTACGACCACCCGACCCGCCGGGCGGCCCGGGGCCAGTGGCAACCGAGACGCCGGGGGCGCGGACGCCGCCGCTCGCCGGGGCGGTCGCGATCGTCACCGGCGGATCGCGGGGGATCGGCCGGGCCATCGCCCTGCGCCTGGCGCGCGACGGCGCGGCGGTGGCGCTGGGCTACCTCGTCGACGGTGACGCCGCCGACGAGGTGGCCGCCGACATCCGCGCCGCCGGCGGCCGGGCCGAAGCCGTGCGGGTCGACCTGCGGGCGCTGCCGGACATCGTCCGGCTCTTCGATGTCGCGGCCGAGGAGTTCGGCGGCCTGGACATCCTCGTCAACAACGCCGGGACGATCTCCACCGCCCCCATCGCCGACATCACCGAAGCCGACTACGACGACATCATGGCGGTCAACGCCAAGGCCCCGCTCTTCGCGCTGCGCGAGGCGGGGCTGCGGATGCGCGACGGCGGCCGGGTCGTGAACATCTCCTCGCTCAACACGGCCCTGGCCGAGCCGGGTGCGGCGGCCTATGCGGCGAGCAAGGCGGCGCTGGAGCAGTTCACGCGGGTGGCCGCGGTGGAGTTCGCCGAACGCGGGATCACCGTTAACACGGTCTCGCCGGGGCCGGTCGAGACCGACCTGCTCTTCGGCAACAACCCCCCGGAGTCGCTGGGCCGGATCGCGGCCATGACGCCGCTGGGCCGGCTCGGCCGGCCGGCGGACATCGCCGATGTGGTCGCGTTCCTCGCCGGGCCCGACGCGCGCTGGCTCACCGGCCAGAACCTGCGGGCCACGGGCGGGCTGGGCTGACCGGAGCCCGCGCGACCGTGCCGGACGGGGCCCGGCACGGTCCCGGCCCGGGCGGCGGGCGCCCATAGTGGGCGCCCGCCGCCCGGGCCGGTCCTCCCGGTCTCCCCGGATCCCGGGCGCGGGCATCCCCGGCGTCCTCGGGCCTCTGAATCCCCTGGAGGCCCGAGGACTTTCCGGGTCGGCGGCCGTGCCGCGTCAGCGGGTCGGGGCCGTGGTCCGGGCGCCCGCCTGACGCGGGATCGCGGCGCCGCCGGTGTCGAGCACACGGCGCAGGAACAGGCTGGACATCTCCATGGCCGCCGTGCAGGCGCTGGTGTCGCGCAGGTCGTCCAGCATCACGAAGTCGTGGATGATGCCCTGGCAGCGGAGCGCGGAGACGGGAACGCCCGCCTCGCGCAGCCGGGCCGCGTAGGCCTCGCCCTCGTCGCGCAGCACGTCGGCCTCGCCGGTGATCACCATCGCCGGCGGCAGACCCGTGAGCTGGTCCATGCTGGCCCGCAGGGGCGAGCAGGTGATCTGCTCGCGGTCGTTCTGGTCGGTGGTGTACTGGTCCCAGAACCAGATCATGGCCTCGCGGGTGAGGTAGAACCCGTCGGCGAACTCGTGGTAGGACTCGGTGTCGAAGCTCGCGTCGGTCACCGGGTAGAACAGGGCCTGGCCGGCGAACCCGATGTTGCCGACCTCCTTGGCGAGCATGGTCATGGCGATGGCCATGTTGCCGCCGACGGAGTCGCCGCAGACCGCCATGCGCGAGGCGTCCAGCCGCTGGCCGATGCCCTCGGACACCACCCACTCGGCGACCGCGTAGCACTGCTGCACGGCGATCGGGTACCGCGCCTCCGGGGAGCGGTCGTATTCGGGGAACACGACCGCGCACCCGGTGCGCACCGCGATCTCCCGCACCAGCCGGTCGTGGGTCGCGGCGCTGCCGAACACCCAGCCGGCGCCGTGGATGTAGAGCACCACGGGCAGCGTTCCCGAGCTGCCGGCGGGGCGCACGATGCGCACGGGGACCTGCCCGGTGGGGCCGCCCCGCACGGTCACCCACTCGTCATCGACCTCGGGTTTGGGCACGCCCTCCCCGGACTGCATGTCCTCCAGGAGCTGGCGGCCCTCCTCGGGCGGCAGCTGGTAGATGAAGGGCGGTGTGGCGGTGGCGTCCGCGATTTCCTGGGCGGCCTGCTCCAGGACGACTCGGTTCGACGACATGGCGCTGCCTTCCTTTCCGGGGGCGCGGTGCCGGGCGGGTGCGCCGCTCGGGCCGACCGACGGCGTAGCCGTCGGTGCCCGCGCAGCACGGGCGTTCAAGCCCCTGCCGCCCCCGCTGCCCAGACGACCGGCACGGAAACGGCTGTTCGCCCCCGCGGTCGAACACGCAATGGATAGGATCGACTCCGGAAAGTGACGACGGACCGAAGACGAAACGGTGGGGAGACCCATGACCGCGATCGCGTTCGACCACACGGCCACCGGCTACCGGATCGCGCACGCCCGCAACCTGGCCTACGCCGCCAAGCTCGCCTACGGCGAGCCCGGCCAGGTCGAGGAGACCGCACGCGAGTGGGGGTTCGACCGTGTCCGCTCCTTCGAGGTGCCCTTCACCCAGCCCTTCCCCCTGGAGGACACCCAGGCCTACACCATGGCCAGCGACTCCATGGTCGTCACCTCCTTCCGCGGCACCGAGACCAAGGAGATCCGCGACTTCCTCTCCGACACCAACGCCGCCCTCGTCCCCAACCCCGGGGCCACGGGACGGGTCCACTGGGGCTTCAGCGCCGCCCTGGACGCCGTCTACCCCGACATCCTCGCCGCGGTGCAGGAGTTCCGCACCAACGGGCAGTCGCTCTGGTTCACCGGCCACAGCCTCGGCGGAGCCCTGGCCATGCTCGCCGCCGCCCGCTCCCACTTCTGCGACGGCATGCTCGCCGACGGCGTCTACACCTTCGGCCAGCCGCGCACCTGCGACACCGCACTGGCCTCCGCCTACGACGACGCCTTCACCGGCCGCACGTACCGCTTCGTCAACAACAGCGACGTCGTCGCCCAGGTCCCGCCCGAACCCCTCTACCGCCACGTCGCCGAGATGAAGTACTTCGACGCCGACGGCCGCCTGCGCGACAAGCCCCCCTCGCTCCTGGGCGGCTTCACCGACCAGGTCAAAGGCCACACCGCCGACATGTTCGCCCCCGGCGCCGACGGCATCCGCGACCACCTCATGGACGCCTACCTGGCCCGCCTCGACGCCGCCGCGGGCTGACGCGGCCGATCGCCGACGCCGCCGAGGCCGTCGCGATCGAGGGCGTACACCGACCCTCTTCCCGCCGAGCGGGTCACGTTGCGCGGCGGGTGGTCGGCCCATTCTCCGGCGCACGCTCCCTATGACGGGATCGGCGGGTCGGATAGCGTCGGGGCGACCGATGCGCCGGATCCTTCGCGGCCGGATGCGGCGCGGGGACTCCAGACGGAGGCGCAGCGCCGATGCCCCTTCCCCACGGCTTCACGGTCCGGCTCGACCGGCATACGCGGGTCGTCGACGGCGGCCGGGCGCTCCTGGGCGGGTTCCCCACCCGCCTGCTGCGGCTCACCGCCCGCGCCCGCCCGCTCGTGGCGGGGCGGGAAGTGCGCGTGGCCGGCCCGGCGAGCGCGCTGCTGGCCGAGCGGCTGCTCGACGCCGGCCTGGCCGACCCCGTCGCCGCCACGCTCCCGCAGCCGGCCGACCCCCGGTACACGTTCGTCATCCCGGTCCGCGACCGCCCCCGGGAACTCGACCGCCTGCTCACCGCCATCGGAACCGGCGGCCAGGTCATCGTCGTGGACGACGCCTCGCACCGCCCGGAGGCCGTCGCGGCCACCGCCGCCCGGCACGGGGCCACCCTCGTCCCCCTCCGCGTCAACGCCGGCCCCGCGGCGGCCCGCAACGCAGGGCTGCGGCTCGTGACGAGCCCCTACGTGGTCTTCGCCGACTCCGACGTGGTCCCGGCCCCCGATACGGTCCCCACCCTGCTCCGGCACTTCGCCGACCCCCGGGTGGCCATGGCCGTGCCCCGCATCACCGCCCTGGCGACCCGCGGCTCCGCGACCTGGATCGGGCGCTACGAAAACGCCCGCTCCTCGCTCGACCTGGGCGCCCACCCCGCCGCCGTGCGCCCCGGCAGCCCCGTCTCCTGGGCGCCGACGGCCTGCGCCGTGGCGCGGGTGGACGCCCTGGGCGAGGGGTTCGACGAGCGGATGCGGGTCGGGGAGGACGTCGACCTGTGCTGGCGGCTGATCGAGGGCGGCTGGCGGGTCCGCTACGAGCCGGCCGTGGCGGCCGCCCACGACCACCGGGTCCGCTTCCACGACTGGTTCCTGCGCAAGGCGGTGTACGGAACGGGGGCCCACCCGCTGGCCGAACGCCATCCGCGCTTCATCGCCCCCGCCGTGCTCGCCCCGTGGAGCACCGCACTCCTCCTCGCCCTGCTCGCGCAGCGGCGCTGGTCGCTGCCCGCCGCGGCAGCGGTGTTCGGGGTCACCACCGTCAGGATCGCCCGCAAGCTCTCCGGCACCCGGGAGCCTTACCGGCTGGCGCTGGCGCTGGGGCTGACGGCCCACGGCGCCGTGGCGGCCCTGGCGCAGGCCTCGGCGCTGCTGACCCGGCACTGGTGGCCACTGACGGCGGTCGGCTGCGTCGCATCGCGCCGCATCCGCCGGGCCGCGGCGGCCGCCGCCCTGACCGACGTCGTGCTCGAATACCGCCGCGACCGCGCCCGCCTGGACCCCCTCCGCTACGGCATCGCCCGGCGCCTGGACGATCTGGCCTACGGGAGCGGCGTGTGGCTCTCCGCCCTCAAGGGCCGCTCCACCGCGGCTCTGCGCCCTCGCTTCGCCCAGGCGCCCGGCCGCCCGGGGCCGGCTCGGTGACCCGAGGGGATCAACCGCCGGGCGGGGCCTCGCTATCGTGGGACGACCGATAGGAGCAGGGAACAGGGGAGGTGGGCGCGTGGGCAAGGAGGGCTCCAAGGAGGGCTCCGGTGCTCGGCGGCGCATGGTCGCCGGGGCGGCCGACATGATCCGCCGCCGCGGCCTGGCGTCCACCTCGGTGCGCGAGCTGGCCGCCCACGCCCAGACCCCGCTGGGCTCGACCTACCACTACTTCCCCGGGGGCAAGCAGCAGCTGGCCGCCGAGGCCGTCCGCTTCGCGGGCGGGTACGTGAGCGCCACGCTGACCCGCGAACTGGCGGCCGGGCCGGTCGCGGGGCTGCGGGCGTTCCTGGACCTGTGGCGCGCCACCGTGCTCGACAGCGACTTCCGCGCGGGCTGCCCCGTCCTCGCCGTGGCCGTGGAGGAGCAGCCCGCGCAGGCAGAGTCCGGGGCGGTGGCCGCCGCCGCGGAGGTGTTCGCCGAGTGGGAGGCGCTCCTGGCACGGTCGCTGGTGGGCCAGGGGGTCGCGGAGGACCGGGCCGCCCGGCTGGCCACGCTGGTGGTCGCCGCGGTCGAGGGCACCGTTGCCATGTGCCGGGCCAAGCGCGACATCCGGCCCCTGGACGACACCGCGGCACAGCTGGAGGAGCTGCTGGCCGCGGCGGTCGGCCCCTGAGCACACCCCGCTCTAGGCTTCCTGTGGCTCCCGGGCCCACAGCGGGGCGCGGTGCAGCACGACCTTGGTGGAGCGGGCGGCGTAGGCGCCGGGGGCGTCGTCCCAGTCGGCGGTCAGCGTCGTGACCCGCTCGGCGGGGAAACCGGTCTCGGCGACGAAGCCCAGCAGCTCGGGCAGCAGAGCCCGCGGGTGGGACACCCCCAGGCGCAGGGTGGCGTCGTTGGCGTACATGCGCATCAGCGGCACCCGCGTCGTGCGCCCCACGTAGTAGCCCACGGCGGTGCACACCCCGCCCGGCGCCAGCGCCCGCACGGCTCGCTGCACCCCATAGGACCGGGAGGTCGCCTCCACCGCGACGTCGTAGCCGCCCCGGCGCGGCAGCGTCCCCCGGGCGGTGAGCGGGCGCGACCGGGCGCCGAACGCGTCCGCGATCTCCCGGCGCCGGGGGTTGTCGTCGAGGTAGTCGACCTCGGAGGCGCCGAGGGCCACGGCCAGCCCCGCGGCGTAGAGGCCGATGCTCTTGGCCCCGCCGCCCAGCACCAGGACCGTCCCGCCCTCGCGCGCGGCCAGGGGGCCGGCCACGGTGCGCCAGGCGTCGGCGAGGTTGTCGGCGGCCGCGGCCACCCGCAGCGACGGGACCGTATCGGGGACCGGGACGAGCATGTGGTCGGCGAAGGGCACGCGGAAGGTGTCCGTGACCATGCCGCCCCAGTCGCCGCTGGCCGGGCCGAAGCCGAAGGCGGCCAGGGTGGAGCGGGCGGTGGTGGAGCACTTGGACGTCAGGCCCCGCTCGCAGTGTTCGCAGGTGCCGCAGGAGACCGACCAGGGCACCACCACCCGGTCGCCGGGGCGCAGCCCGGTCACGCCGTCGCCGACACCGACGACCTCGGCCACGCATTCGTGGCCGATCGCGAAGGGGCCCTGGAAGGGCACCCTGCCGCAGATGCTGCCCACCACCGGGTCGATCGCCCCCAGGGCCAGGCCGGCCTGCATCGCGCGGGAGACGGAGCGGTGGATGGGCAGGGTGTCGCCGTCGCAGCGCCCGGCGACGAAGGGGCGCACGATCGCGTCGGTGGGCTCCTGGAGCACGGGCGCCGGGCGCTCGCCCCAGCCCAGGACGCCGGCGCGGTGGAACAGCAGCTCCCGCACGGTCTCGGCGGCCGGCTCCGGGCGCGCCCGGCCTGCGGGCACGGGGTGGTCGGGCATGTGCTGCTCCTGTGGTCGAGAGGGTGGGACCCGACCGATTATGACAGGTGTTATAGGAGCAGGCGTAGGTGCGTCCGTGCCACCCGGCCCGGCGGGGTCAGGGCCATTCCAGGGTGTCGGCGCCAGGAGGCTGCGGCGGGGGCGGGCCGGGAGCGTCGTGGCCGAGGGTCGAGTGCACCCATGCGTAGAGCGCGTCACCGGGGCAGTCGGTGTCGCGGCCGTCGCGGTGGCCCATGCGCGTCAGCGTCCGGCCGGTCTGATGGTTGGCCTCGGCGTAGAGCGCCTGCAAGGACGCCAGCGCCTTCGCCGAGGGCAGCACGGTGAAGTAGGTGCCGATGACGCACGCGCCGATAGCCGACCGGTTGTGATTGGGGCAGTGCGCGCCCTGGGTGGTCCAGCCGCGGCCCTCGTAGATGCGGCCGTTGCTGTCGATCAGGAAGTTGTAGCCGATGTCGGACCAGCCGCGTTCGTCCATATGGACGTCCTGGATCTGCTTCACGGTCTCGGTCGTGGGCGTTTCGGAGTGGTGAACCATGAACTCGGTGCGCTCGGAGAGCGGGACCGGGGTGCGCTCCAGCGGCGGGCGCGCGCCCCACGCTGCGCGGGAGACGATGTCGATCATGTGCGGGCCTCCTGGCCGGGATGTGCTCCGCGCGCGTGCCGGAGCGGGTGGACCCAGGGCGATCGGTGGAGTCGCTCCGCTTCAGAACGCTCAGAAACCGCTCTGACCTGCGACGATACTCTTCTCGTCGATGGTGTCGCGGGGGGCGCGCCGTCTTCGCGGTGTCCGGGGTGGTCGCCGATTGTGGTTGACTTACCGATCGGTTAGATTAACTACCGATCGGTTAGGAGACCACATTGTCCGGCTCATCTGGCTCACCCGGCGCTCCGCGCAGGCGCCGCCGCGTCCTGACGGCCCTCTGCGTCGCCACCGCCGTCCTCGCGGCCGCCGGCCTCGCCGGTCGCGGCACGGCACCCGTCGGCCACTTCGCCTCCGCCGACGCCAAGGACGCCTTCACCGCGACCTACGAGCGGGCCATGGCCGGCCTGCCCGAGCCCGACGCGACGCTCGACGTCCGGACCGGCTACGGAATCGTGCGCGTCTACCGCTTCGACGGCCCCGCTGAGGGCGCCCCCCTGGTGCTGCTCCCCGGCCGCGCCTCCGCCACCCCCGTATGGGCCGACAACCTGCCCGCGCTGCTGGAGGCGCGCGACGTCTACACCATCGACCTGCTCGGCGAACCCGGCATGAGCGTCCAGGACCGCCCGATCGAGACCGACGCCGACCAGGCCCGCTGGCTCAACGAGACCCTGCGCGCGCTCCCCGACGACCGCGTGCACCTGCTCGGCCTCTCCATCGGCGGCTGGACCGCCGCCAACCTCGCGACCCGCGAACCCGAGAAGATCGCCAGCGTGACCCTGGTCGACCCCGTGTTCGTGTTCGACGACATGCCGCTCGAGACGATCGTCCGGTCCATCCCCGCGTCGATCAGCTGGCTGCCGCGCAGCTGGCGCGACGGCTTCAACTCCTGGACGGCCGGGGGAGCGCCCGTGGAGGACGTCCCTGAGGCCGATATGATCGAGTCGGGCATGAAGACCTACACCCTGCGCCTTCCCCAGCCCACCCGCATCCCCGAACAGCGGCTCCGCGACCTGGAACCGCCGGTGCTCGCGTTCATCGCGGGGGAGTCGGTCATGCACGACCCGCAGACGGCGGCCGCGACCGCGCGCCGGGCACTGCCCGACGGGTCGTCGGTGGAGGTCTACCCCGATGCGTCGCACGCCATCAACGGCGAGTACCCCGACGCCATCGCGGCCGACCTCACCGCCTTCCTGGATTCCGTGGAATGAGTGAGAGGACGCGCCGTTGCCCGAACGCCGCGCTGCGCCGGCCCGGCGGCCGACCATCACCGAGCGCGCCCGCCGCGATCAGCTGATCGGCCTGACCATCGCGCTCGTCGCCGAGCACGGCTACGCCGCGACCTCCCTCTCGCGCATCGCCGCCGCCGCCTCGATCTCCAAGGCCGCCGTCCTCTACCACTTCGCGTCCAAGAACGCGGTGGTGGAGGCGGCCTACCGGTCGGTCGTGGAGCGGCTCGCCGCCCACGTCGGCCCGCGCGTCGAGGCCGCCGCCACCCCCGGCGCCGCGGTCGAGGCCTATGCCGCCGGGGTGATCGGCTACATGGCCGAGCACCCCGACCACGTCCGGATGATCACCGAAGCCCTGCGCACGCCCGAGGAGACCCGGATCGAGGACTCCCCGGCCTCGGCGTCGCGATGGCAGGTGCTCGCGTCGCTCATCGAACGCGCGCAGGCCACGGGCGAGTACCGGGGGTCGGCCGACGCCCGCACGCTCGCGATCATGGTCAACGGCGCGATCGACGCCGTGGTCGCCGAATCCATCGAGGACCCCGGCTACCGCCTCGACGAGGCCGCGGACGCCGTCATCGACCTCATCCGCCGCACCGCCCGCGCCTGATGGGAGCTGCGG
>NZ_JBHSBH010000010.1:140263-156383 GCF_042650565.1 Nocardiopsis sediminis
CCCCCGCCGGCCTCGGCGGGGCGCCTACCCCATCGAGGGATCGATGCGCGAGAGCCGGATCTCCTCGATGTCCAAGCGGTTCTGGATCAGCCGCAGCACCGTGTCGTCGATGTGCCGCTGGTCGCGCAGCCGGACGATCGCGGCACGCTTGTGGGCGAGCAGGGCCAGCCGCAGGCGGGTGTACTCGCTGTCCAGCCGGAGGACCTCCTCGTCTGCGGACTCGCCGGTTTCGCGGGCGCGCAGGATCTCCAGGTGCTCCTCGTACTCGCCCCGGAGCCGGTCGACGACGCCCTGGTCCGTGCCCAGCTCCGCGGCGATGCCGGGCAGCGCGTCCAAGGCCTCCTGGGCCGCCGTGACCTCGGCGAACCGGCGTTCACGCGCCACGCTGTCACCGGGCAGCCGCGCCCAGCGCGTCGTCGGGGCCAGGGCGAGCCCCTGGACCACCAGGGTCAGGGCCACGACGCACGCCGTCACGAACACGATGAGGTCGCGGTCGGGGAACGGCGCCCCGGAGTCGAGCGTCGCCGGCACGGCGAGCGCGGCGGCCAGGGAGACCGCGCCGCGGAACCCGGCCACCGTGCTGACCGCCCGGGCGCGGTTGCTGATCCGCCGCAGCCGCTGCTGGGGCCGGCGGTCGACCAGTCGGATCGTGTAGGCGGCGACGATGAGGAAGGCGAAGCGCACGGCGACGATCACCACCCAGACGACCACGACGCCGGCCAGCGCCGCCCACAGGTCGGTGCTGACCAGGGCGCGCAGCGTCGTCTGCGCCTCGATCCCCACCAGGACGAACAGCGCCGCGTTGATCAGGAAGGTCGCCAGCGTCCAGAACGCGATGGTCTGCTGACGGGTGGCGGCCACCCCGATGCGCGGCCCGACCCGGCTCATCACCAGCCCGCAGACCACCACGGCCAGCACACCGGAGGCCTCGGCGAGTTCGGCGAGCAGGAAGGCGCAGAACGGGATCAGCAGGATCAGCACGTTGCCGAGGAGGGGATCGGTGACGCGGCGCCGCGCCAGGACGCCGAGCCAGGCGATCAGCGCACCGGCGGCGATGCCCCAGGCGTAGGCGAGGGCGACCCGCCCGCCGATGCCGCCGGCGCTGAAGGGCTCCGATCCGACCGTGACGCCCACGGCGATGCCGTAAAGTACCAGCGCAGTACCGTCGTTGACCAGGCTCTCGGCTCTGAGCGCGGTGACGGTGCGGCGCGGCAGGCACCCGGAGAGGGCGGCGACCGCGGTGGCGTCGGTGGGGGCGACCGCCGCGCCCAGAACCCACGCCGGCCCCCACGGCAGGCCGAGGGCGTGCGCGGTGACCGCCACGGCGGCGGCGGTGACGACCACCA
The DNA here is from genome assembly GCF_042650565.1 of Nocardiopsis sediminis. Taxonomy (NCBI): domain Bacteria; kingdom Bacillati; phylum Actinomycetota; class Actinomycetes; order Streptosporangiales; family Nocardiopsidaceae; genus Nocardiopsis; species Nocardiopsis sediminis. Next base: position 141,610 of record NZ_JBHSBH010000010.1, read on the forward strand.
GCAGCGTGCTGTTGAGGACGATGCCGCGCAGCGTCGCGCGGATCTCCCGCAGCGACGTGGTCAGCGCCTCCCAGTAGAGCAGGGCGGGCAGGAACACCAGCAGCATCAGCTCGGGCGGCAGGTGGATCCGGCGCAGAGCGGGCACGAACCCGAGCGCGATCCCGGCCAACAGCAGGAGCACCGGCGCCGCGACCCCGGTGCGCCGCGACAGCCCGCCGCACACGAGGATGACCGCGCCCAGCATCACCACCAGCTCCAGAGCCGCCACAGGTCCTCCCCCCGCGATCATCATCCGCCCGGCGGGCAACGGGGCCGGGCCGCGACACTCTCACCCGGGGCGGTGCGAAGCGGGGGAGCCGCCCGAGGCAGGGGCCGGGACGCCCCTCGAGATCAGGATGAAGAGCGGCCCAATCTCAGAATGAAGAGGGGCTCAGACCACTTTCATCCCCTCCTCATCGCGGTGCCGGATGCTGGAACCCCGAACCACCGCTGACAAGGAGTTGCCATGCGCGCCAGGACGACGATCCTCCTCTCCTCCGCCGCCGGGCTGCTGGCCGCCGGAGCCGGGGCCTACGTACTGGCCGGTGATCCCGAACAGCCGGCGGACCCGATCCGGGTCAGCGCGGTCACCGCGGGCGGCGCGTCGAACGGAGCGCCTGCCGATGCGGGCGCGTCGAATGGGGCGCCTGCGGATGCGGGCGCGTCGAACGGCGCACCTGCCCATGCCGGTGCGTCGACGCAGCCGGCCGCCGGGACCGAGCAGCTCACGGGCGTGCTCAGCGCCGGGGACGACCCCGACGACTGGCGGGTGGCGGACGTCGACGTCGACTTCGGCCCCGAGGAGTGGCTGCTGACGAACCCGGAGGCCGGCGACCTCGACGGCGACGGCACCACCGACCCGGTCTTGGACGAACTGCGCGCACTTGAGGGCCGGGAGGTCACCCTGGACGTGCGCTATGACGATGACGACCACGATGATGACGACCGCGACGACGATGGCGATCGCGACGATGACGACGACAATCGCGACGCCGACGCCTTCACGATCAACGGGACCACCTTCCGTGCCCCCGAGGGCCCCGCCCCGTGGCAGAACACGGGTGACAGCCCCGAAGCCGACCGCGACACGGTCGCCACCGCCGCCGAGCAGGCGATCGGCGACGGCGCCCAGGCCACCGAGGTGGAGCGCACCGACGAGGACGGCTGGGAAGGCTGGGAGGCCGAGGTCCGCGCCGCCGACGGCCGGGAACACGACGTCCTCCTCGACGCCGCCGGCGAGGTCATCGACACCCGCACCGACGACTGAACCCGCGACGTCCGCCAAGAGGCCCCGCGAAGTACCCGATCACCGGCAAGGTGATCGGGCCCGGCGGCCGCCCCGAGGACACGGTTTCGGGCGCGCCGGGCTTTTCCAGCCGACGAACGGAACCCACGCGACCTCGGGCGCGGACTCCGGAGTGAACGGCATGGACGGGCCGGTGAGCGGGGCGCCTTCCGCCGGGGCCGACGATGCCCCGATCCCGGCGAGCGGTAAGGGCCCGGTGAATGCACAGGTTCGGGGCCGGTCGCCTTCTCCGATGAGGGCTGAACCCCGTCACGACCGGGCCGGCCGACCGCCGTATCCGGGCGACGGAGGGCTCGCCGGCCGGCCGACGGTGTCGGTACCCCCTCGCCTGCGCCGCACCCCCGGTGCGGAGACGGGCTATTGCGCGGGACCATATGCCGCCGTACTGTCGTGGGGCCGTGGTGTTCGGGAAGTCCGGTGGGAAACCGGCGCGGCCCTCGCCACTGTGAACGGGTAGTCCGATGCCCCGTCCCACCGCCTCCGGCGGTGCGGGCGGCGACGGTCACTGGAGGCGCCTGCGAGGGCGTCGCCGGGAAGGCCGGCGGAGGGCGCTGACCCGCAAGCCAGGAGACCGGCCACGGCGTGACGACCGTCCACGAGGTGCTGGAGATGGGTCTCCTGATATGCATATCGCCGAAGGCTTTCTGCCGTGGCAGCACGCAGCCGCCTGGACCGCTGCGTCCGCCCCTTTCGTCGTCCACGGCGTACGGTCCCTGACCGCCGCCGTCCGCGCCGACCCCGACGCCAAACTGCTCATCGGCGCCTCCGGCGCCTTCTGCTTCGTCCTGTCCGCCCTGAAGATCCCCTCGGTGACGGGCAGCTGCTCGCACCCCACCGGCGCCGGCCTGGGGGCGATCCTCTTCCGGCCGCCCGTCATGGCGGCCCTCGGCACGATCACCCTGCTGTTCCAAGCGCTGCTCCTGGCACACGGCGGGCTGACCACGCTCGGCGCCAACGTGTTCTCCATGGCGGTGGTGGGCCCGTGGGTGGGCTACGGGGCCTACCGGCTGGTCCGCGCGGCCACCCGCTCCCTCCCCGAGACGACGGCGCTGGGGGCCGCGGTGTTCACCGGCGCGGCCCTGGCGAGCCTGAGCACCTACACGGTCACCAGCCTCCAGCTCGCCCTGGCCTTCCCCGATCCGGCGGGCGGCCTCGTCGGGTCGTTCGTGAAGTTCGGCGCGATCTTCTCCGTCACTCAGGTGCCGCTCGCGGTCATCGAAGGCCTGGTGACCGTGGTGATCATGCGGCTGCTGACCACCGCGAGCCGCGGCGAGCTGCTGCGCCTGGGCGTGCTGCGCGCGGCCGGCGGCCCCGCGGCCCCGGCGGCGGCCGACGGAAAGGCGGTGTGACCGTGCCCAAGACCTCGACGACCTGGCTCCTGGTGGCGGCGGTCGCCGCCATCGCCGTGCTGCCCCTGCTGATCGGTGCGGGCGACCACCTCGCCGAGCCCTTCACCGGGGCCGACGGGCAGGCCGAAGACGCCGTCACCGAGCTGCGCCCCGGCTACGAACCCTGGTTCGCCCCGCTCTACGAGGCCCCCTCCGGCGAGGTCGAATCCGGCCTGTTCGCCCTCCAGGCGGCCATCGGCGCGGGGGTGATCGGCTACTACTTCGGCGCCGCCCGGACCCGTAGCCGGCTGCGCGCGGAGCGGTCGCCCGATCCGGGCACACGCGACTCCGGCTGACCGGCGCGGCATGCTCGCGATCGACGCGGCCGCCTACCGCAGCCCGTGGCGGCGGGTCCACCCCGCCGCCAAGGGGGCCTTCTTCGGCGGCCTGCTCCTATGCGCGCTGACGCTGCCGGCCTGGCCGGGCGCCCCACTGACGGCGGCGGTCGCGCTGGCGGCGGCCCTCGGCCCGGCGCAGGTGCCGCCGCGGGCCTTCGCCCGGGCGGCGTGGGCACCGTTGGCGTTCATCCTCACCGGCGCGGCGACCCTGCTGGTGGGGGTCGGGGGCGGCGACGGGCTTCTCGCGTGGACGCCCGACGGAACCGCCTGGGCCGCGGAGATCAGTGCCCGCGCCGCGGCGGCACTCGTGTGCCAGCTCGGCTTCGCCTTCACCACCCCGCTGGCCGAGCTGCTGCCGCGGCTTACCGCCATCGGCCTGCCGACCGCGCTGGTGGAGGTCGTGGCGTTGGTCTACCGCATGCTGTTCGTCGCCCTGGACACCGCCCGGCGCATCGGCGCCGGGCAGGCCGCGCGCCTGGGCTACAGCGGGCGGCGTGCGCGGCTGCGGTCCCTGGGGTCGCTGGGCGCCGCGCTGTTCATCCGTTCCTACGATCGCGCGCGGCGCATGCAGCACGGGCTGGAATGCCGGGGCTACACCGGCGAGCTGCGCGTGCTGTTGGACCCGCTGCCGCTGCGCCCGGCCGCCGTTGCCGCGTGCGCCGCGCCCCCGCTGCTGGTCGCCGCGGCGACCCTCGCCTACACCTATGGAGTCCGCCCGTGACCGACGGAGCCCCGGCCGTCCCCGCCGCTCCCGCCGTGCTCTCCGGGCACGGCCTCACCTTCGGCTACGACGGGGCCGCGCCGGTGTTCACCGGGCTGACGGTCGAGGCCGCCGCCGGCGAGGTCCTGGCCGTCCTGGGGCCCAACGGAGGCGGCAAGACCACGCTGCTGCGGCTGCTGGCCGGCAGCCTGACCCCGGACGCCGGCGAGGTGCGGCTCGACGGTGTCCCGGTGACACGCGGTCGCACCGGGCGGGACGCGCTGCGCCGCAGCGTCCAGCTGGTCTTCCAGGACCCCGATGACCAGCTTTTCTCCGCGAGTGTGAGCCAGGACGTCTCCTTCGGTCCGATGAACCTGGGCCTGCCCGCCGGCGCCGTGCGGGAACGGGTGGCCTGGGCGCTGGAGGCCCTGGACATCGCGGGGCTGGCCGACCGGCCGACCCACCTGCTCTCCTACGGTCAGCGCAAGCGCGTGGTGCTGGCGGGGGCGCTGGCCATGCGGCCCTCGGTCCTGGTGCTGGACGAGCCGACGGCCGGGCTCGACCCCGCCGGGGTGGAGTCGCTGCTCGCCACGCTGGAGGGCCTGCGTGCGGCGGGCACCGCGCTCGTGGTCTCCACCCACGACGTCGACCTTGCCTTCCGTTGGGCCGAGCGGGCGGTGGTGCTCGACCGCGGGCTGCTCGGTGCGGGCCCGGCGCGCGCGGTCCTCGCCGACAGCGGGCTCCTGGCCGCCGCCCGGCTGCGCCCGCCGTGGGCGCCAGGGGCCGCGTGCGCGCTGCGCCGCGCCGGCCTGCTCGCCGAGGGTGCCCCTGCTCCGGCCACCCCGCAGGAGGTGGAGCGGCTGGTGGAGGACGGGCGGTGACCGGCGACGTGGGGTGGACGGCGGTGCCGCGGGGGCGCGTGCAGCGGGCACAATGGCGGGGCCGGAAGAGCAGTGGCGGAGGGGGATCCGTGGGCGTTTCGATCTACTACACCGCGCGGCGGGACCAGGGGCTCACCCCGCATGAGCGGGGAGAGGTCGAAGGGATCGCCGATCAGGGCACCCGGGACCTGTTCGGCGAGATCCAGCGCCGCCTGCCGCAGTGGCGGGAGGCCGGCGTCGTACCGGCCGGCCTGGACGATGCCGCGGAGGTGTGCGAGGGGCTCGGCTTCTACCGGGACGCGGCGCTGGAAGCGGGCGTCGTGCTGGCGGGGTCGAGCAAGCTCTCCCACGGCCGATGCGGGACCGAGGTCATGCTCGTCCAGATCGACCATTACGTGGACCTGCTCGCGGACATCCGGCGCGCCGTGCCGGAGGCGGCCTGGCGCGTGCACATCGAGGATTCCGACCTGGTGTGGCGCGATGGCCGGTACCACCTCCCGCAGTGAGAGACCCCCGTGTGCGGCCGGCGCGGCGTCCCCCGTCCGCGCCGGCCGCCGGGGGAGGGCCCCGGTGCCGTGGGCGTGTCGGCGCCCGGGCCCTACTTCGACTCGATCCGGCCCAGGGGATCGGTGCTCTGCGACAGCGCCGTGCGCGCCGCCGGCCAAGCCGCGTCTTCCGGATAGAGGGCGCTGCGCAGGTAGGCCCAGGTGAGGTGCTGGATCAGCGCCACGCGTCCGGGGTGCTCGTCGGTGGTCTCCGCGGCTTCGTAGCCGGGGATGCCGCCGAGTGAGTGCTCCGCCCCGAACAGGGTGAGCAGGCTCTTGTCGCCGGGGCTCAGGAAATAGGGGTCTGTCATCCAGTCCGGTCCGCGGACGGTCAGCGCGGAGTCGTCGTTGTCCCCGGCGACCACGAGCGCCGGTGTGGTCATGTCGGCGAAGCTCGCGTTCAGGAACGGGAAGTTCTCGACCGCGAACGGGGTGAGGTCGGCTCCGCCCTGCCCGGCGGTGGCGAACAGCACGCCCGCGCTGATGCGCGGGTCGGACAGGTCCTCTCCGATCTTGGTCTCCGGGTCCAGGACGCGCAGGCCCAGCAGGTTGGCCACCGTCTGGCCGCCGAAGGAGTGCCCGGCCGCGGCGATGCGGGTGGGGTCGAGCCGCCCGCCCAGGCCCGGGACGGCGGCCGCCAGGACGTCGAGGTGGTCGAGGATGCTCTTCATGTCCTCGACCCGGTGGCGCCAGATCCGCGGTGTACGGGGATCGTCGGGGGAGAGGCCCAGCGTCCTGGAGTCCAGGTGGGTGGGCTGGATGACGACGAAGCCGTGGGCGGCCCAGAAGTCGGCCAGCGGGCCGTAGGCGTCCAGCGACGAGCCGAAGCCGTGTGAGAAGACGATGATGGGCAGTTCGCGTCCGGTCGCGGGCGCGGATACGCGCACGTGCAGATCGTGGCCGCGGTCCGGGGCGGGCAGCACCACCGGCTTGACCGAGACGATCGGGGCGGGCGCGCTGATGGCCACGTCGGTATTTGACATCGCATGTCCCCTGTTCTGGCATGATGGGTAATCGGAACCTCGCTCCGGAAATATACGGAGCATTGTTCCGCTTGGCAAATGGCGGTGGAAGGAGCGGCACGGTGGACGATGGTGGCGAGGGCGCGCAGCGCGCAACGCCCGGCACGGGCAAGCGGGCGGACGCCCGGCGCAACGAGGAGGCGCTGCTCGACGCGGCCGCCGCGGTCTTCGTCGCCTCAGGCGTGCAGGCGCCGGTGCGCGACATCGCGGCCAAAGCCGGAGTCGGGATGGGCACGATCTACCGCCACTTCCCGACCCGGGCGGACCTCATCATCGCCGTCTACCGGCGCCAGGTCGACGCCTGCGCCGAGGCCGGCCCGGCCCTGCTGGCGGCCGCCGCCACCCCGCACGCCGCACTGGGGAAATGGATGCACCTCTTCGCCGACTTCCTGGTCACCAAGCACGGGCTCGCCGCCGTGCTGCACTCCGAGGACGCCGGCTTCGACACGCTGCACACCTACTTCCTCGACCGCCTCGTGCCGGCGTGCGCCCGGCTGCTCGACGCCGCGGCCGAAGCCGGCGAGATCCGTTCCGACGTGCAGGCCTACGAGCTCATGCGCGGCGTCGGCAATCTCTGCATCGGCGCCGAGCGCGACCCCCGCTACGACGCACGCCGACTGGTCGACCTCCTCATCGCCGGGCTGCGCCGCCCGCCCGAGCCCTCGGCGAGGACCTGACGCGGGCCCGGCACCGGCGTATGCCTCCATGTCCGCGACCGGGGTGCCAACCGTTCGCCTGACCGTCACCCGGAGACGGTGGCCGGAACCGCCCCGGCGCCCGACCATGGCGGGACCGGGCGGCCGCGGGCCGAGGGGAGGGGGATTCCCCGGCGGTGGCACCGGCGCAGGACAACAGGATCACCGACGAAGGGCGGACCGGTCTCCCGGGATCTCGCGCCGGGGACAGGCCGGGGACAGGCCGGGGCGCAGGGACGGAGGACCGACGTGATGGACGACCCGGATCCGATCCGCAGGGGGGCGCCTGAGGCCGGCCGCCACCGGCTGATCCCGTTCTCCGAGGAGATCGCGCGCGAACTCGGTCCCGGCGATGACGATCGCGACGCCCAGCGCGCCGCCGCCCGCACATCGGTCGCGCGGCGCCGCACCCGCATCGCCGTCGTCGTCCTCGTAGCGGCGGCGGTGGCCGCCGGGGCAGCGCTGGCGTGGGGCCCGGCAGCGGACCGGTTCGGGTTGCCGACCGGGACACCGCCCGGGATCCCCGCCGCGCTCTTGGCCGGAAGCCTGCTGACGGCCGGCCTGCTCGGCCTCCGCGCCCGGCGCCTGGGCAAAGTGGTCGAGCACGCCGACGCGACCATCGGCGTCCCCATGCCGTCCGCGCACATCGATGCGTCGATGGAGGGGATCATCGCCCTGCGGGTGGCGATCGACCAGATCCCCGACCTGCCGGAACCGCTCCAGTCGCGGCTGCACGCCGAGATCGGCGGAGCGACGACCTACCGCTACTTCGTGAAGCTCATCGCCGCCGCCCGGCGCGTGCGCGAGGCGTGGGCGAGCGGCGACGAGCGGCGCTGGTCGTCGCAGAGCGCCCGGTTCGTCGACCTCTGCGAGGAGATCGAGGCGTTCTGCGACCGGGTGCAGGCGCTGCTGCGCGACCTCTCCGGCGAGGGGCCCACCCGGCGGTGACCGCGCGCGTCAGCGTACCTGCGCGCGCCAGAGGCGCGCGAGCTGCCGGGTGGCCAGGCGCGACGGTATCGCGCGCAGCAGCGCGTCGCGCAGCCACGCGGCGGCGCCGGTCCGGGAGGTCAGCCGCGACTGCCTTGATGCCGCCCGCATCATGCGCTCGGTACGGGGCCTGCGCTCGGCGTCGTAGCCCAGGAGCCGCCGGGCGGCGTCGGCGGGCTGCGCGCCGGCCAGATGGCGGCTGAGGGCGGCCGCGTCCTCGAACGCCTGGCTCGCGCCCTGCCCGAGGTCGGGCGGCATGGCGTGTGCGGCGTCGCCCAGCAGCGCGATCCGGCCGGAGGCGAATGCGGGCAGGGGCTCGGCCAGGCGGCTGATGGGGTCGACGTAGATGTCGCCGGGCGGGGTGGCCCCGATGAGCTGGGTGACGAGGGGGTGCCAGTCGGCCATCAGGGCGAGCACCTGCTCGCGTGCCGCGCGCGCATCGGGCGGCGCGCCGTGCAGGAGGGAGTCGGTGAACCAGTACAGGCGGTCCTCGCCGACGGGGAACAGGCCGAACATCGCCCCGCTGCGGCTGTCGACCAGCTGGGCGGCGAGCAGCTCGGCGGTCAGGCCGGGTGGCCGGGGCAGCATGCCGCGCAGGTCGAGCCGGCCGGTCCGTTGCGGCCCGGGGTGGGCGGGGAAGAGCTGGGCGCGCAGTGTGCTTCCGATGCCGTCGGCGGCGATCACGGCGTCCGCTCGTGCGACGGGGCTGCCGCCGCTGATCAGAGTCACGCTGTCGGGGCCGGGTTCCAGGAGCTCGATGGGGGTCGCGGTCCGCACCAGGTCCGGGGGGAGCGGGGCGCGCAGCACCCGGTGCAGCTCCGCCCTCTCGATCATGGCCGGTGTCCCGATCTCCTGCTGGGCCCGGGCCATGTCGGTGACCAGCAGCGGCCGTCCGAGGCAGTCGCGCAGGCCGCCGTGGGTCGCGCGCATGGCGTGCCCGCGGACGCCGTCGGCCACCCCCAGATCGTCCAGTGCGCGCAGTCCGTTGGGCATGACCACGATCCCCGTGCCCGCTTCCCGGAGCTCGGCGCCCCGCTCGAAGAGCGTCACCTCGTGGCCCGTGCGATGCAGGCCCACCGCCGCCGCGACCCCGCCCAGCCCGGCACCGACCACCGCGATCCGCATACCCGACCCCCTTTGGTTCACTACGATCGTACTGGTACCGCTATTGGTACCATGGCCGGATGCCGCCCACGAACCCGGGTCGCCGCCGCGCGCTGGCCGACGCCGCCATCGACCTGCTGGCCTCATCGGGCGTGCACGGGCTGACCCACCGCGCGGTGGAGAACGCCGCGGACCTCCCGCCGGGAACGGCGTCGAACTACTTCCGCAGCCGCGAAGCGCTGCTGGTGGCCGCCGCCGAGCGCATCGCCGAGCTGCACCACGCCGACACCGGCCGGGCCGTCGGCCGGGCCGTCGAGCGGCCGGCGACACTGGTCGACCTGCTGACCGAATCGCTGCTCACGGCGGCGACCACCCTGCGCAGCCGCTATCTGGCGATCTTCGAGCTCCAACTGGAGGCGACGCGCCGGCCCGTGCTCGCCTCAGCGCTCGCGGGCCTCCAGGACGCGGCGCTCGGGGTCACCGCCGGGCACCACGACGAACTGGGCACCGCCATCCCGCGCGAGAACATCCCCGCCCTGATCATGCTCTACAGCGGTGCGCTGTTCACCCTGGTGAGCGCGGGGCCGGACGGCGTCAGCAGGGACGCTGTCCGCAGCACGGTGCAGGTCATGGTGGACGGCTGCGGCACGGACGCAGGCCGGCGCCCCTGACCCGGCCGGCCGCCGTTCAGCGGCCCGGCCGGGCCTGCCGCCTCCCGGCTCCCGCCTTCCTCGCCGTGTCCGGCGGCCGCCGGGTCACAGGGTCCCGGCGAGGTTCGCCATGACCCGGTTGACCTGGTCCGGCGTCAACGCTGCGGTGGGCAGCGGATGGGCGGCCCCGGGGCGCAGCCCGTCGAGGAGGAAGGCGATCCCGCGCCGCCAGGCGTCAGGGGCGGCGTCGGCGGCGGCGCGGGCCAGCAGGGCGTTGAGGGCGAAGATGTAGAGCAGGTCCTCGTTGGTGAAGTCCGCGCGCAGGGCGCCGGCCCGCTGGGCGCGCTCGATGATGCGCGCGGCGACGCCCGAGGCCTTGTCGCAGACGGCCAGCAGGCGCTCGGCGCCCGGGTAGCGCCGGGTGACGACGTCGCTGATCGCCGGGTCGGCGGCCTGGGACGCGCAGACGCTCTCCACGTAGTGGACGAACCCGTCCCAGGGGTCGTCGTGGGCCAGGGCGGCGGTGGCGATCTCGTCGAGGCAGGCCGCCGCCAGATCGGTCACCACCTCGTCGATGAGGGCCTCGCGGGAGCCGAAGAGGTTGTAGAGCGTGCCGTGGCTGACCCCGGCGCGGCGGGCGATCTCTTTGAGGGGCACCTGGAATCCGCGTTCGCGGAAGAGTTCGGCGGCTGCCGTCCGCAGCTTCTCCCTGTTGCGTTGCGCGTCGGCCCGCATCCGGTCGTCCTCCTGGTGGTGGTGTGCCCGGCCTTCATGATCCCGCATGTGCCGGGACAACAAATTGACCCATGGGTCAAGTTCAATGCTACCGTGGGGACCGAAAGTTGACCACGAGGTCAAAATAGCTCATGGAAGGGAGCACCCCCATGTCCAAAGCAATCGCCGTGTTCGGCGCCGGTACCGGACTCGGCCTCTCCGTCGCCCGCCGCTTCGGCGCCGAGGGCTTCCGCGTCGCCCTGGTCGCCCGCCGCAAGGACCGGCTGGACGACCTCGTCGCGCGGCTGGCCGACGACGGCATCGAGGCCGCGGCCTTCACCGCCGACCTCGCCGACCACGAACGCGTCCCGGCCCTGGCCGGCGCCCTCCAGGACCGCTTCGGCCACATCGACGTCGTCGAGTACGGGCCGATCGGCGGCGAGCAGTCCTTCACGCCGGCGGCCGAACTGGATGCGGTGACCCTGGACCGGCTGGCCCGGCTGCTGCTGTACACGCCGGTGGAACTGGCCCGCGCGGTGGTGCCCGGCATGATCGAGCGCGGCGACGGCGCGTTCCTGCTCACGCACGGATACACGGCCGTGCAGCCCATGCCCCACCTCAGCGGCGTCGGCCCCGTCATGGCCGCCGCGCGCAACTACCTGTACTCGCTCAACGGGGAACTGGCGGGCACCGGTGTCTACGCGGGCACCCTCGCCGTCGCCGCCCTTATCGAGCGCAGTGAGGCGGCGGAGGCCGCCGGCCGGGGCGCCGGACGCACCGGCGATGGATCGGGCCTCCCATCGGGCGGGACGGAGTTCCCCGTGGTCGACCCCGACGAGCTCGCCCAGTACTACTGGGACATGTACACCCGCCGCGACCGTGTCGAGCAGGTGTACCCGGCGTCCCTGGCCGCCTCAGGCTGACAACGCCCGGTCCGCTCGCGCGGACACTGACGCGGGACCGCGCGGTCAGCCGGCCCGGTGTCCCAGCCCGGCCGAGATCCGCTGGGCCGCGCGGCCCACGACACCGGCCAGGCCGCGCATTCGCGCGGCCGGCATGTAGGGCCGTGTCGCGGCCACGCTGATGGCCCCGGCGATCGCGCCGGCCGCGTCGCGGACCGGCACCGCCACACAGCGGATGCCCGGCTCGTTGTCCTCCAGGTCCATCGCCACACCCGACGCGGCGTACTCGCGCATCCGCGTCAGGAACCCCTCGAGGTCCTCCGGGCGGACCCGGTCGGCCGCCACCGGCGCATCCGCCCGGTAGCGCTCCGGCCACTCGTGCGGGGAGTCCAGCAGCAGCGCCATCCCCACCCCGGTACGGGTCAGCGGCATCCGGTGCCCGATGCGTGAACGCATCTCCGCGCCCCGCGAGCCCGGCAGCTTGTCCAGGTACAGCACCGACGCGCCGTCGCGCACCGCCAGATGGACCGTGTCGCTGAGCTGCGCCGACAGCTCCTCCAGCACCGGCCGGGCCACCACCGGCAGCGGGTTGCCGTGCAGCGCCTGGAAGCCCAGTTCGATCAGCGTGGGCCCGAGCGTGTAGCCGTCGCGCCCACTGCGCAGATAGCTCTCGCGCACCAGCAGCTGGACGAGCCGGTGCGCCGTGCTGCGCCCCAGACCGGTGCGCTCCACGAGAGTGCGCAGATCGGTCGCGCCGTCGGCGACCGCGCGCACCACCGCGAGACCGCGGGCGAGCGTCTGGGTGCCGGGCGGCGCAGGGGTGACCATGCCATGATCCTACATATAGGGACGGTGTTCGCATTATCGGGAACCGGGCCCCACAGTATCGCCTGTGACGGACACCATTCCCGGCCCCGATCGCGCCCGCGACCCGGGCAGGACCGGAACGAGGCCACCGGCCCGACAACGAACCACGCCGGTGCAGGGAAATGGTGCAGGGGAAATGAGGACGATGAAGATCACGTCGATGACGACCTACCTGGTGCCGCCCCGCTGGCTGTTCCTCAAGATCGAGACGGACGCGGGCATCACAGGGTGGGGCGAGCCGGTCCTGGAGGGACGGGCCGAGTCGGTGGCCGCCACGGTCGAGGAACTCTCCGACTACCTGGTCGGCCGGGATCCCGCGCACATCGAGGACCTGTGGACGGTGCTCTACCGCGGCGGGTTCTACCGCGGCGGCGGCATCCACATGAGCGCGCTGGCCGGCATCGACCAGGCCCTGTGGGACATCAAGGGCAAGGCGCTCGGCGTCCCCGTCCACGAACTGCTCGGCGGACGGGTGCGCGACCGGATCAAGGTGTACTCCTGGATCGGCGGCGACCGCCCCGCCGAAACCGCCCGCGCCGCGCGCGAGGTCGTCGACCGCGGCTTCACCGCGGTGAAGATGAACGGCACCGAGGAACTGTCCTACCTCGACACCTGGGACAAGGTCGACCGATGCATCGCCAACGTCGACGCCGTGCGCAAGGCGGTGGGCCCCGACGTCGGTATCGGGGTGGACTTCCACGGCCGCGTGCACAAGCCGATGGCCAAGGTCCTGCTGCGCGAGCTCGAACCCTACCGGCTGATGTTCGTCGAGGAGCCGGTGCTGTCCGAGCACGTCGACGGCTTCGCCGACGTGCTGCGCAACTCGCCGATCCCCATCGCACTCGGCGAGCGCCTGTACTCGCGGTGGGACTTCAAGCAGGTGCTGGCATCGGGGGCGGTGGACATCATCCAGCCCGACCCCTCGCACTGCGGCGGCATCACCGAGGCCCGCAAGATCGCCCACATGGCCGAGGCCTACGACGTCGGCCTGGCGCTGCACTGCCCGCTCGGGCCGATCGCGCTGGCGGCCTGCCTCCAGATCGACGCCGGCTGCTACAACGCCGCCATCCAGGAACAGAGCCTGGGCATCCACTACAACACCAGCAACGACCTGCTCGACTACCTGGCCGACCCGTCGGTGTTCACCTACCGCGACGGCCAGGTCGACATCCCCGGCGGGCCCGGCCTCGGCATCGAGATCAACGAGGACTACGTCGCCGAACGCGCCGCCGAGGGCCACCGCTGGCGCAACCCGTTGTGGCGGCACGCCGACGGCTCGGTCGCGGAGTGGTGAGGGCGCGATGAACGACAACACGACCGCTCCCGCCCGCGCCGGCCTCGCCCGCCAGGCGTCCCGCTTCCGTGTGCTCATCGCGGTGATGCTGTTCGTCACCGTCGTGATCAACTACCTCGACCGCTCCAACCTGTCGATCGCGATGCCCGCCATCGCGCGCGAACTCGACCTGACAACGGCCCAGCAGGGCCTGCTGCTCTCGGCCTTCGGCTGGACGTACGCGGCGTTGCAGATCCCCGGCGGATGGCTCGTCGACCGGGTGCCGCCGCGCGTGCTCTACCCGGTGTGCCTGGTGCTGTGGTCGGCGGCGACCTTCTTCATGGGCATCGTCGGCGGCTTCGTGGCGCTGATCGTCCTGCGCCTGCTGGTGGGCGTGTTCGAGGCGCCCGCCTACCCGATCAACAGCAAGATCGCGACCGCGTGGTTCCCCGAACGGGAGCGCGCCACCGCCATCGGCTTCTACACCTCCGGGCAGTTCATCGGCCTCGCCCTGCTCACCCCGGTGCTGTCCTGGCTCCAGGCGGTCCTCACCTGGCACTGGGTGTTCATCGTGACCGGCCTGGTCGGCATCGTGTGGGCGCTGTTCTGGTACGCGGGCTACCGGGAACCGCGCGAGTCGCGCGCCAACGACGCCGAAGTGGAGCTCATCGAGTCCGGCGGCGGGCTGGTGGACCTGGTGGCGAAACGGCCGGAACGGGCGCGGATCACCCGCTCCGACCTGGCCACCGTGCTCGGCAGCCGGAAGCTGTGGGGCATCTACCTCGGCCAGTTCTGCCTGACCTCGACGCTCTGGTTCTTCCTCACCTGGTTCCCGACCTACCTCGTCGACTACCGGGGCATGGACTACATCCAGTCCGGGTTCCTGGCCTCGCTGCCCTTCATCGCCGCCCTGATCGGCGTGCTGACCTCCGGCGTCGTGTCGGACTTCCTGCTCCGCCGCGGCGCCTTACTCGGCGCGGCGCGCAAGGGCCCGATCATCACCGGCCTGCTGCTGAGCACCCTGATGGTGGGGGCGAGCTTCACCGACTCCACCGCGCTGGTCATCGTGTTCCTGTCGGTGGCCTTCTTCGGCAACGGGCTCGCCTCGATCACCTGGTCGCTGGTATCGGCCCTGGCGCCGCAGCGGCTGCTCGGGCTCACCGGCGGCATGTTCAACTTCATCGGCAACCTCTCCTCGATCGCGACCCCGATCGTCATCGGCCTCATCGTCACCGACGAGAGCTTCGCCCCCGGCTTCGCCTACATGACCGTGGTCACCATCGCGGGGATCCTGTCCTACATCTTCCTGGTAGGCAAGGTAGAGCGCGTCCAGGAGCGCGTGGCGTAACAGCGTGACAGCGGC
>NZ_JBHSBH010000010.1:156408-171298 GCF_042650565.1 Nocardiopsis sediminis
CAGCTGCGGCCGCCGCTGCCGTCCGGGGGCGGGGGCGGGGCGGGGTGTCAGCCGCTGTATCGCCGCCGCATGGCCTGCGTGTGCCGAGCGAACTGCTCCTCGCCGAGTTCCCGGACGCCGTACTCCCGGAACAGGCGCTCCACGAGATCGTTGAACAGCAGGTCGGGGTTGTCGCGGGTGACTGCGTCCAACGCGCTGCGCTGGAAGAGGCACACGGCTGAGGTCAGCTGGAGGAACGAGCACTCGCCTCTGCCATCCGCCTCCGAAGTCGACCGCACATTCACAGTTGCATCGTCCAAGGTGAAGCGAACCCGGGTGACAACGTCGGGGAAACTCATGGTGGATTTCCCAGCGACCGCGAGTCCGCGTAGAGCGAACTGGAGCGACATACAGAAGTCCAGAAGCGGGGTTGTCCCCTGCGTGAAATTGAAGGCCCCGATCCGCATCCAAACGTCGTCGTACAGGAACATTTCCCTCATGTCCCCTTCAGGGATCTGAGCGATTTCGCCGGAGTCGCGGAGCGTCGGGCCGACTGTGTCACCCCCGTGATCAGTGCGCAGGGATCCGATGGTCACCACAGCATTCATGCCCACACATTCCTAGTTGTCCTGGGGGATGTATCCACTCGGGTAGGCGGTGCGCACCGAGCCGTCAGGTCTGAGGACGACCTCCACCTCATAGATCGGGTACCCACCCTGCGAGTCGCCAGCCCTCCCCACCGGCTCGTCGAACTCTCCCACGTGGACGGTTCCGCTCCGGTTATCCGTATTGAGAACCCCTTCCGGGTCCTGCGCGAGGGTCTCATTGATGATGCGGGTCCTTTCCTCCCGGCCCACACCCCAGACCGTGGCGTCCGGGGTCCTAAGCCGACCGTTCTCCGTGTGCCGGTCATCGATGTGCTGATTGACCTGCTCGGTGATCGTGCAGCGCCGGGGCCCCGGATTATGTACGGGGGTGCTGATCGCCCCCGCTCTGACGTAGCGGTGCTGAGGGATGCAGGAAGGGCGACTTGTGTCGTCCCTCCTCTCCTCATCGCCGTCGGCGCGCTGGTCGCCGTCTCCCTCGCTGTCGCCGCCGCTTCCGTTGACCCGGTCGTTGCCGCCTCCGTCGGCGATGTCGCCGAGGCGGTCGAGTTTCTTGCCCCAGCCGAAGTAGGGGATGAGGGCGACGGCGTTCTCGGTGATGCCCTGGCCGATGGCCTCCAGGTGGTTGCCGTTGTTCCAGTTCTCCTGGGTCTCTTCGCTGAAGAGGAGGTCGAGGCCCCAGCCGACCGGGTCGGTGGTGATGGCGTCCCAGGTGCCGGTCAGGCCGTCGAGGGTGGAGTCCCAGGTGTCGGTGGCCCACTGGCCCGGGTCGTCGATGATCTGGCCGACGTTGTCCCACAGCCCGTCCCAGGCGTCCACCACACCGTCCCAGGTGTCGGTGACGGCGTTCCACGCCCCCGTGCCCAGATCGGCCAGCCCGTCGCCGACCGCGCTGAGCCCGTCGCCCACTGAACTCCGGACCCCGCCACCGCCGCTGTCGTCTCTGCCGTTGCCGTCGTCCCCGCCCTCGTCACCTGGCTCGTTGCTTTGATCGCTGCCCTGGGGCGCCCCCGGGCCGTCGCCCTCGCTGTCGCCGGCGCTGCTTTTCTCGACCGAATCGATGGCCGAGGCGATCAGTGCTGAGACCCGGCCGGAGACGCCACTGGTGATGACGGTTGCGGCGATGGCGGCGACCAGCAGGATGACGGCGCCGTGTTCGATGAACCCGGCGCCGCGTTCGGGGTCGTGGATGCGTCGGAGCATTGGGGGATACCTCGGGTCACAACGGTCACGAGTGCAGCCGCCGGCGGAGAACGGCAGGATGCGGATATAGTTCAGGGAATTCGGGATCTTTTATGAGAAAAGTCGAATTCCGAGGTTCACCCTTCGGGTTGGCCGGGATAAGGGTAGTTCCGCTGGAAATCAGAAATCTCGAAATCCGGGGAATTCGGCCGAACTCGCATCCGGTGGCGGGGAACGAACACAAGGGTGCCGGCTCGAAGCGATGCGCGCGCGGCCATCGGCAGCCGGGGGCCGTGTGCCCCAGGGCGCCGACGTTTCGCGCCACGGGGCGGGGTCAGGTGCACGGTGTCAGCTCGGAAGCCGCTGGGCGGGGACGTCGTTGGAGGGGGTGGCGCCGTGCCGAGTGTGGCCAGCCGCGTGTGGAGGGCCGCGGCGTCAGTGGTCGGTGCCCGGATCGAGTACCGCGACCCTGTCATCGTGCGCCGCAAGGTGGAATCCCGGCAGGTGCGCCCCGAGCGCATCGGCCCGCCGCGGCGCATGGACCGGACGCACAACGTCCGCCTGCACTTCCGCTACGGCTGGCCGTGCTACGAGGTGACCCCGCGCTCCGGCCCGGCGCACGCCAACATCATGGTCCTGCACGGCGGCGCCTACGTCGAGCAGATCAGCGGCATGCACTGGCGGTTCATCCGCCTGCTGGTCACCCGGCTGCGCGCGCACGTGTGGGCGCCGATCTACCCGCTGGCGCCCCAGGGCACCGCCGACATCGTGGTCCCCGAGATCGCCGGCTTCACCCGCGAGCTCGTGGACCGCTGCGCGGGCGAGACGGTGCTCATCGGCGACTCCGCGGGCGGCGGCCTGGCCCTCGCGGCCGCTCAGCACCTCCGCGCGCAGGGCGGCCACCAGCCGACCCGCCTCATCCTCATCTCCCCGTGGCTGGACGTCACCATGGACAACCCGGGCATCCCCGCGGTCGAACCTCTCGACCCGGAGCTGTCGCGCGGGGCGCTGCGGTTCGCTGGCAACCTGTGGGCCGGGAACCTGGATCCGGCCGACCCCCTGGCCAGCCCCCTCAACGGGCGCATGGAGGGGCTGCCGCCGTGCACCGTCTTCATCGGTAGCCACGATGTGCTCAACCCCGACACCCACCGCTTCCGCGCCCTGGCCGAGGACGCCGGGGTCGACGTGGACTTCCACGAGGGTGCAGGCCAGATCCACGTGTATCCGCTGTATCCGATCCCCGAGGGGCGGCGGGCGGTCGACCACATCGTCGACACGATTCGCCACGAGGGCCACAGGAAGCGGCCGCCGGCCTGACGCCCCCTCCATCCGAGCGGGCACCGGCCCGGGCACGGTCAGTCCGCTGAAGGAGCCATGACGCGGTAGCGCAGGTGGGTGACCGCCGGGGAGGCGACGACCCGGCCGGGCTCGAAGGTGATCCGGGGGTCGACGCCGTCCAGCAGCCGGACGCCCCCGCCAAGCAGCAGCGGGGCGATGTGGAGCTCCAGTTCGGCGATGAGCCCGGCGTTGAGGAACTGCCGGACGGCGCTCGCACCACCCGAGACCTGCACGTCCTTGCCGCCGGCGGCGGTGCGCGCCTGGGCGAGCGCGCTCTCTACGCCGTCGGTGACGAACGTGAACGTCGTCCCGCCCTGGCGCACCCACGGTTCACGCGGGGAAGAGGTCAGCACGAACACCGGGGCGTGGAACGGCGGCGGGTCACCCCAGGCGACCTCGCCCTCGTCGAACATCCGGCGCCCCATCACGTAGGCCCCGGCCCGCTCGAAGCCCTCCTCGACGACCGCGTCGTCGCGGTCGGTGCGGCCGTCCTCCAGGCCTTGCCGGTCCCGCCAGCTCTCGACACCGAACATCCACTGGTGGATGCGGGTCCCGCCGTCGCCCAGCGGGTTGCCCGGGTGGGCGTTGGGCCCGGCGATGTAGCCGTCCAGGGACATCCCCAGGCTCGCGAAGACGTCGGCCATCTGCCCTCCTCACTGCACGGCCGGGCCGCAGCGGCCCCCGCTGGACGCACGGCGGCCCCGGCGGTGCGGCGTGCCCTCAGCGGGCACGCTACAGCGCCGTAGCCCGGCCGGCACGCCGCCCCGCGGCGCCCCGCCCTATCCGTTTGCCCAGGTCATCCGATGTCGCGGCGGTGTAGGGCCAGCAGCCCGCCGCCGGCGACCAGGGCCGACAGGGCGGCCAGCACCAGCGCGGGCACCGGGTCGAAGGGCGCTCCGGCGACGGTGTCGGGGAGGTAGTGGAACGGCTCGAAGGGGGTCCCACCCCACTGCCCGTACAGCGGGCCCGCGATCCGGCCGAGGGCGGCGACCGCCACCCAGACGGCCCAGGAGATCGCCACGCAGGCCCGCGGCACCAGCCCGTAGGCGAGCACGCCCACCGCGCCCACGAGCCAGGCGGCCGGAAGCGTCCCCAGTGCCGCGGCGAGGATGCGGGGCACATCGGACGCGGGGTCGCCCACAAGTACCCCGAAGAGCGTGCCGAAGGCGAGCCCGGCCACGGCCAGCAGCGCCGCCGTGCCGAGCGCGGCCACCAGCAGGTGCCCGCCCGCCCACCGGAGCCGCGTCATCGGCGTGGCCTGCACGGCTTCGGCGCGGCCGGCGGCCTCGTCGGCGCGCAGCCGCTGCACCATGATCACCGGGTAGAGGGCGATTATGTAGCCGAAGATCAGGATGATCGGCCACACATAGGCGTGCAGCGGTGATGCCCCCGAGCCGCCGAAGTTCTCCATCAGGTGGGCGACCGATGCGCCGGGAGCCTCGCTGAGCTGGTGCGCCAGGGTGCTGAGCCCGCCGGCGGCCGCCGCGAAGACGGCGATCCCGGCGGCCCAGGACGCCAGCAGGCCGCGGTGCAGCCGCCAAGCGAGGCTGATCGGACCGCGCAGGCGCGGGGCGCTGGCGGGCCCGCGGCGCTCGGACACTAGCCCCGCTCCGAGGTCGCGGCGCCCGGCCAGGCCGTAGGCCGCGGCCGCCAGCACCGCGGCCACGGCGAGCGGGACCGCGAGCATCCACCACCGCTCGTCGCGGTAGGGCTCCACCAGGTGGCTCCAGCCGATCGGGGAGGCGCGGACCATCCAGGCCTGCCCGCTCGCGTCTCCGGCGTAGCGCAGCAGGTAGGCGGCCCCCAGGACCGCCAGCGCCATGACCCGGGCTGTGTGGGCGCTGCGGGCGAGCTGGGCGGCAACGGCCCCGATGGCGGCGAACACCCACCCGGCCGCGGTGATGGCCGCACCGTAGGCGATCGACCCCGTGGGCTCCAGCCCGATCGCGACCAGGACGACGGCGGTCAGCGCCCCGCCGGCCAGGCTCACCCCGCCCGCCACCAGCAGGGCGGCGGTCAGCGGGGAGTAACGCCCGACGACGGCCGCACGCAGCAGTTCGGTGCGGCCGGAATCCTCGTCGGCGCGCGTAAGGCGGATCACCGACATCAGGGCGGCGAGCCCGTTCATCACGTACAAGAACCCGCCGCTGCGCCACGACGACAGGACGCCGAGGTCGGGTTCGACGGTCCCGCCGCCCAGCGCCCGGAAGAAGGCATTGCGGTTGATCATCTCCGTGTAGGTCGCCTTCAGCTCGAAAGTGCCCATGTTCCGCTCGACGTAGGCGACCATGACCAGCGCCATCGTCACCAGCAGCAGGATCCACCACGGGGCGATGACCCTCTCGCGGCGCAGCCCCAGCCGCAGGAGCAGGGGGGTCCCGGCGAGGCCGTTCACTGTCCCGCCCCCGCTCCCGCCACACGAGCCGTCTCGTAGTGCCGCAGGAACAGCTCCTCGAGTGTGGGCGGGCGGCTGACGAGGCCGCGGACGCCCACCGACCCGAGGTGGCGCAGCACCGCGTCGAGGGCGTCGGTCTCGACGTCGAACTCCACTCGTCCGTCCTCGGCCCGCAGGCCGTGCACCCCCGGCAGGCCGGCGAGCCCGTCCGAGGGGCCGGCGAGTTCGGCGCGGATGGCGGTGCGGGTCAGGTGCCGCAGCTCGGCGAGGGTGCCGGTGTCGACGGTCCGGCCGTCGCGGACGATGGTGACGCGGTCGCACAGCGCCTCGACCTCGCCGAGGATGTGGCTGGACAGCAGCACGGTGCGGCCCAGACGCCGCTGCTCTTCACGGACGACGTCGCGGAACACGACCTCCATCAGCGGGTCCAGGCCCGAGGTCGGCTCGTCCAGGATGAGGAGGTCGGCGTCGGAGGCGAGAGCGGCGACCAGCGCCACCTTCTGCCGGTTGCCCTTGGAGTAGGCGCCGACCCGGGTCCGCGGGTCCAGGTCGAAGCGCTCGATCAGCTCGCGCCGTCGGGCACCGCCGGCGCCGCCGCGCGCCCGCACCAGCAGGTCGATGACCTCGCCGCCGGACAGGCCGGGCCAGAGCGCGACGTCGCCGGGCACGTAGGCGAGGCGGCGGTGCAGAGCGGTGGCTTCCCTCCAGGGGTCGCCGCCGAGTAACCGGGCGGTGCCCGCATCAGGACGCAGCAGGCCCAGGAGGGTCCGGATCGTCGTGCTCTTGCCCGCGCCGTTGGGCCCCAAGAAGCCGTGGACCTCGCCGGTGCCCACCGTGAGGTCGAGCCCGTTCAGTGCGGTGGTGCGGCCGTACCTCTTGACCAGGCCGTTCACCGAGATCGCGTCAGTCATCGTGGCCCTCCGTGCGGGGTGGTGCGGTGTGAGTGGCCGGGAGGCGCGAGCGGATGGCGGCGGCCTCGTCGGGGCTGAGGAAGGGGTGGGAGTAGATGTCGAGCAGGATCCGGGCAAGCACGTCGCCGCCCTCGGGTGCGAGGACGTCGACGCCGAGGCGCCGCGACACGTGCTGGTGGAGGACCGAGACGGACAGCGCCATGGCCGCCGTCACGGTCGCCCGGGCCTCGGTGCTGACGTCGGGGGGATCGGGGCGCCTGGTGTCGGCCTCCGCGAGCCATTGCGCGCCCAGGTCGACCAGCGTGTCGAAGAGCGCGGTGGCCCGGCCCTCGCTCAGGGCGCGCGCGACGTATCGCTGGTAGGGGCCGAAGGCGGCTCCGGCCACGGCCACGTAGTTCACGTCGCCGGGCGTGCTGTCGGCCCGGACCCGGCCGTTGATGCGTTGCAGGGCCGCGGCCAGGTGGGCGTCGCAGGCGTCGCGCAGCGCTTCCTTCGAGCCGAAGTGGTGGCGCACCAGCCCGGATGACACCCCCGCGGTCTCGGCGATCCCGCGGATCGTCGACCGGTCGAAACCGTGCTCGCCGAAGTGGCGCAGCGCGGCGTCGCGGATCCGTGCGCGGGCGGTGAGGTCGTCCGGATCGGGCTCCGTCATGGTCACGTTCCGGCTCCTATTCGCGTGTACAGGTGGCTGTACATAAGAGGAGGATACTACACACGCGTGTAGCAATTCGTGATTGGGAGCAGGGGAAAGCGTTTTCCTCATTGAGTGGCTGAGTGTCGGGTGCGGCCAGCCACGATGCTCTCGCGGTATCGAAGCATGCCGAATCAGGCATTGACCTGCATCGTTGCCCGGGATTAGGTTCCTTTCAGGTTTCCCTGCGGTTTCGGTGCGGAAGTCCGGTGGCGGTCCCACAGCGGGGCACGCCCGACCGGAGGGGACCGCCTGCCGCCGATCCGTCCGCCGCGTGCCCGCCGCCCGCCCGACCAGGAGCAGAACCACCATGAGCACCGACAGCACCTCCGCCGCTCCCCCCGTGGTGGCCGCCGGCCCGGCCACCCTCGACCGGATCGCCACCGTCCGGCTCTCCTCGGTCACCCTGCCCCTGCCCCAGCCCATCAGCGACGCCAAGGTCCTCACTGGGCGGCAGCGGCCGATGACCGAGGTCGCGCTGCTCTTCGCCGAGATCACCACCGAATCCGGCCACGAGGGCGTCGGCTTCAGCTACTCCAAGCGCGCCGGCGGGCCCGGCCAGTTCGCGCACGCCAAGGAGATCGCCCCGGTCCTGATCGGCGAGGACCCCAGCGACATCGCCAAGATCTGGGACAAGCTGGTGTGGGCCGGCGCCTCGGTCGGGCGCAGCGGGCTGTCCGTGCAGGCCATCGCGGCCTTCGACGTCGCCCTGTGGGACCTCAAGGCCAAGCGGGCCGGGCTGCCCCTGGCCAAGCTGCTCGGCGCCCACCGCGACTCCGTGCGCACCTACAACACCTCCGGCGGCTTCCTGCACGCCTCGATCGATGAGATCCGGGAGAAGTCGAGCGCGTCCGTGGCCGCGGGGATCGGCGGCATCAAGATCAAGGTCGGCCAGCCCGACAGCTCCGTCGACCTGGCCCGCGTCGCCGCCGTGCGCGACCACCTGGGGCCCGATGTGCCGCTGATGGTCGACGCCAACCAGCAGTGGGACCGCGCCACCGCGCGCCGGATGTGCCGGGCGCTGGACGACTACGGCCTCGTCTGGATCGAGGAGCCCCTCGACGCCTACGACGCCGAGGGCCACGCGATGCTCTCCGCGACCTTCGACACCCCCATCGCCACCGGCGAGATGCTCACCAGCGTCGCCGAGCACGCCGAGCTGATCCGGCTGCGCGCCGCCGACATCGTCCAGCCCGACGCCCCCCGCGTCGGCGGCATCACCCCGTTCCTCAAGGTCATGGCGCTGGCCGACCACGCCCACCTGGACCTCGCCCCGCACTACGCCATGGAGATCCACATCCACCTCGCCGCGGCCTACGCGCGCGACCCGTGGGTCGAGCACTTCGAATGGCTCGACCCGCTGTTCAACGAGCACCTGGAGATCTCCGGCGGCCGCATGCACCTGTCGGCACGCCCCGGCCTCGGCATCACGATCAGCGAGCAGGCCCGTGCCTGGACCGTGGCCACCGCGGAGGCCCGCGCCTGACACTGGGCCCCGGGCGGTACCCAGCAGGTACCGCCCGGCCCGCGCCGCCATGCCACTCGACTGCGGCCGACGTCGTACCCCGCAGGGGTCCGGCCGCAGGCCGCGATCGGGTAGCGTCCAAGGTCGTGAGCCACGCGATCGCAGCCGATTCCGCCCGCATCCACTACACCGCCCTCGGCAGCGGCGGCGACCCGCTGCTCCTGCTCAGCGGGCAGTCACTGGACCACCGCATGTGGGCCGGCGTCGACACCGCCCTCGCCCGCCGCCACCGGGTCATCCTCCTCGACGCCCGCGGGACCGGCGGCAGCGACACCCCCGAGCCGCCCGACGGCGCCGCCGGCTACACCACCCGCCTGTTCGCCGACGACGCACTCGCGGTCCTCGACGCCCTCGGCATCGGCCGCGCCCACGTCTACGGGTTCTCCATGGGCGGCCGGGTCGCCCAGGTCCTCGCCGCCATGGCGCCTGAGCGCGTGGGTGCGCTGGTGCTCGGCTCGACCGGCCCCGGCGGGACGCTCGAAGCCGCCCGGCCGCCCGAGGCCACCCGCGCCCTGCGCCGGGCCGCCTCGCCCGAGGGCCGCGACGCCGTCGCCGACCTCTTCTTCACCCCCGCCTGGGGCGGCGCCCACCCGGGCATCGTGGCGTCGATCCTGCCCGCGAACACGCGCCACGCCCAGCGCCTGCACTACGCCGCCAGCAGCGGGCACGACGCCGAGGGCCTGCTCGGCGCGATCCGGGCGCCCACGCTGGTCCTGCACGGCGGCGACGACCTCCTCACCCCCGCCGCCAACGCCGGCATCCTCGCCGACCGCATCCCCGGCGCACGCGTCCACATCTTCCCGGGCGCCCGGCACGGCTACCTGCACGAGGCCCGCCCCGAGGCCGACGGCGCCGTCCTGGACTTCCTCGCCGCCCACCCCCTGGCCGCGGCGCCGCCCGGGGTGCCCGAGGCGCTCAGCCCTTGATCCCGGTCTCGGTCGCGCCCTGGACGATGTGGCGCTGGAAGAAGAGGAACACCAGCACCAGCGGGGCCACCGACACCGCTGCGGCGGCGAACAGCTCCTGGAGGTCGATCGTCTGGGCGGTGATGTAGGTCGACAGTACGACCTGCACCGTCCAGGCCTGGGAGTCCTGTGCGATCACCAGCGGCCACAGGAACGAGTTCCAGCTCCCGATGAAGGTGATCACCCCGATGGCCGCGAAGAACTGGAGCGAGTTGGGCACCACCACCCGCCAGAACGTCCCCCAGTAGCCCAGGCCGTCGACCCGGGCCGCGTCCTCCAGCTCGCGCGGGAAGCCCAGGAAGAACTGGCGGAACAGGAACGCGGTGAAGCCGCTGAACAGCATCGGCACCACCAGGCCGCGCAGGCTGCTCACCCAGCCCAGCGAGGACACCATGACGAAGGTCGGCACGAAGGTCACCGCCGCCGGGATCATCAAGACGACCACGACCAGGTAGAACACGGTGTCGGCGTGGCGGTAGGGGATGCGTGCCAGCGCGTAGCCGGCCGGTGCGCACACCAGGAGCTGGCCGGCGGTTTGCAGCACGGCGACCACCGCCGAGTTGCGCAGCCCCACGGCCATCAGCGACCCGGGGCCGAACAGCTCGGCGATGTTGCCCCATTGCAGTGCGGCCGGCAGCAGCGTCCACTCCGGCGAGGTGATCTCCTCGGGCGTCGAGAGCCCGTTGCGCGCGATCAGGTAGTAGGGGAGCAGGAACAGCACGGCGACGGCGACCAGCACGGTGTAGAGCAGCACCGCCGCCACCAGGGCGCGCGAGCGGTGCCGGCCGGGACGCCGCCCCCTACCGGTGCGGCGGGAGGCGCGACGCTCGGGCGCGGGGCGGGCCGGTGGCGCCGGGGCGGGGGTGGTCGCGCTCACGTGTGGTTCCGTCCGAATCCGAGGAGGCGCCCCTGCGCCAGGGTGACGATCGCGATGAGCAGGGCGAGGATCACCGCGCCGGCGCTGCCGTGGCCGAAGTCCTGGCCCGACCCCAGTGCCGTGTAGTAGAGGTACACCAGCGGGGGACGGGCGTAGGGCGGGTAGGCGCCGTCGCTGCCGAGCACGTTGTAGAACTCGTCGAACGCCTGGTAGGCGGCGATCAGGTTGAGCAGCAGCACCGCGGCCGACGTCGCGCGCAGCTGCGGCAGGGTGATGTGGCGCAGCGTGGTCCAGCCGCGCCGGGCGCCGTCGACGAACGCCGCCTCATAGAGCGCGGCCGGGATGCGCTGGAGCCCGGCCAGGAATATGAGCATGTAGAAGCCCACCTGGAGCCACAGCCGCAGGGTCACCAGCACCAGCCAGTACCAGGGCGGGTCGGTGACCGCCAGCCATGCCACGTTGTCCAGGCCGAACCAGCCCAGCACGGTGTTGGCCAGCCCGAACCGCACCCCGTTGAAGATCGACAGCTTCCAGATCAGCGCGGCGACCACGTAGGAGCAGGCGGCGGGCAGGAAGTACACCGAGCGCAGCACCGGCTGCGCCCAGCGGGCCTGGTTCACCAGCAGCGCCAGGCCCAGCGAGCACACGAAGGTGGTGGGCACGATGAACAGCGCGAACAGGGTGAAGGTGAGCAGGCTGTCGAGGAACGCCGGCGAGGTCAGCATGTCGGCGTAGTTGCGCAGCCCGACGAACTCGGTGGGCGTGACGGTGTTGCGCGCCTCGAAGAAGCTCAGGTACACGCTCCACAGGATCGGGATGTAGCCGAACACCAGCAGCCCGATGACGAACGGCCCCGCCAGGGTCCAGAACGCCCAGGCCGGCCGGTCCAGCAGCGCACCCGGCCGGCGCCGGGTCGTCGTCGGCGCGCCCATGTCCCCCTCGTCCCCCTCCGGCCGGCCGGCGCCGCCGCGCCCGGCCGCGCCGGCCAGCCGCCGCAGCGGCGGGCCGGCCACCGTCCGTGTCAGCCGAACAGCGTATCGAGTTCGCCCTGCACCGTCTCGGCCGCCGCCCGCAGTTCCGTCTCGGCGTCGGCGCCGCCGCGGACGATGTTGGACAGGGCGTCCTTGTAGGCGCTGTCCATCGCGGGGGTCCACTCGGGCGGGCTGCTGGGGCGGCCCAGCTCCTCGACGTAGCGCACCACGTCGGCGGCGGGGCCCGAGGAGAGCTGCTCGGCGCCGGCGGCGATGTCCGCGCGCGGCGGGATGTGGAAGCCGTAGCCGAGATTGAAGTCCTCCTGGTAGGCGGTCTGCTCGATCCACAGCCACCGGACGTACTCCTTGGCGAGGTCCTTCTGCGCCCCGCCCGCATACACCATGGCGCCGAACGCCCCCACCGGCACCGAGTCGGCGCCGCTGTCACCGAAGCGGGGCCAGGGCAGGACGCCGTAGTCGTCGCCGAACTCCGCCTCGATCTGCGGCAGCGCCCACAGGCCGGTCCACTGCATGGCGGTCAGCCCCTGGAGGAGCGCGGAGGGGTCGGACCAGTCGGTGGGGGCGCCGAGCAGCAGCGCGTCGCTCTCGAAGAGGTCGTGCAGGCGGGTGAGGACGCCGGCCGCGGCGGGGTCGTCGAACCCGGCCCGGTGCTCCTCGGTCACGTACTGGAGGCCGACCGACCACAGCCACGGCGCGCCCAGGACGTCGGTGCCGGCGTTGTTGCCGAGGAACAGCCCTTTGCGGTCGCCGTCGGTGAGCTCGCGGGCGGCGTCGGCCAGCGCGTCGAAGCCGGTGGGCGGCTCCACCCCGGCGTCGTCGAGCAGGCTCGGGCGGTAGACGAGGACCTGGCTGTCGACCGCCTGGGGGATGCCGTAGACCGAGCCCTCGAAGGTGTGGGAGGCCAGGGAGGCGTCGGAGAAGTCCTGGCGGACGTCGGCGATGAGGTCGTCGAGGGGCTCCAGGTGGCCGGCGCGGACCAGGTCGGCCTTGGTCTGGTACTCGAACACATCGGGCGGGGAGCCGCCCTGGAGCGCCGACAGCAGCTTGGTGTCGTAGTTGCCGGGGGTCCACTGGACGTCGACCTCGGCGCCCTCGAAGGCGGCCGCGTAGCGCCGCACCGCCTCTTGGACCCCGTCCTCGCCGTACTGGTGGTACCAGTGGGTGAGGGTGCCGTCGGTGCCGCCGCGGCCGGTGTTGGAGCCGCACGCGGCAGCCAGCAGGGCGGCGCCGGTGAGGCCCGACGCCTGGAGGAACCGCCGCCGCGAGAACGGCGGCCTCCTGTGTACCGACATGAGCCAGTGCCCCCTTCGGCGCCGACCGCGCCCGCGCAGCGCACGGGTGGCCCCGCCGCGGTGGGCGCGGGAGCCCGGCGATCACTATTTCCTACGAAATAGGTATGGTTTCAGTGCGGGTCGCGTTCGTCAAGCGGACTGGACAGCCGGGGGCGCCGCCCGCAGTATCGGGGGGAGGCGCGAGCGGTCACATCGGATACCTCTGTCCCCTCTGGAAGGTGGGCCCGTGAGGTTCAGCTATGCCATGCTTCCCGACCATCCCCTCACGGAGTCGCTGGACTCCATCCGACTCGCCGACGAGCTGGGCTTCCACGCCTGCTACGCAGCCGACGAGACCTGGCACAAGGACTTGTGGCTCCTCTTCGCCGCGGCCGCCGCGCGCACGCACCGGATCCGGCTGGGCCCCAGCGTCTCCCCGGTGACGCTGCGGGAGCCCACCCTGATCGCCCAGGCGCTCGCCACCCTCGACGAACTCTCCGGCGGGCGCGCCGAGGGCGTGCTGTCCAGCGGGAACTTCGGGCTGCTGGCGCAGTACGGAATCGACTCCGCCCGCATCCGGCCGCTGTCCCGGGTCAAGGAGGCCCTCCACGTGGTGCGCACCCTGCTGGACGAGGGCGCCATCTCCTACGACGGCGAGTTCTTCTCCTACAACGGGCTGTTCACCTTCGCCCGCCCCGTCCAGGACCGGGTGCCGCTCAAGCTCGGGGCGATGCGCGGACCGAAGTCCTTCGAAGCGGCGGGCGAGCTGTCCGACGGCTGCCACCACGCGCTGGGCTACAGTCGCGAGGCCTACGACTACGCGGTGCACCACATCCGGGCCGGAGCCGAGCGCGCCGGCCGGGACTGGCGGGAGCTGGACATCGGGGCGTGGGTCGTGTTCGCGACCGGGCCCGACTCCGCGGCGGCCAAGGAGGCGGCGCGCAGCATGGTCGGCATCTACGCCTCGTCGATGCCCGTGGAGCAGCTGCGCCGCAACGGCGTCGACCCCGATGAGCTCACGCCCGCCATCGACGCCATCGCCGCCGGCGATCTGGCCCGTGGCATCGAGCTGACCAGCCCGGAGACCGCCGAACGCCTCTCCATCGCCGGTACCCCCGAGGAGTGCCTGGACAAGATCCGCAGCGAGATCGCCCCCAGCGGCGTCAACCACATGATCTGCGCCATCACCGACCGCACGCTTGTCCGAGCCTTCACCGGCCGCGACCTCGCGGAGGCGGCCGACGTGGACACCCAGCTCCGCCTCATCCACGAAAGGATCATGCCGGCGTTCGCCTGAGGGCCGCAGCGAGGCGGAGCGGATCGGCGCTTCGGGAGACGGTCGGCGGCGCACCGCGGGCCGGGGCCGGGCCGATGGCATCCTGAGGGCATGGACCGGGTCGAAGTGCGCCTGCGATTCGCCGCCGAGCTGCGGTTCTTCCTCCCGGCCCGGCTCCGGCGCGCAGAAGTGCGGCTCACCCACGAGGGGACGTCCACCGTCGGGCACCTCGTGGAGGCGGCCGGGGTGCCGCTGCCGGAGGTGGGCCGCCTCGCCGTCGGCGGCCGGAGGGTCGAACCGTCCCACCGGCCGGCACCGGGGGCGACCGTGGAGGTGTCCGGGGTCGAGCGGCCGCAGCGGGCCCCCTACTCCCCACTGCGGTTCGTGCTCGACGTGCACCTCGGAGCGCTGGCGCGGCGGCTGCGGCTGCTGGGCGTGGACACCGCCTACGCGAACGACCTCGATGACGACGCGCTCATCGACCAGGCCAACGCCGAGCAGCGGGTGCTGCTGACCCAGGACCGGGCGCTCCTGCACCGCCGGTCCCTTGGCTCCGGCGCCTATGTGCGGGGATCGGCCCCGGACGACCAGATGCGCGACGTCATCGAGCGCTTCGTCCCGCCGCTGGCCCCGTGGACGCGGTGCCCGGCCTGCAACGGGCCCGTCGCCCCGGTCGACAAGGACGCGATCGCCGACCGCCTCGAACCGGGCACGCGGCGGACCTACGACACCTTCACGCAGTGCGGTTCCTGCGGGCGCCTGTACTGGCCGGGGGCCCACCACGACCGGCTGGCGGGCATCGTCGCGGCGGCCGAGGAGATCGCCGCGGCCGCCGATGTGTCACAGCGGACCCTGTTCCGCTACTTCCCCACCAAGGAGGACA
>NZ_JBHSBH010000010.1:171363-187785 GCF_042650565.1 Nocardiopsis sediminis
AGCGGCGGACCGGGTGGCCCCCGGCCTGTCGGCGAATTCCAGGGGCGGGCCGGCGTCATTCCTCCTCGCGGGGCAGGCCCTGTGGGTTGATCTCGGAGGCCTCCACAGCCTCGTTGCCCAGCGCCCACCGGTCCAGGACCTCCTGGTACTCGCCGGTCTCGATCGCGCTGTCGACGGCCGCGCCCAGCGCCTCCACCAGGCCGTTGTCCTTCTTGGTCATCGCGGCGATGTCGGCCCGGATGTCGCCGCCGCCGGAGATGGTGCCGACCGCGGTGGACTCGCCCGCGGTCTCCACGTGGTAGTTGACGCTGGGGGTGGGGCCGAGCCAGGCGTCCAGCCGCCCGGACCGCAGGGCAAGGTAGTAGTCGGCCGCGCTCTCGTAGTAGAGGATGTCGGCGGCCTCCAGCCCGGCGTCCCGGTTCTCCTCGTCCCAGCGGAGCAGGATGTCCTCCTGGTTGGTGCCCGCGTCCACGCCGATGCGTAGCCCGGCGACGTCGGCGGGCTCGCTGATCTCCTCGATCTCGGAGTCCTCGGCGACCTCGAAGGAGACGGTGTCGATCCGGTAGGTCGCGAAGTCGTAGAGGTCCTTGCGCTCCTCGGTCACGGTGACGTTGGAGATCGCGACGTCGGTCTGCCCGCTCTCGACGCCGAGGAAGAGGTTGTCCCACGAGGTGGGGCGCGGGTCCAGCTCCAGGTCGAGCTTGTCGGCGACGATCTGGGCGATGTCGGTCTCGTGCCCGATCAGGGTCTCGTCGTCGTCGGCGTAGAAGTTCAGCGGCGGGGAGCCGTCGGTGGAGAAGCCGACGGTGAGTTCGCCGCTGTCGCGGATCTCCTCGGGCACCAGCTCGGCGATCTCGGGCACCGCCTCGGCGCGGATGCGGTCTTGGTCGGGGGAGGTGTTGAAGGTCGTGCCGGAGTCGGCCTCGGCGTCGTCCCCGGCCTCACCGGGGGAGCCGCAGGCGGTGAGGGTGAGCAGCAGCGCCGTTGCGGTGGCGAGGGGGGCGAGAGCGCCGCGCTGCGCGGTTGTCAGCATGGGGGGCATCGGTGGGTCTCCTTCTCGGGTGGGCGGGGGCGGGCGGGAGATGCGGTGTCACGGGCGGGCCGGGGACTCGGGGGCGTCACAGGACCTTGGCCAGGAAAGCGGCGGTGCGCTCGTGGGAGGGGCTGTCGAGGACCCGGCTCGGCACACCCGACTCGACGATGCGGCCCTCGCTCATGAACACCACCGTGTCGGCGACCTCGCGCGCGAAGGAGATCTCGTGGGTCACGATGATCATCGTGGTGCCGCTGCGCGCGAGGTCGCCGATCACGTCCAGCACCTCGCCCACCAGCTCGGGGTCCAGGGCGCTGGTGGGCTCGTCGAACAGCAGCACCTTGGGGCGCAGCGCGAGCGCGCGGGCGATGGCGACGCGCTGCTGCTGGCCGCCGGACAACCGCCGCGGGTACTCGCCGGCCTTGTCGCTCAGCCCGACCCGCTCCAGCAGCTCCGCCGCGTGGTCGCGCGCCTCGGCCGCCGGGCGCCGCTGGGTGGCGATCGGCGCCTCGGTGATGTTCTCCAGCACGGTGAGGTTGGGGAAGAGGTTGAACGTCTGGAACACGAAGCCGATGGAGCTGCGCTGGCGCAGGATGCGGCGCTCGGTGAGCTCGCGCAGGCCCCGGCGGCCGTGCCGGTAGCCGATCAGCTCGCCGTCGACGCTCACCAGGCCGCGGTCGGCGCGCTCCAGGTGGTTGATGCAGCGCAGCAGGGTGCTCTTGCCCGACCCGGAGGGGCCCAGCACCGCGGTGACCTCGCCTTCATCGACCGTCAGGTCGACGCCGTCGAGGACCTTCAGCGCCCCGTAGGACTTGTGCACGCCGCGCACGCGCACCATCGGCCGGGCGCCGTCGCGGGCGCTCACCGCTCCACCGCCCCGCCGCCGGCGGTGCGGGTTCTGCCGCGTAGCCGAGCACCGGTGTCGGCGGCGGCCGCGCGCAGGCGTTGCAGCGGTGTGGGCGGCAGCGTGCGCAGGGCGCCCTTGGCGTAGTGGCGCTCCACGTAGAACTGGCCGATGGAGAGCACCGTGGTCAGCACGATGTACCAGACGGTGGCGACCATGAGCATCGGGATGACGTCGCCGGTGCGGTTGTAGATGACCTGCACGCGGTAGAACAGCTCGCCCAGGGCCATCACGTAGACCACCGACGTGCCCTTGAAGAGGCCGATGACCTCGTTGCCCGCGGTGGGCATGATGGTGCGCATCGCCTGCGGCAGGATGATCCGGCGCACCTGGCGGCCCCACGGGATGCCCAGGGCGGCGGCGGCCTCGCGCTGGCCCTGGTCCACCGACAGCACCCCGGAGCGCACGATCTCGGCGGAGTAGGCGGCCTGGTGCAGGCCCAGCCCGATCACGGCGGCGGCGAGCGGGCTGATCAGGTCCATGGTGTCCACGGAGACGAACGCGGGCCCGAACGGGATGCCGAAGGAGATCTCGTCGTAGAGGATCGCCAGGTTGTACCAGAACAGCAGCTGGACGATCAGCGGGATGGACCGGAACGCCCAGGTGTAGGTCCAGCTCACCGCGACCAGCAAGGGGCTGGAGGACAGCCGCATCAGCGCCAGCACCACCCCGAGGCCGAAGCCCAGGACGGTGCCGTAGAAGGTCAGCTGGACGGTGAGCCAGAGCGCGTTGAGGATCGATTCGGCGAACAGGTATCCGGCGACCGTCGGCCAGTCCCACGCCGGGTTGAACACGAGCATGTTGGCGAACATCGCGACCAGGACCGCGACGACGGCGCCGGCCGCCCAGCGCCAGGGGTGCAGAGCAGGGCGGATGCGCAGGCGGGTCAGGTCGTCCTCGTCGAGGTGCGTGCCCGCTGGGGATGCGGTGGTCGCGGCGGTCACGGGGCGGCCCCCGGCCGGTGGGCGGGCCGCGATCCCCGGGAGGCTTCCTTGAGGGCCGGGGCGGGCGCCAGCTCCTTGGTGAAGGGCAGCGGCCCGATGGTGAGCGGGTCGGCGTGCACGTCGAACCGGGGGGTGAACCCGGCCGCCAGGTAGAGGGCGCGCGCCTCGGGCTGGCGGGGGCCGGTCGTGAGGTACATGCGCGCGTAGCCCGCCTCGGCCGCGCGGCGCTCCAGTTCGGCGAGGACCCGGCGGCCCAGCCCGCGCCTGCGGTGGGATTCGTGCGTCCACATGCGCTTGACCTCGGCGGTCGCGGCGTCATGGCGCCGGAACGCGCCGCCGGCGATGGGGGAGCCGCCCGAAAGCAGCAGGATCAGGGCGCCGCCGGGCGGGGCGAAGTCGGCGCCCGTGGCACGGGCCATCTCCGCAGAGGCGTCGCCGTAGCGGGCGTCGTACTCGCGTCGAAGGGCGTCCAGCAGGGGCGCGGCGAGGGGGTCCGACAGGGCCACGGCGCGGAACTCGGTGTGCGTGCGCTCGTGGACGGTGTCCGGTGGTGCTGCCAACGGTGACCTCATCACAAGTGGGGGGCGGAGAGGGCGGGCGCACAGAACAATATAGTAAACCTACCTTTTTAGTA
This sequence comes from Nocardiopsis sediminis, assembly GCF_042650565.1. NCBI lineage: Bacteria > Bacillati > Actinomycetota > Actinomycetes > Streptosporangiales > Nocardiopsidaceae > Nocardiopsis > Nocardiopsis sediminis. The sequence continues at coordinate 174,879 of NZ_JBHSBH010000010.1, forward strand.
TAGTTAAGTCGCGCGGTTCACCGGGCGGATCCGCACCGGCCCGGCCCGGCCGAGACCGCCCCCGGCTATCCGCCGCGGCCGGGCCGCACGCTCACGCCGCGGGCGACAAGTGGGCGAGCGCCGCGGTGACCAGGGCCTCCACGCCCGTTGACAGGGTGGGCTCGATGGCCGGGGCGAAATAGGGGGAGTGGTTGCCCGCGGTCGTGCCATCGGGGGCGGTTCCCGCGCCGGGGACGGTCGCGCCGAGGCCCCAGAAGACCGACGGCGCACCGGCCTCGGTGCCGAAGTGGCCCATGTCCTCGCTGCCGATCAGCCGGTCCATGGGACCGACCCGGCCGGCCCCGAACCGCGCGGTGAAGGCGGCCTCCAGCGCGTGCGTGGCGTCCGCGTCGTTGGTGGTGGACGGGAACGCGCTGAGCGTGCGGTACTCCGGCGGGCGCGGCGCCCCCGAGGCGGCGGCCTCGGCGTCGACGATCCGCCGCGCCGCCGCTGCCACCCGGCGCAGCACCGCGTCGTCGAACGCACGCATGTTCAGCGTCAGCGACGCCTCCTCGGGGATGACGTTCTCGGCGAGCCCGGCGCGCAGCCGCGACACCGTGAGCACCGCCTGCTCGTCGGGCGCCAGCTCGCGCGCCACCACCCCCTGGAGGCGCACGACGGCCGAGGCCGCCATCAGCACGGGGTCGACCGAGCGCTCCGGCTGGGAGCCGTGCGCGCCGCGGCCCGACACCGTCACCTCGACCGTCTCCGTGGCGCCCAGGACCAGCCCGGGGCGCAGCACCAGCCGCCCGGCCTCCAGCGGGAAGACGTGCTGGCCCAGCACGATGTCGGGCACCCCGAAGCGGTCGTAGAGGCCGTCGTCGAGCATCGCCCGCGCACCCGCCCCGATCTCCTCCGCCGGCTGGAAGACCGCGAGCACGCTGCCGCGCCAGTGCGCCCGGCCGGCCGCCAGCAGCCCCACCGCCCCCGCCAGGCAGGTGACGTGCATGTCGTGCCCGCAGGCGTGCATGAGCGGTGTGGCGTTCCCATCGGAGTCGGGGGCGGTCGCCTCGCTGGCGTAGGGCAGCCCGGTGCGCTCGCGCAGCCGGAGCGCGTCCATATCGGCGCGCAGCAGCACCATCGGCCCCGTCCCGTTGCGCAGCACCCCGGCCACGCCCGTTCCGCCGATCCCGGTGACCGTCTCGAACCCCGCGGCGCGCAGCAGGCCCGCCGCGATCCCCGCCGTCCGCACCTCGGCGAACGCAGGCTCGGGGTGGGCGTGCAGGTCACGGTAGAGCCGGGCGAGCCCTGCCGGATCGGGCCCGCCCGCGCCGTAGCGCGCCATGACGTCCTCGACCGCGGAGGCCCCCTGCGCCTGCTCGTCCTTCACTACCGTTCCCTTCCGGTGCTCACAGCACCCCCGCGTCCGATCCGGCGCCTCGCCGTCCGGGCGATCCGGTGTCGGCTACGGGTCCGCCGTCGTCCTCGCGCAGGGCCGCCGGGGTGGCGGCCGCTGCCGTCTCTGCCTCCAGGGCCTCGACGGCCTCGATGAGGACGCCGCGGGCCGCCGCGATCTGTGCGGGCGGTGCGGGGGCCGAGGGGAAGCCTTCAGGGAGGTGGGCCAGCGCCTCGGAGAGGATGGCCACCCGGCGGGCGTGGCGGCGCGGGGCGGGCAGGCCGAAGAGCGCCGCGACCAGACGGTCGGCCGTGGCCTCGTCGCACAGTGCGACCCACCTCGCCCGCTCGGGGCCGAAGCCGCCGCCCTCGGGGGCCTCCGGTGCCGGTCCACTGCGCAGGGCGGCCGTCGCCTCGGCGTCGACCACCGCGTGCCGGCCCGCCCCCGTGATCACCACGCCGTAGTCGCGCCGCGCGGCCGCCGCGGAGACGACGCCGCGGTTCACGTCGCGCAGGACCTCCTCCGGCGGGCGCTCGGACGCCGGGCCGTAGCCGCCCGCACCCGAGGTGCGCAGGGTCACCACGTCGCCGCGCTCCAGCGCCAGCACGTCGATCTTGCCGACCCGCGCTTCCCGCGGCGTGCCCTCGTTGACCACCAGCTCCGCCGGCGCCCCCGGACCGCCCCCGGCCACGCCCCAGGGCCGGAACCGCAGCCGCTCCAGCCCGCGGGCCAGCAGCCGGGAGTCCTCGCCGGTCACCTGGAACACCAGCTCCAGGCCGCTGCCGCCGCGCCACCGGCCCGCGCCCCCGGAGTCGGTGCGCAGCCCGTAGCGCAGGATCCGCGCCCCGATCTCGGTCTCGACGGTCTCCACCGGGTTGTTGGACAGGTTGGAGATCCCGCTGTCGCGCCCGTCCACCCCGTCCGCTCCGCGGCGCGCGCCGGTCCCGCCCACCATGGGCTCCAGGACCTGCACGTTCTGCCCGCCGCCGTGCTGCTCGGCGACCACCACGGGCACCACCAGGCCGCTGCTCGCGGCCGGCATGGTCTCCGGGGCGGCCAGCCCCAGCGCCCCGCCCAGCGCGTCGTTGACGCGCGAGGCCGTGGCGTGGCGGATGCCCACCGCCGCCGGGCGCACCGCGTTGACCACCGACCCCTCCGGCGCGGTCACGCTGATGGGCGCGATGATCCCGGCGTTGAGCGGGATCTGCGGGTCCAGGGTGCAGATCAGCGCGAGCACCCGGGTGGTGATCCAGGCGTGGGCGCGGCCGTGGCTGGCGATGTTGAACGCCGCGGCGACCTGCGGGTCGGTCCCGGTGAAGTCCAGGTGCAGCCGGCCCCCGTCGAGGGTGACGGCCACGCTGATGCGCACCGGGACCGGCGAGACCGCGTCGTCGTCGAGGAAGTCGGTGAACCGGTAGGTGCCCTCGCGCAGCCCCGACAGGACGGCGGCCGCCCGGTCGGCGCTGTAGCCCACCAGGTCCGACTGCGCCGCGCGCACGTCGGCCGCGCCGTGGGCGCGGATCACCCCGGCCAGCCGCTCGCGCCCGGTGCGCAGCGCGGCCAGCATCGCCCGCAGGTCGCCCTCGTTGGCATCGGGGGTGCGGCTGTTGGCGGCCAGCAGCGCGGCGACCTCGGGGACGCGCTCGCCCGCCCGCACCAGCCGCACGGGCGGGATCTGCAACCCCTCCTGGTAGATCTCGTCGTTGGTGGGCGACAGGCTGCTGGGCACCCGCCCCCCGATGTCGGAGCAGTGGATGAACGCCCACCCGTAGCCGACGATCTCGCCCTCATGGAAGTAGGGCTCGATGAGCTGGATGTCGGTGAGGTGCGTGGCCAGCCCGCCCGACCGGTAGGGGTCGTTGGTGATCACGACGTCGCCGGGCTCCAGCGGGCCCGCCTGCTCCACCGCCGTCCGGCAGTTCAGGCCGACGAACCCCGACACCCCGATCCCGCGCGGGTAGGCCGAGAACGCCCCGTCCGGGCCGGCCAGGGCGCAGCAGAAGTCCGCCGTCTCCTTCACGTACAGCGAGCGGCTGGTGCGCTGGAGGGTCAGGCACATCTCCTCGGTGAGGGCCGCGAGCTTGTTGCCGATGATCTCCAGGGTGACCGGGGGCAGTTTCATGCGGTGGTCCTCGCGCGCAGTCGCAGGTTCCCGGCCCGGTCGACCGTGGCCGACCAGCCGGGCGGGATGAGTACGGTGGTGTCGTCCTGCTCGACGACGGCCGGGCCGGCCAGCGCCTGCCCCGCGAGCAGCGCCGCACGGTCGTACACCCGCGCCTGCACCCGCTCGCCGCGCACCAGCACCGGGCGCCGGCCGCGCGCGACCGGTTCCCCGGAGCCGTGGGCGACCTCGCCGGCCGCCACCCCGGGCCGCGGGGCGGTGATGGCCAGCCGGACGGTGCCCACCCGCACCGGAGCCCCGGTGTCGCGGAAGCCGTAGAGCCGCTCGTGCTCGGCGTGCAGCGCCTCGGCGAGGGCCGGCGCGTCCAGCAGAGCGGCCGCGTCCTCGCCTGCCCCCAGCGGGACCCGCAGCTCGAACGCCTGGCCGACATAGCTCAGGTCCGCCGACAGGGAGATCACCGGATCCGCGGCGGGCGCGCCGTCCTGCTCGGCCAGCCACGCGCGGGCCTCGGCGGCCAGCCCGGCCAGGACCTCGCGGACGCGGGCCGCGACCGCCTCGTCCAATGGCCGGCGCAGGCTGCGCGCGAAGTCGCGGCGCAGGTCGGCGCCTGCCGCCCCCAGGGCGCACAGCGTCGCCGCCGACGCCGGGACGAGGATGTCGCCGATGCCGACCTCGTCGGCCAGCACCGCGGCGTGAGTGGGCCCGGCGCCGCCGAACGGCACGAGGGTGAAGTCGCCGGGGTCCAGCCCCCGCTGGGCGAGGGTCTTCTGGAGCTCGACCGCCATGCCCGCGGTCGCGATGCGCAGCGCGCCGTCGGCCGCCCGCTCGGCGGCCTCCCGCCCCTGCCCCGCCCCGATCCCGGCGGCGACCGGCTCCAGGGCCTCCAGGGCGGCCGCGGCGTCCAGCCGCATCCGCCCGCCCAGGAACGCCCCGGGGTCGATGACGCCGGTGGCCAGGTAGCAGTCGGTGACCGTCGGGCGCTCGCCCCCGCGGCCGTAGGCCACGGGGCCGGGGTCGGCGCCCGCGCTCTCGGGCCCGACCTTGAGCACCCCGTGGGCGTCGACGCGCACCACCGAGCCGCCGCCCGCCCCGATCGCGCCCACGGCCACGACCGGGAGGATGAGCGGCAGCCCGCCGATCGTCGTGTGGGTGGCGAGCTCCGCCTCCCCGCCCACGGTGACGGCGATGTCGCTGCTGGTGCCGCCCATGTCGAAGGTGACGATGCGGTCCACCCCCGCCGCCGCGCCCAGGCGCGCCGCCGCGGTCACCCCGGCCGCCGGACCCGACAGCACGGTCTCGATCGGGCGCGCCCGCGCCGACGCCAGGCTCAGCGACCCCCCGTTGGAGGCGGTGATGTGCACGGGCGCGCGCACCCCCAGCTCGGCCAGCAGCTCCTCCAGCCGGTCGAAGTACCGGCTCATCAGCGGCTGGATGTAGGCGTTGAGGCAGGCCACCAGGGTGCGTTCGTACTCGCGGACCTCCGGCCACACCGCGGCCGACGATACCACCGGCATCCCGGGCAGCAGCGCCCCCAGCCGCGCGGCGACGTCGGCCTCGAAGGCGGGGTCGGTGTGCCCGTGCAGCACGACCGCCGCAACGGCGTCGGCCCCGGTCGCGGCCAGCTCCTCGGCGGCGCGGGCGAGTTCGGCATCGGAGGGGGAGCGCAGGGCGGCGCCGTCGGGGCCCAGTCGCGCCGGGATCTCCACGATCCGGTCGCGGGGGACGAGCGGCTCCTCCTTGGCGGCGTGCAGGTCGAAGGAGGACGGCATCCGGCTGCGGCCGATCTCCAGGATGTCGCGGTAGCCCTCGGTCACGGCCAGGGCGATGCGCGCCCCGCGCCGCTGGATGATCGCGTTGAGGCCGATGGTGGTGCCGTGGGTGATGCCCGCCAGGTCGCCGGGGCGCAGCCCCGCGGCGGCCACGACCGCGGCCAGCCCGCGGGCCACCGCCAGCGCCGGGTCGGCGGGGGTGCTGGGCTCCTTGTGGTGGGCGGTGCCGCCCCCGGGCAGCGCGAGCACGAAGTCGGTGAATGTCCCGCCGACATCGATGCCCACCCGCGCCCCGCCCGATGCCGGGAGGGGCGCCGGCGCGGCGGGGACGGGGGCCGGTGTGCGGTCGCCGGGGGTCAAAGCGCCTCCGAGAGCTTGGTGAACCGGTCGACCAGGACCATCACGAGCACGCTCGTGAGCATCAGCAGTGTGGAGACCGCGGCGACCGAGGGATCGAGTTCGAACTGCACCGCCGAGAAGATGCGCACCGGCACGGTCACCGTGTTGGCGCCCGACACCAGGACGGACACCGCGACCTCGCCCAGCGACGTGACGGCCGCGAAGACCGCGCCCGCCAGGATCCCCGGCCGCAGCAGCGGCAGCGTCACCGTCCAGAAGACGCGCACGCGCCCCGCCCCCAGCGTGGCCGCCGCCCGCTCCAGGACGGGGTCGAGCTGGCGGGCGCTGACCAGGATGGTGCGCACGGCGAAGGGCAGGGCGACCACCGAGTGCGCCAGCCACAGCCCGGGGATGGTGTTGAGCAGGCCGAGCCCCTGGAAGTAGTAGAGCAGTCCCAGCGCGATGATGATCTCCGGGACCATCAGCGGGGCCAGCGCCAGCCCGGCGATGAGCCCGCGCCCGGGGAAGTTCCCGCGGGCCAGGCCGTAGGCCGCGAGCGTGCCCAGGACCACGGTCGTGGCCACCACCATCGCCACCAGCAGCCCGCTCAGCCGGAACGACACCGCCCAGTCGGGCGAGCCCAGGATCTCGGCGTACCAGCGCAGCGACACCCCCTCGGGCGGGAACGCCAGCGACGCGGCGGGGTTGAGCGAGCTGATGGCCAGGACCACCAGCGGCGCCGCCAGGTAGGCGAACACCAGCACCGCGGGCAGCGCGACCGCGGCCCGGCCCGCCCAGCGTGCCGGCCGTCCCCGGCGGCGGGGCCGCGCAGCGGGGGGCGCGGGCCGCGAAGGGCCGCCACCGGCGGCGCGGGCCCCGGCGATCTCAGCCATGCAGCTTCCTCTCCCAGAACCGGAACCCGGCGCCCATCGCCGCGACGCACACCAGCGTGAGGACGAGCAGCGTGAGGCTCAGCGCCGCCGCCACCGGGTAGTCGTAGACGCTGGTGATCTGGCTGTAGACGCGCAGCCCCGCCAAGGGCTGGTTGGCGCCGCCCACCAGCAACGGCGTGATGTAGATGCCCATCGCCAGCGGGAACACGATCATCGCGGCGGTCGCGATCCCCGGAACGCTCAGCGGCAGGGTGACCCGCCCGAACGTGCGCACGGCGCCCGCGCCCAGGCTGTGCGAGGCGCGCCGCAGGTTGGGGTCGATGCCGCCCAGCGCCGTGGTCAGCGGGATGATCGCGAACGGCAGCAGGACGTGGGTGACCGAGATGGCGACCGCCGCATAGCTGGTCAGCAGCGGCGCCGGCCGCTCCAGCAGCCCCGTCCCGGTCAGGAACCGGTTGACGACGCCGTTGGCCGACAGCAGCACGACCCAGCCGTAGCTGCGCACCACCACGCTGGTGAGCAGGGGCGACAGCACGACCACGAACATCAGCGTGCGCAGCACCCCCGGCCGCGCCTTCGCCAGCGCATAGGCCGCGGGGTAGCCCAGCAGCACGCACAACGCGGTGACCAGCAGGGCGGTGAGCAGGCTGCGCACCAGGGCGTCGGAGAAGAACGCCTCGGTGAACACCCGCTGGTACTGCACGAGGGAGTACTCGGGCAGCGGGTTGCCGTTGGCGTCGACCGGGTGCAGGCTCAGCGAGAGCACCCGGGCCAGCGGCACCACGAAGAACGCCGCCAGGAACGCCACCGCGGGCAGCACGAACCCGGCGCCCCTCCGGGGCGGGCGCCGGGCCGGGGCCGCAGCGGGGGAGGGGGCGTGGCCGGCCGCCATCACCGGGCCCCGTGCCCGGCCGCCCCGGCGCCGGCACCGGCGTCCTCCGGTCCGGCGAAGCGGATCACGTCATCGGGCGACCAGTGGGCGGTCACCTGCGTGCCCGGGAGCGGCGGCTCGGCGGCGGTGCGGGCACCGAGGGACGCGCCCCCGGCCAGCTCGATCTCCGCCTGCCAGCCGTCGCCGAGGAAGGCGCGGTAGACGAGCACGCCGTCGGCGGACCCCCGCCCCTCGGGCACGGCGGTCCCTTGGGCGCCGACCGCGACCTTCTCCGGCCGCAGCGCCACCGCGGCGGGCCGGCCCGGTGCGAGCCCGGCCAGGCCGGTGCGCACCCGCGCGTCGCCGGCCGCCAGCTCGCCGCCGTCTCCGGCGACGCCCTCGAACACGTTGGCGGCGCCCACGAACTCGGCGACGAACCGGCTCACCGGGGCCGCATAGACCTCCTGCGGGGTGCCCAGCTGCTCGACCCGGCCGCCGTTGAGGACGGCGATGCGGTCCGACAGCGACATCGCCTCCTCCTGGTCGTGGGTCACGAACACCATCGTGATCCCCAGGCGCTGCTGGAGCTCGCGCAGCTCGACCCGCATCTCACGGCGCAGCTTGGCGTCGAGGTTGGACAGCGGCTCGTCCAGCAGCAGCACCGCCGGCCGGGTGGCCAGCGCACGCGCCACGGCGACCCGCTGCTGCTGGCCGCCGGAGAGCTGCCGGGGGCGGCGCCGGGCGTAGTCCTCCAGGCCGACCAGGCGCAGCGCCTCGGCCACGCGCTCGATGCGGTCGGCCCGCTCCACCCGGCGCACCCGCAGCCCGTAGGCGACGTTCTCGGCGACCGTCATGTGCGGGAACAGCGCGTAGTTCTGGAAGACCATGCCCAGCCCGCGCCGGTGCGGCGGGACGTCGGTGAGGTCGGCCCCGTCGATGGTGATCCGGCCGCCGGTGGGCAGCACGAACCCGGCGAGGGAGTTGAGCAGGGTCGTCTTGCCGCAGCCGCTGGGGCCCAGGATCGACAGGAACTCACCGCGGCGGATGGCCAGCCGGTCGACGTCGAGGACGCCGGTGCCGTCGTAGCCCGCGGTCAGCCCTTCGACGAGGACGTGCTCGTCGTCGGTCCCGGCCCCTTCGCGGCCGGGGCCGCCTACTGGAAGATCTCGTTCCACCGCTGCTGCCATTCGTTCAGGTTGGGGGTGGCGGCGTCGTAGTCGACCCAGGTGAAGCCCTCGTAGACCTCGGGCCCGTACTCCACCTTGGCGGAGAACTCCGGGTCGTACTCGATGGAGTCGTTGCCCCCGCCGTAGAAGGTGCCCTGGGCGAAGGGCTTCTGGTGCTGGGCGGAGGTGAGGTAGTTGAGGAACTCGTAGGCGGCGTCGGTGTTCTCGGTGCCCGCCGGGATGTAGTAGGAGGTCAGGGCGCCCACAGCACCGGAGGTGGGGTAGCTGAACCCGATCGGCTGCCCCTCGGCCTCCATGGCGAAGGCGCGCCCGTCCCAGAACGGCACGATCCAGGCGTCGCCGTTCTGGATGGTGGTGGAGACGGACCCGGCGTCGGCGGGGAAGGCCGAGACGCAGTCCTTCAGCTTCTCCAGCTGCTCGAAGGCGCGGTCGACGGCTGCGGGCTCGGAGAGGCTGCCGCCGTTCTGGGCGACCAGGGCGGAGAAGAACTGGAGGCCGGCGTTGTAGGTCAGCGGGGGCAGGGCGACGTGGCCGCAGTACTGGTCGTTGAAGATGTCGGTCCAGTCCTGCGGGGCCTCGTCGATCTCGTCCGTGCGGTACAGCAGCCCCAGCGACCCCGTGGTCAGCGGGGCGCCGTAGGCGGACCCCTCCACGGTGGACTGCTCCACCAGGACGGGGTCGAGCTGGGACCAGTGCTCCAGGCGGGTGGTGTCCAGCGGCTGGAGCACGTCGTTGTTGACCGCCTGGTGGAAGGTCTCGGAGGTGAGCGCCACGACGTCGAAGGGCGGGTTCTCCCCGTTGGCGGCGCGCAGCCGGGTGAGCCAGTCGGCGTCGGCGCCGCTGACCACGTTGACCGTGATGCCGGTCTCCTCCTCGAACGGCGCGACGAAGGACTCCGAGAACAGCTCGCCCCACGGGCCGGCGAACGCGGTGACGGTGATCTCCTCGCCGGCACCGCCCCCGCCGCCGGAGGTGTCCACGCCGCCGCAGGCGGCCGTGGCCAGCAGGAGCAGCGCGGACGTCGCCGCGCCGGTGGTCAGTGCGACCCTGCGTCGCGTCGTGGATTGCATCGGGCGTCCCTTCGCCTGGAGTTCGCGGCGACCGGGGCTGCGGCGGCAAGCGCCCTGCGCGAGGGGCCGGGGCCCGCTACCGGGGCTCCGCGCTTGCCGCCGGCGCCTCGGGCGCCGGCCACGGCCGTGTCCTCACCCGGGGCACCCCGCCGCGGAGGAGGGTTGCCGTCCAGCCAGCCGGGGCTTTCCACTGGAACTCGTGACGAAGATCAACATAACAGAGAATCCCGACATTTCCACTCTTGAGTGTCGGATGTGTCATGCCGCACCCCCGCCCCGGATCGGCCGGCCCGCGCCGGCCTCCCCGTCCCCGCAGCCGCGCCGCTCCGGCACCGCGCATAGGGGCCGATCTGCGGGTCCATTCGACCGCAGGGTGTCACAGGGGCGACCCGCGCGCACCGCGGCGCGCCACAACGGCCCCCGGGAGGGGGCGGCCGGGCAGGAGTAGCGGGCGGGGTCGTGGGTAGAGGCCGCGCCAGGTTCGCCCCACCCGCGGGCGAGGGCAGCCGAGGAGCAGAGGCCGTGCACGAACCCGCCAAGGCGCCGGCGCGCGACTACCCCCGCATCTTCGCCGACATGGCGCGCGACCTGCTCTGCGAGGACTCCGTCCAAGACGTCCTGGACGCGATCGTCCGGCTGGCCGTGCACACGCTCCACGGCTGCGAGGAGGCCGGGATCCTCATGGTCGACCGGCCCGGGCGCACCTTCAGCACCGCCGCGGCCACCGGGGAGCTCCCGCGCGCCTCCGACCAGGCCCAGTTCGACTGCGACGAGGGCCCCTGCCTGGACGCCGTGCGCGGCGAGCCGACCTTCCGGATCGACGACATGGCCCGCGAGGACCGGTGGCCCGCCTACCGGCCGCGGGCCGTGGCCATGGGCATCGGCTCCATGATGGGCTTCGAGCTGTTCACCCACGACGGGACGCTGGGGTCGCTCAACATGTACGCCACCCGGACCGGCGCCTTCGACGCCGCCTCACAGGAGACGGGGTGGGTCTTCGCCTCCCACGCCGCCGTGGCCATAGCCTCCACCGAGCGCGAGGCCACCGTCCGCGCGGGCCTTGAGACCCGCCACGACATCGGGGCGGCGGTCGGCATCCTGATGGAACGCCACAGGCTCAGCGACGCACAGGCCCTCGACGTCCTCAAGCAGGCCTCCATGCAGACAAACACCAAGCTCCGCGACGTCGCCCTGCGCGTGACCGGCGCCGCCGCCGTGCCGGACCCGGCGCCGCCGGGCGACGACGCCACCGGGTCCGCGGACACGCCCGCGGGACCGGCCCCGGCGGGCTCCGCGGAACCCGCCTGAGCGGCCCGCACAAGAACGGAGGGGCCCGGCCACTGGCCGGACCCCTCCGCGGCGCCGTCCCCGCCCGCCCCACCGGGGGACGGGGGCGACGCGATGGGCCTACAGGCCCGAGGCGAGCACCACCCCGTAGCCGGTCGGGACGTCGGGGTCGCCCTCGTCGTAGGCCGAGCCGGCCGACACGAGCGCCTCCGTCCCCGGGATCAGGGCGAGGTCGCGCACGTTGAGGTCGTAGTTCTCGATGTCCGGCGTGTCGCGGGTGACCTCACCGGCGGCGTCGTGGTGCACGAACGTCGGGTCCCAGGACTCCTCCTGGATCCACACGCCGCCCGCGCCGTCGTCCTCGACCGCCACCAGCTCGCCGCTGGGCTCCTCATCGACGGTGACATCCCAGCTCTGACCGTCGTAGTGCGCGGTCAGCGGCCAGTAGTCGTTGATGTCGTCATCGTTGAGGTCATGGACGTAGCCCACGGCCCAGATGTCGTCACCGGCGCGCACCAGCACGTCGTTGAACGTTGCGCTGGCGATCTCCGAGGGCAGCTCGACCTCGGGGACCTCCAGGTCGGTCCACTCCGTGCCGTCGTAGAGCGCGGCGGAGGGCTGGGAGGCGTCGTTCCTCCCCACCGCCACCACGGTCTCGCCGTCGATGCCGTCGATCGCCTGGCTGGTCCCGGCCGGCGGCGAGGTCCAGTCGCGCCAGATCTCGCCGTCGAAGCGGACCGCCCGGGTTTCGCCGGCGGCGTCCTCGGCCAGCAGCCATGCCTCGTCCTCGGCGATGACGTCGAGGTCGTTGGGGGTCAGCCCGGCGTCCATCTCGTGGGACGTCCAGTCCGTTCCGTCGTAGCGGATCGCGCCGACGCCGTCGGCCGTGGGGCCCACCACCCAGACGTTGTCCGGGCCGGAGGCGCCCGCGACCTCGGGCTCCAGCGTCCAGTCGGCCGGGACCTCTTCCTGGGTCCATTCCGCGCCGTCATAGCGCTGGACGAAGGTGCGCGGCGTGTCGCTGTCGTCGGGGTACTGCGAGCCCAGGGCCCACACGTTCTCCGCGTCGGCGGCGGCGAGGGACGTGTACATGACGTCCATGCCCTTCGCGGCGAACGCCTCGCGCCACTCGCCGGCGGCCGCGGCCTCCCCGGTGGACGACTCGTCTCCCGCGGCGAAGACGTCCTGCAATTCCTCGGCGGCCGACGTCGGGATGGTGGCGGCCAGTCCCAGAACGGCGACCGACGCCACCGCACCGACGCCGGCCCGCTTCGCGAGCCGCCTGGCGTTTGCCATCTACCCACCTGCTCTCTTTCGGTGAACATCACATGACCTATGTGTGACGCCTGAGGTGGTGGAGAAGTTCAGGATGGATCGCCCGAAATTTCGCGGATATCCCTGCGCCTACGAGGTTTTCGGCGGCCGTCCGCTGCGGGGCGAACGTCACCGCAGCTCAACGGGGGCCTCTTCCGCGCAGGCGTGCGGGCGGTCGCGACGGGATCCCCGCTCGTCGCCGCGGCGCGCGGGATCTCCGGCGCGGGGGAGTGGACGGCGGTCAGCCCGCCGGCGGCGCGGGCTCCTCGCACGCGGGGTAGGCGAACAGGAGCGCGTCCGGGGTGCCGATGACCGCCTGGGAGCCCATGCTGATCTGGCTCGGCGGCATGACGTCGGGGTCGATGCAGCCGGAGCGGGGGGCCGGCTGCGGCGCCGGAGCGCCGTGGCCGGCCGCGAACGCCGGGGATCCGCCGGCGCACATCCCGGCGGCGGCGATGGCGGCAAGGGCGGTGGTGACGGGCCGCATGGCGGTCCTCCCATCCCGCGCAGGCGCTGGACCTGCGCACATGTCGATCAGTGAACGATCCACATCATAGGGTGATCGCCGTTCCAGGGTGGGGCGCATCCGAAAGGTGTCCGCGCCTCCCAGCCGGGCGCGGGCCGCGGCGGTGACGCCGTCGTCGCCGGCGCCCTCGGCCACCGCCAGGGCGAGGTCCTTC
>NZ_JBHSBH010000010.1:187847-188298 GCF_042650565.1 Nocardiopsis sediminis
GGGGCGGGCGGGCCGCCGGGGGCGGTGGGAACCGCCCGGCCTAGTGCTGTCCTCCCCACCGCGACGCCACGTCGCCGACTGCGTGCGGCCGGGCCGGGAAACCGCATGGTCGGCGCCCGCCCCGGCCGAGCGGGGGCCGACCTTCGACTCTCGGCGTCGCGCCTGGGGGATGGCGGCCCGAAGGGGCGGTGGCCGATGGCGCCGGCCCGCGCGACCGCAGCCGCGTGCTCAACGGCCGGGACCGCCCGCTCCAGCGGGCGTGCGCCGGCCCGAGGCGGTGGCCGGCGCCGGCGGCTCTATGCGCCGTGGGGCGCGGGGCGGGCGCACGCCGGGTGTCGGTGCACACGGCTCTCCCCGATGGCGCGTGCGCGCGTGGCCGGGCCGCGGCTCTGGCGGTTCTTCGCGCGACCGGCCGGCACGGGCTCCTGCCCCGGCCGCCGGGGCCGAGCGG
>NZ_JBHSBH010000010.1:188305-207398 GCF_042650565.1 Nocardiopsis sediminis
GTGCCGCGGTGGGCGGCGCGCCGCGCGCGCCGCCGGTCCAACGGGGGCGCACCACCCTCACGGCGTACCGCCCTCCGCGCCGGCGGACCGCCGCCGACGGCGGAAGTCACCCGCCCCCTGCCCGCTGAGTCCACAAGGATGCCGCCCCTCCTCACATTCGCGCAAGACGTCGATATCGGACCATTTTCTGAGATGTGGCGAATCGTGTGATGGCATGTCCTTCGCCTGTCCTTTCCGGAGTGCCGGCCCGAAGCCGGACGGGGTCGAAGCGAATGAACGTGAAATCGGCAATGAGGGTTCCCGACATGAGGGCCGGGGAAACGGATGATCCGCGAGTAGAAAGTTCGGAATTCTATCAACGGTGGTCGGGCGCGGATCGTAGGCTCTGTGGCGGAGGTCCCCTCCGACCTCTTGGAACAGCACGTCATCCCCGGAACGGCGGGCGATGGCGGCCACATGCAAACCCGATGGCGGGCCCGCGCTGCTGTGGGGCGAAGGGGAAATAATGGCATTCGGCGTGCACTACGAAAAACTCATGAGGGATTGGTCCGACGCCGGTCTCGGCGGCGGTTTCGCGTTGGCCTGTATCGTCTGCGGCCGGGCGGCCGAAAACGACCGGGCCGGCCGGTGCGGACATTGCGGGGGAGCGGTCGACGCAATCCATGACATCGGTGCGGTTTCCCTGGATCCCGGACCCAGTCCGCTCCGCCGGTATTTCGATCTGCTCCCCGTGCGCCGCCGCAAGAACCTCTTCTGGTTCGGCGACGGGAACACCCCCTGCCACGCGGCGGAGGGGTTCGGGCGGCGGGCCGGCCTGCCCCACCTCTTCCTGAAGAACGAGAGCACCAACCCCACGCGCAGCACCAAGGACCGCATCGCCTCGGTGGCGCTGTCCCGGTTCCTGGAACTGGGCGTCGGCCGCCTGGTGACCGCCTCCAGCGGCAACAGCTCGACCGCCTACGCCCGCGGCGTGCAGCTCATCGACGGCATCGAGATGGCGCTGTTCTGCGGGCGCGGCTACCACCACCGGCTCAACTACCCCGACCACCCCACGGTCGCCACCCACCTGGTCGACGGCGACGGCCCCGCTGTCGTCGCCGCCGCCCGCCGCTTCGCCGAACGCACCGGCGCCGTCTGCGAGGGCGGGTTCTTCAACCTCGCCCGCCGCGAAGGGCTCAAGCTGGCCTACCTGGAGGCGTTCGACCAGCTGCCCGAACCGCCCGACTACGTCTTCCAGGCCGTGGGCAGCGGGGCGGGCCTGCTGGGCGGCTTCAAGGGGGCGGTGGAGTACCGGCTCCTGGGACGCCTGCCCGCACTCCCCAGGTTCATGGCGGTGCAGCAGGACGGCTGCGCCCCGATGGCGGCCGCCGGCCGCGACGGCGCACCGGCCATCGAGCCCCGCCATATCGTCGCCGACCCCCGCGGCCCGGCCGAGGCGATCCTGTGCGGCGACCCCGCCGCCTCCTACCCCTATGTCCGCCACGCCTGCCGGACCAGCGGCGGGCGGATCCTGTCCGTCGACACCGACGAGATCCGCGCCGTACGCGCCCTGCTCGAGGAGACGGAGGGGATCCAGGTCTGCCACTCCAGCGCCACCGCCCTGGCCGGAGCGGTCCGGATGCGCCGTGAGGGGGTCCTGCCCGCGCGCGCCCGGGTCCTGGTCAACCTCACCGGCGGCGACCGTGTCGGCTGGCCCACCCCCCAGCGCTTCCAGGTGGTCACCCCCCGCCCCCGGGGCGGGACCCGCAACGGCCGCGGCGGCATCCCCCGCCAGCGCGTGGCCTCCGCGGCCTTCCCCACCGAGGACGGGTGAGCCCAGGGCCCCGCCCCGGGACCCTTGCCCCCCGGGACTCTCCTCTCCGGGGAACCGCGATGCTTCCCGGCGAACCGGATCAAATCAGCTGAAGACCGGATCGCCTCCCAAGTACTTCTATTATTGCCTATTTCAGCTTCTTGAGAATTGCTCGTGCGGGCGCTCGAATGCCATAAATGAAAGCATGTAGGTGTTTCGCGGGCGCGAATAAGAGGTACCAAGCCTGTGAAACGACCGGTGGCGCCCCTCGACGCCGATGATGGGAAGGACCGCCCGTGGTGTACACGGCGTCCGTTGAACGCGATGGCGATTTCTACGTCACTCCGTTGACCGACAACTGCCGAATCCTCATGGAGACCGGAGGGCACGCGCTCCTGGGGGTCAGTCACGGAAACAGCTATTTCAGCCGAGGGCGCCTCTCCAAGCTCTTCGCATGGGCGCTCCGCAGGTTCGACGCGGTCGATGTCGTGGCCGCGGACAGCCACGTCATCCAGATCTTCCGCGCAATCGGCTACGACGAAGAACGCGCGCGCAAACGTACCCATAAAGAGACCAGCGTCCTGCGGAACCGCATTAAGGACGCCGCCGCGCAGTGCGGCGCGGACCGGAGCAGGCTCACCTTGCGGGGGCTGTCCGACTTCATGGACGACCCCGCTTACCACGCCGTCCGCGCCCGAACCCAAAAAGCCCTCTGCGACCGGCCCGAATTCCGCGAAGCGGCGCGCGCGATGACCCGGGCCGTCCTCGAATCACGGCTGGGCGCCGGAAACGCCCGGGAAGACCAGATCGACACCGCGTTCTCCTACCTCCAGGCCGAGCTGCCGTTCTTCCACGATGCGCCCCGCATCCTCGGCGTGGAATCCACCGTCTCCTGCTACCACCTCCGACTACCCCTGCTCGACTTCATCTGCGGACCGCATGCGGTGGTGCCCGTGGTGCCCACCCAGGGGTTCGCCGTGGTGCGCCCGGCCGGCCACGGCTAGCCGACGCGCCATCCGCACTCCGGTACCGACACCGCGCCGATACCGGCGACCGGCCCCGCGACATGCGCATCCCCCTACCCCCACACACCGGAGGGACGGCATTGACCACCGACTCCGAATTGCCCCGCTTCCCGTTCTGCCCCCGCGGCGACGTGCTCCATGCGCAGTACCGCGAACTTCAGGAGCACCGGCCCATCACCCGCGTGCTGACCCCGGCCGGCGACCAGGCGTGGCTCATCACCGGCCACGACCTGGCCGTGAGAGCCTTCGACGACGACCGCCTCTCCCTCGTCTGGGGCGCCGTCCTCGACTCCGCCGAGCAGGGCGCCGCGGGCCCGGCGCCCAACGCCGCCGCCTCGGCACAGGCCGCCCACAAGACGGGGCCGCGCCGCGAATTCCTGGGTGCCATCGCGCCGCCCCGCGTCGAGGCGTTACGACCGCGGGCGCGCGCGACCGCACGCACCCTGCTCGACGCCGTCGCCGACTCCCGTCAGCCCGCCGACCTCTTCCCCACCTACGCCCAGGCCCTGCCGCTGGCGCTCACCTGCCTGGTCCTCGGCATGCCCCTCGACGAGGCGCACGGCCTCATCGACTCCATCGAGACCGCCATGCCCATCCGCGAGGACCCCCAGGTCGACTACGGCGCCAACTGGACGCGGATGCACGACTACTTCGTGTCCTTCCTGGCACGCCCGGACCTGCCCGACGGCGCCGCCCGCAGATCCCGCGACACCAACGCCGCGCGCCCGCCCGACGAACGGCTCGACGACGACGTCCTCGCCGAGATCCTCGCCTGGTTCTTCGGCGCCAGCCACGTCGGCGCCGTCAGCGTCCTGGCCCACTCGATCGTCAGCCTCCTCGACCAGCGCACCGCCTGGGACCGGCTGTGCGAACAGGGGGCCGCCCCCCGCCCGGCCGTCGAGGAGCTGCTGCGCCACTCCCTCTTCCTGCACAACGGCCTGCCGCGGGTCGCCACCGCCGACATCGAACTGGGCGGGGTCACCATCCGCGCCGGCGACCGCGTGCTGATCAGCGCCGACACCGCCAACCGCGACCCCGCCGCCTTCCCCGACCCCCACCGGATCGACCTCACACGCAACGGCGGCGCCCACCTCGCATTCGGCCGCGGCACCTACTACTGCCCCGGCAGCGCCCTGGGCCGAATGGGCCTCCAAGTGGCCGTCGAGGAGCTGACCCGGCGCTTTCCCACGATGCGCCTGGCCGTGCCCCCCGGCGAGATCGAGTGGCGCGACGACCTCCTCGACCGCAGGCCCGTCGCCATCCCCGTCACCTGGTGACACCGGTCTCCACCGCCACCGAACCCGCCCGCCACGGAGGAGGACCCGGACCATGAGCGACAACGCCGCCGACGGCCCGCATCCGCTCACCGACGCCCACACGCTCCTGAGCGCCGTGCGGGCGCGCCGGGCCCGCACCTGTGAGGACCTGCTCGCGGCCCTGCCCGCCGTCAAGCCCCGCGACCGCGGCCCCGCACCGGTCACCTGGGTCGGCGACCTCCAGCAGGGCGACGGCGGCAAGGGCGCGATGGTCGACCGCCTCGCCCCCCACCACGACCTCGTGGTCCGGGTCCAGGGCGGCGACAACGCCGGCCACACCGTCGCCTTCCGCGACGGCCGCGGCCCCGCGACCGTCCTGAAGAACCACCTCGTCCCCTCGGGGATGCGCCACCCCGGCGTGGTCGGCGTCATCGGCAACGGCGTCCTGGTCAACCCCGAGACCCTCGCCGGGGAACTCGCCGACCTCGACGCGCGCGGCTTCGCCGTGAGCGGCCGGCTGCTGCTCAGCGACCGCGCCCACCTCGTCCTGCCGCTGCACCTGCGCGCCGACGCCCGCCAGGAGGACGGCGACCGCGCCGACGGCGAGGTCATCGGCACCACCCGGCGCGGGATCGGCCCCGCCAACGTCTGCAAGTACAACCGCACCGGGGTGCGGGTCCGCGACACCGCCGACCTCGACCTGGTCCGCGACCGGCTGCGGCTCAGCGCCGGGCTGTTCGGGCTCCCGCCGTCCTGCGTGGACGACGATGTCGAGTGGGTCCGGGCCCACCGCGACCTGCTGCTGTCCATGGCCGCCGACACCACGGCGCTGCTGGGCGCGGCGGTGGAGGCCGGGCGGCCGGTGCTGTTCGAGGGGGCGCAGGGGCCGCTGATCGACGTCGACCACGGCATCTACCCCTACGTCACCACCTCGCCCACCGTCTTCCACTCGGTGCCCGCCGGGACCGGTGTCGACGGCGCGCGCGTGCGCCACCGTGTCGGCGTCCTCAAGGCCTACCAGACCATGGTCGGCAACGGCGGGTTCGTCACCGAGGAGACCGGTGAACTCGGCGCCCTCCTGCGCGAACGCGGAGCCGAGTCGGGGACCACCACCGGCCGCCCCCGGCGCTGCGGCTGGCTGGACCTCGCCCACGCGCACTGGTCGGCCGAGCTGAACCGCTACACCAGCGTCGTGCTCACCAAGCTCGACGTCCTCGACGGCTTCGACCGCATCGGGGTGTGCGTGGGCTACCGGCGCGCCGGCGACGACGGCCCGCTGCCGTTCCGCCCCGAAGAGGACTACCTGCGCTCCTGCACCCCGATCTACACCCACCTGCCGGGCTGGCGCACCTCGACCACGCACGCACGCGACTACGCCGACCTGCCCGCGGAGCTGACCGCGTTCGCCGGCTTCGTCTCCGCCTACCTGGGGGTCCCCGTCAGCGGGATCAGCAAGGGGCCCCACGCCGACGACCTGATCGTGGTGCCCGGCGGCGAACTCGCCGAGGTCATGGCACCGGCCCCGGAGGCGCCCGTGCCCACTGCCGGGGCCGCGGCGGACCCGGGCCGGGACACCGCCGTGGCGCCGGGGCGGGCCGCGGCACCCGGCCAGGACCAGGCCGCTGCCCCCGGACCGGACCGGGCGGCGCCCGTCACCGCCGCGCGGCGGGCGGGTGACCCGGGCACCGGCCGCGCCGGATCGGGGCCGTGCGTGGCGGTGTTCTGCGGCGCCGGCGCGGGCACCGATCCCCGCCACCGGCGGCTCGCGGCCCAGATCGGCGCCGAATGCGCCCGCCGCGGAACGCACATCGTCTACGGCGCGGGCGGCGTCGGCATGATGGGCGCCCTCTCCGACGCCGCCCTGGAGGGCGGCGGGACGGTCACCGGGATCATCCCGCGCTCGCTCATGGAGCGCGAGTTCGGCCGCCGCGACCTCCACGACCTGCGGGTCGTCGCCTCCATGCACGAACGCAAGGCGCTGATGTACGACCTCGCCGACGCCGTCCTGGTGCTCCCCGGCGGCTACGGGACCTTCGACGAGCTGTTCGAGGCCGTCACCTGGACCCAGCTGGGGCTGCACGACAAGCCCGTGGTCCTGGCGGGCGCGTCCGGCTACTTCGACCCGCTGGTGGGCCTGCTCGACCACGCGCTGACGGCGGGCTTCATCACCCCCGACGACCGCGCGCTGGTGCGCCACGCCGCGACCGCGGGGGAGGCGCTCGACCTCCTGAGCCCGGGCCGGTTCCGGCCCGCCGCCGGCACCGCACCGGACCGGGCGGCGGGCTGAGCCGCCGCCCGCCCCCGGTTCCGGGTCCACCCCCGATCCCGCCCCGCGCCCACCGTGCCGACCCGCAACCCCGGGTGGGCGCGGGGCGGCCCCCGCTCCCGCCGCCCGGGCGGGCGGCGTCCGCACGCGTGCGGCGCGGTGTGCCCGGGTCAGGTCTCCGAGGCCTCGGCGGCGGCGATGCCGTGCAGCTGGTTGATCGCGGTCATCGCGGCCGGCCACCCGGCGTAGAACGCCAGGTGCGTGATCGCCTCGGCCAGCTCGTCCACGGTCAGCCCGTTGTCCAGTGCGAGCTTGAGGTGGAAGCCGAGCTGATCGGGCCGGTGCAGCGCCGCCAGGGCGGTGACGGTGATCAGGCTGCGGTCGCGCGGGGACAGCTCCGCGCGCTCCCACACGTCGCCGAAGAGCACGTCGTCGGTCAGCTGCACCAGCTTGGGCGCCAGCTCGGCCAGGTGCCGGGGTGCGGTCTGCTTCGCCATGCGCGGACTCCTTATTGCGGGCGATGTCGTCTAGGACTCGCGGGACGGGACCTGCCGATGGCCTGCCAGCAGCGGTGTCGCCGCCGTGGTGGCCAGGAGCAGGACGCAGGTGATGATCAGGCTGGTGCGCACGCCGGCCGCGAGACCGGCGGGTCCGGCGAGCAGGGCGCCGAAGACGGCGACGGCCAGCGCCCCGCCCACCTGGCGGGCCGAGTTGAGGATGCCGCCCGCGACACCGGCCCGGTGGGCGGGGACGCCGTCGAGCAGGTGCGCGGTGATCGGGGGCATGATCAACGGGCCGCCCAGGCCGACCGGGAACAGCAGCACGGCGATCAGCCACACCGGTGCCGTCTCGGGAAGAATGGCCAGGGCGGCCACGCCGGCGCCCATCACGAGCAGGCCGGCGGTGATCGATACCCGGCGGCCGATCCGCTCCACCAGCCGGGCCACGACCGGGGTCAGCAGCGAGGCGACGGCCAGCATGGGGACGAACGCCAGTCCGGTGGCCATCGGCGACAGCCCGCGCAGCTGCTGGAAGTACAGGCTGTACAGGAACGGCAGCCCGTAGAAGGCGACCATGAACGTGAAGCCGAGCGCGACGGCGATCACCACGCTGCGGTTGCGGAACAGCTCCAGCGGGACCATCGGGTGCGCGGCACGCGCCTCGACCAGCAGGAAGGCGGCCGCCCCGGCGACCGCGACGGCGAAAGCGACGAGGACGCGGGGCGCGGTGAACCCCTCGGCGCCGGCCTCGATCACCCCGTAGGTGAGCCCGCCCATCGCCGCGACGGCGGCGACCTGCCCGGCCCAGTCGAAGGGCACCTTCCGGTGCGGCGAGGGCGCCGTGCCCACCAGCAGGAGCAGCGCCGCGGCGCCAACGGGCACGTTGAGGAAGAAGATCAGGGGCCAGCCCCACACCCCGGTGAGCACGCCGCCCACGAGGGGTCCGGAGGAGGCGGCCGCGGCACCGCCCATCGCCCAGACGGCGATCGCGCGGGCGCGTTCGGCCGGGTCGTCGTAGGTCTCGCGGATCAGGGCCAGGGTGGCGGGCATCATCACCGCCGCGCCGACGCCCTGCACGAACCGGGCCCAGACCAGCGCGCCGAGGCCGGGGGAGAGACCGCAGGCGGCGGAGGCGAGGACGAACACCGCCAGCCCCAGGCCGAAGGCGCGCCGGGCGCCGATGCGGTCCGTGAGCGCACCCGCTGATAGCAGCAGGGCGGCGAACATCAGCGTGTAGCCGTCCACCACCCACTGGAGGCCCGTCATCCCGCCGCCCAGATCGCCGCGGATGGAGGGGAGCGCGACGTTGACGACCGTGGCGTCCAGGGTGATGACGAAGAAGCCGGCCACCGCGGCCGCGAGCGCGGCCGTCCGCCGCCTGCGCCCGCGGTCCGCCGGACCTGCGGCGGGCCGTGCGCGGGAACCCGTGGTCGGCACCGATGATCCTCCCAAGTGAAACGCGGTGGACGGAATGCACCCGGATGGGGCGGCCGACGGGCCGCCCCATCCGGGGCACTACCGATGAAACCCCTGGTCACACAATCGGGGAAGGTAAAGTCATACCGGGTAACGACAGAACCCCCCACGGCCCCCCGAGCGGATCTAGCCTGGACAACGTGGACAACCGCAGCGAGATCAAGGGGTTCCTGGCCTCACGCCGCGCCAGGATCACCCCCCGGCAGGCGGGCCTGCCCGCCTACGGCGGCAACCGCCGCGTCCCCGGGCTGCGGCGTGAGGAAGTCGCCATGCTCGCCGGGGTGAGCATCGACTACTACATCCGCCTGGAGCGCGGCAACCTCGCCGGCGTCTCGGATGCGGTCCTGGACGCCCTCGCCCGCGCCCTCGAACTCGACGCCGCCGAACGCGCGCACCTGCACGACCTCGCCCGCGCCGCGAACACCACCCACCGGAGGCGGAGGCGCCCCGCTCAGCCGCAGACCCGGGTCCCGGAGAGCGTGCAGCGGATCCTCGACTCCATGACCGACACCCCGGCGTTCGTCCGCAACAGCCGCCTCGACTTCCTCACCGCCAACCGGCTCGGCTATGCCCTGTACGCGCCGCTGTTCTCCAGCGGACGCCGGCCGCCGGTCAACTTCGCCCGGTTCAGGTTCCTCGACCCCCGCGGCCGCGAATTCTTCGGCCCCGGCTGGGCGGAGTCGACGGCCAACACGGTCGCCCTCCTGCGCACCGAGGCCGGCCGCAACCCGCACGACAAGGGGCTTTCCGACCTCATCGGCGAACTCGTCACCCGCAGCGACGAATTCCGCGCCGCCTGGGCCGAGCACGACGTGCGCCTGCACCACCGTGGCGTCAAGTACGTCCGCCACCCCGTCGTCGGCGACGTCACCCTCGACTTCGAAGCCCTGCATCTGCCCGCCCACCCCACGTTGAGCCTCAACGTCCTCAGCGCCGAGCCCGGATCCCGCGACGACGACGCGCTCAAGCTCCTCGCCGGCTGGGCTGCGAGCGCCGGCCAGGCGGGCCTCGCCCACGTTCTGGACGCGCCGCCGGCCCCGGAGACGGCCGGTCAGGCCGGGTAGCAGGACACCTCGGCGGCCTTCACGCCGGCGTAAACGGTGTCGCCGGGGGCCAGGCGCAGGTCGGCGAGGGCGGCGGGGGTGATGTCGGCCGACAGGGCCAGCTCACCGTCGAGGTGCACGCGGACCTGGTCGCCGAACCGCTCGATACCGTCGATGACCACGCGCCAGGTGTTGCGCGGCGTCCCGCCGGGCACCGCGCGGTACAGCGCGACGGCGCGCGGCGGGAAGGCCGCGAACACCTCGCCCCGCGGGGTCCCCGGGACCACCACCCGCGCCTCGTGCCCGGGCGGCCCGACGACCACGTCACCGTCGCCCCGGGCGTGCCCCCGGTACAGGTTGAGGCCGACCAGCCGCGCCACATAGTCGGTGCGGGGACGGCGCGCCACCTCGGCCGGGGTGCCGGTCTGCACCACCGATCCGTCCTCGACCACTGTCACCCGGTCGGCGAGCACCATCGCCTCCAACGGGTCGTGGGTGACGATCACCGTGGCGCCGTCGAAACCGGCCAGGTGGCGCCGCAGCTGCGCGCGGATCGCCACCCGGGTGTGGGCGTCCAGCGCCGCCAGCGGCTCGTCGAGCAGCAGCAGGCGCGGCTCGACCGCCAGGGCCCGGGCCAGGGCCACCCGCTGCGCCTGCCCGCCGGAGAGCGCGGCGGGGCGGGCGGCGGCGTGCGCCGACAGCCCCATGCGCTCCAGCAGCTCCGCCGCGATGCGCCGCGCCTGCGCCCGGCCCGCGCCGCGGCAGCGGGGGCCGAACGCCACGTTGTCCAGGGTGCTCATGTGCCGGAAGAGCAGGTAGTCCTGGAAGACCATCCCGATGGGCCGCTCCTCGGTGGGCACGGTGGTGATGTCGCGCCCGTCCAGCTCGATGCGGCCCCCCTCCATGGGCACCAGCCCCGCCAGCGCGCGCAGCGCGGTGGACTTCCCGGCCCCGTTGGGTCCCAGCAGCGCCAGCACCTCGCCCGCCGCCACCGACACCTCCGCCTCCAGGGCGAACGCGGGACGCCGCACCACCAGCCGCGCGTCCAGCGCAACGGGGCGAACGGCCGGGCCGGCGCCCGGCTCCGCGGTCGGGATCACAGCGGGTTCACCCATCTTTCGCGCAGGCTGACCAGGATCACCAGCGACACCAGGAGCAGGACGAGGCTCAGGACGATCGCCGACTCCGGGCTCGTCTGCATGGCCAGGTACACCGCGATCGGCATCGTCTGCGTGCGCCCGGGGAAGTTGCCCGCGAAGGTGATCGTCGCGCCGAACTCGCCCAGGGCGCGCGCCCAGCACAGGACCGCGCCCGCCACCACGCCCGGCAGCACGGAGGGCAGGGTGACGCGCAGGAACACCACCGCGCGGGTCGCGCCCAGTGTCGCCGCGGCCTCCTCGAAGCGGCGGTCGGCGCCGCGCAGCGCGCCCTCCACGCTGACCACCAAGAACGGCATGGCCACGAACACCTGCGCGACGACAACGGCGGCCGGGGTGAAGGGCAGGGAGTAGCCGAACCAGTCGTAGAGGTACTGGCCGACCACGCCGCGGCGGCCCAGCGCCAGCAGCAGGGCGACGCCGCCGACCACCGGCGGGATCACCATGGGCACCGTGACCAGCGCCCGCACCACGCGCCGTCCGGGGAAGTCCGTCCGCGCCAGCAGCCAGGCCAGCGGCACGCCCAGCGCCAGCGAGATGGCCGTGGCCGCGGTCGCCGTGGCCAGCGACAGGCCGAGGGCGGCACGGATCTCGGGCATGGCCAGCCGGGTGCCGAGGGTCGCCCAGGGGGCGCGGATCAGCAGCCCGGCGAACGGCAGGACCAGGAAGGCGATCCCGATGAGCGCCGGGACCACCAGCAGCCAGGGGAACCGTCCGCGCCGCACCCGTGTGCGGCGTGGGGCGGGACGCCCGGGGCCGCCGCCGGATGCCGCGGGTGCGCCGGCGCGCGGCCCGGCGTCCGTGCCGCTCACCGGGGCCCGCCCCCGCGTGGGCCCCGCGGCTCTCCGGCGCCCGGCCGGGTGCGCGCGACGCTGCTCATGCGGCGCGGAACCCCGCGTCGCCCAGGACCTCGGCTCCGGTCTCGGAGGTGACCAGCTCGACCCACGCCCGCGCCAGCTCCGGTTCGGGCGCTTCGGCGAGGGCGGCGATCGGGTAGTCGTTGATCGCCGACTCCGCCTCGGGGAACTCGATGCCGGTGACGGCGCCCTCGGAGGCGATGACGTCGGTGCGGTAGACCAGTGCGGCGTCGACCTCGCCGAGCTCGACCTTGGTCAGCGCGGCGCGGACGTCCTCCTCCTCGGTGACCGGGGTGATCTCCACGCCGGTCTCGTCCATGAGGGTCTCGGCCGCCGCGCCGCAGGGGACCTCCGCCGCGCACAGCGCCACCGAGACGCCGTCGCCGGCGAGATCGGCCAGCTCCTCGATCCCGGCGGGGTTGTCCGGCGGGACGGCGATCTCCAGGATGTTGCGCACGAAGACGGCCGGCTCGCCGTCGGTGCCGCCCGCCTCGGCGACCAGGTCCATGTTGGCGGGGTTGGCCGAGGCGAAGACGTCGGCGGGCGCCCCCTCGTTGATCTGCTGGGCCAGCTCCGAGCTGCCCGCGAAGTTGAACTCGACCGCGACCCCCGGCTCGGCCTCCTCGAACCGCGTGCCCAGCTCCTCGAAGGACTCGGTGAGGGAGGCGGCGGCGAAGACGGTCAGGGTGCGCTCGGCGGCGCTCTGGCCGCCCGCGGCGGCGGGGTCGTCGCCGTCGACCTGCCCGCAGCCGGCCGCGGCCAGCAGCAGCGCCGCGGCCAGTACCGGGGCGAGCGGTGGACGACGGCGGCGGGACACGGGGGAGGGGCGGCGGGGGGTGGGCTCACGCATGGCGCGCTCCTGAGGGGGTTTCCGTCTCGACGATGACGTTGGTCGACTTCACGACCGCGGTCGCGACCGTGCCGACCTCGAGGCCCATCTCGTCGGCGGCCTCGCGGCTCATGAGCGACACGACGCGGTGGGGGCCGGCCTGGATCTCCACGTGGGCCATGACGCCGTCGCGGACGACGGCGGTGACCAGGCCGTGGAACCGGTTGCGGGCGGAGGAGGAGCGGCGGGCCGGGTCGTCGGCCGCCCCCGACCGCATGAACGCGGCGAGGTCGGCCCCGGCGATGCGGCGGTGGCCGTGCGGGTCCCGCACGGCGGCGAGCCGGCCGGAGTCGACCCACCGCCGCACGGTATCCGCGCTCACGCCGACGAGATCGGCGACCTCGCTGATTCGAAGATTCGACACCAGGAAACCATATACCTGGCAAATGCCAGGATCCAGGGCGGATTGCGCCCGCAGATGCGGTCCATGGCGGTCACTTCTTCTTCGCGGCGGCCGCCCGGTTGCCCGCGGCCGGAGCGGCGGCCCGCTGGCGGCCCGCAGGTGCGGCGGCGCGTGTCCGCCCGGCGGGTGCCGCCTTGCCCTGGCGGCTCGGCGGTGCGGCGGCCTTGGCGCGCCCGGCGGGTGCCGGTTTCCCCTGGCGGGCCGCCGGTGCGGCGGCGGCCCGAGTACGCCCCACCTGCGCGGTCGCGCGGGTCCGCCCGTTCTTCGCCGCGGCGGCCCGGGTCCCGGTGCCCTTCGCCGCGGCGGGCGCCCGGGTCGCCCGGGTGGCGGCGGCGCGTGTCCGCCCGCCCTTGGCCGGAGTGGTCGCCCGGCCGACCTTGGACGCTGCCGCGCCGCGCGGTGCCCGGGTGGTCTTCGCCGCGCCACCCCGCGCGGCCTGCGTGCGGGCCGTGCCCGGGGCCTTCGCCGCGCCACCGCGGGCGGCGGCCGCACGGGTACGCGTCCCGCCGGCGGGCTTCGTCGCGCCGCGCGCGCCCGCGCGCCGGGTGGCCGCGGTCGCCGTCGCGCGCCCACCGCCGGCACGGGCCGGCCGGGCGGCCGCCCTCGTGCCGCGGACGGCACCCTCGGGCTGGCGCGGGCGGGGCAGCCTCACCTCGGGCCGCATGAACGGCTGCACCGACTGCTGGTGGCGGAAGATGCCGAGCGGGTCGAAGTTCTCCTTCACCTGCTGCATCCGCTGGTAGTGCCGGCCGGTGCCGTAGTAGAGGTCATGCCACGAGTACTCGGAGGCGTTCCACCTCGAACTCAGATCCACGTCCGGATAGCCGATGTAACAGCCGTCGGTCAGCCCCTTACCGGTCACGTCCGGAACCGGCACCCCGCCGGTGGACTTGAACATGTTGTAGTACAGCGTGCGGATCCAGGCCAGCTCGTCGGTGCCCTTGCCGGGCGCGGGCCAGTAGATCTGGTGCTGGAGCTTCATGATGGAGTCGCGCTGATAGGCGGCGGTGGCGCTCTTGCTCTTGCGGTTGATCGCCGAGCCGTAGGAGTCCACCTGGACCACGGCGTCGCGCGTGACCGACCGGCCCTCACCGGCCAGCGACTTCCACATGGCGTCGATCTGCTCCGGGCCCATCGGCTTGCGCAGGTAGGCGGACTTGTATTTGCCGCACTTGAGGTTGTCCACCGGGTCCAGCGTCTTGTCCACGGTGTTCCACGTCAGCTTGGCGGGCGTCATGGGCGAACCCAGCGACGGGAGCGCCGGGTAGTGGCCGATCGCCTCCTCCAGCGGCATGAACTTGGGCTTGTGCCCCCGGTCCATGGCCCTCAGGAACGTGTTCATGCGGTCCTTGGCGTTGGGGATGGAGGCGTCCATCTGCGCCAAGAGCCCGATCTGATCGTTGCCGGCGTGGGTGAGCAGCAGGATCCCGAAGAGGGCGGAGAATTTGTCGCGCCCCCGGTGCTCGGCGAAGAACTTGCCGAAGTTGTTCACGATCCGGGTGAAGTCGGCCTTGGACTTGATGACGTCCTTCCAGGGCCACCCGCCCGATGAGAACAGGACGTGTTCGGGCGCCGTGGGCAGGTTGTGGAACCAGAACTTCGTCACGATCCCGAAGTTGCCCCCGCCGCCCCCGGTGTGGGCCCACCACAGCTCCCTGAGCTTGGGGTCCTTGCTGTCCCTCGTCGCCTTGACCAGCTTCACGTTCTTCTTGGAGTCGACGACGGCGACCTCCACCCCGTAGAGGTAGTCGACGGTGAGCCCGTACTGGCGCGAGAGCAGGCCGAAGCCCCCGGCGGGGATGTGCCCCCCCATCCCGACGGTCGAGCAGGAGCCGCCCGGCAACGCCTTGCCGGTCGCCAGGAACAGCCGCTTGCGCAGGTCGCCGTTGGTGGCACCGGCCTCGATACAGACGATGTCCTCGCCCTTGGGGCCCTTCTGCTTCTCGGTGTAGATGCCGTCGAGCAGCGAGACGTCGATGATGACCCGGACGTCATCAGCGCAGACGAAGTTCTCATAGCAGTGCCCACCGGCGCGGACCGTGATCCGGTCGCGCTTGGCGACCTCCGGTTTTTCGCGGACGGCCTTCTCCAGGGCGCGACACGCCTCCTCGCCGGTGCGCACCAGCCGCACGTACTCCGGGCTGGAAGTCCACCGGGGGTTGAAGCCCCGGCACAGGGAAGCGAACCGCCGGTCCCCCTTCATGACCTTGATGCCGCCGTCGTCCGTGATGCTCGATGGTTTTTTCTTGGTCAGCGTTGCCATGCCGCTCACCTGCCCTTCGTACAGTGCGGCGGTGCCATTGCGGCCGGGCGGCTACCGCAAACCATGTCAAATCAACCCCAAGAGGGGCGTACTGTTCGTTCACCCCAGGAATACGACGAAGGCCCCCACCTCGAGAAACGAGGCGGAGGCCGGGGGGACGGAGGGGCTAGACGGCGTCGATGTCGGCGAGCGGCGCCCGCCACTCACGCGCGGTCCTGTCCCGGTCGATGAGGGGGCGGAACAGGACTGCGCCTGCCCGGCGGACCCTCCATGACCGGCCCGGTGTCACTCGGGGACAAGGTGGTCGAAGCGGTCGTCGGTGAAGTCGGCCATGTTCGGGGAGGTGGGGATCTCGCCGGCTTCGGCGAAGGAGTCGGCCAGGGTCTGTTCGCGGTCGATGAGGTCCTGGTCGATCGGGCGCGGGGTGGGGGAGCGGCGTTCGGCGGCGAGGCGGGTGACCTCTACCGGGAGGCCGCTGTGCTCGGCCCAGACCTCCGCGTACTCGTCGGGGTTCTCGCCGCTCCAGACCACCGCGCGGTGGACGCGCTCCACGTAGTCCTCCAGGGCGGCGGCCTTGGCCGGGTCCTCCAGGGCGGTGTCCGCTGCGACCTGGAAGTTGAAGGTGTTGCCGTAGGCCTCCGCGTTGACCAGGATCTCGGCGTCGAGCCGGTCCTCGGCCTGGGCCACGTAGGGGTCCCACACCGCCCAGGCGTCCACGCGGCCCTCCGAGAACGCGGCGAGGGCGTCGGCGGGCTGGAGGAACTCCACCTCAAGGTCGTCGAAGCCCAGGTCCTCGTCGCTGAGGACCTCGAGCAGCTGGGCGTGGGCGGAGCTGCCGCGCGCGACCGCCACCCGCGCGCCGGCCAGGTCGGCGGGGTCGGTGAGGTCCGACCCCGGCGGGACCACGATGGAGGACGCGTCGGGCCCGGAGTCGAACGCGGCGACGATCTTCACCTCGGAGCCGGCCGCGGCGGCGAACACCGGCGGGGCGTTGCCCACCTGGCCGATGTCCACGGCGTTGGCGTGCACCGCCTCCAGCAGCGGCGGCCCGGAGGTGAACGTCGACCACTCGAGCGTGTAGGGGACGTCGTCGAGCTCGCCCGCCGCGTCCAGGAGCGGTTGCGCGCCCGCGAGCTGGTCGCCGACGGTCAGCGTCACCTGTGACAGGTCCACGGTGCCGTCGTCGCGCACGGCGTCGTCGCCGCCGCACGCGGCGGCCGTGAGCAGGACCGCGAGGGCGGCGGTGGCGGAGCGCAGTACGCGGGGGGTCATGCGTTTCCCATCGGGTCGGCGCCGCGTACGGCGGTGGCGGGGCGGGCTACGGCCGTCATGGTGTGGGGTACGGCGGTGGTCATGTGCTTCCGATCGGGTCGACGCCGAGGGCGGTGAGGAGGTCGGCGCGGGAGCGGGCGAGCGCTTCGTGGTCGCGTGGGCGGGGGCGGTCCAGGCCGATGTGCTGCTCGTGGGCGATGCGCCCCTCGGCGAGTACGAGGACGCGGTCGGCGAGCAGCAGCGCCTCGTCGACGTCGTGGGTGACCAGCAGGACGCCGGGCCGGTGCCGCCGCCACAGCCGCAGTACCAGGTCGTGCATGGAGATCCGGGTCAGGGCGTCGAGCGCGCCGAAGGGCTCGTCGAGCAGCAGCAGGCCGGGCTCGCGCACGAGCGCGCGGGCGAGGGAGGCCCGCTGCGCCTCGCCCCCGGACAGGGTCACCGGCCAGGCGTCGAGGTGCCCGCCGAGGCCGACCTCGCCCAGCGCCTCCGCGGCCGCCGCGGCGGGGTCGGGGGCGTCCAGGCCCAGGGCGACGTTGGCGCCCACGCGCTTCCACGGCAGCAGCCGCGGCTCCTGGAAGGCGACCATGACGGGCACCGGCACCTCGACCGCGCCCTCGGCGTCGCGGTCCAGGCCGGCGAGGATCCGCAGGAGCGTGGACTTCCCCGACCCGCTCCTGCCGAGCAGGGCGACGAACTCCCCGGCCTCGATGCGCAGGTCGACGCCGTCCAGCACCGGGCGGCCGTCGAAGGTGCGGGTCAATTCGCTGACCTCGGCCGCCGCAGTGGTGGAGCCGGACTGCGCCTGACGTGCGGCTCCGGTGGCGGCGGCGCTCGGGGCGGTCGCCGCGGTCACCGTGCGTCGAAAGCGCGTCGCCATGCCAGCGCCCTCCTTTCGGTGAATCGGACCAGGGCGTCGGTGAGCAGCCCGAGCACGCTGTAGATGAGCAGACCCAGGACGACGATGTCGGTGCGCAGGAACTCCCGGGCGCTGTTGACCATGAATCCCAGCCCGGCGTCGGCGTTGATCTGCTCGGCGACGATGAGCGCGAGCCATGCCGAGCCCAGGCTCAGCCGCAGCCCGACCAGGAGCCCGGGCAGCGCGCCGGGGAGCACCACGTGGCGGACGACCCCGGCGCGCGAGAGCCCGAGGACCGCGGCGACCTCGCGGAACTTCGCGTCCACGCCGCGGATCGCCGCCGCGGTGTTGATGTAGAGGGGGATGGCGACGGCGAGGGCGACCAGCGCGACCTTCGGGGTCTCGCCGATCCCGAACCAGAGGATGAACAGCGGGATCAGGCCGAAGATGGGGACCGTCCGCAGCATCTGCATGGGGGGATCGAGCAGGCTCTCGCCCCATCGGCTGAGGCCGGTCACGACCGCGAGCCCGATCCCGGCGACGGAGCCGATGGCGAACCCGGTCAGCACGCGCTGGAGGGAGACCGTGATCGCTTCGGCGAGCGTGCCGTCGCCCAGCAGGTCGGCCGCTGTGGCGGCGACGGTGCTGGGGGCGGGCAGCAGGCGGTCGGGGATGAGGCCCAGCGAGGCGCCGAGCTGCCAGGCGATCAGCAGCGCGAGCGGGCTGAGCCAGCGGTCCCAGAGCCGGATCCGCTGGAGCACCCGCTTGCGCGGTCGCGCGGGTGCCGCGGGACGGGGGCCCGGGGGCGCGTGGCGTCGCGGCGGATCCGGTGCGCGCGGCGGCGCTGCGGTGTCGGACGGGTTCATGGGGGGTGCCCTCCATGGTGGTGACGGGAGCGGGGATGGTGGCGCGACCGGCCGATCTCATATTTTACCCACCTGATTAGTAGGAAATAAAGACCTCGATCGTCGATCCCGTCACTTGCCCGCTCCTGAGTGTCACGTGGTGCGTGGGTCTGTGGATGGTGCTAACTTACTCATAGTTTGTACTGTTGAATGGAAAGCGCCCTTCCCGGGAAGCGGTCCACCTTTCCCTGCCACAGATCGGAGCACGATCGTGATCGTCGTGACCGGAGCGACCGGCGCACTTGGGCGCCACGTCATCGACGGGCTGCTGGAGCGCGTCCCCGCCGACCAGGTCGCCGCCGTCGTCCGCAACCCGGACAGGGCGGCCGGCATCGCCGAACGCGGCGTCGAGCTGCGCGTCGCCGACTACAACGACCCCGCCTCCCTCCAGGGCGCCTTCGGCGCGGGGGACCGGGCCCTGCTGATCTCCGGGAACGATGTCGGCGCCCGGATCCCGCAGCACCGCGCCGTCGTCGACGCCGCGAAGGACGCCGGGGTCGCGCTGCTGGCCTACACCGGCGTCCTCGGCGGCCCCGACGCCGACTTCTCGCTCGCCGACGACCACAAGGGCACCGAGCAGGCCATCCTCGACTCGGGCCTGCCCTACGTCTTCCTGCGCAACGGCTGGTACAACGAGAACTACACCGAGAACCTCGCCCAGCCCCTGGAGCAGGGCACCGTCCTGGCCAGCGCCGGCGAGGGCCGCGTGGCCTCCGCGACCCGCGCCGACTACGCCGCCGCCGCTGTCGCGGTGCTGACCGGCGAGGGCCACGAGAACCGCGCCTACGAGCTCAGCGGCGACGAGGCCTGGAGCTTCGCCGAGTACGCGGCCGAGCTCTCCCGCCAGTCCGGCAAGGAGGTCACCTACACCAGCGTGACCCCCGAGGAACACGCGCGGATCCTGACCGAGGCGGGGCTGCCCGGCGCCGTCGTCGACATGCTCGTCGGCATCGACGGCGCCATCGCCCGCGGCCTGCTCGCCCACCGCAACGGCGACCTCGCCAAGCTCATCGGCCGCCCCACCACGCCCATCGCCACCAGCATCGCCGACGCGCTGGCGTCCTGACCCGCGCCGCCGCCGGCGTCGCCCCGCACTCGCCTCTGCGGGGCGGCGACGGCGCGCTGCCGCGGTC
>NZ_JBHSBH010000010.1:207478-218056 GCF_042650565.1 Nocardiopsis sediminis
GCGGCCGGCCCGGCCGCGGGCACCGCCGGGGACGGCCGCCCCGCCCCCGCCGGCCGACGGAGGTCCCTGGCCGCCACGAGTGAGCGGCGGTACCTTATGCGCCGGACGTCCCCCCTCGCCCCCGGGGACCGCGCCCGCCGCCGACCCCCTCACCCCGGCCCGGCCGCCTCCTCCCCGGGAGCCGCGCGGCCGCCCCGGGCCGCGAGATCGGAGGTCGGAACATGGGTTCCCTGCCCGGCGCGGCCCGCGTGTACGTGTGCCTCGTGGTCTCCCTCGCGGCGGTCGCCGTGACCCTGGGTCCCACCGGGCCCATCGACCCTGCGACCCTGGCGTGCCTGCTGGTCCTGTTCGTCGTCGCCGAGTCCACCGTCACGATCATCGGCACCGGGCGCACCGGGATCTCCCCGAGCCTGGTCGCGTCGCTGGCGGCGGTGGTGCTGGTGGGCCCCGTGGGCGCCGCCATCGTGGGCATGGGGTGCTTCCTGGTGCTGCGGCGCCACAGCATCGTCAAGCGGCTGTTCAACGCCGGGCAGCTCGCGCTGGCGGGCTACGCCGCCGGCAACGCCTTCCTGCTGCTGGGCGGCGACCTCGGGGTGCCCGAACGCGACGGCTTCCCCTCGATCCTGCTGCCGTTCGCGTCGGCGATCCTGGTCTTCACGCTGGTCAACATGGTGCTGATCACCATCCTGATGGCCCTGCTTGGCGTCATCCGGCTCGAGCGGCCCCGGCGCATCCGGTGGCGCCCCTTGGCGGTGCTGGAACTGTCCTCGCTGGGCTTCGGCGTGCTCGGCCTGTCCATCGTCGCCATGTGGGACGAGGTCGGCGCCCTGGCGGTGGTCCTCGTCCTGGTCCCGCTGGCCATCGCGCGCTGGGCCTTCCGCCAGAGCGTGGCCGAGCAGCGTGCCCACGACGCCACCCTGGCCACCCTCTGCCAGGCCGTCGAGACCAAGGACCGCTACACCCGCGGCCACTGCCTGCGCGTGTCTGCGGCCAGCGGGATGATCGCCCAGGAGCTGGGCATGGACGCCGAGCGCGTGCAGACCGTCCGCTACGCCGGCATGCTGCACGACGTCGGCAAACTCGGGGTGCCCACCCGGCTGCTGCGCAAGCCGGGCAAGCTCACCGACGAGGAGTTCGCGGCGATCCGGCTGCACCCGATGCGCGGCCACGAGATCGTGCGCGAGATCGACTTCCTGGGCGACGCCGCCTCAGGCGTGCTCTACCACCACGAGCGCATGGACGGCCGTGGCTACCCCACGGGCCTCGCCGGAGCCGAGATCCCCGAGATCGCGCGGATCGTCTCCGTCGCCGACGTCTTCGACTGCCTGACCACCACCCGCTCCTACCGCAAGGCGTGGCCCATCGAGGACGCGCTCGCCGAGCTGCGCCGCTGCGCGGGCACCCAGTTCGACCCCGTCATGGTCGACGCCCTCATCCGGGCCATCCGCGAGCACGGCTGGACACCCCCCGACTCCACCGGCGCCCGGCCTGCCGATACCCGGACCGCCGACACGCCGTGCCCCGCGCCGTGGCCGGCCGAGGCGCGGTCGCGGCCCCTCCCGCAGCACCCCGCCGGCGCGCGGCCGGCGGCCGACGGCCCCCCTCACGGCCCGGTGCGGCCGGTCGCCCAGTAGCGCCGGGGGCGGATGCGCCTGGGGAGGGCGGGAGGCGGCGGCGTGTGCCCGGTTCACCCCATTCGCCGATTGCGGATGTTCATTTTTTGTAAAAAATGGGTCGGATGGCGGTGATCCGGGGGTGGGTGTCCGACGCCACAATGAAACTTCGGCGCCCACGAATGAATGCCGCATTAGTGATCATCTTCACGATGGTGGCAATGCCTGCATATTTCCCATTGGGGTCAATTCGGACATGGGATGTGCCCATCATGGCTCGTCTGAGCTGCTGAGATGTGGTATTCGTTAATGGTGGAACTTCTTTTCCCGGGCGCTCGTTGACGCGGAGTTAAGGTGCGGCCCTCACCGTGAATTCAGCTTGCATTCATCTTTCCCGGCGTGGCGGAACGCGAGCGAGAGTTCGGATGCGGCGCCATGGATACGCTTCAAGCTGTTCGCTCTCCCTCTTTGCCGACACTCGACACCAGGGAGTCCCATGCAAATTCCCGACGACGTCCGCACGCCCGCCGCCGGAGGAAATGGCCCGAGAAACCGCGTGCTGCGCGGGATCGGAACCCTTCGCCACGATGTCCCCGCCTCACTCGTCGTCTTCCTCGTCGCCGTCCCCCTTTCGCTGGGCATCGCCGTCGCCTCCGGTGCGCCGCTGGTGGCCGGCCTGATCGCCGCGGCGATCGGCGGCATCGTCGCCGGCGCGTTCGGCGGGTCGATGGTCCAGGTCAGCGGCCCCGCCGCGGGGCTGACCATCATCGTCGCCGAACTCATCGCGGCCCACGGGTGGGCCGTCACCTGCCTCATCACCGCGCTCGCCGGCGTGGTGCAGATCCTCCTCGGATCGCTGCGCATCGCCCGCGCCGCACTGGCGGTCTCGCCCGCGATCGTGCACGGCATGCTCGCCGGCGTCGGCGTGACCATCACCCTCGCCCAGATCCACGTCGTGCTGGGCGGCGCCGCCGAAAGCTCCCCGCTGGTCAACCTGCGCGAACTGCCCGGCCAGATCCTCACCAACCACACCGAGTCGGTGGCGGTGGGCGTGCTGACCATCCTCGTCCTGCTCGTGTGGGCCCGGCTGCCCGAGTGGCGCCGCTTCCCGCTGCGCCGCGTCCCCGGGCCCCTGGTGGCCATCGCGCTGGCCACGGCCGTCTCGGTCGCCATGTCCATGGAGGTCCAGCGCGTCAGCCTGCCCGCTCTCTCCGAAGGGCTCGGCCTCGGCCCGGTCCTGCCGCAGGGCGACTACGCCGCCATCGGCGTGGGCGTCGCCACCGTCGCGCTCGTCGCCAGCGTGGAGTCCCTGCTCTGCGCGGTCGCCGTCGACCGCCAGCACTCCGGCCGCCGCGTCCGGCTCGACCGCGAGCTCATCGGCCAGGGCGCCGCCAACCTCGCGTCGGGCACGCTGGGCGGGCTGCCCGTGGCCGGCGTGATCGTCCGCAGCACCGCCAACGTGCAGGCCGGCGGGCGCACCCCGGTCTCGGCGATGCTGCACGGGGTGTGGGTGGTGCTGTTCGTCGCCACCCTGTCGTCGGTGATCGAGTACATCCCCATGGCGGCGCTCGCCGGGCTGCTCGTCTTCACCGGCATGAAGATGGTCGACCTCGCGCACATCCGCAACCTGCGCGCGCACCGCGAGCGCCACGTCTACCTGGTCACCCTGCTCGCCGTGGTCGTGCTCGGCCTGGTCGAGGGCGTCCTCATCGGCCTGGCGGTGACCGTGCTGGTCGCCCTCAAGCGGCTGACCCGGGCGACCGTCATCATCACCTCCGTCGGCGACCGCCACCACGCGGTCATCCGCGGCTCTCTGACCTTCCTCGCCGTGCCCCGGGTCACCTCCGCGCTCAACACCATCCCGGCGGGCAGCGACGTCGACCTCGACCTGAGCGTCGACTTCATGGACAACGCCGCCTTCGACGCCATCCACTCCTGGCGGCTGTCCCACGAGCGCACCGGGGGCTCCGTCGACATCGACGAACTCCACGAGGACTGGTACGAGAGCGCGGTCACCGGTCGCACACCCCGCGAGAAGACGCCCCTGCTGTCGGTGCGCCCGTGGTTGCGCCCGCGCATGCGCGGGGAGGAGGCGCGCGCGCTCGCGTCGGGCCTGCTCATCTCGGGCGCCCGCGACTACCACGACGCGGTCGCGCCGCGGCTCGGGTCGACCATGGCCCGGCTGAGCACCGGGCAGGAGCCGCACACCCTGCTCATCGCCTGCGCGGACTCCCGGATCGTGCCCAACCTCATCACCGGCAGCGGGCCCGGCGACCTGTTCACCATCCGCAACATCGGCAACATCGTGCCCGCCCACGGCGGCCCCGACGCCCAGTGCGGGATGCAGGCCGCCATCGACTACGCCGTGGACGTCCTGGGGGTCCGCTCCATCGCCGTGTGCGGGCACTCCCAGTGCGGCGCGGCGGCGGCCCTGCTCGACGGCGACGCACCCTCGCCCGCGCTGCGCTCCTGGCTCGCGCTCAGCGGCGTCGCACGGCCGGATCTCGCTCCCGCCCCCGGCACCCACGACCGCGACGAGGCCTGGCATGCCATGAGCCGCGCCAACGTCCTCCAGCAGGTCGCCAACCTGCGGACCTACCCCAGCGTGCGCGACCGTGTGGCAGCGGGCCGGCTGGAGCTGATCGGGCTCCACTACGACATCCCGACCGCCCGGCTGCACATCTTCGACGAGGCAGCGGGGGAGTTCCGCGCGGCCGGCGCCGACGATGTGCCGGTCCCGCACCTCCGCGCCGACCGGTGGCCGCTGGGCGCCACCGACACCCCTAACGGCACGCACCCCGGCTGACCCGACCCGAACGCCCCCGGGCCTCCCGGGGGCGTTCGGCGTCGCGCGCGGGCCCGTATCCCCGCACCGGCAGGGCTTCGCGCCATCGGCCCAGGCCGGGCCGCGTGTCCTGGGTCTCCGTGGCTGTTGACACGGGTCACACCGTGGTCCAATCTGGTTAACCGTTAACGGTTAACCGAGAGGAAACAATGCCGGAGATCCCGACCATCAAGCAGGTGGCGCTGGGCGACCAGGTGGCGGCCGAACTCCGGCGCATGATCATCACCGGCCGCTACGCCCCCGGGGACTCCCTGGTCGAAGGCCACCTCGCCGAGCGGTTCGACCTCAGCCGCGGCCCCATCCGCGACGCGCTGAAGACCCTGGCCGCCGAAGGGCTCATCGACACCAACCGCCGCAGCGCCACCGTCGTCGGCCTCAGCGCCGCCGACATCGACGAGCTGTTCTCGCTGCGCGAGTCGATGGAGACCCTCGCCCTCAAGATCGCGCTCGACACCGACCGCACCCGGCTGGCCGCCGAGCTGGAGCAGACCCTCCAGGCCATGCGCACCGCCGCCGAAACCCGCGACCCCGAGGCCTACACAGCCGCCGACCTGCGCTTCCACTCGGTGTTCTACAGCACCGCCGGCCACCGCCGGCTCGCCGACGTCTGGGCCCAGTACCGGCCGACCATCGAGATGCTGCTGCTCGCCTCCAACGAGCGCTACGACGACCTCGGCCCCTCGGTCGCCGCCCACGAGCTCCTGGCCCGGCTCATCGCCACCGGCGAACCCGGCGCCGCCTTCGCCGAACTCCACGCGCACCTGGACAACGCCCGGCTCCGGCTGCGCGAGCCCTACGCCCACAGAGCGGCCGGCCCCGGCTGACCGGCCCCGGGGCCCACGACTCACCGGCGCGCCCACCGGCACCGCCGGACCACAGGACAGCGACACCGCGTCGCGCTCGACCATCCATCCGAGGAGACTTCCATGCGACCGATCACCTTCCGAGCGGCGAGCGCCGTCCTCGCGCTCGCCGCCGTGGCCGCGGGCGCCGGCTGCGCCAACCGCGGCGGAACCACCGAGAACCCCGAGGACTACCCCAGCGGCGACATCACCCTCGTGGTGCCCTACCAGGCCGGAGGCGCCTCCGACCTGGCCGCCCGCACCCTCGCCGACCAGATGGAGCGCGACCTCGGCCAGACCATCGTCGTCGAGAACCGCACCGGCGGCGCCGGCTCCGTCGGCCTGGAGTACCTCGCCGGCCAGCCCGCCGACGGCTACACCATCGGCTACCTGCCGGTGGAGACCGTCATGCTCGGCTACCAGGGCTACAACGTCGACCCCGCCGACTACGACCTCCTCGGCCAGATGGTGTCGGTCCCGGCCACGGTCGCCGTCCCCGACGACAGCCCCTACGAGACCCTCGACGACCTCGTCCAGGCCGCGAGCGACGCCCCTGGCGAGATCACCGTCGCCAACTCCGGGGCCGGCTCCATCTGGGAGGTCGCCACCGACGCCCTGGGCAGAGGCGCCGACGTCGAATTCCAGACGGTGCCCTTCGACGGCGGCGCCCCCGCCGTCACCGCCGCCGTCGGCGGGCAGGTCGACGCCGTCGTGGCCGGCATCTCCGAGACCGCCCCCGCCCACGACGACGGCCGCCTGCGCGTCCTGGCCGTCCTCGACTCCCAGCCCTCGCCGACCCTGCCCGACGTCGAGACCGCCCTCGACCAGGACGTCAACGTCATCATCGGCGGCTGGGGCGGGCTCGGCGCCCCCTCCGGCCTCGACGACCGGGTCCGCACCCGGCTGGAGGAGGCCTTCCACACCGCCGCCTCATCCGAGGAGTTCATCCGCCTCACCGAGGACTCCGGCAACATCCCCGTCGACGTCTCCGCCGGCGACTTCCAGGAGTTCGTCGACTCCGAGCACCGCCGCTTCGGCGAGCTCCTGGGCAACGGGAACTGACGGCGATGGCCACGCCCAACGCAACGGGGGCCGGCGCCGCGCCGGCCCCCGGCACCGCCCCCTCACGCCTGCGCGAACTCGCCCCCGCCGCCGCCGGCGCCGGGCTGGCCGCGGCCGCGCTCCTGCTCACCGGGCAGATCGACCAGGGGCCGGAAACGGCCGGGATGATCGGCCCCCGCTGGTGGCCCGAAACCCTGGCGTTCACCCTGCTGGGCCTCAGCGCCCTGCACGCCGCCCTGGCCTGGCGCCGGCCCGCACCCGGCGACGCGCCCGACCCCGCCACTCGCGAGGGCGTCCTGCGCCTGGTGGCCATGGCGGCGGCCATCGTCGGCTACGGGGTCCTGTGGTACTTCATCCACTTCCTGGTCTCCACCACCGTGCTGGTCGCCGCCCTGACCTACCTCGGCGGCGGCCGCGGGTGGCGGGCGCTGCTCGCCTTCCCCGTCGTGACCACCGTCGTCCTCTACGTGCTGTTCGGCGTCGTGCTGCGGGTGCCGTTGTGACCCCGCCCATTGCGCCCTTCCCCGACCTCCGAGGCAGGACCCGATGAGCCCCATAGCCGAAGGGTTCGGCGCGCTGCTGGACCCCACCGTCATGCTGTGCATCGCCGCGGGCGCCGTCCTGGGCATGCTCGTCGGCGCCTTCCCCGGCATCACCGCCACCATGGCCGTCGCCCTGGCCAGCGGCTTCACCCTCGCCCTCGACCCCGTCCCGGGCCTGGCGGTGCTGCTGACCATCTACGTCGCCGCGAACTTCGGCGACCGCGTCCCGGCCATCCTCGTCAACACCCCCGGCACCCCCGCCTCCATCGCCACCACCTTCGACGGCTACGCGATGGCCAAGAAGGGCCGCGCCGGGCTGGCGCTGACCGCCTCGGCGTTCGCGTCGGCCTGGGGGACCCTCGTCGGCGTGGCGCTGCTGCTCGCCGCCGCCGTCCCGCTGTCGCGCCTGGCCCTGCAATTCGGCCCCGCGGAGATGTTCGCCCTGGTCGTCTTCGGCCTGACGATGATGATCGGCGTCTCCGGCGGCCGGATCGTCAAGGGCCTCATGGCCGGGGCCTTCGGCCTGCTGCTGGGCGCGGTGGGGCGCGACCCCATCACCGGGGCCACCCGGTTCACCTTCGGCTTCGCCGAGCTCTCCGACGGCATCCCGTTCATCGCCGCCATCATCGGCCTGTTCGGCATCGCCGAAGTCCTCGACCAGATCCTCACCCACCGCCGGGGCACCGGCACCGCGCCCATCACCCAGTTCGGCCGGTGGCTGCCGCGCCGCTCCGACTGGCGCGCCATGCTCAAGCCGCTCGCCGTTGGCAGCGGCGTGGGCGGCGTCGTCGGGATCGTGCCCGCCGCCGGCGGCGACATCGCCGGCATCCTCGCCTGGGACCAGGCGCGCCGGGTCTCCAAAGAGCCCGAATCGTTCGGCAAGGGGTCGCTGGAGGGCATCACCGCCGCCGACACCTCCTCCAACGCCACCCTCGGCGGCTCGGTCACCACCACCCTGGCGCTGGGCATCCCCGGCGACTCCGTCATGGCCGTCATGATCGGCTCCATGGTCGTCTGGGGCATCCAGCCCGGCCCGTCCCTCTTCTCCGACCAGCCCGCCCTCGTCTACAGCATCGCGGGGATCATGCTCGTGGCCACCGCTGTGGCCCTGGGGCTGAGCCTGCTGCGCATGCGCGGCGTGGTCCGGCTCCTGGAGCTGCCGCGCCAGTACCTGTGGACCGTCATCCTGGTCTTCTGCATGGTCGGCACCTACGCGGTCAACAACAGCGTCTTCGACGTCTGCGTGATGCTCATCTTCGGGGTGGCCGGGCTGTTCCTGCGCCGCTTCGGCATCCCCGCCGGGCCCGTGGTGCTGGGCCTGATCCTCGGCGAGCTCGCCGAGGGCAACCTGCGCCGCGCCCTCCAGATCGGCGGCGCCGAAACCATCCTGACCAGCCCGATCGCCATGAGCATCCTGGCCGTGAGCGTGCTCGCGCTCGCCGTGCCCCCGCTGCGCCAGGCGTGGCGGAACCGCACCCGGCCCGCCACCCCCGACCCCGACTCCGACACCACGCCGGTCGCCTGACACCACCCGCCCGCCCGCGACCATCCATCCCCACCGCCGACCCACGAGGAGAACCCCACCCATGCCCGCCCACGCGCAGGTCATCACCGCGGTCCCGACCCCCTTCACCGCCGACGAGGAACTCGACCGCGACGGCCTGGCCGCCCTGCTCACCACCATCCGCGACCGGGGCGCCGACGCCGTGTTCGCCGCCGGCACCACCGGCGAGTTCACCGCCGTCGACGACAACGAGCGCCTGGAGGTCCTGCGCACCGCGCTGGAGATCTTCGGCCCCGAAGGCGCCTACGCCCACGTCGGTGCCGCGGCCGCCCGCCAGGCCGAACGGCTCACCGCCTCCGTCGTCGACGCCGGCGCGCGCCGCGTCGCCGCGATCACCCCGCACTTCCTGCCCGCGCCCGCCGCAGCGGTCGTCCGCTACTACGAGCGCCTGGTCGCCGCCGCCGGCGACGCCGAGGTCTACGCCTACCTCTTCCAGGCCCGCACCACCACTGCCGTTGCCCCCGAGACGCTGCGCGCCCTGGCCGACGCCGGCGTCCGCGGCGCCAAGATCAGCGGCGAGAGCGACGCGTCGGTGGCCGCCTACCTGGAGCACGCGCCCGAGGGCTTCACCATCATCTCCGGCAACGACGTCTCCTTCGGCGAG
This sequence comes from Nocardiopsis sediminis, assembly GCF_042650565.1. NCBI lineage: Bacteria > Bacillati > Actinomycetota > Actinomycetes > Streptosporangiales > Nocardiopsidaceae > Nocardiopsis > Nocardiopsis sediminis. Next base: position 216,551 of record NZ_JBHSBH010000010.1, read on the forward strand.
CTGATCCGATCGGGCGGTGCCGGCGTCGTCTCCGGCGTGTCCTCGGTGTTCCCGCGCCCGTTCATCACCCTGCGCGACGCCCTGCGCGCCGGCGACACCGAAGCGGCCGCCGCCGCCCAGCCGCTGGTGGAGCGCGCCGTGGCAGCGGTCAAGGGCGGCAGCATCGCCCACCTCAAGGCGGGCTTGGCCGTCCAGGGCCTGCCCGCCGGCCCGGTGCGCGTCAGCAGCGACGCCGTCACAGACGCCGACCTGCGCGTCCTGAAAGAGACCGCCGACGCCCTGGCCTGAGGACCGCCGCCCCGGGCAGCCAACGGCAACGCTGCCCGGGACGGTGGCCATGCCCCGGGTCGTGTGGAGCGACGCCGGGCGGATCCTCCGGGTCGACCCGTCCGTGACGAGGTCATAGGCCGTGTCGGCTTCGCGGGGCTTGCGCACTCAGCGTGCCGGGGCGCGAACGCGCACCTGTGCTAGCATCCGGCCAGGCATGACGCAGCCTGCCGCTTGCGCCCGATGGGTTCGGTGAATGCGTCCGTGGTCCGTCTCTGATCCGCCGCCCGTTCCTGTCCGACGGCGAAGGCATCGGCAACGCAAGCACTGATGACGACTTCGCCGAAAGGTGCCGGATCGGATCATGCGTTCATTCCGCGATGCCAAAGCGATGGCCAAAACCCTGCGGGCCGAACTCGCCGCCCGGGGCACGACCGTGCCACACAGTGCGGCCCTGGAGATCGTCGCCCGGCAGTTCGGGTTCGACGACTGGAACGTCCTCGCCGCCCGGATCGGCGCGGCACGGCCTGAGCCCGGGCCCCGGGCGGCGGTCCCGGTGCTGCGGATCTTCTCGGTCGACGTCGTCCTGCCCGCGCGCATCGGTCGGGTCTGGGAGCTGATCACACGGTCGGAGCACGTCAGGGCGTGGTTCGCCTTCGATGGTGCAGCGGTCGATCTGCGTCCCGGCGGCGAGGTCGAGCACGTCTGGCATGAGCACGGCCGCTACCGGGGCGTGATCGAGGAGGTCGTGCCGGGGGCCCGGTTCGTCTACCGGTACTCCTCGGTTCCCGATGCTCGACCCGAGCCGGGGCGCCAGACCACTGTGGTGTTCACCTTGGAGGAGCTCGCCGACGGCTCCACCCGGGTGCGGGTGACCGAGGAGGGCTTCGAAGCGCTGGAGATGGGCGACGCCGACCGGCGGGCCCATGAGGAGGGAGCCCGGCAGGGCTGGCAGGGCGCTCTCGACGGCCTGGCCCGCCTCGCCGCTCCGGCCGGAGAGGGCCCCGCGTAGCCACCGGCGCCCGGCGCGGCCGTGACGGCGGTCATCCGCCGCCGGCCGCGTCCGTGCTGCGCTCGCGGATGAACAGGGCGACGACGGCACCGAGCAGCGGGCCGGCGGCGAGGGCGGCGAACGCCGCGAAGAAGGAGCCGGTCGATGCGAACACCGGCCCGATCACGGCCGGGACCGTCACCGACCCCAGCTGCCAGAACGCGTTGATGGCCCCCGCGGCCGACCCG
>NZ_JBHSBH010000010.1:218066-235253 GCF_042650565.1 Nocardiopsis sediminis
GCGGTCCCCGACAGCATCGGCGCCATCGCCGCCGCGAGCGGAGCGTAGGCGTAGGCGCCGATCCCCAGCAGCGGGGCCGCCCACAGGAACTGCGCATAGGTGTCGAGGGTGCCGAAGACCAAGAGGACGGCGCCGAAGAACACCAGCAGCACCGCGATCGGACCGCGCAGACCGAGCCCGAACCGGTCACGCACCCAGCCGACCGCCGGCTTCACCACGACCGCGATGGCCGCGAAGATGATCAGCACGGTCCCCGCGCGGACGGGGTCGATCCCGCTGCCCTCGGTCATCAGGGTGTTCGACCAGGTCACGAACCCATAGGTCCCCCATACCCCGCCGAATCCGGCGAGCCCGAGCAGCAGCAGATCCCGGTTGCGCAGAACCGAGCGGATGTCCGGGCGCGCCTCACCCGGCGTGCCCTCCTCGGCCGGTGTGCCGTTGCGGACCAGCAGGAGGCAGGCGACGGCGATGACGATCGTGATCGCCCCGAAGAGGTGGTAGGAGACCCGCCAGTCCGCGAGGGCGAGCAGGCGCGGCACGACGGCGTTGGCCACGACGATGCCCAGCGAGGTCGCGGTCAGGAAGAGCCCGGTCGCGAACCCCCGCCGGGCCGGGGCGAACCAGGTGGCGATCAACTTGAGGCCGGCGGAGAAGTCGACGCCCGCGCACAGCCCGACCAGCCCCTGGAGGACCAGGCCCAGCGGGATCGACGTGACGGAGCCGAACAGCACCATCGCGAGCCCGGCACCCACACCGGACACGCCGAGCACCACCCGGCTGCCGATCCGGTCGACCAGCACCCCGCCGCCCGCGTTCGACACCACATAGCCCAGGTAGTACCCGGTGGCGAAGGTGCCGAGAGCGGCCAGGGGCACCCCCAGGGACTCACTCACCGACACCGACGCCGGCCCCCAGGCCGAGCGGTCGACGGAGGTCATGGTGAAGGCGGCCCACGCCATGAACAGGACCACCCACCGGTAGGGGGAGGCGGTGGCCGGGACCGGGTCGGGCCGGGTGAAAAGGACACGCGTCAATGAGGACTCCGAGCGGGAGGGCGGCACGGCCGCAGTCGGAAGAAGGCGTTCCGGGGGAGGTTCCGTGCTACAGCCGCCGTGTCGTGTCCCGGTCGCGCCACGTCATAGGAGGTGGCGGCGGCGCCCGCACCTGATGGTCGGCGGGGTGTGGGAGGTTGTCCCCGGAGCGGCGAAGGAGGACCGGTGCGGGATGAACGCGGTCACAAGGCGGGTGCGCAGCGAGCCTCGGAGGGGGGAGGCGGGGGAGGCGTCCATGCGATTCCGGAGATGGTCCGCCCCTGGGCCAAACACGACAAGGGGCGGAAGGCCGGGAAGAAGAAAGCCGCGAGGAAGCCCGGCACACACGCGCTGGTATGCCACCTGATCGACACGATGGAGGTGGCGTACCTCTTATACCCGATCTTCCTTGGCCCCAAGGTGCGCGGGGAACTCGAAGAGACCTTCTCCCCGCTCTCCGGCGAGCCCCGTGCCTGGGTCGCGCTGCTGTGCGGGCTGCACGACCTGGGCAAGTACACGCCCGCGTTCCAGTCGCTGGTGCTGGAGGTGGCCGAGGCACGCTTCCCGGCGGAGCACCACGCGATCCTCCGGAAGTGCGAACCCGCCCGGAAACGCGGCGGACTCGACACCAAGCACGGGCTGAGCACCGGCCTGCACATCGAGGCGATGCTGGAGGAGGCAGAGGCGAAATGGGACATGGTGCGCCTGATCAGCTCCGTCCTGGCGGCGCACCACGGGTGGTTCCCGGAGCCCGGCATGCTGGACGACGTCCGCGGGAAGAGGGACCTCGGCGACCGCACATGGTGGGAGGCGCGGTCGGAGATGGTGCGCTGTATCGCGCGGCTCGCCGGGCTGGAGTTCCAGGACGGCCGCTGGCGCGATGTCAACGTTTCCGCGCTCGGGATGATCGGCCTGGCCGGACTCACGACGATCTCCGACTGGGTCGCCTCCGACTCCTCCTTCTTCCCCTACGAGTCCCACCCTCATGACCTGGTCGCCTACCGCGACCGGGCCCGGGCCAACGCGGAGAACGCGCTGGCCAAGACCAACTGGTCCGCGTGGCGGCCCGGCGAGCGGACCCGGTTCACGGACCTGTTCAAGGACGAATCCTTCAAGGGCGGACCGCGACCCGTCCAGACGGCAGTGGAGGAGTGCCTGGAGCACTGCGCGGAGCCGGGCGTCCTAGTGATCGAAGCCCCCACCGGCGAAGGCAAGACCATGGCCGGCCTGCAAGCGGCCGCGCGCCTGGCGAACCGGCTGGGCCTGGGTGGCCTGTACCTGTCCACGCCCACCAAGTCATTGAGCGTCCAGGCCAGAGATGAGGTGCAGAAATTCCTCGAGGCCACCGGGTCCACCCTGGAAGCCAACCTCGTCTACTCCGGAGCGGCCAAGGAGCAGAAGGCCGAGCGGGACCAACGCAGGAAGGAGAAGGAGAAGAACGAGAAGGCGTCCGGGAATCGGACGATCACCCCTGAGAGGATCGGTCACGAGGGACGGGACGAGGAGGCGCAGCGGAACGGGGCCCAAGAACCGTGGGAGTGGTTCTACAGGAAGAAGGGACTGGCATTCCCGATCGGGGTCGGCACTGTCGACCAGGCGGTCAAATCCGTGATCCGCAGCGGGCACAACTTCCTCGGGATGACCGCGCTCAGCAACAAGGTCGTGCTCATCGACGAGGTGCACTCGTACGATGCCTACACCTTCCTGCTCGTCCAGCAGCTCATGTGGTTCTGCGGCCGGATGGGGGTGCCGGTCGTGCTGATGTCGGCCACCCTGACGGGCAGCCGCCGTGTGGAGCTGATCGAGTACTGGCACGCAGGGAAAGAGGACAGGAACGCGGACACCGAGCGCATCCAGAAGGAGGCCGACGCCGGATCGTGGCAGGTCACCTGGAGCGGCAGCAAGGGTAAGCCGCAGCCGGTCGAGCTCTCCGAGGAGATCCTCAAACGCGGCACCGTCCGCGTGGACCGGGGCGACGATTCCCCGGAGGCCATCGCGAAACGGGCGGTCGACGCGGTCGTGCACGGCGGGACGGCGCTGGTCATCCTGAACACCAAGACGCGAGCCCACAAGGTCGAGAGGCAAGTGCGGACCCTGCTCGACGGCGAGCGCGATGGTCCTGAACTCATCTTCTTCACCGGCGACCACCAGGGCGAAGAACGGGCGGCGATCCGTGACCGCCTCAAGGCCCGCCTGGGAAGGACGTCGTCGCTCTCCGACCGGCACGCCATCGTGGTCGGGACCCAGGTCCTCGAACACGGCCTGGATCTCGACGCCGACTTCCTGATCACCGACCTGTGCCCGATCGACCTCCTCTTCCAGCGGGCGGGCCGCCTGCACCGCCACAAGCGGGAGCACCGCCCCGAGGGGCTTTGCGACCCCGTCCTGGTGGTCGCCGACAGGGGCCAAGAGACCGGCCCGCGCAAGCGCCGCCACGAGAATCTGGGCTTCACATCGGGGATTTCGAACGTCTACTCACCGTGGATCCTCGGCCGTAGCCGAGCGGTCCTGCGCGAGACCCTGGATCAAGGGGAGTGGGACCCACTGGAGGAGATCGGCCGCCAGATCCACCGGGTCTACGTGAACACGGATTCACTCGCCGAGCCGGGTTGGAATTCCGCCTGGCGCCAGGCGGAGAAGTCCCACCGGCAAGCGGTGGAGAAGCGAAGGTTCAACGCACGTTCGGTGATGGTTCCGTTGGGGAGGTCTCCACTATCGGTGCTACGCATGACCCAACGCTCGGTTCCCGGCGGTCTCACCCGCTTCTCCGACCAGGAAAGTGATCACGCCGGGGGTGATCGGAGAGGCGAGTGAGCGGAACGACCGTGCTGCCTAGGTGCACATCCAGCAACCCGCCAATATGTTCCGCAGCTATGCCGTCTCCACCACTGCTGGCCCGGCGATTTTTCGGCAATGGTGGTCACCCCCGGCGTGCGCCCTCCGGCCAGATCACGTTGACGGGCACGCCTTTGCCGCGGGCGTATTCCACGGCGTCGCCGGTGCCCCCCTTACCGCCCGAGGGTTCGCCGTCCCAGACGGCGAAGAGGCGGTCGATCCCGCCCAGGACGGCGGCGTTGGCGTCCTCATAGGCCGCGCGTCCGGCGGTGCGGTGCGGCATGTAGCGCACCAGGGCCGAACGCATCAGCAGGTTGTCGAACTGCTCCAGGTTCCAGGGCTTGACCTTGGCCTCGCGGTAGTCGACGGAGGGCAGCACCACCTCCAGGAGCCCGCCGGCGTCGAGGACGACCTCGGCGAACACCTGGTCGGCCCCGCGCGCCAGGCACGACACCCCGACCAGGTCCCCATCGAGGTAGGGGGAGATGGCGACTTCCAACGCTTTGCGTACCAGCGGAACGCTGTCCGGCGTGAGGTTGGAGTGCCCGGTGATCCCGATGCGCGTCACGCCGTCTCCTTCAGGTTCGACTGTCCATCCAGCAGGGTTGTCGCCAGTTCGTCACGGAGCTGGGCGATCGCGGGATCCCGGTGGTAGGCGGCGGACTCGGTGTACCAGTCGTGCAGCCGACGACGGACGCGTCCGGACCCGATGGTGCGCTCCAGGGACGCTGCTCGCGAGATCGCGCTGGCGGCCTCGCCCGGTTCACCCAGGACGAGGTAGGTGCGGCCCAACCCGATCAGGTCGAACGCGCGATTGCGCAGTTTCTCCGGCGCGCGTAGCCGCAGCGCCTGCGTGATGTAGTCGGCAGAGGCGGTCGCGTAGCGGGTCCGTGCGGCCCGGTCCTCCGTCCCGGCCGCCAGGTCGCGGTAGCGGGCGCCGACGACGCCGGCCAGCTCTGCGCGGTCGAAGGAGCGTGCCCACTCCGGCACTTCGGAAGATCCGTCTTCGTTGTCGAGGAGGTCCTCGGCTTGGGCGACCGATCGGCGCCATGCCTCCGCCCGTCCGACTCTGGCATAGGACCAGCCCTCGCGGGTGCGCAGCAGAGCCAGGACGATTCCCGGCGCCGCATGGGCCTGGGCGCTGTCCAAGGCCAGGCGGGAGATCTCCAACGCGTCTTGGGGGCGTTTCAGGTCGAGCATCTGCCGCGCCATGTCGGCGAGCACACCGACTCCGTACAACCGATGCTCCGGCCCTGCCTGATGCGCGAAACGCAGCGCGAGGGTGTAGTACTCCTGGGCACTGGGGTGGTCACCGGCGTCGTAGGACATCGACGCGCTGATCTTCGCCAGCTCGGCCATCACCATGAAGAGGCGGGAGCGGACCGGTTCCGGCTGGAAAACCTCCGCCAGTTCGGCCACCTCGGAGAGCTGGCCGAGAACCGCCTTGCGACGGATGCCCAGCTTCCACCGGTCATCCCAATGGCGCATCGCCACCGTCGCCGCTTCGATGCGCATCAGCTCGCCGTCACCGATCGTACGTCGGCCCAGTGGCCCCGCGTCTGTGGGCAGCAACCAGTGTTCCAGCGTCTCCGTCAGCGCCGTGCCCACGACGAGCGCGCCCCCCGCCGCCAGTGCTTCTCTGCGTTTCATCAGATCCCTCAGCGTCATCTCTGCGGCATCCCGCACCATCCTCGGGGCCGACCATAGATCACCAGGAGGGCTGCTGAGGGGACTGCTCCGCCGTATACCTCCCTCGTATACCCAGTCGGAATCCGCCAGGCCGATCATTCGCCGGGCCTCATTGGGCATCGACAGCCCATCGGCGATGCGCCGCCATGTCTTCAGCGCGGTGACTTCCCTTCTGCCGCGCATGATGCCGCTGACATGCGGTTGCGCCATGTCGATGGCGGCGCCAATGGCGTGCTGGCTGGCTCCGGTGCGTTGGCGCACGAGGCGCAGAAGAGCACCTGCGTCCTCCCGCGACAGCGCCACCTGCACTTCACCGCGCGTCCAGAAGGCGGACGGGATGGGGACGCGCTTGGCGTCGCTGGGATCGCTCATTGATACCGCCGGTGTATATCGACGCGGGATTCCGTAGCCGCAGGACAACGACGTTACATCGGCCCATCAGTTCATACCCGTAGAACAGGTCGCTTCCCGACGAGCTCAGGGAGGAAAACGTGATGTCCGTTCGACGGACCGGCGTGTCAAGGATGACCAGCCAGCGTGCCGATACGGTGCGACCCCACATCCACACCAACCCGCGGGGGCATGCAGACGCGAACCGGGCCCGCAGTCAGGCTCTCGACGCCGCGACGCTGGCCGGGACTGCAGTGGACTGCCTCTTCTCTGTTCGCCGATCCGCCGAGAGGGCGGCCCGGTGAGTGCGAGCGGCGCGATGTTCGATCTCGTGCCGCACGGTGAGGACTCGTGGCCTGGCCGAGCGCGCTTCATCCGCGGCGATGACGACGCCGTCGCCGTTGCCCGGCTCCGGGTGGCCCGCGCCCTCGGCAGCAACCACCCGTGCCGGGGCCAGGCGTCCGTGGTCGCCGAGGAACTGGTGGCCAACGCCGTGCAGCACAGCCGCAGCGGCGAACGCGGGAACGAACTCGTTCTACACATCACCTGCACCGTCACCAACGTCCGCATTGAGGTGACCGACGCCGGGCCGCTCTTGGCGCGCCCGACGGTTCCCACAGTCAGCAAGACAGGGGGCCTGGCGAGGGTCGCCGCGGTGTCGCGCTCCTGGGACTTCGAACAGCATCCCAACCGGTTCGTGACGGTGTGGGCGGAACTGGAGGCCCGCCGGTGATCGAGTGCCGCCACGACCTCACAGACAACGAAGCCGCTGGCCTCGACGCGATCAGCCCTGGCTTGTTCACCCAGCGCGCCAACGGCTCCGGACAGAAGCGTTACGGGCGGCGGTACTACGCGACCGGGCACGTCTACCCGACGGCCCAAGAGCAGGAACGCTACACCCGTGGGGTGGGGCGGGGATGCTAATGACCTTCGCCGAGGAGATGCGGTGCCGATGGCCGGGCCTGGTCATCTGGCCGGGTACTGCGACCGGCCGGTGGTGGGCGATGCATCCGGCGCTGCCGCACCTGGTGGACGGGGCCACTCCGCGGGAGATCGCCGAAAGGTTGCGCTACCGCTTGGAGGCGGCCGGTGTCTCGGAGCACCCGCTGTGAACAGCGGCCGCATTCCCAGTGTGAACCTGCCCGGAGGCGCGGTGAGGTCGCGGGGGTGCCCCCTGCTCTCGCGGCTCCACCACACCCGTGAACCGCACGCCGCCTCGACGCTGCTCGGGAGACCGCCCCCTGATGACCTTCCCGGCGAACGTCCGGCCTGTGGCAGGGTTGCCGTCCGTCACCGAGCGAGGAGGAATCCATGCACCCCGTATGCGATCACCCCGGATGGGGACCGACCAACACCCGCGCTGTCCGCACACCCGCGGGCGGCACCACTGCCACCGCCGAGGAAACCGGAATCACCCTCGGGCCCAGCGAGGCGGCGGTGGACGTCTACGACCCAGCCACCCTCACACACCGCACCCCGGCAGCGCTGCGCCGCGTGCTTGCTGGCCACGGACCAGCCGAGCGGCTGCGCAACCCGGACCTGTGGGACGCCATCGCCACCGCGATCATCCGCCAGGTCATCCGCGCGGATCAGGCCCGCCTGATGTACCAGCGCTTCACCGCAGCCATCGGCGAACCCATCAACCACGTCGGCGAACGGCTTCACCTGTTCCCGACTCCCAACGTCGTGCTCAGCGTGGACGACACCACCTTCACCCGGCTCGGGATGGCATTCAAGCGGCGTCCCCTACGCGCCGCCGCCGAGGCGTTCGGCGACCTCGGCGTGAAGTGGGCCTCCCTGCCTCCAGCTGACCTTGCCGCCGAGATCCAGTCCGTACCGCGCATCGGCCCCTGGACCGCAGGCGCGGCCGTCGCCGACTACACCGGCGACTTCTCCTTCTACCCCTACGGCGACATGGCGGTCCGCAAGTACGCCCGCCAGGCCGCCCCCTCCCTTGCCCTGCCCGACACCGAGGCCGACTTCGCGACCCGCTGGAGGGGATACGCCGGCACGCCCGGCGAACTGTCGGCTCTCACCGTTCTCACCCTCGCCCTGGGAGGACACCGTGGAAAGGCTCGACCCCCCGTATGACGTGATCACCGGACACGACCCCAACCGTCCCGTGGACATCGTGTTCGTCAACGCACCCTTGCGCGACTACGCGATCCGGCCGCGCGTCAACGACTTCACCCTGCCCGTCCTGGGCATGGGCTATCTCGCCACCTACGCCTCCGCCCGCGGGTTCAACGTCGGCGTGCTCGACGCCGAAGCCGCCGGCCTGCCGATCGCCGACGCGGTCACGGCGATCAACAAGGCCTGGCCCCGCTGGGCCGGGTTCAACCTGCTCGCCCCCACCTATGAGATCTCGGCCCGAATCGCCGCGGCTCTGGACCCTGGGATTCGGGTGATGCTGGGCGGCCACCAGGCCAAGGCCATGCCCGCCCAGATCCTCACCGACGCCCGCATGGTCCGTTGCGACGCCCTGGTCATCGGCGAAGCCGAAACCCGCGTCGCCGCCCTACTGGAGGACCATCGGGCGCGCGCCGACCTGCCCGGCGTGATGTGGCTCGATCCCATCCTGAAGACCCCGGTGACCGGAGGGCGCCCGGGGCAGAGCCACCACTTGGCCCCCGACATCGACGGCCTACCGTTCGTCGACCGCCGCTTCCTCGCCCACGACCCCCACCACGACTCGGGCCGGTGGGAGGCGAACATGGTCGGCGCCCGTGGCTGCCCCTACGACTGCTCGTTCTGCGGCGCCGCAGTGTCGGCCAACCCCGACACCACCATCCGCGTCCGCCATCCCGGCAATGTGGTCGCCGAGATGCAGCAGCTCCGTGACGGCCTGGGGGTGACGGCGTTCCGGTTCGTCGACGACCTGTTCCTCGGCGCCCGCCGCGTCATCCATACCATGATGGAGGGGTTCACCGCCGCCGGCATCGGTGGCTGGGCGGTGTGGGACGCCACCGGCCGCATCAACGTCCTGGCCCGGGAGAGCGACGCGACTCTGGACCTGCTGGCCGCAAACGGGCTGCGCGAGGTTGCGCTCGGCATCGAGTCCGGCAGTGAACGCGTGCTCTCCTACATCGACAAGCGCATCACCCACGACATGATTCGTTCCGTTGTCGGCCGCCTGGTCGCGCGCGGTATCAACGTCAAGGGCTACTTCATCCTCGGGTTCCCCACCGAGACCCGAACGGAGATGGCCGAGACCGTTGCGCTGGTCCAGGAGCTGTGGGACCTCACCGACCGGCGTCCGGGCCGGTTCCGCTCTTCGGTGTTCGAGTTCCGCCCCTACCCCGGCACCCCGGAATGGGACCGGCTGATCGCCACCGGCCGCTACACCCCCGCCCAACTGCTGGACTACACCGCCGTGGACCTCACTGCACAGGGGGTGGACGAGGCGATGCGGGGCCGCGACGAATTCAGCTTCTCCACCGGCATCCAGTTCGGCGAAGCAACCGTGGACGAGGTACGCGCCGCCCTCGTCCAGCTGTCCCGTGGCGAGCACGAGCGGCGGAGCGCGGCATGAGCGGCGGGGTGTTCGTCGCCGTCGACGGCCCCGGCGGGGCCGGCAAGTCCACCCTCGTCCGCAACCTCGACCAACGGCTCACCGCGGCCGGGATACCGGTGCTGGCGACCACCGAGCCCTCCCACTCCCCGCTGGGTAAGTTCGCCCGACACCACACCGGCGACTACCAGGGCATGGCACTGGCGTGCCTGGTCGGCGCCGATCGGTACCACCACCTCGAAACCGAGGTGCGGCCCGCCGTTGCGGCCGGTCGGGTGGTGTTGTGCGACAGGTACACCCTGTCCACGGTGGTGCTTCAGGCGGGCATCGACGACGTCCCGGAACAGTTCGTGCGCTGCATCAACGCAGACGCCGAACCTCCCGATCTCCAGATCGTCCTCACCGCGCCGTCCCGCGTGCTGCGTGAGCGGCTGGCCGTGCGTGGCTCACATGGCCGATTCGAAGACGACCCGACCGTTCCCGATCGCGAGGTCGAGCTGTACCGGAAGGCCGCGGCCGCCTCCGAGAGGGCCGGGGTACCCACCATGGTCGCCGACACCTCCCAGGGGCTGGCGTCGATCGAATCTCTTCTTTCGAGGCTCACGAGCATCATCGGGGGGCTATGGTCGCAATGACATCATGAGCCCGCCGTGTGAGGTGACCGTGTCCGAGCGCTATCGCAGCATCATCGACGTGCACGTCATCCTGCACCGGAGCGGGGAGATCCTGCTGCTGGAACGGCAGGGGACCGGGTACTGCGACGGCATGCTGCACCTGCCCTCCGGCCACCTCGACGAAGGGGAACCGCTGAACCACGGGGCAGCCCGGGAAGCTCGCGAGGAAGTCGGGGTCACCATCAACCCCGACTTCCTCAGTCTGGCGGCGGTCGTTCACCACAGGCAGCGTTCAGACCTGGCCCGCGTCGGCATGTTCTTCGTTGCTGAGCGGTGGAAGGGCGAGCCCTACAACGCCGAACCCCACAAGTGCGGCAAGCTCCAATGGGCCGACCCGCACCTCCTACCGTCCAACATGATCGACTACCCGGCAGCCGGAGTTCGCGCCTGGTGCGACAACACCGCCTTCGCGCACCACGGATGGGCCGACCAGGGCTAGGACGTGTTTGGAAACCGGGTCATGTAGGGATGAACGGCATCACAACGGCATAGTCGGGCGTGTCGCCCCGCAGATGAGCGAAGCCTCCGGTAGACGGGTCAACGACCAAGAAGACCTTGCCCACCGGAGGCTTCGTGCCGACCCTACCGGGCCCTGGGCGCGGTGACCTCACCGATGCGCAGTGGGCCCTGCTGCACCCCCTGCTTCCCGGCCCTGCGGCCTGCGGCCGGCCGCAGGTGCGCCGCAAGCGGACCCTCATCGACGCGATCCGGTGGCGAACCCGCACCGGGGCGCCCTGGCGCGACCTGCCCGCAGGCTATGGGCCCTGGCAAACGGTCTACGACCTGTTCTGCCGCTGGAGACAGGACGGCACCTGGGCGCGTATTCTCGCCGGCCTCCAGTCACACGCCGACGCCCAAGGCCTGATCACCTGGGACGTCGGCGTCGATTCCACCGTCATACGCGCCCACCAGCACGCCGCCGGCGCCCCGAAAAGGGGGAGGGCGAAGATCACGGAACGGCGGCGGAGCCCGCCGGCCACGCGCTGGGCCGCTCCCGCGGCGGGCTCACCACCAAAATCCACCTGGCCTGCGAGCAGGCGATGAAGCCCCTGGCCGTGGTGATCACGGCAGGGCACTGCGGGGACGCCCCGCAGTTCGAGGCGGTCATGGACCGCATCCGGGTGGCCGCGCACGGAAGGCCGGGGCCGGCGCGCACCCGCCCGGTGCGGGCCCGCGCGGACAAGGCCTACAGCTCCCGCGCGATCCGCTCCTACCTGCGCAGGCGCAGGATCAAGGCGACGATCCCCGAGCCGGCCGACCGGGTCGCCGCCCGCAAGCGCAAGGGGAGCCGGGGCGGCCGCCCGCCCGCCTTCGACACGGCCGACTACCGCCACCGCAACACGGTGGAGCGCGGGATCAACCGGCTCAAGCGCAACCGGGCGGTGGCCACCCGCTACGACAAGCTCGCCTCAAGCTACGAGGCCACCGTCCTGATCGCGGTCATCAACGAATGGCTCTGACTTTCCAGACACGTCCTAGTTGGCGAGCCCTGAGGAGAAGGTAGCGGCCGAAGAGGTGCTTACCACCTCACCAGTATGATGAGGACGACCTGGACAACGAGCACCAACGCCAGGCTCACGAGGCTCGCGATGCAGAGAGTGAGCCGCTCTGAGATGGACAATCGGCCCTCGAAGAACGGGGTTGGCATCACGGTGGGGGGTCTCCAATCTTGATGCGAAGGAGCCTCGACGGTATCACAAGGAACTGTGCATGTACCCGTAGTCAGACCGCAACCGCACACGCTCCACGTCCGGTAGAGTCCGAAACCATCCTGGGCTGGCCCGGGGTGGTCCCTGTGCGTGTTCACGTGGACATACGCCCCGCGACGCGGGGGAGTTGGGAGCGGCGGCAACGCGTGATTCTCGTTGTCGCCGCTTCTTGTCGTCACCCGTCGTTAAGGTAGGCGTGGCCTGTCGACCCCCGGAGTTCTGGTGCCATCGTTCAATTTGCTCAGCTCGCGTTGGATCAGTGCCGTCACCCTTGACGGTAAGCCGGACCTTCTGAGTCTCAGTGACGTGCTCAGAAACGCGAATGACTTGCGCTGCGTCCAGGGGGAAGCGCCCATCGTCACGGCCGCTCTCTACCGTCTGCTGATCGCTTTTCTCCACCGAGTCCACCAGGGCCCCGCCTCAGAGGAGGAGTGGGCGGAGCTGTGGGCCAACGGGGTCGACGCTGAACGGCTGGAGGCCTACGAGGCTGCGCACTGGGATGAGTTCTGGCTCCTCGGCGGGGATAGACCTTTCCACCAGTGCCCGGATCTCGCTGATGTCCCGTGGAAACCGGCCACGCACCTCGTGCTCTACCGGGCCAAGGGCAACAACACCACTCTCCACGATCACACAACGGATGATGAGTGGCCCGCTTTTCCCCCTGATGCAGCCGCTCGCTGGCTGGTCACCCTCCAGACTTTCGATACCGGCGGCACCAAAACACCCTGTCGACCTGGGGGCGTCAAGAGTTCCAAGGCCGGTCCTGGCAACTACTTCGGGACGGTCCTGCTGGAGGGAGAGACGCTATGGGAGACCCTCCTGCTCAACACGGTCGTATACGACCCCGGTGCGGGTCGGCCCCTGGCCACCACCACACCCCAGGACCGAGCGATCTGGGAACGCGAACAGCCTCCAGGTCCCGAGCCGATCGCCAAAGCCTTTCCCAAGGGATGGGTCGACCTCCTCACCTGGCCGTCCCGGCGGATCCTGTTACACGGCGAGGGAGAGGACAGGCGCGTGAACGTGGACGGCGTGGTGGTCGCGCCGGGCACCGAGCTCGGTGTGGAGCTCCACACGGTCGAGGCCATGGCGGCGTTTCACAAACGTGAGGACAAGAAGCTCACATACGACCCGGTGCGTTTGGAGATCCTGCGCGGCGTCTGGCGGCACGCTACGGACCTGCTTCTGCCCGCCCAGGAGCGAGGGGGAAGACGGCGTCCGCAGACGATCGAGGAAGTGGCATGGCTTGTGCAGCTGGGGTATCTGGACGAGCGCAAGACAGTCACACTCCGGGTGTTCGGACAGAAACTCATGCCCAATCCGGGTGCGGTCGAGTACTGGTCGGAGGACGCGTTACCGATCAAGCTCGCCTTGCTCCGGGTGCACGACGAATGGAACCTGGAACAATTATTCGGGCGCGCTGTGACTCTGGCCGACGCCGTCGGTCGCGAGCTAGACCGCATGGTCGCGAACTACCACGAAGGTCTACGTAGTAGATTCGATGCGCGCAAGTACAGGAGCTTTCTTGCCGAACGCTACTGGCCGCGGCTTGACGCCGAATTTGCACTTCTCCTCCATGACCTGAGTGAACTGGTGATCCGGATCGAACCGGAGGCACTGGATGGATGGGTGGAGATCCGCAGGCTGTTCGAACGTTGGGGGCGGTACGTGGGTGTCACCGCCCGGGCGGCGGTCCACACCTGGATCGATGATTTTCCCGGAGGCTCACCGCGCCAGGTTTTGGAAGCCGCCCGCGCCGAGATGATCCTCGTCGGCGCGCTTAACAAGCTCAGCGACGCCTACCAGCATGAGATTCGCCAGTTCACGGGGTGGTGAGTGTGGTACTGGAAAACCCCAACCCCGAATCCCCCCACCGGGGGTTCGTCGACGACCTGTACCGGATCGGGAACTCTCTTGAGTCGAAGAACCCGCATGTCGTCGCTCGGTCCCGGAGGACCCTTGCCCGCCTGCGGCGCGGGCTCACCGACGACCGTTACGCCGGCGACGGGTACGAACTCCTCTTCCGCCATCAGATCCCCGAACGGCACGAACCCCCGTGCCTGCTGGTCGCCGGGCTGTTCGCGCTCAACTCGCACACCACCACACGCGCCTCGGAGCGATGGCGGCTGTGTGCCGCCCTCGCCGACGCCGGCTCGGCGGGCGCGGCCGATGCCCGGGTGCGCCAGCTGATCGGGGCGACGCAGACAGGCGGCCTCGACTACCGCCTGCGCCAGGCCGTCCAGCTCATCGGTGGGGCACGGCCGCGGATGGCCCTCGACTACGAACACCTCCTGTGGGACCTCATCCACCTCAACGGCGACGAGGCGCAGGCCGCGAAGGTCCGCGTTCGCTGGGCGCGCGACTTCAAGCACCGCGTGTACCGCCAGACCTCCCAGAAGGAAGCGGCAGCAACCGAATGATCATCGAGCTCCACCTCCTCCAATCCTTCCCGACGAGCAACCTCAACCGCGACGACATGGGGCAGCCGAAGTCCGTCACCTTCGGCGGCGCGATCCGCGGCCGGGTGTCCAGCCAGAGCCTCAAGCGGTCCGCGCGGAACCTGTTCCCCGAGGTAGGGCTCGCCGAAGAGGAGACCGCGAAGCGCACCAAGCGGCTCCTCCAACAGGCCGCGAACCGACTGGCCCCCGAGGGGGAGGAGGCCGGCGACGAGGACAGGACGGTCGTCCGCGAGGCCCTGCGGCAGATGGGCTTCGGGGTGAACGCCGCCACCGACCTCACCGAGTACCTGCTGTTCGTCAAGGCCACCGCTGTCGACACCCTCGCCGCGCACTGCGCCGAGCACCGGGAGCGGCTGCTCAAAGACGCGGCCAAGCGGGAGAAGAACCCCAAGGGCAGCGAGAAGAAGAAGCCCGACGGCGACACGCTGAAGGTGGCCCGCACGATCCTCGACGCCCGCAGGTCCGTGGACATCGCCCTGTTCGGGCGGATGATCGCCGACAACAAGGACTTCAACGTCGACGCCGCGTCCCAGGTCGCGCACGCCATCTCCACGCACGCGGTCGCGGTCGAGTTCGACTTCTACACCGCCGTGGACGACCTGAAGCCTGACGCCGAGGCGGGCGCGGACATGATCGGGACGGTCGACTTCAACGCCGCCTGCTACTACCGCTACGCGAACCTTGACCTCGGCCAGCTGCGGCGCAACCTGTTCGGAGCGGTCGCCGAGCTCGCGGCGGAGGACGAGGACCTGCTGAAGCGGGCCGCCAGCGCCTGGCTCAACGCCTTCGTCCGGGCGGTGCCCAGCGGGAAGCAGAACTCCATGGCCGCCCTCACCCAGCCCGACACCCTGCTCGCCGTGGTACGCGACAGCGGTTCGTGGAACCTGGCCAACGCCTTCCTGAACCCCGTCGCGGGGACCGGGGTCATGGAAACCTCCACCCGCCTGATGTGGGAGCACTTCTCCCGGCTCCGCGGCTTCTACGGTGACCGCGAAATCCGTGCCGTGGCGATGGCCTCGCTCTCCGGCGACCTCGACGCGCTGGAGGTGCCGCGCGAGGAGCAGGCCGACACGCTGGCCGGCTTCTCCCAGAAGGTCCTGGGAGCGGTCGGTGGCTGATACGGCCGTGCTGGCGCTGCGGTTCGATGCGCCGATGCAGTCCTGGGGGGTGCGCTCCCGGTTCACCTACCGCGACACCTCACCGGAGCCGACCAAGTCCGGTGTCGTGGGGCTCCTGGGTGCCGCACTCGGCGTGGAGCGCACCGACGTCGCCGGGATCGCCCGGCTCGCCGGGCTGCGCATGGCGGTGCGGGTGGAGCGCGAGGGCATCCTGGAGCGCGACTACCAGGTCACCACCGGCGTCCCCACCACCAAGGGCACCGGCCACCGCAACGTCGTCAGCCACCGCTACTACCTGGCCGACGCCCTCTTCCTCGTGCTCCTCGAAGGCGACCGGCCCCACCTGGAGCGTCTGCGTGACGCGGTGCTCCACCCCGCCTGGCCGCTGTTCTTCGGCCGCAAGGCCCACGTCCCGGCCGGACCGCTGGTCCTGCCCGAGGAGTGGGGGCTGGGCACCGGGATCCGGCCCGAGACCACGCTGGAGGAGGCCCTGCGCGTCCACCCGTGGCAGGAGGACCGCTCCGGCCCGGGGGCCGACATCGCGGCCGTCCCGGATCTGCGCGCCGTCATCGAGGTCTCCGCACGCGAACGCGACGCCGAACCCCGGTACGACCTCCCCGTCACCTTCGCCTCGGGCGACCGCGAGTTCCGCCAGCGCCACGTGCGCGTGTGCCACGTCCCCATCCCTCCGGCCGAGAGTGTGAGCCCCTG
Organism: Nocardiopsis sediminis; assembly: GCF_042650565.1. Taxonomy (NCBI): domain Bacteria; kingdom Bacillati; phylum Actinomycetota; class Actinomycetes; order Streptosporangiales; family Nocardiopsidaceae; genus Nocardiopsis; species Nocardiopsis sediminis. Next base: position 234,194 of record NZ_JBHSBH010000010.1, read on the forward strand.
ACGTGTACTTGAGCAGACTCCCGCTGAACACCGCGTCGCGCGCGTTCCGGCGGGACTTCGCCGACGTGCAGCACATGCACCGGACCCTGATGTCCGTGCTGCCCGAGGTCGTCAACGGCGAGCCCGCACGCCGCGAACACGCCCTGCTATGGCGGCTGGATCCCGCCGAGACCGGCTACGTGCTGCTGGTGCAGACCCGCGACCGGCCCGCGTGGGACCGGCTTCCCGACGGCTACCTGGCGGGGGAGGCGCAGGCGCGCTCGATGGAGGGCGCGCTGGAGGCGATCGCCCCCGGCCGCGCGCTTGCCGTCCGGCTGACCGCCAACCCCACCCGCATCGTGCGCGACCCGGCCGCACCCAAGGAGGTGCGCGGCAAGCGGGTGCCGTTGCGCGACCCGGAGGAGCAGCTGGGCTGGCTGGCACGCAAGGGCGAGCAGCACGGGTTCGTGGTCCCGGCCGGCGCCGACGGCGGGATGGCGGTCACCATCTCGCCCTGCCCGCCGATGGTCGGCTACAAGGGCGAGGGAACCGGCCGGAACAAGATCACGATCTCCGCCGTCCGCTACGACGGCCGCCTGGTGGTCACCGACGCCGCCGCCTTCACCGACGCGGTGCGCAGCGGCATCGGCCGCGCCAAGGCCTACGGCTGCGGCATGCTCAGCCTGGCCCCGATCGCTCCCGCCTGAGGGCTCCGGCCGCGGAGCCCTCAGGCGGGTGAGCGGACGTGGTGCTCTCCCCAGTCCCACATCGCCTGGAGACGTCCCTGCTGCGTTCGCCGCGCGGTTCAACCTTGGGGACGTCGACGCCCGCATCCCCTGGTCCGGATCCGGCCGGGAAGAATTTTCACGGGCCACAACCCGGATGCGGCCGGGGCCGTTACCGCCTTGCCCCTGCGGCCCACCGATCTCCGGGCGCACCAGGGTGCAGGGGACCGCTCAGGGATCGTGCCCGCTCGACCTGCGGTGACGCCGGACCCCGCTGCCGGGTCCGCCGCCCGCGGGGGCGTCGGCCGCCCACGCGGTCAGGCAGCCCACGCTGCCCAGGATCCAGGCCAGGACCA
>NZ_JBHSBH010000010.1:235318-447504 GCF_042650565.1 Nocardiopsis sediminis
CGCCCCCGCGGGCGCCGCGCGCCCCCGTCACCTGCGGCGCTCCGGTCTTCCGGTGTGCGGCATGCGGTGCGCCATCCGGTATAACCGATAAGCCCCCGGTACGCTGGGCGGCTCGTCCCCAGGACCTTCGACGACATGCCGTGGAGCACCACGATGACAACCGATGGAGCCCGGCTGGCTCCCCTCGTCCTCGACGACCCCGTCGAGATCGGCGCCTTCCGCCTCATCGGACGCCTGGGAGCGGGCGGCATGGGCGTCGTCTACTTCGCCCGCGACGCGTCCGGCTACCCCGCTGCGGTCAAGACCGTCCGCGCCGAGTACGCCGCCGACCCCGGCTACCGGGCGCGCTTCGCCCGCGAGGTCGACCTCGCCAAACGGGTGCACGGACGCTGCATCGCTCCCCTGCTCGCGGCCGGGCCCGACGACGAGCGCCCCTGGCTCGCGGTCTCCTACGTCCCCGGCCCGACCCTGGGCTCCTACCTGGCCGAGCACGGACCGCTGCGCGGCGGCGACCTCACGGCGTTCGCCGCCGGCATGGCCGAAGCGCTCGCGGCGATCCACCGCGAAGGCATCGTCCACCGCGACCTCAAGCCCGAGAACGTCATCCTCTCGCCCGAGGGCCCCAAGGTGCTGGACTTCGGCATCGCCCAGGCGCTGGACGAGGTGTCCATGACGCGCATGGACGTCGTCGTGGGGACACCGGGGTGGATCAGCCCCGAGCGCTACGACGGCCACCGCGCCGGACCCGCGTCGGACATGTTCTGCTGGGGCGGGCTCGTGTCGATGGCCGCCAGCGGCCGCCCCCCGTTCGGCACCGGCCCCGTCGAGGTGCTGCGCTACCGCACGGTCAACGAAGAGGCCGACACGGCCGAAGACCACCTGCCCGAGGCGCTCCACGCCGTCGTCGCCCGCGCCCTGCACCGCGACCCCGCCGAGCGCCCCGACGCTGATGCGGCGTTCGCCGCCATCACCGGGGAGGCCGTCGACTCCGCCGCCCCCGCCGCCCAGGAGCACATGACGCGAGTCGCCACCCGCGTCATCGACGACGCATGGAGCGTGCCGGTCGCCGACACCGGCGCCGCCCTGCCCGCCGAACCGGTGCGCGCCACCTCGGCACGCCGCCCCATCACCTTCGCCGGGATGAGCGTGCACGAGCCTCGGGAGCTCGCCGTGCTGTTCCGCGAGCACAGCGCCCGCGCCGAGCAGTGGCTGCGCTCGGACGGCGCCGGCAAGCTCCGCGACTGGCTCGACGACATCGGCGACACCGTCTACGACCGCGACTACCTGCGCTCACTCGGCTCCGCCGAACAGGCCGGGGTGGCGCTCACCGCGTTCGCCGCCGGATACCTGCGCGACGAGGTCCCGCTGTACCGGGGGCGCGAGGTCAGCGCCGAAGGGCTGCGCCGCCTCGCCGCGGGCGGGCCGGGCGACCACCAGCTCCTCAGCGAGATCATCCTGAACGAGATCCCGCTCATCGCCGCCGCGCACCGCTGCGGCCACCCCGGCTGCGCCCAGCGCTGCGCGCGGCTGGAGAACATCGGGCTGCGCACCCGCCCCGTCGTCGACGCCGCGCTGTCCACAGCGGCCGGCCTGGGCCTGCGCCCGCCGCCGGCCGAGCGCGACCGCGCCGTGGCCGCCGCCATCGAGGTCGTCGACGAGCCCGCCCGCGGCCCCGCGGTCCAGGCCGTGCTGCGGGTCTGGAGTGCCGCGGCCGTACCGTGGTGGCGCCAGGTCGCGCTGCGCGCGCTGCGCGCCGACCCCGGCACCGAACAGGGCCGCAGCGACCTCGTCCTGGCCCGGCTGGCCGCGCCCTACGCCCACGCCGCGGCACCGGCGTGGCGCCGCCGCGCGCTGTCCCCGGGCAACTGGCTGGGCTCGGGAGCGCTCCGGGTGTTCGTGCTGTCGTTCCTGCTGTGGATCGCGGGCGCGACGGCATGGGCCGGTATCCTGCACCTCGGCGAGCTCCCGCAGCCCACCCACCCCGCCCACCCCGACGCATCGGAGTACGGGACCCTCCTCGCCCACCAGGCCGTCGTCTGGCCGGTGTTCCTGCTGATGGCCTTCGGGCTGGCCGCGCTGCCCGCACGGCGCAGAGCGGGCGCGGTCCTTGCCGGCTCGGCCATCGCGCTCATCTACGGCACCATGGCGCCGCTGCTGCCCGGCCTGCCGATCCTGCTCCCCGGCTTCATCGTGGGGCCGATGGTCGACGCGGTGACCGGCATGGGCGAGACCGGATGGGCGCCCCTGCTCATCGCAGGGCTGGCCGTGCCCGTGCTGTTCATCTGGCTGCTGGTGGCGCTGCCCCGCGACCGCGCACCCCGCATCGCCCCTCCGCTCCTGGCCGGCAGCGGCACCCTCGCCCGGACCGCCGCCGCCATCGTCGGCATCGGCCTGGCGGTCTGGCTGCCCCTGTGGTCGCTCACGCTGGTGGCGGCGGCACTGAACGAATTCGGCGCCGAGGCGACCGGTACGGCCGACGAGGTGCGCGAGGTCTTCTCGATGCTCAGCATGGCCGCCCTGCCCGCGGCGCTGGCCTACGGTGCGGTCGCCTACCTGCTGTGGCGGCCGATGGGCGGGCACCTCATCTACATCGGGGTGATCGGCGAGCTGATGCTGATGCCCGGGCTCGAATCCGCCTTCACGTCGGCCGGTATCTCGGGGCTCGGCGGGATCTCGGAGTGGCTGGCGCTGGAGCACCCGGTGGCGGCGACGTGGATCGGGCTGCTGCTGGTGCCCGGCTCCTACGCGTTCGCCGCCTGGCTGTGCGAGCGGCTGGCCTACCGCCGTGTCCGGACCACGGCCATGGTCGCCCCGGCCGCCTACCCGGGCTATGGCCACCCGACCCCGATGCCGCCGCACGCCACCCCCTACCCGGGGCCCGTGGCGGGGATGCCCCCTCACGCCACCCCGTACCCCGGTCACGTGGCGGGGCCGCAGGCCACGCCCTACCCGGGCCCGCCGGCGCCCGTCCCGGGGGCGTGGACCCCGCCGCCGCCCGGGTACCCGGTGCCCGGCCATCCGGTGCCCGGTCACCCGACCGGCGGCGCCGCTCCCCAGGGGCCCGGCCTGCCCCCGACCCGGATCCAGCCCGATCCGACCCGGGTCCAGGCGCCGCCCACGCGCGCCGACCCCGACGCCACCCGACTCGGCGTCGACCGCACCCGCATCCAGCCCGACGCCACATCGGCCGGCACCGGAACCGACCCCACCCGGGCGCAGCCGCCCGCCGACGCCGGCCCGACCGTCGTGCGCCCGCCCTCGGCCGACGACACCGCCACCCGGATCGTGCCGCCCCAGCCCGGCGCCGACGCGCCCACGCAGATCACGCCCGGTTCCGACACCCCGCCCCAGGGGTGACGGACCGGCCACCGCGGCCGGCCGGTCAGAAAGGGCGCGGCCGGCCCACGTGCCTGCCGCGGCGGTAGGGCCGCGTCGGGGTGAGGGCGGGCAGGCGGTAGCCGCCGTCCAGGACCGACGCGTGCGGCTGGTAGAGGCGGATCACCGGGCGGAAGGGGCCCTCGGGGGTGGGCAGCCAGTTGTCGGCCTCCAGGCCCGAGGGGCGGTCGTGCCGCAGGTGCAGGGTGAGCGACCCGTCACGCGCGGTGCGCAGCCCCGGGGTGCGGTCGCCGATCGAGTAGCGCTGGATGGGGTTGTCGACCAGGTGCCCCTCCGGCTCGGTGTAGACCGTGAGCGACCAGAACGCCTCGACCGGCGGCGGGACCTCGAACCGCAGCGTGTAGGGGTTGCGCCCGTCCAGCGGCAGGCCCTCGGAGTCGGTGAGCGTGTGGGCGTGGACCGACTCGTAGCCGTGGTTGCCCCACAGATCGGTGTGCGCGGCCACCGCGCGCACCAGGCGGGCGCGGTCGCGGTCGGCGATGCGCCACTGCGGGCCGTCGATGGTGCCCGGCCCCAGGAGCTCGCAGTTGTAGTCGAACAGGTGCAGACCCGATCGCCACGCCCCCGGTTCCTCACCCGGTGCGGGGCGGGTGGCCTCCTCCACGCGGCGCTGCCCGTCGCGCAGGCCCGCGCGCAGCACGGCGGCGCGCGTGGCATCGGGGGAGACGAACGGCGATCGGCTGTCGCACAGGCCGAGGGGGACGAACCGGCGCTCGTAGGCCTGATCGGACTTGGGCGGCGGGAACGCGGCCGTCCAGGTCCGCAGCCGCTCGAAGAACTCCAGGCCCGGCGCCACGCCCCGGGTGATCGGCGGGATCCCCTTCGGCCTGCTGTTGCCCCTCAGCGGGGTCAGGGTCAGGCGCTGCTGGAGGGCGGTCACGCGCGCCAGGTCCTCGTCGCCGTTGCAGGCGAACCTGCCCACGATGCTCGCGATCGCCGTCGGCGCCTCGATGACCTCGGTGCCTTCGGGCGGTTCCCCCTGCCATCCCGGTGGGACCAGGAGGTAGTCGGCTTCCCACGTGCCGGAGGCCCGCCGCCCGACGTAGGCGAAGCTGTTGGTCCAGGCGTCGACGAATTGCAGCACGTAGTAGGCGCCCCCGGTCGGGGGCACGTGCAGCTTCAGCGGGCCGCCCGAGAGGTCGAGCTGGGCGACGGAGTGGACGACGTCGTTGTTCACGGAGACGAAGGCGTCCTCGGGGCCGGTGAGGGTGCGGGCGTGGGCGAAGGTGTTGAACCGCGCGGGCGGCAGCGTGCCCACGCCGTCGCGGACCAGCCTCGTGACCTGCGTGAGGTCGAAGACCAGCGGAAAACCGTAAACATAGGCGTCGGCCGCCAGGTCCTGTAGCGCGCTCCTCGGCATCGTGTGGCTCCCGGTGTCGTGCCCGCTGCGGCTGCGCGATGCGGGCTACCCCCTCCCCACATTCGCAGCCGCAGCGCCCGCGGTCAGCCGACCGGAGCCCGTCTTGACGACACCTTTGGGCGTCTGTGACCCGGGGGGAGACCGCGGATGGCCCGCCCTGCGCCGCGTCGTCAGTAGTCGACCGGGAAGACGTCCTCAGGCCCTGTGGGGCGCCAGCCGGAGGAGGGGTCCGGGTTGGCCACGCCGCCGATATAGCTCGCCTCGTAGTCGTCCCACTCCGAGGCCCAGCCGCTGACCCAGAACGGTTCGCCGCCGGCGTCGATGACCTCGGTGGAGCGCCGGCCGTCGCCCGCCAGCACGTCGACCTCGATGCGGAACTCACAGGACCCGTCCAGCCGTCTCGCGTGCATCTCGAAGACGACGTCTTCGCCGGGGGCGAGGCGGTAGGTGTCCTCGGCGAAGTAGTCCTCGCCGGTGGGCTCGTCGTCGACCATCTTCTGGGCGAAGGGGTCGCTGGAGTCGAGGTCGAAGTAGACGACCTCCTTGCCGTCCAGTCCGGCGGAGGGGGAGTAGAAGAGGGTTCCGGTGGCCGGATCCGGCGAGCACTCCTTGGCGGCCCGCATCCCCATGATGCGCATCCCGTCGGGGTCGGCGCCTCGGAGGACGACCTCGATCCGGTTCGTCACCAGGTCCTGGAGGCCGTATCCGAACATCCGCTCGCGGTAGGCATCCTGGTCCTCGTAGAGGAGAGTGTCGAGTTCCGCGAGCTCGGCGTCGCCGAGGTGCACCGCTTCGCGGCCCACCCAGGTGTCGCCCTCGTTCGCGTGGAGCAGCTCGACCGAGGCGATGTCAAGGGGAGCGCCCCCGCTTTCCCCGTCCGGTGTCTCCCCCTGTGTCGACACCGAGGGAGAGGCGGTAGGGGAGGAGGAGGGGGCAGAGGGGATCACATAAGGCGCCAGTCGCATCTGCGTGAGGCCCGCGATGACCGGCCCGAGAATGACGGTGAAAACGATAACGGCCAGCGACGTCCACGAGATCGACCGCCACTTCCGGGCGGCGGATCCGCGAATTCGCCCTAGGAATACGCGGACGGCCGTCCGCGCCCGTCGCGTCGGCGGCGTCGCCCGTTCGGCCGGCCTCCGGAAAGGCCGACGATCGGGATCCGGATCTCTGTTCTTCTCCTCCGTCACATTGCCACCTCGGGTCCCAGGGGTGGGAGATTCGTATCGCCTACTCCGAATCCGCCATTCTATGCACGTAGGAAGATCGATTCATCGGCCGATTCCGGCCGCTGGAAGAACGCATTGGAAACGGCGACTGCGCATTAGCCGGCGGGTGATCGCAATGGTCGGCCGGTCCACCGGGCCTTCAGACCCGGGAGGAGGTCAGCCGTCAGTCGGGTACCCGGACCGAGGCGCCCCGGACGTCGATACGGTCGTCTGCCCCGGGGGAGGGGAGGATGGGCGGCACGTTGGCCTCGGTGAGTGCGGGTGCCTCGCCGGGGGCGCCGCCGCGGGGGACGGTGCGGATCACCTGGCTGGGCGGCAGGGGCCGGTCGTCGGCCAGGCGTGCCCACATCAGGTCGAGCGCCTGCTGGTAGTAGTAGCCCAGCGGCACGTAGCGGTTGTCGTACCCCGGCGCCGTGCTGTCGGAGTGGTGGGCGTGGGCGACCTCGATGTAGGACAGGCCGCCCCTCCCATGCTCGGCGCGGGCGTTCAGCCCCAGGTAGGGGCGGGAGCTGTGGTTGACCGGAACGCGAGTGTCGTCGCGGCCCTGCACGATGAGGGCGGGCTTGCCCTGGAGGTCGCCGTCGCGCCGGGTCTCGTCCAGCCCATCGGCGACGCGCTCGTTCCACGCCTGCTCGGCCGGGTCGGCGGCCGCGCCAGGGAAGGCCAGCCGGTAGGCGCACTGCTGGCCGTCGAGGTTGTAGTCGGGCCGCCCGTCGGGTCCGAGGGAGCGCCGGTCCTCGGCGGCGCCGCCGAGGGAGTCGTCGTCGATCAGGGTGCCCGGGGAGGGCGCCCTGCCGCCGCTGGTGGCGAACGCCATGGCGAGTTCGCCCGGGGTGTAGGGGGCGGGGCGGCCTGAGTCGTCGGTCCGGGCCCAGCTGTAGCCGCACAGCGCGTCGGAGGCCCGGGCGCGGGCGAAGCTCATCTCGTAGGAGACGGGGGTCTGGGGGTCGTAGTGCGACGGGTGGAGGTAGGACGACTCCGGCTGGAAGCCGGCCCGGACCAGCGCCTCCTGCGCGAGGCCGGGCAGTCCTTCGGGCCCGGCCCGGTCCGCGTCGTCGCGCGGGATCAGCCGCGGGTCGTCGCCCACGAGCGCGGAGCAGCGCCGCTGTGCGGTCTCGGGGTCGAAGGACGCATACCCCGGAGCAGAGGGCTCGGCGAGGGCTGCGCACGGCTGGAGGAGCGCGGCGAGGGAGCCGTACTGCACCAGGGGAAGGCCGGCGTCGGCGACCTCGCGCCCGCCCTGTTCGACGGTGATGCCGCGCAGGGGGTCCAGGTTCATCTGTGGCTCCGAGGCGACGACCGCGTCGATCAGCCCGTCCCGGTCGTCTTCGCCCGCGGCGATGGCCGCGCCGCCTCCGTTGGACACACCGGCCGCGATCACCGTGGTGGTGTCCGGGGTGTATCCGGCGGCGGGGGCGCCGTCGCCCCAGTCGCGGTTGAGCAGGGCGAGGGTGAGTTCCACGGAGCGCAGGACGTCGCGGCCCCAGGTGGCCTGCGGGTTCTGCCGGGAATGGGCCTGCTTGAAGGCGACCCGGTAGGGGCTCTGGGCATCGTAGTCCTGGCGTTCGGCGTCGCTCAGCCCGGAGGTGAAGGCCGCGGCATCGCCGATCTGCGCGGTGGTGCCGGTGGTGCCGTCGGCGGACATGACGGTGTCGGAGTGCAGGTCGTGGAAGCCCGGCCCCATCCCCTTGTCGGTGTAGGCGACGGCGCAGCCGCGGTGCAGCCCCCAGGCGCCGACGCTCCCGACGGCGTTGTAGACGTTGGCCAGCCCGGTGGCGGGCGCGGCGATGACACAGGGCCGCGCACGGTCGAACTCGGCGGGGACCTGCACGACGAAGCTCACGCTCTGCGCGCTGGTCCCGGCCACGGCGGTGTACTCGGTCCCGGTGACCTTGCCCTCGCCGGGTATCGCCGAGCCGTCGGGGCCGATGTTGGGCCCGTACAGGCGGCCGAGCCCGCCCCCGTCGTCGCCGGAGAGCCCTGCCGCCGCCCAGATCGTCCGCCGCCGGAGCTCGGCCGCGGTGGGGCGCTCGGGGTCGGCGATCGCCGGCGGTGTGGGGTGGCGCAGGCCGGAGAAGCCCAGACCGGCGGTGAGCAGGTCGTCGTCGTGCCCGTCATAGGTGCGGGCGGTCAGGTCGGTGATGTAGGCGGGCACACCGCTGTCGGCGGACACCGGGGGCGCGCCCCCGGCCGCCAGCGCGCCGGCCACGAGGGAGGCGGCGAGGACGAGCGGCACGGTGCCGCACCGGGCTGCGCGGCGGCGGGAGGAGGGGGATGGGGGCATGCTCGGGCCTCCGGTCGAAGGCGGGACTCCGTCGGGAAACTCGGGGGGAGTTCGTGTGGAGGGGGAGACCACCGGTGACGGGAGCGGTGCGGCAACGGTGGTACCCGAGGGCGGGTCGGGCGCTGGCGTGTTACGTGAGAGTTTCCGATGACCCGGGACGGCTGTCCAACATCAATCCGAGATAGATTCATGCCCCCTGCGCATTGATCGGGGTGTGCGGCCCCGACAGAGCCGCCGCCCGCTCCCCGGCGGCGCGTCCCGGCCGTCGCCTACGCGTGGTCGCCGATCGTGCGCAGGACGGGGAAGCTCGTGAGCGCGCCGTGGTCGAGCGGTTCCGGCGTGGTGATGCGGATGGTGCGGGTCTCGCCGGGCAGCAGGGTCTCCAGGCAGAGGTCGGCCTCGGCCTCGGGGTGCAGCCGGTCGGCGAACACGGCCAGGTCGCGCAGCAGGGTGCGGGCGGTGACGGTGACCTCGTGGCCCTCGGCGGTGTCGCGCACCGCCGCGTCGTAGGACGGGGCAGGGTGGCGCAGGTGGCGGTCCTCGGTGAAGAACCACAGGGCGCGCCGCCCCCCGGCATCGGCGACCAGGAACTCGGTGGCGGGGTCGGCCGATGTGAAGGCGGCGGGGAGCGCCACCGCCGCGGTGGCGCGCGCGGGCGCCTCCAGCTCCAGCACCGCCTCAAGGGCCTGTGCGCCGTCCGGCGACATCCGGCGCAGCCGAACCCGCGCCGCCCACGGCTCCGCGGAGTCGTTGACCGCGACCACCGTCAGCCCGCCGCCGCGGGGCTGGATGGTCAGCAGCCGGTCGGCGTAGGCCGCGCGCAGCGCGTACCACAGGGGTTTGCGGCGCTCCGCGGAGTCGACCGCCGACCACGAGGTCACCGGCCAGCAGTCGTTGAGCTGCCACACGATGGTGCCCATGCAGCGGGGCCGGTGGCTGCGCCAGTGCTCGATCCCGGTGCGGATGGCCCGCGCCTGGACGACCTGGGTCAGGTAGTGCCAGTCGTCGATGCCGGTGACGGCCCCGAAGTGCGTGGCCAGCCCTCGTTGCAGTTTCCCGTTGCCGTCCTGCGCCTTCTGGTGGTGCCGCACGCCGGGGGAGCCGGGGGCCAGGGGGGAGTCGTGCACCGCCGCGGTCAGCGTCGCCCACGCCGGCGGCGCCTGCCACCCGAACTCCGAGACGAACCGCGGCACGTGCTCGCGGTAGGTGGTGAAGTCGCGCCGGTTCCACTGCTCCCACAGGTGGACGCAGCCGTGGTCGTCGTCGAGGGAGTCGTGCTCCGGCCCGGTGGAGAACGGGGTGCCGGGCACGTAGGGCCGGGTGGGGTCGAGTTCGGCGACGACGGCGGGCAGCAGTTCCTCGTAGTAGTGCGCGCCCCAGGCCCGCCCGGCCAGGGCCTCCTCCCAGCCCCAGTGGTGGCGGCCCATGTAGTTCTCGTTGTTGCCGCACCACACGGCGAGGCTGGGGTGGGCCGCCAGCCGGGTCACGTTGTCGCGCGCCTCGGCCCCGACCTCGGCGCGGGTGCCGGCGTCCTCCGGGTAGGCGCCGCAGGCGAACAGGAAGTCCTGCCACACCAGCACGCCCTTGCGGTCGCACGCGGCGTAGAAGTCGTCGCTCTCGTAGATCCCGCCGCCCCAGACCCGCAGCAGGTCGATGCCGGCCCCGCGCGCCTGGGCCACCCGCCGCTCATAGCGTGCGGCGTCCACGCGCGTGGGGAAGCAGTCGTCGGGGATCCAGTTCGCGCCGCGGACGAACATCGGGGTGCCGTTGACCACCAGGGTGAACTCCGACCCGATGGCGTCGGCGCCCCGGCGCAGCTCGATGTCGCGGAACCCGATCTCGCGGCTCCAGGTGTCGAGCACCGCGCCGTCGCCGGTCTCCAGCCACACGTCCAGCCGCGACAGCGGCTGCGCGCCAAGGCTGTGCGGCCACCACAGCCGGGGGTCGGGGACGCGCAGCGCGACCGCCGCCTCGGCGTGCCCGTTGCCGTCGCCGGCGGGGGGCACCGGCACCGAGGCCTCCACGCCTTCGACCCGGGCGTGCAGCACGAGCGGGGCGCCGTCGGCATCCGATCCCGCGCGCGCCACCCCGGCCCGCACCTCCACGGTGCCCGCGCCGTCGGCGACGCCGACCAGCGGGCGCACCCCCGACAGGTGCGCGGTGTCCCACACGTGCAGGCCGCACCGCTTCCATAGCCCGGCGGTGACCAGCGCGGGCCCCCAGTCCCAGCCGAAGTTGCACGCCGTCTTGCGGATGAAGGTGTAGGGCTGGTCGTTGCCGCTGGAGGGGAGGTCGCCCAGCTCGGCGCGGCGGTCCTGGGCGTGCCGGATCGCCGAGCGGAACGTGATGGCGAGCGTGTTGCGGCCCTCGCGCAGCCGGGCGCCGACGTCGAACCGGTAGGCGCGGTGCATGTTGGCGGTCGCCGCCAGCGGCTCGCCGTTCAGGTCGATCTCGGCCACCGTGTCCAGGCCGGCGAAGACGAGTTCGGCGACCGCGTCGTCGGAGAACGCCGCCTCAGGGGCGTCGAAGGCGGTCGCATAGTGCCAGTCGGTGTGCCCGATCCAGGCGACGTCGTCCTCGTTGCGGTCGAGGTAGGGGTCGGGGATCAGCCCGGCGCGCAGCAGGTCGGTGTGCACGCAGCCGGGCACCGCCGCCGGCACGCCCTCGGCCAGCGCGGCGGCGATGCCGGGGGGCACCGCGGATTCACCCGAGGGGCGGACGGTCCAGCCGGAGTGCAGGTCGAACCACACGTGGAGGGGTCCTTTCGTCTTGACATCCTCCCCTTCCTGAAAGGGAGGGGATTCCAGCTACCAGCTCAATGCGAGCTGAAGTTGCTGAGGTTCACGGACGCTCGCGGGCTCGGGCCCGGTCATCCCTCCGGCACGGACCCGCCGGGGTCCGGGGCTCGCGCCCTGCCCTGCCGCGATGTTCTTGGAAGCGTTCAGGTCGGCGTTGCAGGTGAAACCACAGAAGGAACAGACGAAACGCGCTTGGCTCTCGCGCGAGTCCTTATCGATCCAACCGCAGTCGCTACAGCGCAGACTGGTATAAGCCGGGGGAACGTCCTCGACGCGCCCGCGTGCCTTGTGCCCGGTCCGCTGCCGCAGGAGTCCCCACCCCTGGGCCAGGATCGCCCGGTTCAGCCCCGCCTTCTGGGCGACCCGCCGGCCGGGCTCCTCCACCGTCCCGCGCGCGGAGGCGGTCATGTTCCGGATGCGCAGTCCCTCGAACCGGATGGTGTCGAACCCGAGCGCAAGGCGGGTGGAGGTCTTCTCCACCCAGTCCTTGCGCCGGTCGGCTTCCTTCCTCCGGTACCGGTTGGCTTTCGCGTTCTCGGCGGCGCGTTGCGGGCTGCCCTTGGCCGCTCGTGAGACGCGCCGTTCGTGCTTGCGGCGCTGCGCTTGTTCCTTCGCCGACAGCCCGGGGCAGTTCAGCATCTCACCGGTGGACAGGGCGGCGGTGATCGCCACACCCCGGTCCACGCCCACCACGGACGCGTCCGCCGGTCCCAGAACGGGATCGGGGACCACAGGGAAGGACACATGCCACTGGCCGTGACGGCAGGTGACCCGGAACGATTTCGCGTCGGGTAGGCCGGGGAGGCTGTTGCGGAACCTCACCCACCCGCACCCGGGGACACGGACCTGGGCCCAGGCCCGGTTCAGCTTCTGTACGGCCACGCGGCGGTGCATGACCTGCTTGCCCTTGGCGTTGAGCACGGGTTCACCGTCGGGACCGAACGCGGGAACGCGGCCGGTGCCGATGACCCGGAACCCCTCCCCGGCGCCCTTCCTGCGCCAGGTGGGGTAGCCGTGGGTGCCGTTGAGGAAGTTGGCCAGGGCCTGGTCGAAGTCCCTCAGGGCCTGCTGCTGGATCTCGGCGTTGCCCGAGGCCACCCACGCGAAGTAGCCGGCCTCCTCATCGCTCATGCCGGCGGTGTCGGTGCGGCGCACCTCGGTGAGCATCGCCGCCATACCCACGTACCGGGGCGGGCGCGCGATCCGGGATCCGCCCTTGCGGTAGGCGGAGGTGACCTCCAGAGCCAGGTTCCAGGCATGCCGGGCCTGCGCGCAGTGCCCCCACATGAGGGCTTCCTGCGCGCGGGTCGGATACAACCGGAACCGCGACATGCGGTCACTTTACCTGCACTTTGAGTGATCATGTGTAGGGGGTTGCGATCCGCCCCCCGGCGAAGTGAACGAACCGCTCAAGGCGGCGGAAGACCGCCCTGTGACCTCCGACCTCGATGCTCTGATCCGCAACCCCACGAGAAGGGGCGGGGCGACGAACCGCCCTGGGGGCGGTTCGTCGCCCTCGGAGCCACTGTGCGGCGGGCCGCATCCACCCCGGCCTAAAGGCCGGGGTCCCCTGCGGACATACCGATGGACCACCCGGCCCGCCGGGGGGACCGACGATGCTGAAGGGCTCAAGCCATCATCGGTACCCCGCCGTGTCCCGTCAACACCGTTTCCACTCGCGCGGTCACGCAGCGTCTCCATCGTGGTGGAGCATCCCGAGCGGGCCCGCCCCGGTGCCTCAGCTCGCTGCGGTGTCCACCAGGCCCGCGGGGGTGCGGCCCGCCAGGAAGTCGGCGACGGCCTCGGCCGCGAGGGTCGCGGCGCGTTGCGCCGTCTGGCGGGTGGCTCCCGCCAGGTGGGGGGTGAGGACGACGTTGGGGGAGGACCGCAGCGGGGAGTCCGCGGCCAAGGGCTCCTCGGGGAAGACGTCGAACCCGGCGGCGGCGAGGTGGCCGGAGGCCAGGGCCCCGGTCACCGCCCCGTAGTCCAGCAGGCCGCCGCGCGCGGTGTTCACCAGGACCGCGCCCCGGGGCAGGGCCGCGATCTCCGCCGCCCCGATGAGGCCGCGGGTGCCGGGGGTGAGGCGGGCGTGCAGGCTCAGGGCATCGGCGCGCGGCAGCAGCTCCGCCAGGGGGACCGGCTCGACGAAGGGGTCCATCGCAGCGGGGTCGGCGTAGGGGTCGGCCACCAGCACGTGCGCGTCGAAGGCGTGCAGGACCCGCGCGACCCGCCGCCCGATCGCCCCGTAGCCGACCAGCCCGACCGTCGCCCCGCCCAGCTCCCGGCCGCACTCCTCGAACGCGTACAGGTCGCTGCGCCACTCGCCCGCCACCACCCCGGCGTGGGTGCGCGGGATCGCCCGCATGGCCGCCAGCAGCAGCGCGACGGCGTGCTCGGCCGCGGCGACCGCGTTGCGCCCGGGGGTCGCGACGACCGCGATGCCCCGCTCGGCGGCGGCCGCGGTGTTGATGTTCACCGGTCCGCCGCGGCAGCACACGATCAGCTTGAGGGCGTCGGCCGCATCCAGCACCCGCTCGGTGAAGGGCCCCATCTGGGTTATGGCGACCTCGACACCGGGCAGCGCCGCGATCAGCTCGTCCTCGGCATCGGAGGCCTCGTCGACCTCGGCCACCCTCCCGAACGGGGTGAGCGGCCACGGCAGGGTGACCTCCGACAGCTCCAGGGGCGCGTCGACCCGGGCGCGCAGGGCGCCGGCCAGCAGCGAGTTGAGGACGAAATGGTCGCCCGCGGTGAGGACCTTCACCGGATCCGGTCTCCGTTCGTGGTGGGTGTGGCGTGCTCGGCGCTCCAGCGCTCGCGCGCCGCGGCCACACGGGTGAGGTAGTGGGCATAGCCCTCGTCGTAGAACGCGGCGAGTGCGGGGTCGGGGTCGTGGACGCGCGCGGTCGCGGTCCAGCCGTCGAGGTCGGCGGGGTGGCCCAGGGCGGCCATCGCGCCCAGCACCGCGCCGCGGGCGCCGACCTCGGCGCCCGGTGCGGCGTGCAGCGGCCGGCCCAGGACCGACGCGAAGATCGCCGCCCAGCCGTCGGTGCGCGCCCCGCCGCCGCACACCACGACCCGGCCCGTCCAGCCCGCCGCCTCCAGGCAGTGCCGGCCGGCGTAGGCGACCGCCTCGCACACCGCGCGCACCAGGTCGGCCGGTGAGGTGGCGAGGTCGATGCCGTCGAAGGAGCCGCGCGCCGCGGGCTCGACGAACGGGGCGCGCTCCCCGGCCGGCGACCAGAACGGCAGGGCGGTGACGCCGCGGGCGCCGGGCGGGCTCTGCGCGAGCAGATCCGACAGGTCCGCCGGGCGCGCCCCGACCAGGGCGAGGACCCGGTCCAGGGCGGCGGTGCCGACCATGGCGGGCATCGCCCGCAGCCAGCGCCCCGGTGTCCACGTGCCCAGGAGCAGCCCGGCGGGGACGCCGTCGGGGGCGGGGTCGGCGGTGACGACCTGGCAGGCCAGGGTGGTCCCGATCGTGATCAGCGCGTCGCCGGGCGCGACCACCCCGGCGCCCATCGCCGCCGCGGGCAGGTCGTAGGGCCCGCAGGAGACGGGCGTGCCCTCGGGCAGCGCGGTCAGGCCGCCGTCGGACAGTGGGGCCAGCGGGCCGTGGGCGGGGGCGACCGGCGCAAGGAGGCGGTCCCATCCGCCCAGGCCGCACGCCTCCAGGACGGCCGGGTCGTAGGCGCGGGTGCGCGGGTCCAGGAACGGCATGGAGGCGTCGGAGACGTCGGTGGCGCGCACCCCGGTCAGCCGCTGCATGACGACGTCCTTGCAGTAGCCGGCGGTGGCCGCCCGGCGCAGGGTCTCGGGCTCGGTTTCGGCGAGCGCGGCCAGCAGCGGCGCCGCCGCCCCGGGGAACACCATGCCGCCGCAGCGGGCGTAGACCTCGGCGGCGGTGCCGTCGGCCATCCAGCGGCGCACGACCGGGGTGGCGCGGGCGTCCATCCAGGAGATCGCGGGGCGCACCGCGTCGCCCGCCTCGTCGGTCAGCCACAGCCCGTCGCCCTGCGCGGTGATCCCGACGGCCCGCGGGGCGGTGCCGCCGGCGACCTCGGCCGCGACGCGGCCCACGCCCTGCACGATCTCCTCGACGTCGTGCTCGTAGTGGCCGGGGGAGGGGGTGCGCAGCCGGGTGGGCGAGGTGGCGACCGCGGTCTCGGTGCCGTCCTCGTCGAAGGCGACGGCCTTGGTGATGGTCGTTCCGATGTCGATGCCGACGAACATGCGGTGTCCTATCCGGCCGGTGGAACCTGGGGTGGGGTGGTGGGGAGGCGGGCGGGGCGCGCCCGCGGTGGGACGGGGGTGTCGGCGGAGGTCACAGGGGTGCGACCGCCACCTCGGCGCCGTGGTCGCGCAGCGCCCGCAGCCTGCTCTCGGGCGTGCGCTCGTCGACCACGATGAGGTCGAAGTCGCTGAGGGGGGCGAGCCGGTGCAGCGCGGTGCGTTCGAGCTTGCCGTGGTCCAGCAGCAGGACCGAGCGCCGGGCCGAGCGCATCATCGCGCGCTTGACGAGGACGATCTCCTGCTCCTGGTGGAAGGCGTGGGTGGGGGAGACGGCGGAGGTCGACGCGAAGAGCAGGTCGACCTGGAGCGCCTCGATGGCCTCGATGCAGGGCACGCCGAGGAAGGAGTCGTGGGAGCGGTGGTACTCCCCGCCCAGCGCCAGCAGCCGGATCTCCTCGGCCGCGCTGACCAGCTTGATGGCCTCCAGGAAGTTGGTCGCGACGGTCAGCGGGCCCGCATCGGGCAGCAGGCGGGCCAGCGCCAGCGTGGTGGTGGAGTCGTCCAGCATCACGGCCATGCCCGGTTCCACGAGGGTGCGCGCGTAGGCGGCGAGGGCCTGCTTCTCCGCCTGGGCGGTGCGCATCCGGTAGGCGACGTTGCTCTCGAACACGCTGGAGGGCTGCGCGCTGGCCCCGCCCCGGAATTTGCGCACGACCCCCTGGCGCTCCAGCTCGTCGAGGTCGCGGTGGACGGTCATCACGCTCACCCCGAACACCTCGGCCAGCTCCGCGGCCGGGACCGACCCCTGGTGCAGGATGTACTCGGCGACCTCCGCGCGCCTGCGGGCCGGCCGGGTGCGCTCGCCCGGCTCGGCGCCGCTCTCCTCCGCCGTCATCGTTCCTCCCTCGTTTCCTGCGCCGCGCTCCGCCCGTTCGCGCACCGCGGCCTCAGGTGAGAGTCTTCCGCTCCGCGGCGCCGGCTGCCACCGCGGCGGCCGGGGGGACGTTGTAGGCCTCCAGGGCGAGCCCGGCCTCGCCGGCCCGCAGCCGGACCAGGCCGGTGGAGTCGAGCTTGGGCAGCACCCGGCGGTAGCCGCGCAGCGGGGCGCCCATGACGTGGCAGACCAGCAGCCGCAGCAGCGTGTTGTGCGCGATGGCCAGCACCCGGCCGCCGTCGTGGGCGAGCGCGGTCTCCTGCACCCACGCGGCGGCGCGCGCGGCGGCCGCACGGGGGTCCTCCCCATCGGGGAAGGCGTGGGCGACCGGGTCCGCCCGGAACCGGGCGACGACCTGGGGGTCCAGCTCGTCCAGGGTGCGCCCCTCGGCGACGCCGAACGCGACCTCGCGGATCCGGTCGTCGGTGCGCGCGGTCAGGCCCGTGGCCTCGGCAACGGGCGCGGCCGTCTGGCGGGCGCGCAGCAGCGGGGAGCAGTACAGGGCGTCGGGCGCGAAGCCGGCCGCCCATTGCGCCAGGACGGCGGCCTGGCCGCGCCCGACGTCGTCGATGGGGACGTCGCTGGAGCCGGCGTAGCGGTTGTCGGCGTGCCAGGGGGTGCGCCCGTGGCGGGCCAGGACGACGGTGGTGCTCACGTGCGGCTCCGGTGGTCGTGTTCCCGGCCGGCGCCGGGGGTGAGGTGCGGGGGCAGGTAGCCCCGGCCGGTGAGTTCGGCCAGCATCCGCTGGTAGCCCTCGTCGGCGGCGGCGAGGCGGTCCGGGCGGGGGTCGACGGCCTCGCGCGTGCGCACCATGGCGCGCGCGGAGCGGCGCACCGACCCGCGCGCCGCGGCCAGCACCGCCATCCCGAACGCCGGCTCCGACTGCTCCGGCAGGCGCACCGGCATCCCCAGGACGTCGGCGCGGATCTGGGTCCACAGGCGGCTGCGGGCGCCGCCGCCGGTCAGCGAGACCGCCTCCACGCGTGCGCCCAGGCTGCGCAGGTGGTCCAGGCTCAGGCGCTCCACGTAGGCCACGCCGTAGAGCACCGCGAGGTGGCGCTCGGCGTCATCGGCGAAGGTCCCGGCCTCGAAGCCCTCGGCATCGGGGCGCAGGAACGGGAACCGCTCGCCCCGGCCGCGCAGCGGGTACAGCGGCGCCGGGACCCCGGTGCGGGCGGCGGCGAGCGCGTCCAGTTCCCGCGGGTCGCGGCCGGGGAAGCGGTCGGCGATCGCGCCCGCTCCGACGCTGGAGGCGCCGCCGGGCAGCCAGCCGCCATCGGGGTGGCGGTGGCTGTAGACCGCGCCGGAGGGGTCGTGCAGCAGGTCGTCGGTGACGCCCTTGAGGACCAGCGTGGTGCCCAGGACGGAGTTCCACTGGCCGGGCTCCAGCGCCCCGGCGGCGATCTGCGCCGCGCAGCCGTCGGTCATCCCGGCCACCACGGGGACGCCGGCGGGCAGCCCGGTGTGCTCCGCGCCCGCTGTGCCGATGCGGCCCAGCGTGGTCCCCGGGGCCACGACATCGGGCAGGACCTGCTCGGGGACGCCGAGCAGGTCCAGGACGGCGCCGGGCCAGCCGCCGTCGGCGGGGGAGTAGCCGGTCTTCAGCGCGTGGCTGGAGTCGGTGGCGACACGGTGCCCCACCAGCCGCGACACCAGGTGGTCGGGCTGGTGGGCCAGGCGGACGGCGCCGCCGCCGGCCCCGGGCAGGCCCGCGCGCAGCGCCCACACGAGCTTGGGCAGCGCCCACGAGGGCTGCATGGTGTAGCCCAGCCGGGCCCACGTCCGGGCGCCGGCGGCCTGCACTTCGGCGGCCTCGTCGCGGGCGCGGGCGTCGTCGTACATGAAGGCGGGGGTGAGCGGCCGGCCGGCATCGTCGGTGAGCAGGAAGGACCCGGAGGTGCCGCACACCGCGACGGCGGCGATGCGGCCGGGGCGCAGGCCGGCGACCGCGCTGCGGGAGGCGGCGCCCAGCGCCGTCCACCACGCGCCGGGGTCCTGCTCGTGGCGGCCCTGGGGGGTGCGGGTGCCGCGCAGCGGGGCGGTGCCGCTCGCGGCCACGTCCCCGTCTTCGGTGACGGCGAGGACGCGCACGCTCTGCGTCCCGATGTCGACGCCGACCCACACGCGTTCCCCGCCGGCCTCGTCCTTCAGCACACCCGCTCCGTCCCCTCCTCGACACCGATGACGCTACGACGCCCTACTTCTTAACAGAGAGAATGTGAAGTAATCAAGTGGTTAACACTCAAGGGCGACCGTTAAGGCGGCACGCACTGGGTGCGCGGGGCCCGGGCGTGCCCCGGGGAGCGGTCACAGGGTCCCGGGTGGCCTGCGACAACGGAGAACAGCCGTTGCCGGTGCTCCCGCGACCGCACTCCGCGCGGGTGGCGCGCGGGGTTCCGGACCCGGATTCCCCCGGTTTGGGGATCTTGTAGGCAACACAAGTCGGTGCTAACTTCACACCGCCCGAACAGACCTGCACCAACGGGCGCGTTGTGGCTGGCAGCGCGCCCCGACCGCCGACACCGCCGAGGAACCCCCATGAGCACGCAGCACCGGTCCACCCGGTCGGACGCCAGCGCCCCCGGGCGCGCCCCGGCCCGGCCACGCCAAGGCCGCCGATGAGCGCGGCCACGCCGCTCCCCGCCGCGCGCCCGCCGTCCCGGCGCCGGCGCGCACGCCGCGAGCACCTGCTCTTCCTGGCGTTCATCGCCCCGAACTTCATCGCCATCGGCGTCTTCGCCTACTGGCCGGTGCTCTACAACCTGTTCCTGAGCTTCACCGACTGGAACATGATCGCCCCCCGGCCCGGCTTCGCCGGGATCGGCAACTACGTCGCGACCGTCACCGACCCCGAGTTCCACCGGGTCCTGGGCATCACCGTCGTCTTCACCGCCGCGGTCACCGGCGGCAGCATCATCGCCGGGCTGGCGCTCGCGCTGCTGTTCGACCAGCCCCTCAAGGGCCGCGGCCTGGTGCGCACGGTCGCCTTCGCCCCCCACATCCTCTCCGGCGCCGCCGTCGCCACGGTCTGGCTGTTCATCTTCGACCCCGGCTACGGCCTGATGCGGGCCGTCCTGGACCCCCTCGGCGTCCCCTCGCCCGACTGGATGACGTCCTCGGACTGGGCGCTGCCCGGCCTGATCATCGTCTACCTGTGGAAGAACATCGGCTTCGCCGCGCTCATCTACCTCGCCGGCCTCCAGGCGCTGCCCAAGGACATCTACCACGCCGCCGCCATCGACGGCGCCGGCCCCTGGACGCTGCTGCGCCGCATCACCCTGCCGCTGCTCACCCCCATCACCTTCTTCGTGCTCATCACGACGGTGATCGGCACCTTCCAGGCGTTCGACGTCATCGCCGTCATGACCAACGGCGGACCGGCCGGCGCCACCACGATCCTCAGCTGGCAGATCTACGACCAGGGCTTCCGCGCCTTCGACGCCGGCCGCGCCGCGACGACCTCGATCGTCATGTTCCTCGTCCTGCTCCTGATGACAGGGCTACAGACCCGCTACCTGGAGAAAAGGGTGCACTACCGATGAGCGGCACCATCGTCGAACCGCGCAGCACCCCGGCGCCCGGAGCCCCCTCAGCGCGCCGCGCGGCACCCGCCGCCGGCCCGCGCGCCGTCCGCTCCGCCGCCACCTCCGTCAAGTACGTGCTGCTCATCGGCGCGGCGGCGATCTTCGTCGGACCGCTGCTGTGGCTCTTCACCACCGCGGTGAAGGCCCCCGACGAGATCTACACCTTCCCGCCGGTCTGGTGGCCGCAGTCCCCCTCCTGGGACAACTTCGCCCTGGCCTGGAACGCCGCCCCCTTCGACCGGTTCTTCCTCAACTCCGCGATCACCACCGTCGCCGGGACCGCCCTGAAGGTCCTCAACGCGGTCCTCACCGCCTACGCCTTCTCCTTCCTCGCTTTCCCCCGCAAGCAGTGGCTGTTCCTCGTGCTCCTGGGCGCGATGATGGTGCCCGGCCACGTCGTCCTGCTGCCGAACTTCCTCACCATCGCCAGCCTGGGCTGGGTCAACACCTACGCCGGCCTGATCCTGCCCGGCATCGGCTCGGTGTTCGCGACCTTCCTGCTGCGCCAGCACATGCTGACCATCCCCCGCGAGCTCATCGAGGCCGCGAAGGTCGACGGGGCCGGCCACCTGCGCATCCTCTTCGGCATCGTGCTCCCGGTGTCGCGGCCGATCCTGCTCACCGTCGTGATCATCACGGTGGTCGAGGAGTGGAACAACTTCATCTGGCCGCTCATCGTCACCAACTCCGACCACATGCGCACGCTGCCCATCGGCCTGATGATGCTCAAGAACCAGGAGACGGTGGCCAACTGGGGCACGATCATGGCCGGCACCGTCATGGTCATGGCGCCGATGCTGCTCATCTTCCTCATCGCCCAGCGCCACATCGTGGGCGGGCTCACCCAGGGCGCGGTGAAGGGGTGACGCCACCACAGCCGGCACCGCCACCGCCGCACCCCCGCCGCGCCGCCGACCACGAAAGGCCCACCACCATGGCGACCCTACGCGGCCTGGACCGCAGGCGCTTCCTGGGACTGTCCTCGGCCGCCGCCCTCGGCCTGGCCCTGTCCTCCTGCGGCTTCCGCCCCGCCGACGCCGTCTACGCCCAGCCCGCCGGGGAGCCCTCGCCGGAGTTCGCCGGCCGGCTCCGCGTCGTCCTGTGGCACACCTGGGGCGACGTCCCCGGGGAGGCGCTCGCCACCCTGGTCGCCCGCTTCAACGAGGAGCAGGACGACATCTACGTCGAAGCCCAGTTCCAGGGCACCTACGACGACAACGCCCAGAAGGTCGCCTCGGCCCTCGTCGCCCGCCAGGTGCCCGACATCGCCGTGTTCTCCGAGGTGACCTGGCCGCGGTTCTACCTCAACGACGCCCTCGAACCCCTCAACGGCTACTTCACCGACGGGTTCTCCGGCGACGTCTACAACGACCAGCTGTTCGACGAAGGCGTCCTGCGCGGCGAGAGCTGGTGGCTGCCCTTCGCCCGCAGCACCCCGATGTTCTACTACAACCGCGACCTCTTCGAGGCCGCCGGCCTGCCCGACCGCGCCCCCGAGACCTGGGACGAGATGCGCGAATGGGCACCCGAGCTGCACGCCCTCACCGCCTCCGGGCGGCCCCTGCGCACCCACGCCTACAACCAGATCGACGGCGACTGGATGTTCCAGGGCGCGGTGTGGCAATGGGGCGGCGCCTTCTCCGACGGGCTCGACCCCACCATCGACAGCGACGCCGTGATCGAGGCGGGCGAATGGCAGCGCCGCCTCGTCGCCGACGGCCACGCCTACATGGCCGCCAGCGCCCGGACCGACTTCACCAACGGCGTGGTGGCCACCATCCAGGAGTCCACCGGCGCCCTCGGCGGCATCACCGAAGGGGCCGGCTTCCGGGTCGGGGCGGGGTTCGTCCCCGCCCAGCTGGACTCGGGCGTGGCGACCGGGGGCGGCGGGATGTCGATCATGCGCAACGCCGCGGCCGAGCGCAAGGAGGCCGCCTTCGAGTTCCTGAAGTTCGCCGCCCGGCCGGAGAACTCCGCGTACTGGACCGTGACCACCGGCTACCTGCCCACCGTGAAGGCGGCCACGGAGGTCGACGAGCTGGCGCAGAAGATGGCCGACGACCCCAACTCCGCGGTGTCCATCGAACAGCTGCCCACCGCCCGCGCCACCGACGACATCCGCCGGTTCGGGCGCGGCGTCAACGTCGCCCTCTACGGTGGCCTTCAGCGCATCTGGGCCGACAACGAGCCCGCCGCCGACGTCTTCGCCGACGTGCAGCCGCGCGCCGAGGCCATCGCCGACCAGGTACGCGACCAGTACGAGGCCAAGGTCGCCTGACCCACGCCGCCCGCTGCCGCCGCCGCGGGCCGCCCGGCCGCCCGGCCGCCCGACGACACCCACGAGGAGCATCCGCCATGCCGCCCACCATCACCGGCCACCGCGGCGCGATGGGGCTGGAACCCGAGAACACCCTGCGCTCGTTCCGCCGCGCCGTCGCCGAGGGGTGCGACGAGATCGAACTCGACCTCCGCCTCTCCGCCGACGGCCACCTCGTGCTGCTCCACGACGCCGACCTCGCCCGTACCGGCGGGCCCGGCCACCCCATCGCCGACCTCACCCTGGCGCAGATCCGCGCGCTCGACCCCGACCCCGAGACACGCGTGCCCACCTTCGCCGAGGCGGTCGGCGCGATCCCCATCCGCATCCAGGCAGAGATCAAGGACCCCGCGGTGGCGCCGACGCTGGCCGGGCTGCTCAACGGCGACCCCGGGCTGGCGGCCCGGACCCTGGTGACCTCCTTCGACGCCGCCGTCCTGCGCGAGATGCGCTGGCTGCGGCCCGGAACCCCGGTCGGGCTGATCACCCACCGGGCACCGGCCACCGGCGCCGACCTGGTGGGCGCCGCCCGATCCGCCGGGGCCGGCACCGTGCTGTGCGGCATCACGGGGCTGACCCGCCACCACGTCGACGCCTGCCACGCCGCCGGGCTGCGGATCACCGCCTGGCCGGTCCCCGACCCGCAGCGCTTCGCCGACGTCGTGGCCATGGGGGTCGACGGCGTCACCACCGACAACCCTCACCTCCTCCGGGCCGCCCCGGACGCCGCCTGACCCGCGCGCCGCCGCGCCCACCACGGGGGCGTGTGCGGCGGCGCGCGCCCGGGAACGGGGCGCTCACCCGCGGAGGAAGGCCGCCTCCGCCTCGGGAGCGAGGCCGACCCGGGGGAGGTCCGGGCGCTGCGGCGGCACCCCGCCGATGCCCTGGAGCCACGCCCAGGTATCGGCCACGGTCTCCGCGACGGGGCGGCAGCGCAGGCCGGCCGCGACCGCCTTGGCGACGTCGCCCCGGTACATGGTGTCGTACAGCTCGCCGGGCGGCAGCCAGATCGGCAGGCCGGTCCAGGGCTCGATACCCGCCGCGAGGACCGCCTCCGGGTCGCTCCAGCGCAGCTCCGCCCCGCTGCCCGTGGCGCGCACGCAGGCCGCCAGCAGCCCGCCCATGGTCGTGTGGCCCGGCGGGCTCACGAGGTTGTACGGTCCGCCCCGCCCTGCGGCGACGGCGTCGGCCACCCACGCCGCGAGGTCGCGCACGTCGATGTACTGCAATTCCAGTTCCCTCGGGCCCGGAGCCAGTACCGGGCCGCCGCGCGCGATCCGCAGCAGCCACCACGGCAGCCGCCCGACGTTCTCCCCGGGGCCGATGATGAGGCCCGCGCGTACGGACAGCGCCCGCTCCCCGAACGCCTCCTCCGCCGCCAGTTCGCCGCCGCGCTTGGCCCGCGCGTAGTCCACGTCGCCGTCGCCGGGAGAGCCGTCCACCAGCGGGCCGTCCTCGGCGAGCCCGGCCGGCGCCGGATAGGCGTACACCGACCGGGAGGAGACGTAGGCATAGTGTCCCACCCGGCCGGACAGCAGCCGTGCCGTCTCCCGCACTGCGCTGGGCGCGCCCCACCACGTGTCGACCACCGCGTCCCACGTCCCCCGGGCCAGCGCGGCCCGCCCGCCCGATGCGGTGCGGTCGCCCTTCAGGTCGGTCACCTTGGGCGGCGCCGGATGGTGCCCCCGGTGGAAAACGGTGACCTCCCAGCCCCGGCCCAGCGCCTCGTCCGCGATGGCGCGCCCGACGAACTCGGTGCCGCCCAGTATCAGCAGTTTCATGGACCCACCCTGCCCGCTTCGCGCCCCGCCCGGTACCGCGTCCTGCTGCGGGCGAAATCGCCCACAGCAGAACGCGGCCGACGGTCCTTCTCGCGGATGCGGTCCACACCGAGCCGGTGCCCGGCGAGCAAGACCCTCAGCCGTCCGGGGCGGCGCAGCGATCCGGCCACGAGCAGGCGGTAGGCGGGCTGTTTCATCAGCTGCCGGTTGTGGGCGGTGGGGCGGGTGTTGTCAGCGCCCCGTACGATGAGGTCGTGGAACGCGTGGACCAGCCGCGCATACGCGTCGGCGTCCCGCGCATCGACCGCCGTTCGTGAGCGGTCGAGGTTCTCCTCGATCAGGCCGAGTCCGGCCCGCCCGCGCCCCTGCGGGCGGGCAGCCGCGCGCCCGGCCCTTCCAACACTTCCTTGAGCTGGAACAGCTCGACCACCTCGCGCCGGGAGGGGCGCCGCACGAGGGTGCCGACCCGCGGCCCGATCTCCACCACCCCCTCGACCTGGAGCTGCTCGAGTGCTTCGCGGATGGGGGGTGCGGCTCGTGCCGCGGACTTCGGCCGGCGCCACCTCCGACGGGGACGCGCCAGGCGGGTGGGCGCCGCCGATCCTTGACGCTGGACAATAGAAATCACGGTTCCCTGACATGCAAGAAATTGTGCTCTGCGCCACCATGGCGTGCGGTGTACGTCGCGACCGCGAGGTCGCCCGGTGAGCAGCGGCGACACCCCCGCCGAGAGACGCCTGGGAACGGTCTTCTGGGCCTCCCTGGCCCTCTCCTCGCTGTTCGTCGCCTGGGGCGTGCTCGCCCCCGGCCACCAGATGGCGACCATGAACGCGGCCCTCGACCAGATCACCCGCGGGTTCGGCTGGGCCTACCTGCTGCTGCCCCTCCTGCTGCTCCTCCTCCTCGCGGGCCTGGCGTTCAGCCGCTACGGCCGCATCCGGCTCGGCTCCGACGACGACCGGCCCGAGTTCGCCACCCACACCTGGATCGCCATGATCCTGTGCGCGGTCATGGGCATCGGCCTGGTCTCCTACGGCATCGCCGAGCCGATCTCGCACTTCGCGTCCCCGCCCCACGGCCTGGCCGAGGCGGGGACGCCGCAGGCGGCGGTCCGGGCGCTCCAGTACTCCTTCTACGACTGGGGGCTGCACGCCTGGGCGATCTTCGCGGTCTTCGGGCTGGGGCTGGGCTACTCGATGTACCGCAAGAAGCGCCCCGGCCTGGTCAGCGCCCTGTTCCGGCCACTGCTGGGCCGGCACGCCGACGGACCCGCCGGCAAGGCCATCGACATCTTCACGGTCTTCGCCACACTGTTCGGCACCACGACCTCGCTGGGGCTGGGCGCGCTCCAGATCGACAACGGCCTCAACCGGCTGCTGGGCACGCCCACCGGCACCGCCACCCAGGTGGTCATCGTCATCGCGGTGACCGCCGTGTTCAGCCTGTCGGCGGCCTCCGGCGTCCAGCGCGGCATCCGCTACATCAGCGAACTCAACCTGTCGGTCGCCCTGCTGCTCTTCGTGTTCGTGCTCTTCCTGGGACCGACCGCGTTCCTCGTCTCGCTCTTCCTGGAGTCCCTGGGCCAGTACGGCGACGAGTTCCTGCTGATGAGCCTGCGGGGGCCGGCCTTCGGCGACACCGCCTGGCTCCAGAGCTGGACCTACTTCATGATGGCCTGGTGGGTGTCCTGGGGCGCGTTCGTCGGCGTGTTCCTGGCCCGCATCTCACGCGGGCGCACGATCCGCCAGTTCATCCTGGTCGTCCTCGGGATGCCCAGCCTCGCGTTCTTCGCCTGGTTCTCCGTGTTCGGCGGCTCGGCCATCGAACTCGACCTCGACCACGGCACGGACATCGCGGGCGCCACGGCCGCCGACCTCAACAGCGCGTTCTTCGCCACCCTGGCCGAATTCCCGTTCCCCACGGTCACGGCCGCGCTGGTGGTGCTCCTGGCGGTCCTGTTCTTCGTCTCGGGCGCCGACGCCAACACCTACGTCCTGGGCATGCTCACCACGCGCGGCTCCATCCGGCCCAGGATCCCGATCCTGCTCCTGTGGGGCGCGATGACGGGCGCCCTGGCGATCATCCTGCTGCTGTCCGGCGGGCTCGCCGCCCTCCAGCAGACCGTCATCGTCGCCTCCGCCCCCTTCCTCGTCGTCATCGTCGGCGTGGTCGTGTGCCTGTGGCGCGACCTGAAGACCGAACCGGCGGACGCCTCCCTTCCCTCCGAGCCCGGATCTCACGGCACGCTGGAACGGACCACGTGACCAGGAACGCCCCAAGGCCCGGCACCCCCACGGGTGCCGGGCCCGTCGTTCATCGCGCGTCTCGGCCCAGGGTCAGCCGGCGACGACGCCGCTGAGCTCGTTGGGGGCCTCCGGCAGGGTCACCGTCTCGGTGACCTCGCGGGCGGCGATGTCGATCGCGAAGAGTTCCCGGGTGCCGGGGTCGGTGACGTAGGCGGTCCCGCCGCGGACGAAGATCGCCGGGCGCGGCTCCTGCCACTCCAGCGGCTCCTCCCACGCCCCGGTGACCTCGATGGTGTCGACGACCTCGGCCGCCTCGGGGTCGATCACGTGGATCCGGCCATCGGTGCCCAGCACCAGCGCCTCGCCCTCGGGGCCCCTGGCCAGCGAGCGGAAGGTGTAGCTGGTGCCCAGGTCCACCCGCTCCAGCTCGGCGGTCTCGGTGTCGATGAGCGTCACCTCCTCGGGCCGCTCCAGTTCGGCGTCGGCGTCCTGCTTGTAGTCGCCGAGCACGATCGGCGAGGACTCGGAGCCGGCCTGGTTGCCGATCCGCCCGTACTCCGTGGGGCTGTCGACCTTCTCGAACGCGCCGTCCCGGTAGATCACCACGCCGTCCTCGCAGCCGATCACCACGGCCTCGCCCTGGGCGGTGGCCTCCCCGTGCACGCCGGGGCACTCGTCGAAGCGGGCGACCTCCTCGCGGCCGGCGTCGAGCACCACCACCGACTCGCGTGTCTCCTCGTCCCCCTCGGTGACGACGAGCTCGCCGTTCTCCAGCTCGATCGCCACCCCGTGGTGCGGCTCGGGCGAGGTGAACGTCTCGGCCTCCGGCAGGCCGCCGCCCAGCTCCTGCGGGTCGAAGGAGATGACCTCCCCCGTGCCGTCGGCGAACAGGACGGTCCGGCCGGCGTGGCGGACCACGTGGCCGGGCTCGGCGCCGGGGAACTCGTCGCCGGTCAGCTCCGGGGCGGCGGCGTCCAGGACGCGGAACCCGGTGGAGGTCGAGACGAGGACGTGCCGGTCGTCTCCGGCGGGGTTGACCCGGTTGAAGCCGTCGAGCGCGATGTCCTCGGCGACCTCCAGCGTGGTGCCGTCCAGGACGTAGATCCCGCCGTCGTAGGTGGCGACGAGCGGGGAGTCGACGGTGGCCGGCGGCTGCCCGGTCTCCCCGTCCTGCCCGGCGCCGGCGCCCTCGGCGCCGCAGGCGCTCAGGGTGAGACCGGCGGCGACCAGTGCGGAGAGCGCCGCCGCCGTCCTGGCAGGCGCGGGGTGCGGTCTGGTGTTCATCTCGTGTTCCTCGTTCTCGATCTCTCATGCGGGGTGGTGGGGGCGGCCGCGGGAGGCCCCGGCGGCCGCCCCCGGGGGGGGCTTCCGGGGAGGGCTCCTCAGCCGCCGCTCAGGCCGTCGGCGATGGCGTCGGTGTTGGAGCGGACCATCTCCAGGTAGGTGGGGGCTCCGCCGTCCGCGTCGGTCAGGGACTCCGCGTGCAGGGCGACGACCTCGACGTGCACGCCGGCCTCGTCGGCGAGGACCTGCGCCAGCCGGTCGGGCTGAGCGGAGTCGGCGAAGATCGCCGGTACCCCAGCATCGCGGACCGAGCCGGCCAGCGACTCCAGGTCGGCGGCGCTGGGGGAGGCCAGGGTGGTCCCGCTGGGGACGACGGCGCCGATGACCTCGAAGCCGTAGCGCTGCGCGAAGTAGCCGAAGACGTGGTGGTCGGTGACCAGGCTGCGCCGGTCGGCGGGGATGGCGGCGACGCGCTCGGTGACCCAGGCGTCCAGCTCCTCGACGTCGCCGCGGTAGTCGGCGGCGTTGTCGCGGACCGCCTGGGCATCGACGCCGTCGACCTCGGCGATCACGCGTTCGGCGATGGCGTCCACGGCGGTGGCGACGCGCCGCGGGTCGGTCCAGAAGTGCGGGTCGGGCTCGCCGGCCATGTCGGCGGCGTCGTCGGGCGTGAAGGCGACGGGGTCGACCTCGTCGCCCACCGCCAGGGTGGCCACCCCGGCGTCCTCGGCGGCGTGCACGTTGCGCAGGACGCCCTCCTCCAGGCCGAGCCCGTTGTAGACCACGAGCGCGGAGCGCTCGATGAGCGCCGCCTCCTGGGCGGAGATCCCGAAGGAGTGGGGGTCGGCGCCGGGCTTCATCAGCACGGTCACGTCGGCCTGGTCGCCGACGATCTCGCGCGTGATGTCGCCGAGGATGTTGGTGGTGACGACCACGCCCTGCCGTTCGGGCCCGGTGGCCGCGCAGCCGGCCGCCGCCGCGAGCAGTCCCGCAGTGGCGGCGGCCGCCATGGTGAGCAGGGGCCGCGGCGTTCGCCGCGGGGGGTTCCTCCGGGTGGCCATCGGGCTCACCGTCCCGTCTCGACCATGTGGGTGGGCGAGAAGTCCAGGGGGAACTCGCGGGCCACGCGCAGGTCGTCGTTGTAGTCGATCTCGTAGACCGTGTCCGCGGCCGCGTCGTTGACGTAGGCGCGGGCGGTGTCGATCTGGATGGTCGTGCCGGTGCCGGTGCCGGTGCCGGGCCCGTCGAGCGGGCCGTCCAGCAGTTCGCTGCGGGCGGTCTGCTCGCCCGATCCGGTGTCGTAGGCGTGCAGGACGCCCTCGGGCGTCAGGGCCAGCAGCGGCGCGCCTTCTCCGACCGCGTTCGCGGCGACCACCGGGCCGGTGTCCACCCTTGTCAAGGAACCCGCCGTGACGTCGAGCACCCACACGCCGTCGTCCCCGGCGGGGGCGGCCAGCGTGGCGCTTCCGGGCCGTTGGGAGAAGACGCGTGCGCGCTCGTCCTCGGCGACGTCCCCGGGGTAGGCGATCTTCTCGCCGGTGAACGCGCCGTCCTCCTCGGCGACCACCAGGGCGCCGTCGGCGCAGCCGAAGACCGCTCCGCGGCGGGTGACACCGCGGCCGGCGGGGTCGGGGCAGGGCTCCTCGACCGTGCCGACCTGCTCGCCGGTGCGGTCGTGCACGGCGACGACATCGTCGCCGTCGCCCGTTCCCGGGACGAGGACGTGCCCGCCGTAGGGGACGGCCGCCGCCGCGGGGCCGGCGCCGGGCGCCTCGATCACCTCGGTGTCGCCGATGCCGCCCTCGGCCAGCCGCTCGCGGTCGAGGAGGCGGAGAGTGCCGCCGAAGGGCAGCGCGGTGACGGCGGTGTCGGCGGCCGCGCCGCCGGGCCGCGCGCCGTCCACGGCGCCGACCTCGCGCATCTCGGCGCGGTAGTAGTGGGAGTGGTCGCCGTGGTCCACGGTCCAGGCCCCGCTGTCGAACACCTGCACCGTCTCGCGGTCGGCGGCGGCGACGTAGGCGAACCTGCCGTCGCCGCTGAGGCCGCTGACCCCCTCGACCCGGCCGATCTCGGCGGTCTCCTCGGTGATCAGGTCCAGGATGTGCACCGATCCGGTGGCGCCGTCCGCCATGACCAGCCGCGACTGCGGTTCGGCGGTCTCCTCGGCGCCCTCGATGTAGCCGTGGGGGACGTCGTCCTGCTCCCCGGCGGCCTCATCGTGCGGATCGGCGGCGCATCCGGCGAGCAGGAGCGCCGCGACGATGGCCGCGACGGGGGCCGTGGACGTCTGCTTGTGCCATTTCACGCGTTGACCTCGATGTCTGTTGGTGCGGTGCCGGTGCCGGTGTCGGCTGTGGAGCGGGGAGCGGTGCGGGGGGTGCGTCCGCGCACGGCGGCGCCGAGCGCGGAGGCGAAGAACAGGGCCACGGCCACGGCGGCGATCGTGGCGCCGGCCGCGGTGCCGGTGTGCCATGACACGAGCAGGCCCAGCGCGGTCGCGGCGCTGCCAAGAACCGCGGAGCCGAGCATGATCAGCGGGATGCGCCCGACCCACAGCGCGACGGCCGCGGGCGGCGCTATGAGCAGCCCGAACACCAGCAGGGTCCCCACCACGTGGAAGGACGCCACGATCGCCAGCGTCGTCAGCCCGAGGAGGCACGCGTGCGCCGCGCGGGGGCGCAACCCCAGGGTGGCGGCCTTGCGCGGGTCGAACGCCAGCGCGACGAACGACCGGTGGCCCAGCGCCGCCACTGCGGCGGCGACCGCGAGCGCGACGGCGAGGTAGGCCAGGTCGCGGTCGCGGACCGCGAGGACGTCGCCGAAGAGGAAGCCGGTGAGGTCGACGGCGAAGGACCGGGAGTGGGAGACGATGATCACGCCGGTCGAGAGCATCCCGACGAACAGCAGCCCGATGCCGGTGTCCTGCGACAGCCGCGCCGAGCGGCCCAGCGCGGTGACCCCGACGGCCATCACGGCGGCGCTGACCGCGGCCCCGGCGGTCAGGCTGGCGCCCAGTATCGAGGCGAGCGCGACCCCCGGCAGCATCCCGTGCGACATCGCGTCGCCGAGGAAGGCCATGCCGCGCAGGACCACCCAGGTCCCGGCCAGGGCGCAGATGAGCGAGACGAGGACACCGCCCCACAACGCGCGCTGCACGAAGGAGACCGCGAACGGGTCGAGCAACCATTCCATGCCGGAATAGTACAATGATAATGATTTTCATTTTCACATGGGGTGGGGTGTGCTGTGGAGACTCAGGAGGATCCGGCCGTGGCGATCGACCGGCTGTCAGCGGGGTACGGGCGTCACCGGGTGCTGTGCGCGATCACGGCCCGCATCCCCGCGGCCCGGGTCACCGCGATCGTGGGGCCCAACGGATCGGGGAAGTCCACCCTGCTCGGGGCGGTCGCCGGGGTGGTCCCCGCGGCATCGGGAGCCGTACGGCGCCGCAGCGCGGTGGGCCCCGCCCTCGTGGTGCAGCGCAGCGCCGCCGCCGATGCGCTGCCCATCAGCGTGCGCGAGACCGTGGCCATGGGCCGCTGGGCGCACCGCGGCCCGTGGCGCCGGCTCACCCGCGACGACCGGGCGATCATCGACACCTGCATGGACCGGCTCGGCATCGGCCACCTCGCCGCGCGCCGCCTCGGCGCGCTCTCCGGCGGCGAGCGGCAGCGGGCGCTCGTCGCGCAGGGGCTCGCCCAGCAGGCCGATCTCCTGCTCCTCGACGAGCCGGACACCGGCCTGGACATCGAA
Source organism: Nocardiopsis sediminis (assembly GCF_042650565.1). Taxonomy (NCBI): domain Bacteria; kingdom Bacillati; phylum Actinomycetota; class Actinomycetes; order Streptosporangiales; family Nocardiopsidaceae; genus Nocardiopsis; species Nocardiopsis sediminis. The sequence goes on from NZ_JBHSBH010000010.1 coordinate 266,518, forward strand.
GCGCAGCAGCGCATCTCCGATGCCCTCGACCACACCGTCCGTAAGGGGACCACCGTGGTCCACGCCACCCACGACCTCGCCGCCGCCCGGCGCGCCGACCACTGCGTCCTGCTGGCCGGGGGATGCGTGGTCGCCGAAGGGGCTCCGTCGGAGGTCCTGGCCCCCGCCTCCCTGGAACGGGTGTGGGGCATCGCGCGCACAGGGGAGGGGGACGGCCCGGACGGGACCGTCCTCTGAGCCCCGCATTCGGGAGAATTCGAACCTGCGTACCCTACGCTGTACAGGCGGGCGCTGTGTTCTTGTACAGAGCAGTACTGCCCGGTACCGGCTCGGCCCGGCTACGAACCGGCGAGAAGGGCCGCCACCTCTTCTCCGGTCCACGTCCCCGACGTACCCGGACGGGAAGCGAGGTAGGCGCCGGTCCGCTGGGCACTCCAGCCGTGGGTGGCGCGCAGGCCGGATCCGATCGTGCCGAGGTAGCGGGCGGAGGGGGAGGTGGCCTGCACCTCCGTACTCGGCGCGTGGCTGGTGAAGGTGAGGATCGGGTGGCCATCGAGGTCGCCGCGGTGAAGGAGGGTCTCGTAGCGGCCGGCCCCCAGAACGATGCGGCCCGTGCGCAGGACCTCGGCGAGGTCGTGGTCGGCGCCGGGCGCCTTGTACATCTCCTGGGCGGCGATGTCGGTGAACTGCTCGGCCGTCACCAGATAGGCGCACGCCGGTGTGGCACCCGGCAGCGCCGGGTCGTACAGCGCGAGCCCGCCGCCCCACATGCGCGAGGTGAACGCGAAGTGGACCCCGCCCGCCAGCCACAGGGCCCGCCGCTCGCGCGGGGGCGTGCGGTCGCGGCACCCGGGGTTGGCCCGCTTGCCTCCGGGCGGGACCCCGCCCGCGACGTAGCACGCGAAGCGGTCCGCGGACATGTTCGCCCCGTAGCTCGCGTACCAGACGAGGCCGGGGGTGGGGGGAGTGGTCATGGCGGCCTTCGGCGGTCGGTGCGGTGGTCAGCCCGCGGCGGGCTGCGGGTCGCCGGTCAGCGACCGCTCGAAGCAGACGCTCACCTCGGAGTCGGCATAGTGGCCGTAGCGCTCGATACGCCGGTACCCGCAGCGCTCGTACAGCCGTATCGACTCGCCCTGCGCCGACCCGGTCTCCAGGCGCATCACCGACGCACCCCGCTCCCGGGCGGCCTCCTCCAGCGCGCGCAGCAGGACCTGCCCCACGCGCCGCCCGCGCCAGGCCGGGACGACGTACATGCGCTTGAGCTCGAACGCGTCGTCATCGAGCGCGCGCAGCCCGCCGCAGCCGACGGCCTCGCCACTGCGGACATCGGTGGCGAGCAGGAAGAGGGCGGTGTCGCGCCCGGAGGGCTTGGGGCCCGCCTCGGTGTCGGCGCCGCCGTAGCGTTCGGCGACCTCGCGCTGCTGGTCCCGGCGCAGCCGCGCGCCTTCGGGGTGATCCCAGTCGACGTCATGGATCTCGATGTGCACGTGGCCGAGCGTATGCGACCGTGCCCCGCGGGGGAGGGGCGGGTGGCGCGTGCGTGCACGCCCTCGGTCGCCCCGGGCCGTCGCCGTGGGGCGGCCCGGTCCCACGGGAAAACGGCGCGCGGCCATGCCGCAGGCCGGACTATCGTTGGCCGGATGGTGGACTCCGTTGTCCGGCGGCTGCGCCGCCGCTTCCTGCTCTCCGACTGGACGCCGGTCACCAGCGGGGCATCCGGTGCGCGGGTCTGGCGGCTGGAGGGCCGCCGTCGCCTCTACGTGAAGGTCGATCCCGACCCCGCTGTGCTGCGGGCCGAGGCGGAGCGGTCGGCGTGGCTGGCCAAGGTGGGGATCGGCGCGCCCGGCACGGTCGAGATCGGCGAGCGCGACGGCGTGGGCTGGCTGGTCACCACGGCGGTGCCGGGGCGGCCGCTGGATGAGCCGTGGCCCGCTCACCTGCGCGCGCCGGCGGTGGCGGCGTTCGCCCGGTTCACGCGGCACCTGCACGACCTGCCGGTCGAGGAGTGCCCGTTCGACTGCGGCCTGGACGTCACCGTCCCGCAGGCGCGCGCGAACGTCGCCGCCGGGCGGGTCGACGCCGGCGACTTCGACGACGAGCGGCTGGGCCGGAGCCCCGAGGACGTCCTCGGGGAGCTGGAGCGGAGCGTCCCGGCGGCCGAGGACCGTGTGGTCTGCCACGGGGACCTGTGCCTGCCCAACGTCCTGGTCGACCCGGCCACGCTGGAGTGGACCGGGGTGGTCGATACCGGGCGGCTGGGTGTGGCCGACCGCCACATGGACCTGGCCCTGGCTTGCCGCAGCCTCTCCGATGCCGGGCTGAACGAGCAGTACGGCCCGCCGTTCGCCCGCGCGTTCCTGCACCACTACGGCGACCAGGCCGCGGATCCGGCGCGGATGGCGTTCTACCGGCTGCTGGACGAGTTCTTCTAGCCGCGGAGGGCCCCGGGTCTGGGGGCCGGCGGCCGGCGGGCGCCCGCCCAACGGGCGGGCGGTGCGGTGCGGGCGCGGTGGCCGTCGGTCGGCCGGTGTCAGGGGCGGCGTCCGGTGGAGGCCAGGAGCCGGCTCTGGGCGTCGGCGGTCTCGCCGACCGGGACGGGGTCGGCGAACATCGGGCCGCCGGAGATCCCCTGGTCCTGCCACCAGTCCAGCAGGGTTTCGGACAGGCGGGTGTCGAGCGTCTCGTCCTCGCCGATGCCGCGGCCGAGGTCCCAGGCGTGGACGGCCAGGTCGAAGGTCATCTGCCACAGATAGACCGACCCGGGGACATCGCCGAAGGAGAGGTGGACGGTGCGTTCGGTGGCGCCGGGCCGCAGCCATGCGGCGCGGGCGTCGCGGGCGGAGACCTCCCATGCGGAGATGGGGTCCTCGCCGAGGGGGTCGTCGGCGAAGTCGTCGCCGGCGTCCTCGATGCGGCCGCCGCTGAGGAGGTAGGGGACCCACAGCTGTTCGCCGACGATGTGGTCGACGAGGTCGCGCACGTCCCAGCTGATGCAGGGGGTGGGGTCGGGCCACTGGCCAGGCCGGATCGCGTGTACGCGGCGGTCGAATTCCTGCATGGCCTGGCCGTGCAGATCGAGCAGTTCCGACATGACCACTCCATTCGGGTGGGTTGCTGGTGACCGCGTCCCCTCTACCCGCGTGGGGTGGGTGGCAACCTTCCGGTGCAGGTGGGCGGTGTGTGCTGCTTCGCGGTGTGCGGTGGTGTGTGTGCCATGGCCGGTGGGCGGGTACGGCCGCCGACCGTAAATTCTTCCGCCCGATGTGCGCCCCGGTGGTGTCGCGCGCCGCTCGATCACTGCGCGTCATGATCATGGGAGCACCATTGTTCGCGGTGGCGGCCCGGTGGGGCCGGTGCCTGCGAGGACCCCGGCGAGGGAGACGACGACGTGGCAGAACCGGATCCGCACGCGGCCAGGACCGCGGGGGAGCTGAACATCGTCCATGTGACGCTGATCGCGGCGGCGGCCGCGATGGGCGGGTTCCTGTTCGGATACGACAGTGCCGTCATCAACGGTGCGGTGGACGCCGTCCAGCGGCATTTCGCGGTGGGGTCGGGGGTCACCGGGCTCACGGTGGCCGCTGCGCTGCTGGGTTCGGCCGTGGGTGCGGCCATCGCCGGCGGGCTGGCCGACCGGATCGGGCGTATCCGGGTCACGCGGATCGCCGGGGTGCTCTTCGCGGTCAGCGCCATCGGCTCGGCGCTGCCGTTCGCGATCTGGGACCTGGCGCTGTGGCGGGTCGTGGGCGGTATCGCGATCGGCATCGCCTCGGTGATCGCGCCGACCTACATCGCCGAGGTCTCGCCGCCGGCCTACCGGGGGCGGCTGGCGTCGTTGCAGCAGCTGGCCATCGTGCTGGGGATCGCGCTGTCGCAGCTGGTCAACTTCGCGATCGCCTCGGCCGCCAATGGCAGCGCGACCAATGACCTGGGGCCGCTGTCGGCGTGGCAGTGGATGCTGGGCGCGGCGGTCGTCCCGGCCGCGCTGTACATCGCGCTGAGTTTCACCATCCCCGAGTCGCCGCGCCACCTGGTGCGGGTGGGGCGCACGGACCAGGCGCGGCGGGTGCTGGCGGAGGTCGAGGGCGGCGACGTCGACCGGCGTATCCGGGAGATCCGGGAGGCGCTGGGCTCGGAGGTGCGTCCCCGGCTGGGCGACCTGCGGGGCCGGTGGGGGCTGCTGCCGATCGTGTGGATCGGTATGGCGCTGTCGGCGTTCCAGCAGTTGGTGGGGATCAACGTGATCTTCTACTACTCGTCGTCGCTGTGGCAGTCGGTGGGGGTGGACGAGAGCAATTCGCTGCTGCTGAGCCTGTTCACCTCGATCGTGAACATCGTGGGGACGTTCATCGCGATCGGGTTGGTCGACCGGATCGGCCGGCGGCCGCTGCTGCTGGTGGGGTCGGGTGGCATGGCGGTGGCGCTGGCGGTGACGGGGTTCGCGTTCAGCCATGCGCGGGTCGTGGGGGCGCAGGCGAGCCTGTCGTTCGGGTGGGGCGCGGTGGCGCTGACGTCGGCGAGCCTGTTCGTGCTGTTCTTCGCGCTGTCGTGGGGTGTGGTCACGTGGGTGCTGCTGGGGGAGATGTTCCCGCTGCGCATCCGGGCTGCGGCGATGGCGGTGGCCACCGCCACGCAGTGGATCGCGAACTGGCTGGTCACGGTGACGTTCCCGGCGCTGCGCGACTGGAGCCTGAGCGGGGCCTACGGCATCTACACGCTCTTCGCGGTGCTGTCGTTCGTGTTCGTGTGGCGGTTCATTTCGGAGACGAAGGGCCGGACGCTGGAGTCGATGGGGCGGTAGCGGGGGCGCCGCCGGGCGGCCGCGGGGTGGGAGTAGCCTCGCCCCGAGGGCGGCGGATGACGTCGCCGATGGGCCGAGTGAGAGCGATCCGGAGAACGATGAGCACCCTGTACGACATTGCGCTGACGACCCTGGCCGGCGATCCCGCCACGCTGGCCGACCACCGGGGCAAGGCGCTGCTGCTGGTCAATGTGGCCTCCAAGTGCGGGCTCACCCCCCAGTACGCGGGCCTCCAGCGGCTCCAGCAGCGCTTCGCGGGGCGGGGCTTCACGGTCCTGGGCTTCCCCTGCAACCAGTTCATGGGCCAGGAGCCGGGCAGTGCCGAGGAGATCCAGACGTTCTGCTCCACCACATATGGGGTGGACTTCCCGCTGTTCGAGAAGGTGGAGGTGAACGGTGCGGGCCGGCATCCGCTGTTCACGGAGCTGACCCGCAGCGCCGACGCCGAGGGCGAGGCCGGGGACGTCCAGTGGAACTTCGAGAAGTTCCTCGTCTCGCCCCAGGGTGAGGTCGTGGGCCGGTTCCGGCCGCGTACCGAGCCCGAGGCCGACGAGGTGGTGGCCGCGATCGAGGCGCAGCTGCCCCAGGGCGCCCCGGCGTAGGTCCCGCCCTTCCCGGCCGGGCCGCGCCGTGCCTGCGCTGAGGTGCGGTGGCGGCCGACCCCGGGTCCGTCGTGCCGTGGTGGCCGTGCCACAGTGGGGCGACCGGAGCGGGTCCGGGGGCCGGCGGGGCGGGAGGGCGACGCGGTGCGGGTGCTGCTGATCGACAACCACGACTCCTACACCTACAACCTCGCCCAGCTCATCGCCGGTGTGCTCGGGGCGGAGCCCGAGGTGGTGGCCAACGACGCGCCCGCGCTGGAGCGGGCCGCGGCGACCGGCCTGGCCGGGTTCGACGCGGTCGTGGTCTCCCCGGGGCCCGGGCGCCCGCAGCGCCCCCGCGACCTCGGCGCGGTCTCGCGCGTGCTCGCCGGCACGGACCTGCCGGTGCTGGGGGTGTGCCTGGGCCACCAGGCGATCGCGCACTTGGCGGGCGCCGCGGTGCATGCGGCGCCGGTGCCCCGGCACGGCCACCTCAGCCGGGTCCGCCACAGCGGTGGCGGGCTGTTCGCGGGCCTGCCGCAGGGCTTCACCGCGGTGCGCTACCACTCGCTGGCGGTCCCCGAGCCGCTGCCGGAGGCGCTGGAGGCCACCGCTTGGGCCGAGGACGGGGTGGTGATGGGGCTGGCCCACCGCGCTCTGCCGCGGTGGGGCGTGCAGTTCCACCCCGAGTCGGTCGCCACCGAGCACGGGGCGCGCCTCATCGCCAATTTCGGCGAGCTGGCCCGGCGGGCGGGGCGCGGTCGCCCGCGGGTGTCCGAAACCGGGGACGAGCGGGGCCGGCGCACCGTGTCCGAAACCGGAACAGCCGCCCTGGACCCCGAGGTGACCCCGTCTGACCTGCGAAGACGTGACGCGTCTGTGTCCGAAACCCCGGGCGGCGATCCGGGTCCGGATCCCGGGGCGCTCCGGTTCGCGACCCTGCCTTATGCCGTGGACACCGAACGCGCCTTCGCCCGGCTCCACGGCGCCAGCGCCTACGCGTTCTGGCTGGACAGCAGCCGGACGGCCGGCCCCACGGCGCGCTTCTCCTTCCTCGGCGACGCCCAGGGGCCCCGCGGCGAAGTGCTGACCTACCGGGCGGGCGAGGGCGCGGTGACCGTGGCCGCCGAGGGCGCGGCCGAGCGGCGCGAGAGCGGGAGCATTTTCGACGTCCTGCGGCGGCGTACCGCGGCCCGCCCCGGCCCCGCGCCGGCCGGGCTGCCGTTCGACTTCGCCGGCGGGTACGTGGGCTACTTCGGCTACGAGCTCAAGGCCGACCTGGGAGCGCCGGGCCGCCACCGCTCCGATGTGCCCGATGCGGTGTGGCTGCGCTGCGACCGCTTCGTCGCCGTCGACCACGCGGCGGGCCGCACCTATGCGGTGGCCGCCGACGGCGGCGCCGACGGCGAGGCCTGGATCGCGCAGACGCTGCGGGCGCTGGCCGCCCTGCCCCCGCTGCCGCCGGCCGGGGAGCCCGGCGGGGCGGACCCTGAGCCGCTGCTGGAGCGGCCGCGCGCGGGCTATGAGGCCGACGTCAAGGAGTGCCTGGGCCGCCTCGTGGAGGGGGAGAGCTACGAGATCTGCCTGACCACGCGGCTGCGGCTGCCCGCGCCCGACGATGACCTCGCCTACTACCGGCGGCTGCGCCGGGCCGCCCCCGCCCCCTATGGGGCGCTGCTGCGGCTGGGGGAGGCCGGGGTGTTCAGCGCCTCGCCGGAGCGGTTCCTGAGGGTGGGCGGCGACGGAAGTGCCGAGAGCCGGCCCATCAAGGGGACCGCGCCGCGCCACGGCGACCCGGAGGTGGACGCCCGGCGGGTGCGGGCGCTGCGGGAGGACGCCAAAACGCGGGCGGAGAACCTGATGATCGTGGACCTGGTCCGTAACGACCTGGGCCGGGTGTGCGAGGTGGGCGGGGTGGGGGTGCCGGGGCTGATGTTCACCGAGTCCCACGCCGGGGTGCACCAGCTGGTCTCCACGGTGCGCGGGCGGCTGCGCGGGGATGTGCACGCAATGGACGCCGTGGCCGCGTGCTTTCCGCCGGGGTCGATGACGGGTGCGCCCAAGGGGCGGACGATGGAGGTCATCGACGGGCTGGAGGTGTCGGCGCGCGGGGTGTACTCGGGTGCGCTGGGCTATGTGTCCTACAGCGGCGCGGCCGATCTCAGCGTCGTGATCCGCACCGCGGTGCGCTCGGGCGGCGTCCTGACGGTGGGCGCGGGCGGGGCGGTGGTGCTCGATTCCGACCCGGGCGAGGAGTACCGGGAGATGCTGCTGAAGGCCGCCGTGCCCCTCAGCGGGCTGCCGGGGCGTCCCGGCGGCTGAGCCCGCCTCCGCCCGGTTGCGCCCGGGTGTCATGCGGCCGGGCGGGCGGTGTCCTCCATCGGCGGGTTGAGCCGGGCGAAGCCCTCTTGGCGCCGGTACGGGAAGTACGGGTAGGGCGCGGTGGTGCGGCTGGCGGCGTCGAGGCGGGCCATGTGCTCGTCGGAGAGCATCCAGCCGATGGCGCCGAGGTTCTGGCGCAGCTGGTTCTCGTCGCGGGCGCCGATGATGACCGAGGCGACGGTGGGGCGCCGCAGCAGCCAGTTGGTGACTCCTCCACCCCGCAAAAAGGGGGTAGCTTCTCGCTATGCCGGTTGGGCTTCGCGACGGGCCAGCCCGGCCCGTAGAACGTTGGTGGCCGCCACTGTGTCGGCGTGGGCGCTGTGACCGCACGACTGACAGTGGAACTTCTCCTGTGTGGGCCGGTTCTGCTGGGCGGTGTGCCCGCATTCGGGGCACCGCCGGGAGGTGTTGCGGGGGTCCACGGCCATCACTTCCCGTCCGGCGCTCTCAGCCTTGGCGTTCAGGATCGCGAGGAACACCCCCCATCCGGCATCGGCTATCGAGCGGTTCAATCCCGCCTTGCCCGAGGCCCCGTTGGGTAGAAAGGCACCCGGTACGTTGGGGTCCGGCTTCGGGGCAGGAGCCCGGCTCATGTTGCGGATCTTGAGGTCTTCGTGCGCGATGAAGGCATGGTGCCGCACGAGGTCGAGCGCGGTCTTGTGGGCATGGTCGAGCCGTTGTCGGCGCACCTTGCGGTGCAGCTTTGCTACGTTCTCCACCGCCTTGCGGCGTCTCGTCGACCGGCTCTCGCAACAGCTGAGGGCCTGCTGAGCCGTAACGAGCTTTGCGGCAGCCTTGCGTCCGTGACGCGGGTTGGGTACAAACCCGCCGTCGGAGTCGGCGAGGAAATTGGCGATGCCCATATCGACCCCGATCGCGCTGGACGTCGGCGTCAGCGGCTCCGGCTCCCGCTCGGCTGTCACCATCACATACCAGCGGTGCCCTTCGCGCTTGACGCTGATCGTCCTGACCGTGCCGTTCACCGGCCGATGCCGGTGCACCCTGACGTGCCCGACACCCTGAAGGCGCACCCGGGCCACACGGTCATGCGGGGTGGAGTCCCAGCGGCAGCCGTCGCCATCCTTGGGGAACTCCACGGTGTCAAACCGGCCGACCCCGCGGTAGCGGGGATATCCGGGGGTTTCCCCAGTCTTGACGCGGCGGAAGAACGCCGCGAACGCCCTATCCAGCCGACGCAGTGTTGCCTGCTGGGAGGAGAACGACCAGCGGCCCTGGCACTCGGGGTCGAACGCCCGGATCTCCTTGAGCTGCGCAGACTGCTGCCCGTAGCGGATGGTGGTCTTGGAGGGGCGCTGATAGGCGTCGCGACGTTCCTGCAAGGCAGCGTTGTAGAGCGAGCAGTGGTCGCGCAACATTGCCGCCAGTACGGCCCTCTGGCTCATGGTGGGCCGCAGGAGGAACTTGTACGCGCGAATCATCCAGCACACCCCCTCCGAGTGAGTCAACGTTGACCATATCGGTGGTCCATGTCGCCGCGCTGGGAATCGCCCGATCCCCATGAGGTGGTCCGCGCGGGATCGGCCCCCCTGTACTACCGGCTGCTGACGACCGGCGCCCCGCTGGACGAGGCCGCGGCGGACCGCGCCGCCGAGGCCGCGGCGGCCGCAGCCCGCGCGGGGGCCTACCGGTCCGGCGGCGGGGACGCGCTCGGCTGAGCCCCGGTCCCCGGTCAGCGGACCGGGGCTCAGCCGGCGTGATGGGCCGCCGGTCAGCGGCCGGCGAGGACCTCGTCGAGGCGCTCGTAGCCCTCGGTGACGCCCTTCTCCATGTTGCTGCTGATCATGCCGTCGCGGGCCTCCATCGACGGGAAGGTGCTGTGGCCGGTGAGGCGGGTGCGGCCGCCGCCGAGGTCCTCCAAGGTCAGCGTCTGGATGCTGACGGAGTCGGGCACGCCCTCGTATTCGAAGGTCTGGATGATCGTCTCGTTGGGGCGGACGGTGTGGAAGACGCCGTTGAAGGCGTAGGACCCGCCGGAGCCGTCGCTGTGCACGTAGCGGTAGCGCCCGCCGGTGCGCACGTCGTAGGCCTCGATGTCCATGTCGTAGCCGTGGGGGCCCAGCCACTGCTTGACCAGGCCCGGGTCGGTGTGGGCGCGGAAGACGGCCTCGACCGGGGCGTCGAACTCGCGGGTGATCTCGATGAAGGGGACGCCCTCGGGGGCGGTGACGGTGACGGGGTTGGTGCTCATTGGTCTGTGTCTCCCATGGTGTCGAGCAGGGCGTCCAGGCGCCGGAATCTGCGTTCGTGGTCGAGCCGGTAGGTGTCGATCCAGGCGGTCAGCGACTCCAGCGCGCCCGGGTTCAGGTGGACGGGGCGGCGCTGGGCCTCGCGGGTGCGGGTGACCAGGCCTGCGTGTTCGAGGACCTGGATGTGCTTGGAGACCGCCTGCTTGGAGATGTCGAACGGGGCGGCGAGCTCGTTGACGGTGGCCGGTCCGGTGCTCAGGCGGGCGATGATCCGCCGGCGCACCGGGTCGGCGAGGGCGGCGAAGGCCCGGTCGAGCGCGTCGTCGCCGGATCCGCCGGTCGCGGGTTCAGGGGGTCCGGGCAGTTTATTCAACCTTCCCGTTGGTCAACCATCTCGTTGATTAAGAACTTATGCCGCTCCGCCGCTCGCGTCAACCCCTTCCGTCGGCGGGTCGACATCGCGTGCACACGGCAACGCCGCGGGCGCCCCCTCAATGGGGGCGCCCGCGGCGCGGTGGTGCTGGGGTCAGCCCGCCGGGCGCAGGGCGGCCGCCTCGGTGGCCAGGGCGGTGATGCGCGCCCAGTCGCCCGCGGCCAGGGCATCGCCGGGGGTGAGCCAGGTGCCGCCGACGCAGCCGACGTTGGGCAGCGCCAGGTAGTCGGGCGCGTTGGCGGGGGTGATGCCGCCGGTGGGGCAGAAGCGGGCCTGCGGCAGCGGCCCCGACAGCGACTTGAGCAGGGGGCGCCCGCCCGCGGCCTCGGCGGGGAAGAACTTCATGGCGGTCACGCCGGCCTCCAGCAGCGCCAGCGCCTCCGACGCGGTCGCCACCCCGGGCAGGAACGGCAGCCCGGTTGCGGCCATGGCCTCGCGCAACGTGGGGGTGCAGCCCGGGCTGACCAGGAACGCGGCGCCGGCCTTGGCGGCGTCGGCGGCCTGGGCGGGGGTGGTCACGGTGCCGGCGCCGACCACGGCCCCGGGCACCTCGGCGGCGATGCGCTCGATGGCGGGCAGCCCGGCCTCGGTGCGCAGGGTGACCTCGATGGCGGGCAGGCCGCCGGCGACCAGCGCGCGCGCCAGGGGGACCGCGGTCGCCGCGTCGTCCAGGACGACGACGGGGATGACCGGGGCCAGGGTGAACAGGTCGGCGCTGCTGCGGGGCTTCATGGGGTGGTCTCCAAGCACTGGTCGAGCCGGGCCGCCGTGCCGAGCAGCGCCGGGGTGGGCGCGGTGATCAGCACGGTGGCGATGTCCTTCACATAATCGGTCATCCGGTACTTCGATTCGAACCGGATCCGGAAATCGCTGCGCTGGAGGACCTCCGCGATCCGCGGCGCGATCCCCCCGCCCACGAACACGCCGCCCGTGGCGCCGAGGGTGAGCGCGCAGTCCCCGGCGAAGCCGCCCAGCAGCGCGCAGAACACCTCCAGCGTCAGCGCGCACAGCGGGTCCTCGTCGGCCGTGTCGCAGATCCGCTCCGCCGGCAGCGGCGCGGCCGCGGCGCCGCCGTGCACCCGGGCCAGGGCGCCGTGCAGCCGGGTCATCCCGGGGCCGGAGAGGACGCATTCGGCGGTGACGGTGCCCTGGCCGGCGCGCAGGGTGCGCAGCACCTCGATCTCGAGGTCGGTGGCCGGGCTCAGGCCGACGTGGCCGCCCTCGCCCGAGACCGGCACCCAGCCGCCGCCGGGGGCGGGCAGCAGCCCGGCGACGCCCAGGCCGGTGCCGGGCCCCAGCACCGCCATGGGGCGGCGGGCCGCGGGCGGGGGCCCGCCCAGGGCGAGCAGGTCGCCGCCGTCCAGGCGGGGCAGGGCCAGCGCCAGCGCCGCGAAGTCGTTGACCACCTCGATGTGCGCCAGCCCCAGCTCGCGGCGGGTGTCTTCGGCCGAGCAGTCCCAGCGGGCGTTGGTGAGCCGGATCCGGTCGCCCTCGACCGGCCCGGCCACCGCCACGCACGCCGCGCCGGGGCGGGCGCCGCCGGTGCGCTCCAGGTAGGTGCGGGCGGCCGAGGCGAGGTCGGGGTGGTCGGCGCACAGCAGGCGGCAGACGTCGCGCGGGCGCGCCCCGGGGGCGTCGACCAGGCCGAAGCGGGCGTTGGTGCCGCCGATGTCGGCCACGAGCCAGGGGCGGGAGCGCGCGGGCGCCGGGACGGCGGGCTGCGTCAGCGGGGGAGCGGCGGTCACCGGGCGGCCCCGAAGACCCCGGCGCCCTGCTCGGCCGGGCCGACCGCCCGGCGCAGGGCGGCGAACAGCTCGCGGCCGGTGCCCACCGCGGGCTCGGCGGCGGGGGCGGCGGGGGCGCGCTCCATGAGGTCGGGGGCCAGCACCTCCAGGGTGCCCGCTGTGGCGTCGAGGCGGATGGTGTCGCCGTCGCGCACCCGGGCCAGGGGGCCGCCCGCGGCGGCCTCGGGGGAGACGTGGATGGCGGCGGGCACCTTGCCCGAGGCGCCGGACATGCGTCCGTCGGTGACCAGGGCGACCCGGTGGCCGCGGTCCTGGAGGACGCCCAGGGGCGGGGTGAGCTTGTGCAGCTCGGGCATGCCGTTGGCCTGCGGCCCCTGGAAGCGGACCACGGCGACGAGGTCGGCGTCGAGCTCGCCGGCGTCGAAGGCGGCCTGGAGGCCGGCCTGGTCGTCGAAGACGCGGGCGGGGGCCTCGATGACGTGGCGTTCGGGGGCCACGGCCGAGACCTTGACGACGGCGCGGCCCAGGTTGCCGGCGACCATGCGCAGTCCGCCGTCGGGGGAGAAGGGGTCGTCTGCGGGGCGCAGAACGGCGGTGTCGGTGCTGGCCTTGGGTTCGTCGTCCCAGGCCAGGCCGGAGGGGCCCAGTTCGGGGCGGTGGCGGTAGCGGTCCAGGCCGGGGCCGGCGAGGGTGGCGACGTCGGCGTGGAGGAGCCCGCTGTCGAGGAGCTGGGCGATCAGGTAAGCGGTGCCCCCGGCGTCGTGGAAGCGGTTCACATCGGCCGCGCCGTTGGGGTACATGCGGGTCAGCAGCGGGACGGCCGTCGACAGGTCGGCGAAGTCGTCCCAGGTCAGCTCGATGCCCGCGGCCGCGGCGACGGCCACCAGGTGCAGGGTGTGGTTGGTGGAGCCGCCGGTAGCCAGCAGCGCCACCACGGCGTTGGCGATCGCGCGCTCGTCGACGACCTCGCCGATGGGCGTGTGGTGCTCGCCCAGGGCGGTCAATCCGGTGACGCGGCGCCCGGCCTCGGCGGTGAGAGCCTCGCGCAGCGGGGTGCCCGGCGGCACGAAGCTGGCGCCGGGCAGGTGCAGGCCCATGACCTCCATGAGCATCTGGTTGGAGTTGGCGGTGCCGTAGAAGGTGCAGGTGCCGGGGGCGTGGTAGGCGGCGGATTCGGCCTGGAGCAGTTCGGTGCGCCCGGCCTTGCCCTCGGCGAAGAGCTGGCGGACGCGGGCCTTGTCAGCGTTGGGCAGGCCCGAGGGCATGGGCCCGGCGGGGACGAACGCCACCGGCAGGTGGCCGAAGGACAGGGCCCCGATGAGCAGGCCGGGCACGATCTTGTCGCACACCCCCAGCATCAGGGCGCCGTCGAACATGTCGTGGGACAGGGCCAGGGCGGTGGACATGGCGATGACGTCGCGGCTGAACAGCGACAGCTCCATGCCCGCGCGGCCCTGGGTGATGCCGTCGCACATCGCAGGGACGCCGCCGGCGAACTGGGCGACGCCCCCGGCGCCGGCGACGGCCCGCTTGAGGATCGCGGGGTAGTCCTCCAGCGGCCGGTGGGCGGAGAGCATGTCGTTGTAGGCGGAGACGATGGCGATGTTGGGCTTGACGTCGGCGCTCAGCGCGAGCTTGTCGGCGGGTGCGCAGGCGGCGAAGCCGTGGGCGAGGTTGGCGCAGCCCAGCCCGGCGCGCGCCGGGCCTTCGGCGGCCGCGGCGCCGATGCGGTCCAGGTAGGCGGCGCGCGCGGTGGCGCTGCGCTCGGCGATGCGCCGGGTGACCTCGGCGAGGCGGGGGTGGAGGGTCGTCATCGGGGGTGCTCCTGTTCGTGCCGTGGGCGGGCGGGCGCCTGGGGTCGGGTGGGGGCGCCGGGGCGTGCCCGGGGGCCGGGCGGGTACTGCCGCGCCCGGACCGTGACACAGGGCACGTTGTGGACGTAAGGCAACATAGCGGCGGGTTCGGTCACATAACAAGCTCCACTTAAGGAGTATTTTTTACATAAGTCGTCCTGGTTCGTCCGCCGACCGCCCAGAAGCGTGTTTCAATGGGGCATGCCACGCCGCACCGCTCCCTCCCCCGGAGCCGTCTCCAGCGGCCACGTGCTGCGGCTCATCCGCACCGGCGACGCCGCCACCCGCACCGAGATCGGCCGCCGCACCGGCCTGTCCCGGCCCGCCGTGGCGCTGCGCGTCACCGAGCTGCTGGCCCACGGGCTGGTCACCGAGGATGCGACCGGCCCCTCCGGCGGCGGCCGGCCGCCCGCCCGGCTGGAGTTCAACGCCGACGCCGGCACCGTGCTCGCCGCGGTCCTGGGCTTCTCCCGCGGCCGGGCCGCCGTCTGCGACCTCGCCGGCCGCATCCTGGCCCAGGCCGACGGCGCGCCGCCCGTGGAGGAGGGGCCCGATGCCGTGCTGCCCTGGCTGCTCGACACCTGGGAGGAGCTGCTGCGCACCGCCGGGCGCACCGGCGCCGGGGTGCGCGGCGCCGGCATCGGCGTGCCCGGCACCGTGGAGTTCGCCGCCGGCCGCGCCCCGACCCCGCCCGTGCTCGCGGGCTGGGGCGGCGTGGAGATCCGGCCCCTGGTGGCCGCGCGCTTCGACGTCCCGGTGCTGCTGGACAACGACGTCAACGCCATGGCCCTGGGGGAGCACCGGGCCCGCCACCCCGGCGTCGGCGACCTGGTCTTCGTCAAGGCCTCCACCGGGATCGGCGCCGGCATCGTCTCCGGCGGCACCCTCCTGCGCGGCGCTCTGGGCGCCGCGGGCGAGATCGGGCACATCCCCGTCCGCGACGGCGGGGGCACGCCGTGCCGCTGCGGCAACACCGACTGCCTGGAGGCCGTGGCCGGCGGCCCCGCGCTGCTGGAGCGGCTGGCCGCCCAGGGCCGCGCGGTCGCCGGGGTCCCGGAGCTGGCCGCCCTGGCCCGGGGCGGCGACCCCGCGGCCGTCACCCTGGTGCGCGGCGCCGGCCGGCGCATCGGCGAGGTCCTGGCCGGGGCGGTCAATCTGCTCAACCCGGCCGTGATCGTGCTGGGCGGCGACCTCGCCCAGGCCTACGACCCCCTGGTGGCCGGGGTGCGCGAGGTGGTCTTCCACCGCTCCACCGCCCTGGCC
Organism: Nocardiopsis sediminis; assembly: GCF_042650565.1. NCBI lineage: Bacteria > Bacillati > Actinomycetota > Actinomycetes > Streptosporangiales > Nocardiopsidaceae > Nocardiopsis > Nocardiopsis sediminis. The sequence goes on from NZ_JBHSBH010000010.1 coordinate 281,783, forward strand.
ACGCGACGGCTGCGCATCGTCCCCGGCCACACCGGCGGCGACGCCGGCCTACTGGGAGCGGCCGCGTTGGTCCTGGACCGCATCCTGTCCCCGGACGCGGTCGACGCCCACCTGGCGGCGGCCCGGTAGGCCCGGCCGGGGCGCGGCGTCCCGCCGGTGGGACCGGTGCGAGCCGGCGCGCCGGTGGCGGGTACGGTCGGCGGGCCCAGGTCCGCCGGGGGGACGGGTCAGGCGGAGCGGCGGCCGTGGTCGCGGCGGTAGCGGCGGCGGAACTCCGCCTTGAGGGCGGCGGCGCGGGCGGGGTCGCGCGGCGGGGTGCGGTGGTGCTCTGACGCGGGGACCGCGCGGGCGGCGTAGAAGTCGTAGTCGTCGTCGCCGGGGCTGAGGACGTCGGTGCCGCAGGCGAAGACCGGCGTGGAGGGGTCGGCGTAGCCGACCGCGACGTGGATGGTGCCGTCCGGGTACCGGACCGCGATCTCCGGCGTCATGCCATCACCCCGTAGTTGTCCTCGAAGTACCTGGTGACATCGTAGGCGAGTCCGGTGTCCCCGGCCAGCATGTCGTCGAGCACCTCGAAGCCGTCGGAGGCCGTGAGGGCGAACGCCTCGGCCCACCACTCGTGGCGCTTGTGCCAGTAGGGGTTCTCCAGCAGCGGCAGGCACGCCTTGTGCAGGTCGCGCCATTCGCGGGTCTCCGACATCATCTGGTCGGCGATGTCGAGGACGTGGCCGGTCTCGTGCAGGACCAGCGAGATCGACTCGTGCGGCAGGGATCCCAGGGCCATCACTCCGTAGCGGTAGATCCCGGCCAGCCGGTCGAAGGGCCGGGAGTGGGGGTCGTCGGGGTCGGTGCGCAGCCCGCGCAGGTGCCCCATGTGGTCCAGGTCGACGACGGAGCCCTCGCCGACGTAGATGCCGTCGACCTCGTCGGCCAGGCGTTCGGCCAGGTGGGAGGGGAGGTTGGCGAACCCGTCGATGATGTCGCGGACCGACTGCGGGGGGATCGTGCCCGCCGCCCACTGGCGGTGCAGGACGGCCTCCAGGCGGCCCACGTGCCGCCGCCCGTCGCCGGGGATGGGGATGACGTTCAGCGGGTGCGGACCGCATTCAACGCGTTTTCTCACTGGATGGACTGTAGAGGGACAAAAGGAGTGGTTTTCTCGCAACGGACGGGAAGTGACCCACGTCACTTCCGCCGCTCCGGGATCGGCCGCCTCAACGGCCCGAACTGCCCTGGCTGGCGTGCCACAGCTTGCGCGGCGCCCCCGCGGCGCCGGCCGGGGTGATGTCGGCGTAGGGGGACAGGGCGTAGCCGTTGGCGTAGCGGATCCGCGGCCCGCCGACCCCGGCCACCGCGGCGCGGCCGCCGTCCCCGCGCAGCCGCTCGCCCAGCGCCGCGGGCCCCTCCTCCCGACGGATCCGGGCCAGCTCCTCCAGGTCGTAGGCGTGGGTGGCGTTGACGGTCGCCAGCCCCGTCCCCGCCCGGCGCACCCGGCCGCGCGCGACCAGCAGCCAGGACCCGAACACGGTGGCCGCACAGCGGTCCTGCACCGATTCGAAGAAGGTCAGGTCCACCAGGCCCGTGGCGTCGTCCAGCGTGGTGAAGATGATGCGCTGGCCCGAGCGCACCGCCGGCGTCTGCGTGGCCACCTTCACCCCCACCACCAGCACCTCCGCCCCCGCCGGGACCCGGTGCAGGTCGCGGGCGCGCACCGCGCCGTGGGAGGCGGCCAGCTCGGCGAGCACCTCGGCGTGGCAGTCCAGCAGGTGCCGGGACGCGTCATAGCCCAGCACCTCCAGCTCGGCCTGCACCTCCTCGGCCACCGTCATCTCCGGCAGCGTGCCGCCGCGCACCTCGCCCACCTGCTCCAGGGCCATGGGCAGCTGCCCGCCCCCCAGCGCCCGGCGCCCGGCCCGCTCCAGGGCGCCGGCGCGCAGCAGCAGGTCGCGCCGGGTCGGGCCGGAGCCGATCCCGTACATCCGGTCGAAGGCCCCCACCAGCACCAGCCGGTCCAGCACGTCGCGGGAGGGGCGGGCCCGGGCGGCGAAGTCGCTCAGCGAGGCGAAGGGCCGCCCGGCCAGGACGGCGTCGACCTCGGCGTCGGTGATGCCCTTGACGTCGGCCAGCGCCGCCCGGACCCCCCACACCCCGTTCTCCAGGAGCTCGGCCCGCCATACCCGGTCGGAGGCGTTGACGTCGACCCCCAGCACCGGCACCCCGAACCGGCGGGCGTCGTCGATGATCGCCCGGCGCGGGTACATGCCCGGGTCGTGGGTGAGCAGCCCGGAGTAGAACGCCGCCGGGTGGTGCCGCTTCAGCCACGCCGACTGGTAGGTGGGCAGCGCGAACGCCGCCGCATGCGCCTTGCAGAACCCGAACGCGCCGAAGGCGGCGATGACCTCCCAGACCCGCTCCACCACATCGGCGGGGTGGCCGCAGTCGGCGGCCATGGCGGTGAACTCTTTGCGGACCCCCTCCTTGCCCTCGTCGCTGCTGAGCCGGCGCCGCATCTGCTCGGCCTCGTCGTGGCCGCAGCCGGTCATGGCGTGCAGCACCCGGATGACCTGCTCGTGGAAGATCACCACGCCGCCGGTCTCGGCGAGCGCGTCGCGCAGCGCGGGGGAGGGGTAGTCGGGTTCGCGCAGGCCGTCGCGGGCGGCGATGAAGGGGGTGACCATGTCGCTGTTGACCGGCCCCGGCCGGAACAGGGAGATGTCGACGATCAGGTCCTCCAGGCAGGCGGGGCGCAGCCGGCTGACCAGCTCGCGCTGGCCGGGCGACTCGATCTGGAAGCAGCCCAGCGTCCGCGAGGAGCGGATCATGGCGTAGGTGGCGGGGTCGCCGTGGGCCAGGGCGGAGGGGCCGGCGGAGCCGGGGTGCGGCGGCGCGCCGCCGCCCGAGGCGGGAGCGGTGGCGGTGGGGGTGTCGATGTCCACCCGGCCGCCGCCCGTGCGCTCGACCTCCGCCAGGGCGTGGGTCATGGCCGACTGCATGCGCACCCCGATGACGTCGAGCTTGATCAGCCCCATGTGCTCGACGTCGTCCTTGTCGAACTGCACCATGTCGTAGCCCACCCGGCTGGGCTCCAGCGGCGTGCGGTCGCGCAGGGAGGCGTCGGAGACGACGATCCCGCACGGGTGCATGGCGATGTGGCGGGGCAGCCCGTCGAGCCGCTCGGCCAGCCGGAACAGCGTCTGGGCCGAAGCGCCGTCGACCAGGCCGCCCGAGCGCAGCTCGGGCAGGTCGGCGCAGGCCGCGCGGATCTGGCGGGCGCGGATGTGCGGGAACGCCTTGGCCAGCACGTCGATCTCGTGCGGGGGGATGCCCATGACCGCGCCCACGTCGCGGATGGCGCTGCGGGCCCGGTAGGTCTCCATCATCGACACGCAGGCGGCGTCGGGGTAGGCGTCGAAGATCGCCTCGTAGGCGTCCAGCCGCCGGGCCGACTCCACGTCCAGGTCGATGTCGGGCAGGCCGGTGCGGCTATCGGACAGGAAGCGCTCCATCAGCAGCCCGTGGGCCATCGGGTCGATCGCCGAGATCCCGATGAGGTGGTTGACCAGGCTCCCCGCCCCCGACCCGCGGATGGAGCAGCGGATGCCCCGGCCGCGGATGCGCCCGGCGATGTCGGCCACGGTGAGGAAGTAGGCGGAGAACCCCTTGCGCTCGATGATCCCCAGCTCGTGGGCGAGCCGCGACCGCGCCGCCTGGTCGCGGGAGCGGCCCAGCCGGTCCAGCCCGTCCTTGCACGCCCGCCACAGCCGGTCGCGGGCGTCGGCGAACACGGGCAGGTGGGGGCGGTCCATGCCCAGGTCGGTGCCGGGGTCCAGGACACAGGAGGCGGCGAGGGCGCGGGTATGGGCCAGCAGCCGCCGCGCCGCGGTCGCATCGCCGCCGCAGATCCGCTCGGCGACCTCGGCCATCTCCGCCGTGCTCTTCAGGTGGGCCTGGGCGCCCGCGGGCGCGGGCGGCCCGCCCCCGCCGGGCAGCCAGCGCCGCGCCTCGTCGAGCACGCGGGCGACCTCGGCGTCGGCGGGGGCCGGGTAGCGGACGGCGTTGCCCAGGATGGCCAGGGTCCGGGCCTCGGCGGCCAGCCGCAGCAGGGCGGTGGCCTGCCGGTGCTCGCCGGGGCCGTAGTGGTCGACCAGCTCGACGGCGACCTCGGCGATGTGGCGCCAGCGCTCGAGCAGGCGGCGGGCGCGCTCGGGGCGGCGGTCGGCCGCGGCCCGGCCCACATCGGAGCCGGGCCCCAGCAGCACCACCAGCCCTTCGGCGTGGGCGGCGATCGTGTCGCGGGACACAGCGGGCACGCCCCGCGTCCCCGAGGCGTGGGCGGCGCTGATGAGCCGGCACAGGGAGGCCCAGCCCGTGCGGCCGCGGGCCAGGACGGTGACCCGGCCCCCTTCGGGGGCGGCCACGGCCAGGTCGGCGCCGAGGATCGGCTTGATGCCCGCCTCGCGGCAGGCGCGCACGTGGGCGACCGCGCCGTAGACACCGTCGCGGTCGGTCAGGGCCAGCATGTCCATGCCCTGGGCGGCGGCCCGCTCCACCAGCGCGGCGGGGCGCACGGTGCCGTGCCGCATCGAGGCGGAGGAGGCCACGCTCAGGTGCGCGAAGGCATCGGCCATCAGGCGCGGCCCTCCGGGCCCCGCGGCGGCATGCCGGCCGTCCCCATGTTCGTCCCCCCACCGCTCGCCGCGTGCGGCCAGGGCACGACGGCATGCGCCGAAAACCCGGGGAAGACAGGCCGAATTCGTACTTACGTACGAACACTACCGCACGGGTCGACCGGCGCGCACCCCTGACCTGGGGAGAGGCGGGACACGGGCGGGCGAGCCCCCGTGCCCCGCGGGAGGGTATCGGTCACCGCGCGGGGGCGTCCGCCTAGTCGGCGTACCCGTAGCCGCCGCCCACGGGGGCGTCGGGGCGGCCGGCGGCGGCCGTCTCCTCCAGGGCGGCGGTGACCTCGCTCCAGGAGGGCGGATGGGCGGCCCGGGCATCGTGCAGGACGGTGACGCGGGGGATGGCGCGCAGGGTGGCGACGCTGCGCCCGAACGCCGGGTGGCTCGCCAGGTCCGGCTTGCAGTGCGGCACCAGGAGCGTGGGCACCCCGAAGCCGAACATCTCGCACACCAGCCCGACCGCGAAGCCGTCGGCGATCCCGTTGGCGATCTTGTTGACGCTGGTGAAGGTCAGCGGGCAGGCCAGGACGGCGTCGGGCGGCGGAAGCGGGGCGCCGGTGCCGGGCATGCGGAACTCCACGCGCACGGGCTCACCGGTCAGCTCCGCCAGCTCGGCGGGGTCGTGGAAGCGGGTGCCCATGGGGGTGGACAGGACGCTCACCCGCCAGCCGGCGTCCTGCACCCCCCGCACCAGATCGGACACGGGTTCGCGGACCATGGCACCGGAGACGATCAGGTACAGGGTTTTCGCCATAGGGGAAGTCTAGGGACCCGGGGCAGGTCAGCGCGGGGTGAACGGCACATCCGGACAGATGCGGCCGGGCCGGAACCCCGCCCGCCGTCCTCGGGCGAGGCCCGGCCCATCCGCCGGGTCACCTCGACGTGCAGGCGCGCGAGAGCTCGTCGAGCCGGTCGCGCTCCCTGGCGGTCAGGGTGAGGTCCATCGCCCCGGCGCTCTCGGCCGCCTGGTGCGGCCTGGAGGCGCCGGGGATCACGATGACGGTGTCGCCGTAGAAGCCGACCAGCCAGTTGAGCGCCACCTGGGCGGGCGTGGCCCCGTGGGCGTCGCCGATGGCGCGCAGCTCGTCGATGAGTGGGGCCGTGCGGGCCAGCGCCTTCGGAGAGAACCCGCCTATCGCCCGCCGCGTCCGCGGAACGGCGGCGACGAGGCCGGGATCGGCGTGGAACTTGCCGGTGAGCAGGCCCGAGTGCAGCGGGCTGTAGGCGATCAGCGTGATGCCGAGCCGGCGTGCGGCCTCCAGGGTGCCGTCGCGCTCGATGTCGCGCTTCAGCAGGCTCACCTGGACCTGGTTGGACGCCAGTTCGATGCCCCGGGAGCGCAGGAGGTTGTGGGCCGCGGTCATCTGGCGGGCCGAGAAGTTGCTGACGCCCACCGCCCGGATCCGCCCGCTCTCCTTCAGGTCGGCCATCCGCCGCACCTGGGCCGGGATCGACGACAGGTTCCCGAAGGGCATGTGGATCTGGTGCAGGTCGATGGGGAAGCCCTGGAGGGCCTCCAGCCGTGCGCCGACCGTGTGCGTGATGCTGGCCGCCGTCCGCAGGAGCGGCAGCCACTTGGTGGCGATGGTGACGCCGCCCGGCTCGATTCCGCGCTGGGCCAGCGCGGTGGTCAGGGCCCGCTCGGAGCCGCCGCTGCCGTACAGCTCGGCGGTGTCGAACCAGTCGACCCCGCCGTCCAGTGCCGCGCCGACGATCGAGGTGGCCGTCGGCTGGTCGATGTGAGGGTAGAAGCCCGCTGTCAGCCCGCCGCCGGAGAGCTGCATGCAGCCAAGGCCGATGGGGGAGACCTCGATGCCGGTCCGGCCCAGTTGTCGCCTGTCCATCACGCACCGCCTTTACAGGGGTCGCCGGGAAATCCGCCGACTGAGACACGACTGTCTCGATCCTAGGCGTTGGTGTCAAGAGTTGAGACGACGCACTAGAGTGGCGGCCATGAACCCATCTCCGGCACTGAAGGACCGCATCGCCTCAGGGATCATCGCCACCGCGGCCACGGTCCTCGCCGAGCGCGGCGAGACGGCGAGCATGGCCGAGATCGCCGAGGCCGCCGGGGTCGGCCGGGCCACCCTCTACCGCTACTTCCCCAACCGCGAGGCCCTGCTCGCGGGCCTGGTCCAAGCGGCCTTCGACGACCTGTCCGCGCGCATCGCCGACGCCGACCTCGCATCGGTCCCGGTCCGCGAGGGCGTCGCCCGGGTGGCGCGCGCGTTCGTCACCGCGGGCGGCACCTACACCGCGGTGGTCAACCTCAGGCACTCCCGCGGCGGGCCCGGCATGCCGCCCCTGCCCGAGACCGACCGCCGCCTCGCCGAGCCCGTCCGCGCCCTGCTGCGCCGGGGCGCGGCCGACGGCACGCTGCGCGGCGACATGCCCGCCGAGGTGCTGTTCGAGATGTTCACCGCCCTGCTGGAACGGGCGATCTCCCAGGCGGCCGTGCAGGGGTGGGGGGCCGAGCACGCCAGCGCCGTGGTCACCGCCCTCTTCCTCGACGGCGCCGACGCGCCGTCGGAGTGAGGCCTGCCCCGGGGCCGCCGCCCGGGGCGGCGACGGGGCTCAGTCGATCGCCGGGGCGATCCACAGGGCGTCGGCGGCCACCAGGCCCAGCGCCTGGTCGCGCTGGTCGCCGGAGGAGCCCACGCGCACCACCAGCGACCCGCCGAAGGGCTGGCGCTCCACGACCTTGATGCGCATCCCGATGCCGATGCGCTGCTCGGCGAGGTAGCGCAGGAGGTCGGGGTCGGAGTCGTTGACGCGCACGATCACGCCGTTGGCGCCGGTCTCGGCCTCGGACAGCAGGCGGGTATCGCGCTCGACGACCTGGCCGTCGCGGGTGGGGATGGGGTCGCCGTGGGGGTCGACGACGGGATCGCCGAGGTGGTCGGCGATGCGGTCGACGAAGCGGTCGGAGACCACGTGCTCGAGGATCTCGGCCTCATCGTGCACTTCGTCCCAGGAGTAGCCCAGCGCCGCCACGAGGTAGGTCTCCAGGAGCCGGTGGCGCCGCAGGACCGCCAGGGCGGCCTTGGCGCCGGTGTCGGTGAGGCGGACATCGCCGTAGCGGCGGTGCTCCACCAGCCCGAGTTCGCCCAGCTTGCGCAGCATCCCGGAGACCGAGGAGTTGGACACCGACAGGCGTTCGGCCATGGCCGAAATGGTCACCGGCCCGGAGCCGCGTTCCTGGAGGTCGTAGATGACCTTCACGTAGTCCTCGACCGAGGTGGACGGCCGCTCCGAAGTACTCCCCATACCGGCTACGGTACCGCGGTCCACCCCCGCCACGTGCACCCCTCGCGGCGACATACCCCCGGTGAACAGGGGGATCGCGGCATCCGCCCGAGTCGTCCACAAGGGTCCCCTGACCGCCCGGGCGGTCCGCGCCCCCGCCCCGGCGCCCCGCCTCCGGCCCCCGCGAGCCCCCGGGCCTGCCCACCCCGCCCGCGCCGGGCGCGCCGGCCGCCCCGGAAACCCGCGCATACCGTCGTGACCAGCGACTTTCGGTCCAATCCGAAACTGATTGCCCGGGCGTGTGCCCTTCGGCCACCATGGGTGCTCCGGCGCCCGGGGGGCCACCCCCGCCGCCGGACACGGCGCCGACGGCGGCCCCGTGCGCACGCCGGTCCGAAGAACCTCCCGGGAGGGGTAGGGGAAGCGACCGCGCCGGCGCCCGGGGCGCCGTCATCGAGCACAGCGCCAGGCCGGGCGGTGCGGGGCCCACGTGGGCCGCCGGCACCGGCGAACCCCACGTGGCACCGCCCGGCACCCATCCCCACCACCCGGGTGCGCCCGCGCGCGGCCCGGGCGACACGCCACGCGCCTTGACCTTCACACCGGTGTGAAGCCCTAGCGTCCGAGCCATGACAACGACACACGACACCGGCGCCACCGCCCACCGGCCCCTGTCCTACTTGCGGCGCGGCCGGGGCCCCGGCCTGCTGCTCGCCCACGGCGCCACCGGCGGGACCGACGCCAACTACGGGGCGGTCATCGACGCCTTCGCCCGCCACCACACCGTGGTCGGGCCCGACTACCCCGGATCGGGGCGCACCCCGCGCTCGGCCACCCCGCTCACCCTCGACGGCCTGGCCGACGCGGTCGTGGCCGCCGCCGACGACGCCGGGGTGGCGACCTTCGCCCTCCACGGATACTCCCTGGGCGGCGCGGTCGCGATCCGCGCCGCGGTGCGCCACCCGGGGCGCGTCACCGCACTGGTCCTGGCCGCCGCCTTCGCCCACCCCAGCGAGGCCATGCACGCGCTCCTGCGCACGTGGCACGCCGACCTCGCCGCATCGGGCCCGGCGGGCGCCGCCGACCAGGTCGACCTCGGCCGGCGCGTCGACGTCCGCGACGACCTGCCGCGGATCGCCGTTCCCACGCTGGTGCTGGCCACCACCGCCGACGAGCTCGTCGCGCCCGGCCACTCCGCGGAGCTGGCGGCCGCGATCCCCGGTGCGCGCCGCGCCGACCTCGCCTCCGGCCACCACATCTGGGAGGACGCCCCCGAGGAGTGGGCCGCACAGGTGCTGGACTTCCTCGCGGCCAACGGGGGGCCGACGCGATGACCGCCACCGCCACACCCGTCCTCGACGCGGTCCTGCCCACCGAGAGCGCGACCCTGGACCCGTGGGCCGTGGTCGGCCTCGCCCGCAGGGCCGAAGAGCTGGGCTACCGCTCCGTCTGGCTGCCCGACCACCCGCTGCCCCCGCACGGCTACGGCAACGGCTACGGCGGCGCCCTGGAGCCGATGGTGCTGCTCACCGCGATCGCGGCGGCCACGGAGCGGATCGGCGTGGGCACGTCGGTGCTCATCCTGCCGCTGCGCGACCCGTTCCTGCTGGCCAAACAGGCCGCCACGCTCGACCGGCTGGCCCCCGGGCGGCTCACCCTGGGGGTGGGCACCGGGTGGGAGGCGCGCGAGTTCGCCGCCCTGGGCGCGGACTTCGCCGACCGCGGCGGGCGCACCGACGAGGCCCTGCGCCTCATCCGCCACCTGCACACCGCCGGGCGCGGCCCCTTCACCGGCGACCGGTACGGGTTCACGACCGGGGTCTTCGCGCCGGTGCCGGCCGCCCCCGTGCCGATCATGGTCGGCGGCACCTCCGCGCCCGCGCTGCGGCGCGCGGCGCGCCACGCCGACGTGTGGCAGGGCGTCGCGCTCGACCCTGACGGCTTCGCCGAGCGCGCCGCCGCCGTGCGGGAGATGGCCGGGCGCCCGATCGGCGCCGGGACCCGCACCGAGCTGCTCCCCGGCGGTTCGGCGGCCGAGGTGGCCGAGACCGTGCGGGCCTTCACCCGCGCCGGCGCCGACCACGTTGCGGTCTGGTTCGGCCCGGAGGAGGGCTTCGCCGGGCGCATGGCGGATCTGGCCCGGGAGGCGGGCATCGCCCCGGAGGGGTGAGGGTGTACCGGGCGGCCGTCCCAGTGGTCCCGTCCGCCGCCGCGATGTCAGCGGCGGCGGACGGGCCGCGGTGCATCGGCGGGCCTCAGCCGGCCAGGTTCATCCAGATCGCCACGGCGGGCACGGTGCCGTTGTTCGTGATGCGGTGCGGGGTGCCCGAGGAGAACGCGATGGAGTCGCCGGGGCCCAGCTCGTAGCTGTCGAACCCGACGTCGACCGTCAGCGCCCCGCTGACGACGTTGCCGATCTCGCGCCCGTTGTGCGCCACGAACTCCGCGTTCTGGCTGGAGCACGCCCCCGGCGGGTAGGTCGACTCGAACAGGTTGACGCCCGGTGTGGCCACCGGGGTCAGGCGCCGGTAGCGCACCCCGTGGCCCAGGGTGAGGGTGGCGGCCTCGCCGCTGCGCGCCACGACGACGCCGTCGTCGCCGGGCGGCGCGGCCGCGGCCGGAGCGGATGCGGATCCGGGGTGGTCGTCGCTGAACGCGGCGGTCACGGGTGCGTCCAGGGCGGACATAATCGCATAGAGGCGGGTGACCGAGGGGCGCATCTTGCCGCGCTCGATCTGGGAGAGCGCGCTCGGGCTGATGCCCAGCAGCCCGGCGACCTTGCGCAGCGACAGCCCGCGCTCCATGCGCAGCGCGCGGATCCGTGCGCCGAACTCCTGGCCGTCGAAGGGCGCGGCCGGTGCGGCGGGGGTGTCGGGAGGGGGCGGCGCCATGGTGCTGTCCATCCTAGCGGGGCGGATGCGCGGTTAACGGTGGCGCAACGTGAAGGAAACCATTAACATCTCGTTCAGTCATAGATTAACACCTCATTCTTCCCTCCGGATGATGCCGCACCCGCAGCGGCAGCAAGGGCTGGTGACCGATCATGACCCAACTTCCCCCGGCGCAAGCCCCGTCCTTCGGGGCGGGGAACGCAAGGTTGCAGTTGGACGCCCGGCACGGGTATGGTCCATCTCTACGCGGCGGGGCACGCCGAGTAGTCAAACGCCTGCGGAGCGCATGTAAGACCCTGCCGAGCCAGGGCGGTGCGTGATGAAACAGGAACCCGCCAGGGCCCGCATCACGCGGGCGGATGGAACCCCGGCCCTTCCAGGCCGGGAGGATGTCAGTCCACCTCCTCCTCCACCACCACCCGGGCCCACTCCGCCCGCGCCGGGCCCCCGGGTCGGCGCGGGCGGAGTGCCGCCCGGCTACGCGCCCGGCCTCTACAACAGCGACCTCTGCCCCACCCGCAAACGCACCTGGGGCACCTACAGCGTCTTCGCCCTCTGGATGGCCGACACCCACGCCATCAGCAACTACACCTTCGCCGCCGGCCTGTTCATCCTGGGCCTGGCCGCCTGGCAGGTCTTCGTCGCGCTCCTGGTGGGCATCACCCTCGTCTACATCGGGATGAACCTCATGGGCCACGCCGGCCACCGCACCGGCGTGCCCTTCCCGGTCCTGGCCCGTGTCAGCTTCGGCGTCCACGGCGCGAACATCCCCGCGCTCATCCGCGCCGTCATCGCCATCGCCTGGTACGGCATCCAGACCTGGCTGGCCTCGGTCGCCCTGGTCGTCCTCGCCGTGCAGAGCATGCCCGCGCTGGAGGCCTACACCCGAAACGACATCCTCGGGCTGTCCAGCCTGGGCTGGGCGGCGTTCCTGTTCATGTCCGCCCTGCAACTGGCGATCCTCAGCCGCGGCATGGAGACCATCCGCAAGGTGCAGGACTGGGCCACCGGGCCGATCGTGTGGATCGTCATGCTGTTCCTGGCCGGCTGGCTGCTCGTGCAGGCCGACTTCGACATCTCCCTCACCGAGGGCGCCGTGGTCATCCCGCCCGGCGAGCAGGCCCGCCACATGCTCGCCGCGGTCGGCCTGACCATCGCCACCTTCATGACCCTCATCCTCAACTACGGCGACTTCGCCCGGTTCACCACGAGCCACCGCGCCTACCGCCGCGGCAACCTGCTCGGCCTGCCGCTGAACTTCTCGCTGTTCGCCCTGGTGTCGGTGGTCACCACCGCCGGGACCATCGCCGTCTTCGGCGAGACCATCACCGAGCCCGTGGAGATCGTCGCGCGCATCGACAACGTGTGGGTGACCATCATCGGCGCCATCACCTTCATCGTCGCCACGGTCGGCATCAACATCGTGGCCAACTTCGTCAGCCCGGCCTACGACCTCGCCAACGTCGCGCCCCGGTACCTCACCTTCACCCGGGGCGGGATCATCAGCGCCGTCCTCGCCGTCCTCGTGCTGCCGTGGAACCTCTACTCCAACCCCTACGTGATCAACTACTTCCTCGGCGGCCTCGCCGCCTTCCTCGCCCCGCTCGTCGCGATCCTGCTGGTCGACTACTACCTCGTGCGGCGCGGCCACATCGTCCTCGACGACCTCTTCCGCGCCGAGCAGGGATCGTCCTACTACTACGTGCGTGGCTTCAACCCCGTGGCCCTCCAGGCGTTCCTGCCCGCAGCGGCGGTCTCCGCCGTCCTGGCCCTGGTCCCCGCCTTCTCCGCGGTCGCCCCGTTCTCCTGGGTGCTCGGCCTGCTCATCGGGGGACTCATCTACTACGCGCGCAGCCCGCGCCGCAGCGGGCCCATCCCCGACGCGATCATCCCCCCGGACCCCGCCGGCACCGCGCCCACGGGCCCGGGCACCGGTCCGGTCCGGTGACATCCGCCGCGGCCCACCCGTCCGGGCGGGCCGCGGCACCGCCCCGCCCCCGATCCGCACCGCCCCGGCACGGAACAAGGAGCACAGCGTGCGCATCCTCGTGGTCAACCCCAACCGCATCGCCGCCTGCACCCGGCTGATCCGCGACACCGCGCAGGCCGCGGCCGCTCCCGGCACCGAGATCACCGCCGTCCACCCCGACGACGGTCCCGTCGAACTCTCTGGCGACCGCGAGGTCCTGCTCAGCGCGATGGGCGTCCTCGCCCAAGTGGACCGGCACGCCGAGCGGGCCGACGCGGTCATCATGGCGGGCTTCGGCGAGCCCGGACGCGAGGCCGTGCGCGCCAGCACCCGCGCCCCCGTCTTCGACATTACCGAATGCGCCCCCGCTGTGGCCCTCACACTGGGCCGCGACTACGCCGTGGTCACCTCCACCCCGGCCGCGGTGCCCGTGGTGGAGGACCGGCTGCGCGCGCTCGGCCTCGGCGCCCGCTGCACCGGCACCCACGCCACCGGGCTGGGGGTGCCCGACATGGTCGCCCACCCCGCCGCTGCGCTGGAGACCGTCATCGCCACCGCCGCGTCCGCCGAGGGCGAGGTCGTGGTCCTCGGCTGCGGCGGCATGGCCGGCATGGCGGCAGAGGTCGCCCGCGCGACCGGCCGCCCCGTGGTCGAGGGCGTGGCCGCCGCGGTCACCCTCGCCCAGGCGACCGCGGCCGTTGTCCCCGTGCGCTGATCCCGCGCGTCCGGCGCCGCCCCGCTGCCTCCGCGCGCCGAGGCCGAGGGGACGTCGCCCGCACCCCGCGACCGCTCCGATCGCCCGGACGGCCCCGCGTCGGACCTACCGGCCCTGCGCGCGGGATCGCCGCGCCGACGGGAGAAGGGCGCAGTCGCCGCACATGCCCGCGCCCGGGAGCCGGTAGTAGAGGCAGCAGGTGGTGCGGGTGAACCCGTGGCCGGGCTCCGGGCCGAGGCGTCCCAGCCCGGCCAGTGGCGGGCGGGCCAGCAGGGCGGCGGCGAGGGCGCGGGCATCGGCGGCCAGAGCCGGGCGCGCCCGGGCGAGGGAGCCCACCGCGCCGGCCAGGGCCGAGGCGGCGTTGCCCCACAGCAGCCGCTCCGCCACCCTCACCTGCGCGCGCAGCGCGGCGCCGACGGGCCGCAGCACCCCTTCGAGTACCCGCGTCCTAACCAGGTCGGCCACCGTCTCCGGTGACGGGCCCTCCTGAGAGCCGGCGCCGTCCGGCCGCGGAGTGCGGTATGCGCCGGACCGGAGGGGTGTGCCGACCGTGGTGCCGTTGCCGTTGCCGTTGCGGTCCGCGGCAACAGGCAGCAGGGGCGTGCCCTCGCCCAAGGCGAAGACGAGCGGACCCCGCCGGTCGCGGCGCCAGCACAGCCCCGCGGGGTCGGGGACCCGGCCGTGCGCCAAGGCCGCGCCGATCACCGGCGACAGCAGCCGCGAGGCCAGCCCCTGGTAGAACAGCGACGCCGCCACGCGCCCCTCCACCTGCCCAGGGGTGCACCCTGAAGCCTCGGCGAGCGCGGCGCGGACCGTGGCCACCTCGCCGGCCAGCAGGTCCGCACGCCGCCCCAGCTCGCCCACCGGAAGCCAGCCCGGGCCCGCGCACTCCGGCGCGACCGCGAAGAACAGGTTGACCGCCGCGACATCGGCGAGCACCGCCCGCACCCCCGGATCGGCCACCATGGCGCCGCCCCTCCTCACCCCCGGCCCGAAGTCGCGGGCCGAACCTGACACGGACTGACAGGAACTCTGGTTAACGTCGCCTCCCGCGGGGCGCGACGGGGCGCTCCGCCCTGCCCACCGCGCGCCCATCCCGGGCGCCCCGACCACGGGAGTCCGCACCACCATGGCAGACCAGAGGGCCGCCGCCCACCGCGACAGCATCGTCATCACGGGCGCCCGGGAGAACAACCTGCGCGACGTGTGCCTGCGCATCCCCAAGGAGAAGATCGTCGTGTTCACGGGCGTCTCGGGATCGGGCAAGTCCTCCCTGGTGTTCGACACCGTCGCCGTGGAATCGCAGCGCCAGCTCAACGAGACCTTCACCTGGTTCATCCGCAACCGCATGCCCAAGCACGAGAAGCCCGACGCCGACGCGATCGAGAACCTCTCCGCCGCCATCGTCGTCGACCAGAAGCCCATCGGCGGCAACTCGCGCTCCACGGTGGGCACCATGACCGACATCTACGCGCTGATCCGGCTGCTGTTCTCCCGGCACGGCACCCCCAGCGCCGGCGGGGCGACCGCGTACTCGTTCAACGACCCCGCCGGCATGTGCACCGCCTGCGACGGGCTCGGCCGCACCAACCGGATCGATCTGGACGCGCTGCTGGACACCCGCCTGTCGCTCAACGGCGGCGCCATCCGGTTCCACCCCTTCGCCGTGGGCGGCTGGCAGTGGCGCACCTACGCCGGGTGCGACCGCTTCGACGCCGACAAGCCGCTCGCCGACTACACCGACGAGGAATGGCACACCCTGCTGCACGGCAAGGGCTTCATCGTCGAGATCACCACCGAGCGCCACCACAGCAAGATCGACTTCGAGGGGATCGTCCCCCGCTTCACCCGCCTCTACCTCAACCGCGACCTCAGCACGCTGGGCGACAAGACCCGCACCGCTGTCGAGCGCGTCGTCGCCCCGGCCCCCTGCCGCGACTGCGGCGGCGCGCGGCTCAACCCCGCCGCCCTGGCCACCCGCATCAACGGGCGCTCCATCGCCGACTACTCCGCCATGGAGGTCACCGACCTGCTCGCCGAGCTGGACCGCATCGACGCCCCCGTGGCCGCCCCGATCGTCGCCGCCGCGTCCACGGCACTGCGCCGCGTGGAGCGGATCGGCCTGGGCTACCTCAGCCTGGACCGCGAGACCGCCACGCTGTCGGGCGGGGAGTCCCAGCGGCTCAAGATGGTCCGGCACCTGGGGTCGGCCCTGACCGGCATGACGTATGTGTTCGACGAGCCCAGCGTGGGGCTGCACCCGCGCGACGTGCACCGGCTCAACGACCTGCTGGCCGAGCTGCGCGACAAGGGCAACACCGTGCTGGTCGTGGAGCACGACCGCGACGTCATCGCCGTCGCCGACCACGTGATCGACATCGGCCCGGGGGCCGGGGCCGACGGCGGCCGGATCGTCTACGAGGGGACGTTCGCCGGACTGGCCGCGGCCGCCACCCCGACCGGCGCCGCCCTGCGCGCGGTCTCGGGCGTGAAGTCCCCGGTGCGCACCCCCACCGGGTGGTACACCCTCGCCGGCGCCGACCGGCACAACCTCAAGGACATCACCGTGCGCTTCCCCACGGGCGTGCTCACGGCCGTCACCGGGGTCGCCGGATCGGGCAAGAGCACCCTGGTCTCCGACGTCTTCGTGGGCGAGCACCCCGATGCGGTGGTGGTGGACCAGTCCGCGATCGGCGCCTCGGCCCGCTCGTGCCCGGCGACCTACCTCGGGATCATGGACGAGATCCGGCGGATCTTCGCCAAGGAGAACGGGGTGGACGCCGGGCTGTTCAGCTTCAATTCGCGCGGGGCGTGCGCGCAGTGCCAGGGGCGCGGCGTCATCTACGTCGACCTCGCGTACATGGACCCGGTGACCATGACCTGCGGCGAGTGCGGCGGGCGCCGGTTCAAGGAGGCGGTACTGCGGCACACCGTGGGCGGGTGGTCGGTGGCCGACGTCCTCGACGCCACCGCCGGGCAGGTCCGAGACCTGTTCCCGCAGCCGCGCATCCGGCGCGGGCTCGACGCGCTGGGCGACGTCGGCCTGGGCTACCTGTCGCTGGGCCAGCCCCTGAGCTCGCTGTCGGGCGGGGAGCGCCAGCGCATCAAGCTCGCCACCGAGCTGCACGCCACCGGCGGCGTCTACGTCCTGGACGAGCCGACCACCGGGCTGCACATGGCCGACATCGGCACGCTGGTGGCGCTGCTGGACCGGCTGGTGGACGCCGGGAACACCGTGGTGGTGATCGAGCACGACCTCGACGTCGTCAAGCGCGCCGACTGGGTCATCGACCTGGGGCCCGACGGCGGCAGGAACGGTGGCGAGGTGGTGTTCGAGGGCACCCCGGCGCAGTTGCTGGGCGACGCGGGGTCGCTGACCGCCGAGTACCTGCGCCGCGACATCCGCCGCGCCGAGCCGGTCCCGGCCTGACCCGGCCCCGCGGGCTTCCCGGCAGGGGGCGCCCGAGCGCCGAACCGCAACGGCCCGTGCGTCAGGCGCTCCACACCAAGCGGGCGGCGGCCACGGCCGCCGCCTGGTACGGCGGCAGCGGCCCGCCTTCGGCGACCACCTCCAGCACACCCCACGGCTCCCGCCTGTCGACCGTCAGCCGTGAGGACAGGCCGCAGCGGGCGCTGAGGGGGTCGGCGTCGGCGGCCACCTCCTGCACCGCACCTGGCGTGAGCGATGAGGAGGCCGGCTATGTCGGGTGGGTGGCCTCGGGCAACGCCGAGATCCAGCAGCAGGCCCTGAGGGACCTCGACCAGGCGCTGGCCAACTTCTTCAACGGCACCCACGGATATCCGACCTGGCGCAGGAAGGGCGCCGGGGAGGGGTTCCGGGTCATCGGCACAGGCCGGGTCCCCGCCTTCGACTCTGACGGCGCACCCGTGCTCAACGCCAAGGGCAACCAGGTGATGCACCGCCGCGTGGCCGTGCAGAAGCTGAACCGCGCGTGGGCGCAGGTCAGGGTTCCCGGGTGCGGGTGGGTGAGGTTCCGCAACAGCCTCCCCGGCCTACCCGACGCGAAATCGTTCCGCGTTACTTACCGTCACGGCCAGTGGCATGTGTCCTTCCCTGTGGTCCCCGATCCCGTTCTGGGACCGGCGGACGGGTCCGTGGTGGGGGTGGATAGGGGTGTGGCGATCACCGCCGCCCTGTCCACCGGTGAGATGCTGAACTGCCCCGGGCTGTCGGCGAAGGAACAAGCGCAGCGCCGCAAGCACGAACGGCGCGCGTCACGAGCCAGGAGGGGCAGCACGCAACGGGCCGCCGAGAACGCGAAGGCCAACCGGTACCGGAGGAAGGAAGCGAACCGGCGCAAGGACTGGGTGGAGAAGACCTCGACCCGGCTGGCGCTCGGGTTCGACATTATCCGGTTCGAGGGCCTGCGCATCCGGAACATGACCGCCTCCGCACGCGGGACGGTGGAGGAACCCGGCAAGCAGGTGCGCCAGAAGGCAGGGCTCAACCGGGCGATCCTCGCCCAGGGGTGGGGACTCCTCCGGACGCGGACCGGACACAAAGCAGCCGGGCGCGTCGAAGACGTGCCCCCGGCTTACACCAGTCTGCGCTGTAGCGACTGCGGTTGGATCGATAAGAACTCGCGTCAGAGCCAAGCGCGGTTCGTCTGTTCCTCCTGCGGTTTCACCTGCAACGCCGACCTGAACGCTTCAAAGAACATCGCGGCAGGGCAGGGCGTCAGCCCCGGACCCCGGCGGGTCCGTGCCGGAGGGACGACCGGGCCCGAGCCCGCGAGTGTCCGTGAACCTCAGCAACGTCAGCTCGCATTGAGCTGGTAGCTGGAATCCCCTCCCTTCAGGGAGGGGAGGATGTCAAGTCCCGATATGGCCGGATCAGGATCGCCTATGGTAAATGTTGGGCGTGCCGAACATTAGAGATTGGTATCCACCACTCCGCTCTCTTCCGCCCCTGGCCGCGGCCGGCGCGCTGGTCGCCGCCACCGCCGCCTGCTCGGGCACGGCGTCCTCCACCGACGACGACGGCCGCCTCACCGTCCTCACCACGTTCACCGTCCTGGCCGACATGGCCCGCAACGTCGCCGGCGACCGCGTCGACGTGGAGTCCATCACCCGCGCCGGCGCCGAGATCCACGGCTACGAGCCCGCCCCCGACGACCTCGTCCGCGGCCAGGACGCCGACCTCATCCTGGAGAACGGCCTGGGCTTGGAGGGCTGGTTCGCCCAGTTCACCGAGCGCATCGACGCCCCCACCGCCACCCTCACCGAGGGCATCGAGACCATCCCCATCTCCTCGGGCGGCTACGAGGGCCGCGCCAACCCCCACGCCTGGATGTCGCCCGCCAACGCGGCCGTCTACGTCGACAACATCGCCGCCGCCCTCACCGACCTCGACCCCGAAGGCGCCGCCACCTACGAGGCCAACGCCGAGAGCTACCAGGCGGAGATCGCCGAGATCGGCGACTTCCTCGACGAGGAACTGGGCGACCTGCCCGAGGGCCACCGCGCCCTGGTCACCTGCGAAGGCGCCTTCTCCTACCTGGCCCGCGACACCGGCCTGACCGAGCAGTACCTGTGGCCCGTCAACGCCGACGCCCAGGGCACCCCGCAGCAGATCGCCGCGACCGTGGAGTTCGTCCGCGACAACGACGTCCCCGCCGTCTTCTGCGAGACCACCGTCAACGACGGCGCCCAGAACCAGGTCGCCGACGAGAGCGGGGCCGCCCGCGGCGGCGACCTCTACGTCGACTCGCTGTCGGAGCCCGACGGCCCCGTGCCCACCTACCTCGACCTGCTGCGCCACGACGCCGAGACCATCGTGGCCGGCCTCACCGGCGAGGGGGCGCAGGCATGAGCGCCGCCCCCGCTCCCGCGATCGAGGTCAGCGGGGTGACCGTCCGCTACGGCGACGTCCTCGCCCTCGACGGCGCCACCCTGGACGTCGCCCCCGGGCGCATCTGCGCGCTGCTCGGCACCAACGGATCCGGTAAGTCCACCCTGTTCAAGACCATCCTGGGCCTGGTGGCCGCCGAACGCGGCCGCGTGCGCATCCACGGCGGCCCGACCGAGGCGGCGCGCCGCACCGGCACCATCGGCTACGTCCCCCAGTCCGAGCAGGTGGACTGGGCCTTCCCAGTGCGCGTGGCCGACGTCGTCATGATGGGCCGCTACGGCCACATGGGCATCGGGCGCAGCCCGCGCCGCGCCGACCGCGACGCCGTCGCGCGCGCCCTGGAGCGCACCGGGCTCAGCGCCCTGGCCGGCCGCCAGATCGGGGCGCTCTCCGGCGGGCAGCGCAAGCGCGCGTTCGTGGCCCGGGGGATCGCCCAGGGCGCCGACGTGTTCCTGCTCGACGAGCCCTTCGCCGGGGTCGACAAGCGCTCCGAGGCCACCATCGTCGAGGTGCTGCGCGCGATGCGCGACGACGGTCACACCCTGCTGGTCTCCACCCACGACCTGGCGACCGTGCCGGACTTCTGCGACGACGCCGTGCTGCTCCAGCGCCGCGTGGTCGCCCAGGGCACCCCTGGCGAGGTGCTGACACCGGACCGGCTGATGGAGGCCTTCGGCGTGGCGCCCGCCGAGGCGCGGGCAGGGGAGGGGGCGTGATGGCGGTCGTCGAGTGGTTCACCGTGCCGTTCCAGTTCGACTTCATGCAGCGCGCACTGCTGGTCAGCGTCGTGGCCGGGGTGGTGTGCGCGGTGCTGTCGTGCTGGATGACGCTGATCGGCTGGTCGCTGCTGGGCGACGCGGTCTCCCACGCGGTCCTGCCCGGCGTGGTGCTCTCCTACATCTTCGGGTTCCCCCTGGCCCTGGGGGCGCTGGTGTTCGGCGCGGGCTCGGTCGCGCTCATCGGGGTGGTCAACCGCACCTCGCGGGTCAAGGAGGACGCGGCCATCGGGGTGGTGTTCACCGCGATGTTCGGGATCGGCGTGGTGCTGATCTCGCGGGTGCCCAGCGAGACCGACCTCATGCACATCCTGTTCGGCGACGTGCTGGGGGTCTCCGACTCCGCCATCGTCCAAGTGCTGGTGATGGCGACCGTGACCCTGTCGGTGGTGATGGTCAAGCACCGCGACCTCACCCTCTTCGCCTTCGACCGCGTGCACGCCCACACCATCGGGATCAGCCCGCGGCGCCTGGAGGCGCTGCTGCTGGGCCTGCTCTCGCTCACGGTGGTGATCGCCCTCCAGGCGGTGGGGATCATCCTGGTAGTGGCCATGGTGATCATCCCGGGCGCGACGGCCTACCTGCTCACCGACCGCTTCGAGCGGATGCTGCTGATCTCGGTGGCCGTGTCGGTGTCCGCGGCGGTCCTGGGCACCTACGCCAGCTTCCACCTCAACGTCGCCACGGGGGGCGCGATCGTGGTGTCCCAGGCGGCGGCGTTCGCCCTGGCCTACCTCTTCTCCCCCCGCCAGGGGGTGGTGACCCGTGCCTTCGCGCGCCGCCGAGCGGTGGTGACCTGACGGCCTGACGGCGGGATCACCGGTGACGCGGTGGCGGCTCGCTCTCGGGGCCGGAGCCGCCACCGCGCCGTACTGCTTCAGCGTGTCACCCGGCCCGATGCACTGAGCATGAGCGCGATTCTGGCGGCGAGGTCGAGCGCGGGTGTGCCTTCGGGGATCTCGTCGCAGGCCGACAGGGTCCAATGGGCCCCACGGTCGTCGCGCAGGTCCAGCTCCAGGGTGTAGCCGGTGGTGCGATTGCTGATCTCCAAGGTGCCGGGGTTCCGTCGGTCGGGCCGCCGCACCTCCAGTCCGGCGGCGGCGAGCAGAGCGGCCACGGCCTCGATGTGGCGATCGAACTGCTCCTCCGACAGCAACTCGGGCGCCTCATCGTCGATCGAGGTATCGACGCCACCCCAGTCGTAGGCGGCGATCGGCGACGACACGGTGTTGACTTCCGTCATCAGTGGTTCTCCCTCTCGGGGTAGGACGCCGCCCGCGAGCGATGAAGATCCCTCACGGGCGGCCCTCACCTGCGACTGTAGGAATTTATTGCATAAGCGTCAAGTCTTATGTCATAAGTCTCCTCGCCTGATGGTGCCCTCGTGGATACGGTGAGGGAGAGGTTTTCACATATGTCGGAAGGTGCCCCTGCCATGGCCGATCTTGAGCAGCCGCGAGCACGGTACAAGCAGGTTGCGGAGATGCTGCGAGATGCCATCAAGACGGGTGAGTACCCGGTGGGAACGACCCTCCCCAGCCAGCCCGAGCTCGCGCGTACCTACGGTCTCAATCAGAGTTCCATCAGCCGGGCCATGGCGATGCTCCAGGCCGAGGGGTGGATTCGCACCGAGCACGGCCGAGGCTCGGTGGTCTTGGAAGTACCGCGGGTCAAGCGCGTTCGACGGATCGACAAGGAGCACCGTTCGCAGCCCGGGGACAGCACATATGCGGACGAGATCACGAAGTCTGGACTGACGCCACGCACGCTATTGGTCCAGTGCGAATCCGTGATCCCTCCGTCTGACGTCGCGGAAGTCCTCCGGCTGAATGAAGGTGACGAGAGCTTGGTCCGTCAACGCCAGATGTTCGCCGATCATCGCCCTATCCAGATCGCTACCTCATACATCCCCATGGAGGTCGCCGGAAGCGTGGACATCGCCATGCCGGACACCGGTCCAACCGGTATGTATGCGCGGCTGGCAAACCGTGGATTCGGCCCCGTCCGATTCACAGAAGACATTGAGGTCCGCGGGGCCACGGAACCGGAAGCCACGTTCCTGGATATCGTGACGGGTCAGCCGGTCTTCGCTGTTATCCGCACCGCATTCGACGCCGAAGACCGTCCTGTGGAGGCATGCATCAACATCCTGGCAGCACTCCAGTGGCGCCTGAGCTACAGCTGGACACAGGAGCGTGATGCATGAGCAACGAGTCGCCCCTGCACAGTGTGAGCGTCACCGGGGTCGTCGTGCGCGACGATGCCAAGGTTTTGGTCATCCGTCGCGCCGACGACGGGCGCTGGGTGCCTCCCGGCGGTGTTCTCGAACTGGACGAGACCCCGGAGGCCGGCGTCGTCCGCGAAGTGCTGGAAGAGACCGGGATGAAGGTCGCCCCCGAGCGGCTTGTCGGTGTGTACAAGAACATGCGGCTCGGTGTCGTCTCCCTAGCGTTTCGCTGCCGTCCGCTCGCAGGTGACGTTCATCCGACCGAGGAGGCGACCGCCGTCGCCTGGATGACGCAGGAGGAAGCGGTCTCGGCTGCGCCGGAAGCGCGCGCCGTGCGCATCACCGACGCGTTCCGTGGTGACGGGCCCTTCGTTCGGGTGCACGACGGGGTATCCCTGCTCCCGTGAACACGCGTGCCCGCCGTCGGCCGCGACCTGCTACACGTGGAACGGCACCGTGGTGATGACGATCTTGGGCAGGTGGTGGAGGGCGCGGCGTAGGCGGGCGGCGAGGCGGTCGTGGAGGAGGTTGTGCCACCAGTGGCGGGCGATGACCTCGGGGATGATGACCGTGATCGTGAGGTCGCGGCGCTGGCGGTGCAGGGCCTCGATGTAGTTGACCAGCGGCGCGACCATGGCGCGGTAGGGCGAGACCACCACCTCCAGCGGCAGGTGGTCGCCCCACTGCGTCCAGTACCCGCGGAAGCGCTCGGCCTCCTCCTCGCTGGGGCTCAGGTGCAGGGCCAGCACCGGCTGCTGGAGCGAGGCGGCGTAGGCCAGGGCCCGCATGCTGGCCAGGTCGACGGTCTCGATCGGCACGACCGACAGGTGGTGGATCTCCGAGGGCATCTCCTCGTTCTCCTCCACCGTCCGGTGGTTGTCCTCCTCGATGCGGGCCAGCGCGTCGCGGGTGCTGGGCGAGCAGATGGTGCGCCGGGGCAGCTCCATCGCGTGGGGGTGCAGCCGCAGCGCGGCGCCGACGGAGTCGTAGTGGCGCCGGACCCGCAGCGCCAGCACGACTTGCAGCCCGACGATGAACACCGCCACCCACGCGCCTTCGGTGAACTTGGCGATCCCGGCGGTGAGCAGCACGATCGCCGACAGTGAGGCGCCGACGGCGTTGAACGCCAGGCTCTTGCGCCAGTGCGCGCCGCGCAGCCGCCACCAGTGCACCACCATCCCCGACTGCGACAGCGTGAACGCGAGGAAGACGCCGACCGCGTACAGGGGGATCAGGGACGTGGTCACGCCGCCGAACGCCGCGAAGATGACGGCGGCCACGACCGAGAGCAGGATGATCCCGTTGCTGAACGCCAGGCGGTCGCCCAGCCGCAGGAAGACCCGCGGCGCGTGGTTGTCGCGCGCCATCAGCGACAGCACGCGGGGGAAGTCGTTGTAGGCGGTGTTGGCCGCGAGGAGCAGGACCGCCGCCGTGGCCGCCTGCGTGAAGACGTACATCCAGCCGGTGCCGAAGGTGAGCCGAGCCAGCTGCGACAGCACCGTCTCGTGGCCGCTGCCGGAGGCGTGGGCGGCGCCGGGGACGACACCCGTCAGCTGGATCAGTGCGATCAGCCCCGCGAAGAGCGCGACGAGGATGCCGACCATCCACGTCAGCGTCGTGCGGGCGTTGCGCCACTCGGGGGACTTGAACGCCGGGACCGCGTTGGAGATCGCCTCCATGCCGGTCATCGCCGTGGATCCGGAGGCGAAGGCGCGCATCACCAGCAGCACCCCCACCCCCTGCGCGGCCTGCGCGTGCGGGGAGGGCGGCGGCGGGTGGGCCGACCCCCCGGGGCCCTGGATGAGGCCGACGATGATGAGCGCGAACATGGCGGCGATGAACGCGTAGGTCGGAGCGGCGAAGAGGACCCCGGCCTGGCGGATCCCGCGCAGGTTGCCGGCGAGCAGGATCGCGATGACGGCGACGCCCATCGGGACGGTGGCGGGGGCCAGAGCAGGGATGGCCGAGGTGATCGCCGCGACCCCGGCGGCGACCGACACGGCGACGGTGAGGATGTAGTCGGTCATCAGGCCCGCCGCCGCCACGAGCCCGGGCCTGCGCCCCAGGTTCTCGCTCGCGACGATGTAGGAGCCGCCGCCGTGGGGGTAGGCGCGGATCGTCTGGCGGTAGGACACCGCCACGGCGACCATCATGAACACGATGGCCGCGGCGATCGGCACCGTGAAGGCCAGCCCGGCGGCGCCGCCGAGGATGAGGACGGCCAGCATGGCCTCGGGCGCGTAGGCGACCGAGGAGAGGATGTCGGCGGAGAGCACCGGCAGCGCGACCAGCTTGCGCATCCGTTCGTGTATGAGCGCGGTGTTCTTCAGGGGTGCGCCCAGCAGGACCCGCCGTAGGCGATAGCCCGCCCGGCCCATCCGGGTCGGAGGCACGTCGGCCTCCTCGGCCGCTTCGGCCTCGTGCTGGGTGCCGCCGAGGCCGGTGACGCTGACCAGGCGGACGATGGGGGCCGGCCGGAGCTCGTGGCGGGCGGGGAAGCTGCCGAGATCGGGGTCGACGGGCAGCGCGCGGCGCCACACGCCGGGATCGCCCGACACCCGCCCCCACTCCTGCCCCAGGCTGCCGAGCACCCGGAGCTGGTCCGGGTCGAGAGCGGGCAGCGCGGCGGAGGGCCCCGGAGGGCCGGACGTCCGCTCACTCTCGCCCCCACCCGGGGATCGCGTCGTATCGGACATGTCACCCAGTGTCACCCATGGGGCGCCGTCGCGAGCGGACCGGCGCGGAGGAACCGCGGATGCGTGTCGGTTCTTGGTCGGCCGACGTGGCCGGTCCGGGGGTGGACTGGGGCGGGGGATGGGAGGCCGGGGTCCTTCCGCGGTCGTCCTCTCCGCGTGCCCGCGGCTCCTGCGCCCAGCCGTTTCCGTGACGGTGTGTGATCGGCCGGGGGTCGGGCGGGTGCGGCGGCGCCGACGTCCATGCTTCGGCGGTCCGGTCGGGCGATGGGCACGGTCAACGCGAAAGCAGGTTGACGTCGTCAACTTGGCGTGGTTATGTTGACGACGTCAACCGGACTCGCGGGCGGCACCGCGCGCGTTCCCGGATAGCCGGCTCGCGGGCCACAGCGCGCCCGGCCGGCCACGGCCGGAGCCCGCTCCGCCGCACCTCCCCCCACCCCGCAGGAAGGCAACCCACCATGGCCGACACCGCACGCCCCGCCGTCGTCACCGGATCCACCGCAGGCATCGGCGAGGCCATCGCCCGGCGCCTCGCCGCCGAAGACCGCCCCGTCGTCCTCGTCGGGCGCAGCGATGAGCGCCTGGCCGCGGCCCGGCGGCGCATCCTCGCCGCCGTCCCCGCCGCCCAGGTGCGCACCGAGCGCGCCGACCTCGCCCTCATGGCCGACGTTCGCGCCCTCGCCGACCTCCTGGTCCGCGGGCCGCTGCCCGAAGTCGTGGTCTCCAACGCCGCGCTCATGGCCCCGATCACCGAGACGACGCCCGAAGGCATCCAGCGGACGCTGGCCGCCAACCACCTCGCCCCCTACCTGCTCCTGCGCTCTCTGGTCCGCCCCTTGGAGGGCCGCACGGCGCGCTTCGTCGTGGTGGGGGCCGACCCGGGGGTGCTGACCCGCCTGCCCGTCGACCTGGACGACCTCGGCTTCGCCCGCCAGCGCCTCGGCCCCGTCCCGAGCTTCCGTCCGTTCCTCGCCTACGGCCAGACGAAGAACATGAACGCGATGTTCGTCTACGGCCTCGCCCGCCGGCTCACCGACGCCGGTATCACCGGCATCACCGTCAACGGCGCCCACCCGGGCATCATCAAGGACACCGAACTGGGCCGCGACTCCCGCGGCGCGCTGTGGCTCTTCCAGACACTGCTCGGCAACCTGGGCCGCAGGCCCGGACCCGACACCGGCGCCGACACCCCGGCGTGGCTGGCCTCCTCCGCCGACGTCGAAGGTGCCACCGGCCGCTTCTATGTCAAGCGCACGGCCGTCCCCACCGCCGCACACACCACCGACCCCGCCCGCTGCGACCGGCTCTGGGAGCACAGCGCCCGCCTCACCGGCCTGCCCACCGGCCTGTGAGCCCGCGCCGCCCACCCCTCCGGCGCGATCTCTCCGCAGGTCGCAGGGGGACGTGAGGGGTCCGTTGCGTGGGTGTTACGGCACGACACGCCACCGAAACCCCGGCTTCCTAACGTCGTCACCGACCCCACGTCGATGAGGAAGGCCGGGCCGTGACCTCCCCAACCGCGACACCGCACCGCACCACCGGGCGCTGGATCAGCCAGTGGGACCCCGAGGACCCGACCTTCTGGGAGCGCTCGGGGCGCCGGATCGCCAACCGCAACCTGTGGGCGTCGATCTTCGCCGAGCACCTGGGCTTCTCCATCTGGACCATCTGGTCGGTGCTCACCCTGTTCATGACCCCCGAGACCGGGTTCGACTACACCCCCGCGCAGAAGTTCCTGCTCGTGTCGGTGGTGACCCTGGTCGGCGCCGTCCTGCGGGTGCCCTACACCCTCGCCGTCCCCAAGTTCGGCGGCCGCAACTGGACCCTGGTGTCGGTGGCCGCCCTGCTCATCCCCACCGGCCTGGCGATCCTGCTCATTCAGCGCCCCGAAACGCCCTTCGCGGTGTTCGTGGTCCTCGCCGCGACGGCGGGCCTGGGCGGCGGCAACTTCTCCTCCTCCATGTCCAACATCAACGCGTTCTTCCCCGAGCGCAGCAAGGGCTGGGCGCTGGGCCTCAACGCCGGGGGCGGCAACATCGGGGTCCCCGTGGTGCAGCTGGTCGGCCTGGGGGTCATCGCGGTGCTGGGCGTGTCCTACGGGCACGTGCTCGCCGCGCTCTACATCCCCCTGCTCGCGGCCGCCTGCTGGGTGTCCTGGCGGCACATGGACAACCTGTCCGGGGCCCGCGCCGACATCGGGGCGCAGCTCGCCGCGGCGCGCGACCGCGACTTCTGGATCATGTCGTTCCTCTACATCGGCACCTTCGGCTCCTTCATCGGATTCGGCTTCGCCTTCGGGCTGCTCCTCCAGAACCAGTTCGACCGCACCCCCCTGGAGGCCGCGGCCGTCACCTTCATCGGCCCGCTGCTGGGCTCGCTGGTGCGCCCCGTGGGCGGCCTGCTCGCCGACCGGCTCGGCGGCGCCAAGGTGACCCTGTGGAACTTCGCCGCGATGGCCGCCGGCACCGGCGTCATCATCCTCGCCTCCACCCAGAACTCCCTGGCCCTGTTCACCACCGGGTTCATCGCCCTGTTCCTGCTCACCGGGGTCGGCAACGGGTCGACCTACAAGATGATCCCCGCGATCTACGCCGCCCGCGCCGCCGACATGGCCGATGCCGGCACCGCGGCCGCCGAGGCCACCGCCCACTTCAAGCGCGTCGCCGGGGCGGTCCTGGGCCTGGTCGGCGCCGTGGGCGCGCTCGGCGGCGTGGCGATCAACCTCGTCTTCCGCCAGTCCTTCGAGAGCTTCGGCGGCGCCACCCCCGCCTACGCGGCCTTCCTCGTCTTCTACCTGGTGTGCATGGCCGTCACCTACGCCGTCTACATGCGCCGGCCCGCGACCGCCACCGCCACCACCGCACCCGCCGCCCCGGCCGCCACCACGCGATGACCAGAACCCACTGCCCCTACTGCGCCCTCCAGTGCGCCATGCACCTCGAACCGGGTGCCGACGGCGCACTGGCGGCGCGGCCCGCCGCCTTCCCGACCAACCGCGGCGGGCTGTGCCGCAAGGGCTGGACCTCCGCGGAGCTGCTCGCCGCGCCCGACCGCATCACCACACCCCTGATGCGCACTGGGCGCGACACCGGCTTCACCGAGGTCGACTGGGACACCGCCCTGGACCACGTGGCCGGCCGCCTGCACGAGCTGCGCGCCGGCCACGGGCCCGACTCCGTCGCCGTCTTCGGCAGCGGGGGCCTCACCAACGAAAAGAGCTACCTGCTCGGCAAGTTCGCCCGCGTCGCCCTGGGCACCTCCCAGATCGACTACAACGGCCGGTTCTGCATGTCCTCGGCCGCCGCGGCCGGGATGCGCGCCTTCGGCCTGGACCGCGGGCTGCCCTTCCCGCTGACCGACCTCGGCGGCGCCGACGTCGTCCTGCTCGCCGGCGCCAACCCCGCCGAGACCATGCCGCCGATGATGGGCCACCTCAACGCCCCGCGCCTCGTCGTCGTCGACCCGCGCCGCTCGGCCACCGCCGAACAGGCCCTGGCCAACGGCGGCCTGCACCTGGCGCCCCGCCCCGGCACCGACATCCCCCTGGCACTGGGCCTGCTGCACGCCGCCCGCGCCCAAGGGCTGCTCGACCACGCCTACATCGACGCCCGCACCACCGGCTTCGACGACGCCTGGCGGCAGGCCGCCGCCTGGTGGCCCGAGCAGACCGAGCACGTCACCGGGGTGCCCGCCGGGCGGATCCGGGAGGCCGCCCGCCTGCTGGCCACCGCCGCCCGCGCCTACGTCCTCACCGGCCGCGGCGCCGAGCAGCACGCCACCGGCACCGACACCGCCGGCGCCTGGATCAACCTCGCCCTCGCCCTGGGCCTGCCCGGGCGCAACGGCTCCGGCTACGGGTGCATCACCGGCCAGGGCAACGGCCAGGGCGGGCGCGAGCACGGCCAAAAGGCCGACCAGCTCCCCGGCTACCGCAAGATCGACGACCCGCGCGCCCGCGCCCACGTCGCCGGGGTGTGGGGGATCGACCCCGGCGACCTGCCCGGCCCCGGCCGCAGCGCCTACGAACTCCTCGACGCCCTGGGGACTGAGGGCGGGCCCCGCGCGATGCTGCTCTTCGGCTCCAACCCCGCCGTTTCGGCGCCCGACTCCGGCCGTGTCCGAAACCGGCTCGCCGCCCTGGACCTGCTGGTCGTGGCCGACTTCGTGATGTCCGAAACCGCGCGCATGGCCGACGTCGTCTTTCCGGTCACCCAGTGGGCCGAAGAGGACGGCACCATGACCAACCTCGAAGGGCGCGTCCTGCGCCGCCGCGCCGCGGCCGCCCCGCCCGAGGGCGTCCGCACCGACCTGCGGCTCATCGGCGATCTCGCCGTGCGCCTGGGCCAGCCCGCCGACCGCTTCCCCACCGACCCCGGCGCGGTCCTGGCCGAGCTGCGCGCCGCCTCCGCCGGCGGCGCCGCCGACTACTCCGGGGTCACCGACGAGCGGCTGGCCGCCGGCGAGGAGCTGCACTGGCCCGTCCCCGCCGGGGCAGCGCCCACCCCGCGGCTCTTCCTTGACGCCTTCGCCCACCCCGACGGCCGTGCCCGCTTCGCCCCCGTCGCCCACCGGCCCCCGGCCGAGCCCACCGACGCCGCCTACCCCCTCATCGCCACCACCGGGCGGCTCATGGGCCACTACCAGTCCGGCGCCCAGACCCGGCGCATCCCCGAACTCGCCGCGGCCGAACCCGAGGCCTACGTCGAGGTCCACCCCGACACCGCCGCCCGCGCCGGCCTGGCCCACGGCGACCCGGCGCTGGTCACCTCGCGCCGCGGCACCACCCGCGCCCGCGTCCGCCACCGCGCCGACGCCCGCCGCGACACCGTCTTCCTGCCCTTCCACTACGGCGGCGAGCACGCCGCCAACAACATCACCAACCCCGCGCTCGACCCCACCAGCCGCATGCCCGAATTCAAGGTCAGCGCCGTCCGCCTCGAACCGGACGGCCTCGATCGCCAGGCAGGAGCCGTCCGCTCGGAACCGGACGTCCCCGCCCGCCCCGGACCCGGAGGTACAGCGTGAACCCCGCGCCCCGCCACGTCGTGCTGATCGGCAACGGGATGGTCGGCTCCCGCTTCGCCGACGAGGTCGCCCGCCGCGACCCCGCAGGCGAGCGCGTCCGGCTCACCGTGGCCGGGGCCGAGACGGACCCCGCCTACAACCGGGTCCTGCTGCCCGGGCTC
The DNA here is from genome assembly GCF_042650565.1 of Nocardiopsis sediminis. Taxonomy (NCBI): domain Bacteria; kingdom Bacillati; phylum Actinomycetota; class Actinomycetes; order Streptosporangiales; family Nocardiopsidaceae; genus Nocardiopsis; species Nocardiopsis sediminis. Next base: position 312,043 of record NZ_JBHSBH010000010.1, read on the forward strand.
GTCGCCGGCACCCACGCCCCCGACGACATCCGGCTGCCCTTCCCCGACGGCCCCGCCGTCACCCTGCGCACCGGCACCGCCGCCACCCACCTGGACACCGCCGCGCGCCGCGTCACCCTCGACGACGGCACCGCACTGCACTACGACGAACTCGTCCTGGCCACCGGCGCCCGCGCCGCCCTGCCCCCGCTCGACGGCGTCACCGCACCCGACGGCGCCCCCGCCGAAGGCGTCAGCGCCCTGCGCGACATGGCCGACACCCGCCGCGTCCTCGCGCTGACCCGGCCCGGGGCCCCGGTCGTCGTGCTGGGCGGCGGGGTGCTCGGCCTGGAAGCGGCACGGGCGCTGGTGGAGCGAGGGGCGCGCGTGTCACTCGTGGAATCCTCGCCGTGGATCATGCGCCGCCAGATCGACCGCCCGGCCGCCGAGATCCTCGCCCGCCGCTACGCGGCCATCGGGGTCGAGGTGCACTCCTGGCGCGTGGCCGCCCGCTGGATCCCCGGAACCGGCCTGGAGCTGGACGACGGGCGAGTGCTGGCCGGTGACGCCCTCGTCGTCACCGCCGGGGTGCGCGCCGAGACCGGGCTCGCCGAAGGCGCCGGTATCCCCGTCGACCGCGGGGTCCTCGTGGACGACCGCCTCACCAGCGGCGACCCGCGCGTGCACGCCATCGGCGACTGCGCCCAGCACACCGGCGGCGGCGCCGGGCTGGTCCAGCCCGGGTGGGAACAGGCCGCGATCCTTGCTGACCTGCTCACGGGGACCAATGTGGGCGCCCGCTACCACGGCGCCCGGCCGGTCACCCGGCTCAAAGCGGAGGGCATCGACCTCACCGCCCTCGGCGAGGCCGACGCGGAGGAGTCCGCCGAGACCGTCACCATCGCCGACCCCCACGGGGGCCGCTACGCCAAGCTGTCGGTGCGCGAGGGGAGGATCGCGGGCGCGGTCCTGCTCGGGTTCCCCGACTCGGCGTCGGCCATCGCCCAGATCTACGACGGCGACGCCCCCGTCCCCGACGACCGCCTGGCCCTGCTGATGGGCCAGCCCCAGGCAGATGCCGAGACGACCCCGGAGGCGGCCGACCCGCTGATCTGCCGCTGCAACGCGGTCGCCCGCAGCACCATCGAATCGGCGTGGCTGGACGGCAACCGCACCCGGGAGGCCATCGCCGGTACCACCCGTGCGACGACGGGGTGCGGGGGGTGCACGCGGGACGTCGACGCCCTGCTGTCACAGTGGGCGTCGACCACCCCTGCGAAGGTGCCGTGACCCGATGCCGTCCCTGCGCGGGAGGGCACCGGAGCGCGTGGTGGCCGCCGCCGAGGCCGGGCACCGGCCCGCGTCCGGTGACGTCTACACTCCGGTGAGTCGGGACGAACGGGCCGCGTGCGCTGCCCCTGAAAGTCGGTGGTGACGTGAGCGGCTTGGGGAGATGGAGCCTCGGGATCGGTGCGGGGCTCCTGGTCGTATCCGTGCTCTGCGTGGTGCTGGACCTGGTGCCGGTCGGGGTGATCGCGGGCATCCTGGGCCTGGTGGCGGTCGGCATGGCCGGTTATGACGTGGTCTACGAATGGCTGCACCGCGCCGAGCTGCGCCGCCGGGGGGCCAGGGCCGCGGCCAGGGCCGCCCGGGAACGCGAAGCGCGCGAGGGTCGCTGACCGCTCCGCCGGCCGCGCAACGGCGTGGACGGCCGGGGACACGCTCTGGGCCGATGCGTGGCGTGATGGGCCGGGCGACGGCGGCGGCCGGCTACGAACCGTGCGGTGCTTCCTGCGCCGGCCGGTCGTTGGCGGTGGCCGGCGTGGGCGTCCCCGCGAGCACGGGCATCCCCGGCAGCCCGTCGATGCTCTCCGCATTGCGGGTGCACCAGTAACCGGGAAAGCTGGCCTCGCCCTTGCGTTCGTGTTGGCGGTCGAGGAGGTCGCGGTCGCCCTTGAGGTCCATCAGCGGGACCGAGAAGCCGCAGGAGTCCGCGATCCGCTCCACGTCCACCACGATGACCGACCGCTGACCCACTGTCCGCTCCTTGGGGAACAGCGCGCGCAGTCCCGCGAACGTGTCGTCGGTGGACAAGACGACCCGGCCGCGGCCGTGGAGGCGGACGATCTTCGGCGGGCCGTCGAAGGCGCAGAACATCAGCACGATCCGGCCGTTCTCCCGCAGGTGGGCGATGGTCTCGGTGCCCGACCCCGTGTAGTCGAGGTAGGCCACCGTGGAACCGTCGACCACGGCGAACGTCCCCGCCATGCCTTTGGGCGACACGTTGATGTGCCCTCCGCCGTCCAAGGGCGCAGTCCCGACGAAGAACACCGGCTGGGCGAGGAGGAATCCGGCGAGCCCGGAGTCGATCGATTCATAGATCTTGCCCATGCCCGAAGTCTCCCACGCGGTCCCGTTCGCGCCATAGCCGTTTCCGGGCGCCTCGTGACCGGCGCCACCCCCTCCACCCCAGCGGCGACGAGGCCCATCCGCCCGTCTTCCCGCTGGCTGGAGCGTTTCACGCGCTTCTCACCTGCGGTGACAGCACAACGAAACACCGGCTTCATGTGCGGCTGACGGAGTGGAAACACCCCCCGGGTTGCCTGGACCCCACATAGGCCGCCGTACCAGTGCCCGTCCCGCCGCGGCATCGGAAGGGCAGCGAGGAGGAGCACGAGGTATGAGACAGCTCGTCGTCATCGGAAACGGCATGGTGGGCCACCGCCTCGTCGAAGCGGTGCGCGCCCGCGACGGTGCGGGCGCCTGGCACATCACCGTTCTCGGCGAGGAACCCCGCCCCGCCTATGACCGGGTGGCCCTGTCCTCCTACTTCGACGGCGCGACCGCCGACGACCTCAGCCTGCCCGACCTCGGCACCCACCCCCACGTGGACCTGCGCCTGGGCGAGACCGCGACCGCCATCGACCGCGACGCCCGCACCGTCACCACCGCCAGCGGCGCCGTCCTGGGCTACGACACCCTCGTCCTGGCCACCGGGTCGACCCCCTTCGTGCCGCCCGTGCCCGGCCGCGACCTCGCCGGCTGCCACGTCTACCGCACCATCGACGACCTGGACGCCATCACCGCCACCGCCGCGGGAACCACCGGAACGGGCGTCGTGATCGGCGGCGGACTGCTCGGCCTGGAGGCCGCCAACGCCCTGCGCCTGCTGGGCCTGCGCCCCCACGTCGTGGAGATGGCCCCCTGGCTCATGCCCCGCCAGGTCGACGAAGGCGGTGGCGCGCTGCTGGGCCGCCTCATCGACGAGACCGGCGTGACCGTGCACACCGAGGCCGGCCTCACCGCCATCGAACCCGGCGACACCCCCGGCGCCCTGCGCGTCCGCCTCGGCGACGACCACCACATCGACGCCGGCATCGTCGTGTTCTCCGTCGGCGTGCGCCCCCGCGACGAGCTCGCCCGCGCCGCCGGGCTGGAGCTGGGTCCCCGCGGCGGGGTCGCCGTCGACACCGCCTGCCGCACCAGCGACCCCTACATCCACGCCATCGGCGAGTGCGCCAGCACCGACGGCACCGTCTACGGCCTGGTCGCCCCCGGAAACGCCATGGCCGAGGTCGTCGCCGACCGCCTGGCCGGCGGCGACGCCGAGTTCACCGGCGCCGACACCTCCACCAAGCTCAAGCTCCTCGGCGTGGACGTCGCCAGCTTCGGCGACGCCGCCGCCACCGCCGAGGGCGCGCTGGAAGTCGTCGTCAACGACGCCCCCGGCCGCCGCTACGCCAAGCTCGTCGTCTCCGACGACGCCACCACCCTGCTGGGCGGCGTCCTGGTCGGTGACGCCACCGCCTACGCCGGGCTGCGCCCGCTGGTCGGCCGCGAGCTGCCCGGCGACCCGCTCGACCTCATCGCCCCCGCCCGCGGCGAGGGCGGGGGAGGAATCGGGGTCGGAGCGCTGCCCGCCGACGCCCAGATCTGCTCGTGCAACGCCGTCACCAAGGGCGCCATCCTCGACGCCATCGGCGACGGCGCCGACGACGTCCCCGCCGTGAAGTCCTGCACCCGCGCCGGCACGAGCTGCGGTTCGTGCGTGCCGATGCTCAAGACGCTGCTGGCCGAGGCCGGGGTCGAGCAGTCGACGGCGCTGTGCGAGCACTTCGCCCACTCCCGCGCCGAGCTCGTCGAGATCGTGCTCGCCACCGGCATCGCCACGTTCTCCGACCTCATCGCCCGCCACGGCACCGGGCGCGGCTGCGACATCTGCAAGCCCGCGGTCGCCTCCATCCTGGCCTCCCTGGGCGGCGGCCACATCCTCGACGGCGAGCAGGCCGCCCTCCAGGACACCAACGACCACTTCCTCGCCAACATCCAGCGCAACGGCACCTACTCGGTGGTGCCCCGGATCCCCGGCGGCGAGGTCACCCCCGAGAAGCTGATCGTCATCGGCGAGGTCGCCCGCGACTTCGGCCTCTACACCAAGATCACGGGCGGGCAGCGCATCGACCTGTTCGGCGCCCGCGTCGAGCAGCTGCCCGCGATCTGGGGGCGGCTGGTCGACGCCGGCTTCGAGTCCGGCCACGCCTACGGCAAGGCGCTGCGCACCGTGAAGTCGTGCGTGGGCACCACCTGGTGCCGCTACGGCGTGCAGGACTCGGTGGGGATGGCGATCGAGCTGGAGCTGCGCTACCGCGGCCTGCGCTCCCCGCACAAGCTCAAAGCGGGGGTGTCGGGGTGCGCCCGCGAGTGCGCCGAGGCCCGCGGCAAGGACTTCGGGGTCATCGCCACCGAAACCGGCTGGAACCTCTACGTCGGCGGCAACGGCGGGTTCACCCCGCGCCACGCGCGCCTGCTCGCCTCCGACCTCGACGGGCCCACGCTGATCCGCTACATCGACCGGTTCCTGATGTTCTACGTCCGCACCGCCGACCGGCTCCAGCGCACCGCCCCCTGGATCGAGGCGATGGACGGCGGCCTGGATCACCTGCGCGCCGTCATCGTCGACGACTCCCTGGGCATCGCCGCCGAGCTGGAGGCCGCCATGGAGCGCCACGTCGCCGACTACAGCGACGAGTGGCGCGGCGTCTTGGAGGACCCCCACAAGCTCGCCCGGTTCGTGTCGTTCGCCAACGCCCCCGAGGCGCCCGACCCCACCATCAGCTTCGAGGTCGAACGCGATCAGCCGGTCCCGGCCGGCCCCGTCGCCCTCGGACTGCCCGTCCGACGGCCCGACACCCTGGAGGTCTGACCGTGACCGTACGCACGCTGCCACCCCGCGCCGCCTCCACCGGCTCCACCGGCTGGATCACCGCCTGCCCCGCGGACCGGCTCACCCCCGAACGAGGCGTCGCCGTCCTGCTGCCCGACGGCGGCCAGGTCGCGCTGTTCCGCACCCACGACGGCGCCCTGCACGCCGTCGGCAACATCGACCCCTTCAGCGGCGCGGCTGTCATGTCCCGCGGGATCGTCGGCGACCGCGGCGGCGAGCCCACGGTCGCCTCGCCCATGCTCAAGCAGGTGTTCTCGCTGCGCACCGGTGCCTGCCTGGACGACCCGGCCGTGCGCCTGCCCACCTACGCGGCGCGGCTGAGCGACGGCGCCGCCGAGGTCCGCGTCGAAGCCGACGAGACATCGGCATGACCCCCGCCGCCGCCGTCCCCGCCGCACGCACCGCAGGGCCCGTCGGCACCGTGGCGCCGCTGGCCGGGTTCACCGTGGCCGTCACCGCCGCCCGCCGCGCCGACGAGCTGGCCGCGCTCCTGCGCCGCAAGGGCGCGGCGGTGACCTGCGCGCCGGCGCTGCGCATCGTCCCGCTCAGCGACGACCAGCGCCTGGCGTCGGTCTCGCGCGACCTCATCGCCCGCCCCGCCGACATCGTCGTGGCCACCACCGGCATCGGCTTCCGCGGCTGGGTGGAGGCCTGCGAGACGTGGGGGCTGGCCGAACCCCTGCTGGCCTCGCTCCAGGGCGCGCGGCTCATGGCGCGCGGGCCCAAGGCCAAGGGCGCGATCCGCGCCGCCGGGCTCAACGAGGAGTGGTCGCCGCCCTCGGAGTCCTCCGCCGAGGTCCTCGACCACCTGCTGGCCGCGGGGGTCGAGGGGCTGCGGGTGGCGGTCCAGCTCCACGGCGAGCCGCTGCCCGACTTCACCGCCGCCCTGCGCATGGCCGGCGCCGACGTGGTCGAGGTCCCCGTCTACCGGTGGACCGCGCCCGAGGACGTCGCCGCGCTGGACCGGCTCATCGACACCGTGATCGGCGGCGGCGTCGACGCGGTCACCTTCACCAGCGCTCCAGCAGCCGCGGGGCTGCTGGAGCGCGCCCGGGTCACCGGCGTGCGCGAGGGCCTGGTGGCGGCGCTGAGCGGCGACGTGGTCGCCATGTGCGTGGGGCCGGTGACCGCGGGCCCGCTGATGAACCTGGACATCCCGACCGTGTGGCCGACGCGCGCCCGCATCGGCGCCCTGGTCAAGCGGCTGTCGGAGGAGCTGCCCGAGCGTTTCCCCACCCTGCCCGTCGCCGGGCACCGGATGCGCCTGCGGGGCCAGGCGGTGCTGCTCGACGGCGTGGTCCGCCCGGTGTCCCCGGCGCTCATGCGCGTGCTGCGCGAGCTGGCCCGCCGCCCCGGGCAGGTGCGCGACCGCGCCGACCTGCTCGCCTGCCTGGGCGGCGACGCCGACGCCCACGCAGTGGAGACCGCGGTGGCGCGGCTGCGCACGGCCTTGGGCGACCCCAAGATCATCCAGACGGTCGTCAAGCGCGGCTACCGGCTGGCCCTCGACAACGGCGACTGCCCGCCGGACGACGAGCCGGCGGACCTGTGACCCCGCCCGGCCGGCTCCGGCCGGGCAGGCACCCGCCCGGGGCCCCGGCCGAGCCCCGGGACGGCTCGGCGGAACCCGCCGGGGCGGTGCCCGGGGACACCGGGAGCCCGGGATCCGGCCCCGCTGTGACCGCCCTCCCACCCGGGGAGGGTTCCGGCCTCGCCCGGCGGAGTCCGGAGCGCTTCGCCCGGAGGCGGTCCGTCGAGGCCCTGCCGTCGGAACGAGCCGGGGGTTCCTTCCGGCCCGCACCGCGGGCAGCGCGGGAACCGGCCCCGCCGTGACGAGCCCCTCCCACCCGGGAAGGGCTCCGGCGCCGCCCGGACGAGTCCGGAAGGCTCCTGCCCGGAGGCGATCCACCGAGGCCGCCGCCTTCGGAACGAGGCGGGTTCGTCCCGGACCGCGCCGCGGGCGGTCCGCTTCGCCGCCGACCACCCGTCCGACACACGCACGGCCGCTCCATCCGGCTCGCCGACGCCGGGCCCGCGAAGCGGCACCTCTCCGCACCGAGGCGCGGAGTATTCATGAGGGGGATGAGATGACGCCCACCCTGCTGCTGGCCGTCCACGGCACACGCGACCCGCGCGGCACCGCCGCTGCCCGGGCGCTCGCCCGCCGGGTCGCCCACCGCACCGGGGCGCCCGTGCGCCTGGGCTTCGCCGACGTGCGCGGCCCCGATGTCGGCGAAGCCGCGGCGGCCATCGACGGCCCCATCGTCGTGGTGCCGGCCTTCCTGGCCGCCGGCTACCACGTCGGCGTGGACATCCCCGCCCAGCTGGAGCGGGCCGGCCGCGCCGATGCTCTGCTGACCTCCGCCCTGGGCGGCGACGACCTGCTCATCGCCGCGGCCGCACACCGGCTGCACCAGGCCGGGTGGCGCCCCGGTGACGCCGTCGTCCTGGCCGCCGCCGGGTCCTCCGATTCCGGCGCCCTCGACCAGGTCGCCGACGCGGCCGGACGCCTGGGCCGCGTCCTGGGCACCCGGGTGCCGGCGGGCTACATCACCACCGCCACGCCGTCCGTCCCCGACGCGGTCGCCCGCGCCCGCCGCCACCCGGGCCAGCGGGTCGCGATCGCCTCCTGGCTCCTGGCCCCGGGCCTGTTCCACCGGCGCCTCGCCCAGGCCGGAGCCGACCTGGTCGCCGCCCCTCTGTGCCCCGACGACGGAGTCGTCGCCGCCGTCGCCGCCCGCTACCACGCCGCCGCCCTCACCACCGCCGCCACCTGACCGTGCGGCCGCGGCCGAGCACCGGCGATCGGTGCTTCCGGCTGTCACCGGGGACGTCGATGGGCCGCGCGGTTCGATCCAGGGGCAGAGCGCGGTGTGTGCCGTGTCCGTTCGCACGGGGCCCCGGCCGTCCCCCTCCGCCGTCCGCGGTGCCCGCGTGTCGGATCGCCGCCGTCGTTGCTGTCCGGATGATCGGGGGTGAGCCCGCGGCGCGCCACCGGGGGGGCGGACACCGTGGTGTGGGGGGTCCTGTGGGCGCTCGGGGGACGTGTGGGGCGTGCGGGTTCGGTGCGGAGGTGGCCGGAACCGGAAAATGGGAGGGATACAGCCTCTCTAGAGGGCATACCACAGGGACCGGCGGTCGATCCCGATGGGGGAGTCCGCCGTTCGCCCCGTCCCGGGGAAGGGGGCTCACGCGACTCGCCGCGGGGGTCCCTGACAACGCCGAACCGCCAGCTCGGAGTGCACCTTTGAGGTTTTCCGCCCGTCCACCGGCCGACGCCCGGCCCCCTGGTCCCGTCCCTTCCCCGGCCGATGCCGGGGGTCTCCTCGGAGGTGCCCGATGAACGCCCCCGAAACGACCAGGTCAGCCGCACCGACGTGGGACCGCGACGACCCCAGGTACGACCGTGCCGCCGGGGCCTGGGTGGGCGCCGCCGCTGCGGCGTGTATCGTCGGCGCCCCACCGGCGATGGCCGAAGAGCTGGCCGAGCCCGCCGGATCCGATACCGCAGCGGCCCGCCTGGGCCGCGTGCTGGCCGCCGCCCTGCGCGACCTCGACGGCCCCCGCGCCGACGGCGGCACGGGGCATGGACACCCCACCGGCGCACCCGGGAGTGGCACCTCCGGCGCATCCGGGAATGGCGCCACCGGGCGGGCGTGGGCCGCGGCGCTGCGCCGCACGGTCGCCACGGGGACGGTCACGGCCGTCGACGGTGCCGTGCCCGCGGAGTCCCCCATGGGCGCCGCCTGGCGGGCCGTGGTGTCCACCCCCGTCCCCGGGCTCGACCCCGCCGGACGGGTCTTCCCCTGCTCGCAGCTCGTCGAGGCCGTGTGGAACGCCTCGGCCGCGGGCGGGGACGCCGCCGCGATGTGCGCGGGGGCGCTCGCCGGGGCGCGCTGGGGTGTATCCGGGGTGCCGCTGGAGGCCCAGCGGCGGCTGGCCGACACCGTGTCCCCCCGGGCGCTGGTCACCCGGGGGGTGGTCCTGGCGCGCGGCAGCGACCCCGCCACCTGGCCCGAGGGAGAGGCCTACCATACGGGCGCCTCCGTCTACATCCGCACCGACTTCCACACCCCCCACCCCTACGACCCCGGCGTCGTCCTGGGCAACCTCGCCCACCTGCGCACCGGAGGCGACGTCGACGCGGTCGTCAGCCTCAACCGCATCAGCCCCACCGACGCCCCCGCCCGCATCCCCGCGCGCGACCGTGTGGAGGTGTGGCTCCACGACCGCGAGCAGGTCAACCCCAACCTGCACTTCGTGCTCGACGAGGCGGCCGGCGCGGTGGCGGCCCTGCGCGCCGAGGGCAAGCGGGTGCTCCTGCACTGCGCCGCCGGGCAGTCGCGCACCCCGGCGGTCGCCGCCCACTACGCCGCCCAGGCCTGCGGCGTCCCGGTGGTAGAGGCGCTGCGGCGGATCGTGCGCGCGGTGGGCGGCCACCTCAAGACCCCCGAGCTGGCCCAGGCCACCGCCGCCCTCAACGGCGTGCACCTGCCCGACCCGCTGCACGACATCTTCCCGGAGGGCCCGCCCCCGCTGCGCCCCCTCCCGCCCCCGTGAGCCGCGCCCGCGCGCCATCGGGAAGGCGGGCGCAGATCCGGGCTGAATCCCTTTTGATGCAGATGTCGCGAAAACGTCTGAGTTGCCCATGAGGTGACTTCTGCCGGGACGAATACCGCCGAACGACCTCATTTTATTACGAATGCAGGATAACGATCCGTCGATCGCGCGGGCAGCCGGATTCGGTGGCGCCCTTAGGGGTGATTCGAAGAACGGTGCGCGGATGTCGTTGATTACGGGTGTCCGCATCATCCGGGCTCACCAGGAAAACCTATCGCCGGGGATTGATGCGTTTCACCGCGCTGAGTATTTCCCGCACGATTCTTCGCGGATACGGTTATCGCTTAAGCGACCACGGGGGTTTCCGGAATGGGCGTCGTTTCAGGATACTCGTTGCCGGCCGAGGAGGCCGATGGACTGCGCGCGGCGGCCCGGGCTGCGCTGGCCGCCCAGGGCTCTCCCGCCGGGCATGAGTTCTACGAGGGGCTGGAAGAGCATCTCCATCGGGTGCCGGAATCGATTCGCACGGCTTTGAATGCGCTTCACGCATCCTCATCGGTGTGCGCGCTGCGGATCTCGGGAGTGCGCGTCGACCCCGATCGGTGCGGATCCACCCCGCTCTCCTGGCAGGAAGCCCTCGACGACGGCCGCCAGGACACGGAGGAGGCACAACTCGCGCTCTTGGCGGCCTGTTTGGGCGAGCCCTTCTCGTGGCCGACCATCCAGCGGGGCCGGATGGTACAGAACCTGGTCCCGGTCGAGAGCGATCGGGAGGCGCAGAGCGGTCATGGCTCGGTCGCCCTGGAATGGCACACCGAGGACGGCTTCCACCCGGACCGGTGCCGCTATCTGATGCTCCTCGGGATCAGGAACCCCGACCGGGTGCCGACCACCCTCGGCTGCGTCCACGACGTGCGGTTGACGGAGCGCGGCCGGGCCGTGCTCGGCGAGCGGCGCTTCCTGATCCGCCCGGACCCGGAGCATCTGCGCCAACTCGCCGAGTTCGCCCCCGAGAGCGCGATGCTCCGGCGAGCGCACGAGATGGATGAGAATCCGGAGCCGGTCGCCCTCCTCTTCGGCGATCCCGACACTCCCCACCTGCGAATCGACGCGCCCTACACGACTCCGCTGCCGGGCGATGACGAGGCCGCCGAGGCCCTGGCCGCGATCGTCGGCGAGCTCGGCCGCGCCCAGCGCGACGTGGTGGTCGGCGAGGGCGACGTGCTGATCGTGGACAACTACCGTGCCGTGCACGGTCGGCGCGCCTTCGAGCCACGGTTCGACGGGACGGACCGCTGGCTGAAGCGGATGAGCGTCGCCGGCGGCCCACCGCCCGGCGCGAGGCGGGCGGCCGGCGCGCGGACGCGGGCGCTGTGAGCGGACCGGTCGGCCGCTGCGCCGCGCCGTGCCCGTTCGCGGCCCCGAGGCCCCTGCCGCTCCTTTCACGATCGGCGGGTGGTTCCCGGTGGCGGTGGCCGCATCCGGACCTTGCTCCGCACGGGGCGGCCCTCCCAGAGTGGGGACGGACGAAAGGAGCCCGGATGACGAACCGTGCAGCGGCGAAGATGCGCCCGCTCGAAGAAGAGCCCGACGGCGACGTGCAGGCCCCTGAGAGCCCGGATGACGGCGATAACCCTCCGGCGGAGGAGCCCCCGGCCCGTCTGCGGGACGCCGCCTGAGAGCGCGTTCACCATCCGGCGGAGGCCCCCGGGGCGACCGCGCTGTGCCGCCGGCGCCGTCACGCACCGTTCGCCGACGCATGCACACTGTCGGTCAAAGGAGTGACAAGTTCCACAAAATGTTCGCCCCGGGTTCACGTGACCCGGACGTGATGCGTACCCTCGGTCGGGTCGGGCTGGACGGCGAATACCCGTTCTGACCTCCGCAGATACACCTCCGGCCTGTGCCGGCACCCGACCCGCGCGCCCCCGGCGCGCCGACGCCCCACCCCGTGCCCCGGGTGACCGGCACCGCCGAGCGGACCCGCCCCGCGGTCCGCGCAGCGGCACCACCTGTCCCCGTTCAAAGGACCTCACGTCGTGGGCAACCACCGGACCTCCCAGGCCCCCCTGCGCGACCGGCTCCGGAGCAAGCGCCTGATCATCGTCACCGCGGCCGCCGGCACCGTTCTCATCGCCGGCGGCACCGCCGGTGCCGCCGCCCTCAGCGGCGCCGCAGGACCCCCGGCCGCCGCCGTGGACGCCGCGCTTCCCTCACTGCCCGAGGCCCGCACCGCCGCGCCCGCCGAACCCGCGCCCGCACCCGGCGACGACCAGCGCCGGCAGGCCCGCGACGACCGCGAAGCCGCCGTCGGCGACGCCCAGCGCCCGCTGTCCGGCTCGGCCGCCGAGGAGCAGGAACAGGAGGAGCCCGCGGACACCTCCTCCGATTCCGGCGATGCGTCGGCCCCCGAGGACACCGCCCTCTCGCCCACCGGTGAGGGCGGCGCCTGCGAGGCGTCGATGTACAGCGAGCCCCAGCCCACCGCCAGCGGCGAGACCTTCGACCCCAGCGCCATGACCGCCGCCCACAAGACGCTGCCCATGGACACCATGGTCGAGGTCACCAACCCCGCCAACGGCGAGTCGGTCACGGTCCGCATCAACGACCGCGGCCCCTATGTCGACGGCCGCTGCCTGGACCTGTCCACCGCGTCCTTCGAGAAGATCGCCTCCGCCGACCAGGGCGTCGTCGACGTCGAGTGGCAGGTCGTGAGCTGATCCGCCGGCCCCTGGGCCGCCGAGATCCACCCCGCCCCCCTACGCCGCGCCCGACTCCCCGGACCCCTCTCCCGGGGAGCCGGGCGTGGCCTTTTCCCCGCCTTCCACCCCCTCACACGCCGCGCCCCCGCAGGACACGCGAACGTGTGTGCACCCCGTGGCACAATGCCCCCAGACCGACCACGGGGAAGGGAGGGACGCGTGTTCCGCAACGAGTCGGGGCGGGTCATCTCACCCACCGACCTCGTCGACGTGATGCAGTGCGACCACCGCAGCGCGCTCAAGACGGCCCTGGCCGACAGCCTCCCCGGCGCCCCCGCGCCCGGCGACATCGACCCCCTGGTCGCCCAGCACGGCGAGGCCCACGAACGCGCCGAACTCGACCGCCTGCGCGCCCTCTTCGGCGACGGCGTCGTCATTATCGACAACCCCGAACCCACCCACGCCGCCATGCGCGCGGCCGCCCACGCCACCGCCGAGGCCATGCGCGCCGGCGCCCCCGTCGTCTACCAGGGCTGCTTCTACGACCCCATCACCGAGGGCATCGCCTTCCACGGCCGCGCCGACTTCCTCATCAGCACCGCGGTCGACCCCGCCACCGGCGCCCGCCGCCCCGGCGACGGCCGCTACGAGCCCTGGGACACCAAGCTCGCCCGCCACCCCGGCCCCGCCGCCGTCCTCCAGCTCACCGCCTACGCCGAAGCACTGGGCCGCCGCGGTCCCGGCGAACCCGAGCACATGTACCTGCTCACCGGCGACCGCCGCACCCACGCCCACCGCGTCGCCGAGTTCCTGCCCATCCTCGCCACCGTGCGCGAGCGCCTCCTCGCGCGCCTGCACGGGCCCGCCGAGCTGCCCACCCCGCTGTGGGGCGAGCCCTGCTCGGCCTGCGAGGGATGCGGGTATGCCGCGCTGTGCGCCGAAGGCCGCTCCGCCGCCCGCCACCTCTCCCTGGTCGCCGGGATCCGCACCGACCAGGCGCGCAAACTCGCCGACGCCGGCATCACCACCATCGACGCCCTGGCCGGCGCCGCCGAGGACGACCGCCCCGACCTCCTGCCGCGCCACTCCTTCGCCCGGCTGCGCGACCAGGCCGCCCTCCAGGTCCGCCAGGACGCCACCCGCACCGAGCACAACCCCCAGGGCACCGTCATCGCCGAGGTCTACTCCGACGAGGGCCTGGCCGCCCTGCCCGAACCCGCCCCCGGCGACGTCTTCTTCGACATGGAGGGCTTCCCCTACTTCGACGGCGCCGACGGCCGCGGCCTGGAGTACCTGTTCGGCGCCGTCACCGAGGACGACCCCGCCGCCCCCGGCGCCGGCGCGGGGGAGGAGTTCCACGCGTTCTGGGCCCACGACCGCGCCCAGGAGAAGCGCGCCTTCGAGGACTTCGTCGACTTCGTCACCGCGCGCCTGGACGCCGACCCCGGCACCCACGTCTACCACTACGCCTCCTACGAGGTCGACCGCCTCAAGCTGCTGGCCGCCGCCTTCGGCACCCGCGAGACCGAGGTCGACGACCTCCTGCGCCACCGCCGCCTCGTCGACCTGTTCACGGTCGTCAAGAAGAGCCTGCGGGTCTCCCAGCGCTCCTACTCCATCAAGTACCTCGAACCCCTCTACCTGCCCGCCGGACGCTCCGGCGCCGTCACCACCGCCACCTCCAGCATCGACGCCTACGCCGAGTACCTCGCCGCCGCCGAGTCCGGCGACACCGAGCGCGCCGCCAAGGTGCTGTCCTCCATCGCCGACTACAACCGCGACGACTGCGTCTCCACCGCCCGCCTGCGCGACTGGCTCGAAGGCCTGCGCGACGGCAACGGGATCACCGCCCGCCCCCTGGGCCAGGGCGAACTCACCGCCGACGACGCCGACGAGCGCGCCGCCGAACGCCGCCGCCTCAAGGAGGAGAAGGAGGCGCGGCTGCGCGCCCTGACCGACCCCCTCCTCGCCGGCGTCGACACCGACCCCGCCCGGCGCACCCCCGGCGAGGACGCCCAGGCCCTCCTCGCCGCCCTCGCCGGCTACTACCGGCGCGAGGAGAACCCCTCCTGGTGGGACTACTTCCGCCGCCTGTCGGCCCCCATGGAGGAGCTGGAGGCCGACAACGACTGCCTGGTGCCCACACGCATCCTGCGCGGCGACTGGCAGGAGCCCACCGGCCGCCAGAAGAAGTCCCGCCGCGAACTCGAACTGCGCGCCGACCGCTCCCGCCCCCACCCCTTCAGCACCGGCGACTCCGTGCGCCTGCTCTACCCCGGCCCCCCGGGACAGCTGTCCGAGGCCGTCGACGCCACCGTCCTGGACGCCTCCGCCGACAAGGTCACCGTCGTCGAACTCGGCGCCCCCGGCGAGACCTACGCCCGCGCCCCCGCCGCCGTCCTGCCCGGCGCGCCCGTGCGCTCGGCACCCAAGGACGAGGCCCTGTGGTCCCTGGCCGAGCAGGTCATCGACGCCCTGCCCGACCTGCCGCCCCTGCCCGGCGTGGACGTGCTGCGCCGCACCCCGCCCCGCACCCGCGGCGCCGCCGGCCTGCCCGACCCCGCCGCCCACGGCGGCGACCTCGTGGCCACCGTCATCGAGGCCGTGGACCGCCTGGACTCCTCCTACCTCGCCGTCCAGGGCCCGCCCGGCGCCGGAAAGACCTACCTGGCCGCCCAGCTCATCACCCACCTCGTCGCCCAGGGCCGCAGCGTCGGCGTCTGCTCCACCAGCCACAAGGCCGTCGAGAACGTGCTGGCCGCGGCCGTGCAGCGGGCCCGGATCGCCGGGGTGGAGCTGCCCTGCGCCAAGCGCCCCGCGAACGCCAAGAAGCCCGACCCCAAGGCCGGCTGGGACCAGCCCAAGAGCCCCAAGGAGCTCGCCGCCTGGCGGGCCGGCCGTGAAGGCGGCCACCTCGTCGGCGGCACCGCCTGGAATTTCGCCAACGAGGCCTTCCGCGCCGACCCCGTCGACGTCCTCATCATCGACGAGGCCGGCCAGTTCGCCCTCGCCGACACCCTCGCCGTCTCCGCCGCCACCCGCGACCTCGTGCTGCTGGGCGACCCCCAGCAGCTCCCGCAGGTCGTCCAGGGCACCCACGGCGCCGGGGCCGCCGCCTCCGCCCTGGAGCACCTCGCCGGCGACGACGAGATCATCGACCCCTCGCGCGGCTACTTCCTGGACATGACCCGCCGCATGCACCCCGCCGTGTGCGAGCCGGTGTCGCTGCTGTCCTACCGCGGCCTGCTGCACGCCCACCCCAGCGCCGCCGAGCGGTCCATGAGCGGCGTCGACGCCGGCCTCTACCGCCTGCCCGTCGAGCACACCGGCCGCAGCACCCACAGCCCCGAGGAGGTCGCGGCGGTGGTCGACACCGCCACCCGCCTCATCGGCCGCGCCTTCCGCGAACCCGGCGCCAGCGCCGAGCGCGAGATCACCGGCGAGGACATCCTCGTCGTCGCCCCCTACAACCTCCAGGTCCGCGCGCTGCGCCGCGCCCTGGAGGACGCCGGGCTCGGCGAGGTGCGCGTGGGCACCGTCGACCGCTTCCAGGGCCAGGAGGCGCCCGCGGTCATCTGCTCGATGACCGTCTCCAGCGCCGCCGAGGCCGCCCGCGGCCTGGACTTCGTGCTCTCCCGCAACCGGCTCAACGTGGCGCTCTCCCGCGCCCAGGTCGTCGCCGCCCTGGTCTACTCCCCGCACCTGGTCACCGCCGCGCCGCGCAGCGTGGCCGAGCTGCGGGTCCTGGCCGGCTTCGCCGGCCTGTGCGCCCGGGCCCGCCCCTGGAGGGCGCCCGCCTGAGCCGGCGTGCCGCGCGCCACCAGGCATCGGCGCCGCGTTCCTCTTGATCAACGGGCGCGCGGGGAGTTGGATGGTCGTCATGGCATCCGTCGACCCCGACACTCCCCCCTTGTGCCCGAAAGTGATCCTCGAGGGCACGCGCCTGACCAAGAAGACCGACCTGGCCTTCGCGCTCAACGAACACCCCCGGGTGGTCGGGCCGCGCAAGTACCGCTACCACTCGCCGCTCATCTCCGGCGAATGGAGCGGCTTCACCAACCGGGCGTGGGGCCGGAGCCTGCTCGACTACGGCGATGCCGAAGAGGCCGCGGCACTTGAGGCCTACCGCACCTGGGTGCGGATGTTCGAGCTCCAGCGGTACTATTCGTGGATCGTGGACCGGTTCCATTTCTCCACGCAGGTGACCCAGGCGCGGCTGGGCCGCCAGGCGCACGACTTCGCGTGGCTGGAGGAGCGCCTCCGGCCGATCGGGTTCGCCGTCGTGCTGTGCACCCGCGCCGACTCCACCTTCCCCGCCGCCCGCGAGGACCGCCTCAAGATCTCCGGCAACCCCACCCAGTACGACGACCTCGACGTCTTCGTCAACGAGCAGTCCGACCTGCGCGAGGTCGCCTCCCGCAGCCGGCTGCCCGTCCTGGAGCTCGACGTCGCCGGGCGCGGCGTCGACCGCCTCGCCGACGAGGTCGCCGACTTCCTCCAGGAGCACGACCTGCTCCGCAGCACCGACCGACCCGACTGAAGGACCCTCCGGCACCGTGCCCGTTCCCCCCGATCACCGACCACCGCCCACCCGAGCCGCGCCCGCGGCGGCCTACTACACCGTTGGGAGAAGGTGCGTTCCCCGTTGACGCCGATTGAGAACGGAGACGACACCCGGCGCAACACCCGCCACCCCCGAGGGGTGCGGGTGACCGCCGCGCTGCTCTGCGCCGCCTCCCTGGTCCTGGGGCCGATCGGCTACGCCCAGGCGATCTCCTCCGACACCGGATCCGCCGCCGAATGGTTCACCCTGGGCTTCGGCGCGTCGGTGGGCCTGCCGCTGCTGGCCGCCGCCATCACCACCGTCGCCGGCGACCGCCGGGCCGCCCTGTGGTCGCTGGCCACCGTGGGCTGGCCCGTCGTCTACGTCGTCGTCATCCACCTCCTCGCCGCCGGGTGAACCGGGCACCGCTCCGCACCCCCTAGGGTGTGCGGACGGGCGGCCCGCGACCAGGGCCGCAGCGCCGCCGACCCGGAGGACCCGTGTCTCCCAAGAAGAAGAACCCCCGCAAGCCCAAGGCCGCCGCACCGGCGGCCGGAGGGCCCGCAGCGGGGGCCGCCGACCACCCGCCCGCCCCCGCCCCCGGCGGGCGCACGGTCAGCCGCACCCCGGTCGTCCTCGACGACCGCCGGCGCTGGCCGGTCGTGGTGTGGATCGCGCTCACGCTCGTCTGGGCCCTGGGCTCCCCGCTGTTCTTCCTCCTCTACCTCGCCGAAGGCTTCGCGCTGCTGGGCCAGGAGGAGGCCTCCGCCAGCTCCCTGCGCGTCACCGGCTCCTACCTGCTCGCGCTGCTGGTGTGCGCGCTGGTGGTCCCGCTGGCCGGGACCGTGGCCGCCGCGGTGCTGCGCCGCCGCATCGCCGCGATCCTCTTCGGCGTGGTGCTGGCCGGCTCCGGGGCCCTGCTGTTCACCATCGCCCCGCCCGGCGAGATCGCCGCGGCGCTGCGCGGCTCCTTCTTCGGCTAGAGCGCCCCGCTCGCCTCCGGCGCTGCGCCCGCCGCCCCGGTACCGCAATGCGCCATCATGGTCCACTGTGAGCGATGACGCCGATGTGATGGAGATCGTGCCCGCCGAGGTGCGCGACCGGCTGGCCGAAGGCGCCCACGGCGTCCTGGTCGACACCCGCGCCCTGGAGGACGTGCGCCGCCGGTTCGACGACGAGCAGGCCGCCGCCCTGGGGCGCTACCTCGCCTCCGCCCAGTCGCCCAACACCCTGCGCGCCTACCGCTCCGACTGGGTCGCCTTCGGCGCCTGGTGCCTGGCCGAGGGCCGCCGCTCCCTGCCCGCCGACCCCGTCGACGTCGCCGTCTACCTCGCCGCCGCCGCCGACACCCTGCGCGAGGGCGACCCCGCACGCTGGGCCCTGTCCCCCTCCACCCTGGAGCGCAAGGCCGCCGCCATCGCCGCCGTCCACGGCGCCCACGGCCTGGCCTCGCCCACCCGCGCCGACGTGGTGCGCATGACCCTGCGCGGCATCCGCCGGCGCCGCCGCGCCCGCCCCCAGCGCAAGCGCCCGGTGGTACTGGCCACACTGGAGGCGCTGCTGGAGGAGCGCCCCGCCCACGGCCACCCCACCGGGGCCGCCCGCCGCCGCGACGCCCTGCTGCTGCTCACCGGCTTCGCCGGGGCGCTGCGCCGCAGCGAGCTCGCCGCCCTCAGCCTCGACGACGTCACCGTGGACACCGACCCCCGCAGCGGCGACCCGCTGCTCATCGTCGGTCTGGGCGCGACAAAGACCGACCAGGAGGCGCGCCACGCCCAGCAGGTCGCGCTGCCCCGGGGGCGCCGGGCGCAGACCTGCCCGGTGTGCGCGTTCGCCGACTGGGCCGACCTGCTCCAGATCCACCACGACGGCGGCGCCCCCGCCGTGCGCGCCTTCCTGGAGGCCGAGCCCGCCCCAGAGGCGGCGCCCGCCCACCGCTGCCACACCTACACCGGGACCGGCCCGGCCGACGGCACCGGACGCCCGCTGTTCCCGCCCATCGACCGGCACGGCCGTATCGCCGACCGCCCCATGACCGGGCGCGCGGTCGCCGACCTCGTCAAGCGCTACGCCGAGCGCGCCGGCCTGGACGCCGACGCCTACAGCGGCCACTCCCTGCGCTCGGGCTTCGCCACCCAGGCGGCCCTGGGCGGCGCGGCCGACCGCGAGATCATGCGCCAGGGGCGCTGGACCAACCCCCGCACCGTCCACGGCTACATCCGCACCGCCGACCCCCTGGACGACAACGCGGTCACCCGCCTCGGGCTGTGAGGCCGCCCCCGGCGCGGCGATGACCGCGGAGCCCGGGCCGGAGTGCCGCCGCCACGGCGCGCGGCCGCCGCGGTGTGACGTTGCCCCACACGGTCCCTCGCGACCCGTTCCTGTCTGTTATGTGGCAAGATGCCGGAGTGATCGATGAGTTTCGCGCCGCTTTCCAGGAACTGATCGACGCCTCCGTCGCAACGGATCCGCACCAGTTCCCCTCGGCCGTCCACGCGGTCTACAACCTGGCCTCCCAGGTGCCCGTGGACGAGCGGGAACTCGCTCTGGAGGCGCTCGGTCCCATCCTGGCCGGCGGACACACCGCCCCCGGAATCACCGCCGACCTCGCCGTGGTCTGCGGCGCCTTCGTGGAGATGGGCTCCACCCCGGGCGACACCGGCGTCGAGGTCATGCGGCTGCTGCGCACCATGGGCCAGGGCGCGGCGGTCTTCCTCTACGCCTGGGAGCGCACCGGAGGCGGCACCCCTCCCGACCCCGATGAGGTCACCGCCGCCGCCGAGGAGCGCGTCGCCGCCGAACTCGGCGAGGCCGCCCCCACCGCCACCATGTGCTGGTGGACCATCCGCCGCTACGGCCTGGCCGCCAAGACCATGCTCAGCGAGCCCGGGGTGCGCGCGGCCATGCGCACCGACTCCGAGTTCAGCGCCGAGCTGGTCGCCATCTCCAACCAGCTCTCCAACGCCCTCACCGAGTTCGACGAGGTCCGGGCGCTGCTGCGGATGGCCGAGGCCACCTCGGCGGTCGTCCTCGACCGCGCCTCCCGGCGCGGCTTCCGCGTCCTCTTCGACGGCATCGGCGACAACTTCCAGCTGCACACCCTGCTGGCCGACGCCCTCATCGGCCCCGAGGGCCGCGGGCTGGCCGGCGAGCGCCCCGACCCCCGCTGGACCGCCTCCTTCCGCGACGCCGACCCCGACCCCGACGCCCGCGTCGTGCGCGGCTGGTGGAACCTCGTCGCCGCCGACGGCTCCTGGGTGTGGAACGAGGGCGTGCCCGCCGACATCCCCACTTCCGAGGGCGAGCACCTGCTCATCCTCGACGAGCAGCCCTACGCGCGCTCCTGGAGCGCCGGCCGCCGCCACCCGCACGTGCGCGGCTGGCTGGAGGTCGAGGCGGAGCTGTCGGCGGAGGAGGCGGAGCGCTGGTGGCAGCACACCGCGCCCTCGTCCCCGACCGGATCGGCGCCCGCCCTCGCACCGGCGGCGGACCCGCTCGGCCTGCCCGCCGCCCCGGTGGCGCCCGCCGACCCCTCCCCGGCCGATGCGCCGGTAGGCGCCCACCAGATGCACGACGCCGAGGACCGCGGCACCGGGCCTTCGGCCACCCAGCAGGTCTTCGGGTTCATCGACCCGCCCGCCACCGCCGCCTCCGAGCGGCCCGAGCCCGCCGTGGCCGAGGCGCCCGGCCCCGAGTCCCACGCGGGCCCGGGGGCGGCCGCCGCCTTCGGCGGCGACCGGGACGCCGTCGACGCTTCGCCGTTCGCCGATCCCCCTCCGCCCGCCGACCCGGCACCCGCGCCCTTTTTTCTCCCCGAGCGGGAGGCGCCCGAGCCCCAGGCGGTGCCCGTGGAGACGGCGGTGCCGGATCCGCTGAATGCGCCGGCCGCCGACGCGGGGGGCGCCGCCGACTTCGAGCCGCGGCCCGCCGCCGACGGGCCCGCCCGTGAGGCGGAGAAGGACGACGGGCCGCCCGCCACGCCGCCCGGGGCCGCGCTGCTGCCACCCCTTCCGCCGGGCGTCTCCGACAGTTCCGGCTGGGGACCGACCTGGCTCTAGCAGGTTCGCGGGCCGGTCACCCGGCTCCGTCTTCGCCGTGGGGCGCGTGGCCGCGCCCCACGGCGCCGTCGTAGGTACCGCAGGGCCCGGGCCGGCCAGGGGCGGGCCGGCGGGCTCCATGCGGTCCAGCGCAGGGCCGGGGGTTCGACGGGGGACTTCAGGGGCCGCACAGGGCCGGTGCGCCGCGGACGCGTCGCTCAGGCGCTCCGGCAGGGGCGGGGGCCGGGCTCCCGGCGTGAGGGGCGGGCGTGCGCGATGGCGGCCGCCGCGGCCCCACGTCAGAGGGGCGGGGTGCCCTCGCGCTCAGTCGACGGCGGTCGCGCCGCGCGGCTGCGGGGCGGTCGCGGCGTGGCGGGGCGCCCGGCCCGAGTCCTCGTAGTCCTCGTCGTAGAGGCCGTCGAAGTACTCCTCCTCGGTGACGGGGTCCCGGCGGCCCGTGCCGCTCCACCGCGCCCCGACGAACAGCGGGACCACCAGCACCAGGCTCAGCGGAAGGTAGAGCCCCAGCGACAGCAGCGTGAGCGCGCCCTCGCGGCCGGGGACCGAGGGGATGAGGCCCAGCAGCTCTGGGCGGAGCATCGCCACGGTGGTGATGCCGATGAGGCTGAGGCCGGCGATGCCCGGCACCAGTGGGGTCAGCCGGGGCGGGACCAGGGCCAGGCCCAGCAGCAGGGCCACGCCGCCCAGGACACCGAGCGTGACCAGCTCGCCGGTCGTGGGGATGCCGCCGGCGTCCTCGGCGGCCCGCACCAGGCGGGGCAGGACCCACCCGGTCGCCAGCATGACCACCGGGGCGAGCATCAGTCCAACAAGGAATCCGATGAAATGTCGCACGGGGGTGCTCCTCTCAGATCGAGCAAGCACCATAGCGACATTCTCCCCCAAATGGGCATCCCGGTCACTCCGGGTGCCGTCGCGCAGGGTGCCGACCGCACCGCGCGCGGCCACGCCTGCCTGCGCAGACGTTCGCGTCCGTCGGCCGGACGTGGTCCAGGACTCACCCACCGACCACCCACCGTAGCCGCGCACCGCGGGCCCGACGGGCTCTAACCTGGTCACCATGAGTGACGATGACCGGTCCCCGCGACCCGCCGACGACCCCGATCTCATCGAACTCGCCACCCGCCTCTTCGGCTACGCCCGCGCTGGCGACACCGCCGCCCTGGGCGCCTACCTCGACGCGGGCGTCCCCGCCGACCTCACCAACGACAAGGGCGACAGCCTCATCATGCTCGCCGCCTACCACGGCCACGCCGCAACGGTGGCCCGCCTGTGCGCGAGCGGCGCCGACGCCGACCGCCTCAATGACCGCGGGCAGTCCCCGCTGGCCGGAGCGGTCTTCAAGGGCGAGGACGATGTCGTGGCGGTCCTGCTGGACCACGGCGCCGACCCGGCGGCCGGAACCCCCTCGGCGATCGAGACCGCCCACATGTTCCACAAGACCCACTACCTGCGCCGCTTCTCCGCAGAATGACCCTGGGACCGGTTCTTCGGATCGTTCCGCGCTCGCGGCCACTGTGCCTGCTCCGCAGGCGCCGCATGCCGGCACAGCGGGGGCCTCGACGCCGTCTCTCTGTGCCTCGCGCGCGAACAGCGGCCTTCGCGGACCATCATGCGCCACCACGCCCGGACGGCCGCTCGTAGGTCCGAAAGCATCCAACACCCACGGCCCGGCCCTGCCCCCGGCCTGTGCGCCGCCGGACCGCCCCTCATCGCCATCCCCGCCGGTGCCGCGCGGGCGGGAGGCGGCGCGCTGTGACTCGGTGGCGGGTGGCTAAGCTCGCCCCCATGGCCCACATCCCATCATCGGCTCTCGCCGTGCGCATCAATGTCCGCGACTGACGGCGGCGGGCGGCACCGGGCCTCAGGGCTCGTGTTCGCCTGCGCCTCCGCGCTGGCCTTCGGTGGCTCGGGACCCTTCGCCCGCCCCCTCATCGACGCCGGGGTCGACCCCCTCCACGTCACCTGGCTCCGTGTCACCGGGGCGGCGCTGATCCTGCTCCCGGTGGCCATCCGCCACCGGCGCGTCCTGCGCACCCACCCCTGGCTCCTGCTCGCCTACGGCGTCTTCCCCATGGCCGGGGTCCAGGCGTTCTACTTCGCCTCGATCTCCCGCATCCCCGTGGGTGTGGCGCTGCTCATCGAGTTCCTCGGCCCCGTGCTCGTCCTGGGCTGGATCCGGGTCGTGCGCCGACAGCCGGTCTCGCGCGGCGCCACACTCGGCGTGATCCTTGCCGTCGCCGGGCTCGCCTGCCTCGTGGAGGTCTGGGCCGGCGTCCGACTCGACGCGCTGGGGCTCGCCCTGGCCCTGGGCGCAGCGGCCTGCCAGGCCGGGTACTTCCTCCTGGGCGATGCCGCGGGCGACCGGGTCGACCCCCTGGCGGTGATCTCCTACGGGGCGATCATCGCCGCCGCCCTGATCACCGTCATCGCCGCGCCCTGGAACCTGCCCTGGCACCTGCTGGCGGGCGAGGTGGAGATCGCGGGGCAGACCACCTCGGCGCTGGTGTCGGTGGCCTGGCTGGCCGTGGTCGCCACGGCCGTCGCCTACGGGCTCGGTGTCGTGGCGATCCGCAGGCTCTCTCCCGCGGTCGCCGGCGCGGTGGCCTACCTGGAGGTCGTCACGGCGATCGTGCTGGCGTGGCTGATGCTGGGCGAGGCGCTGAGCGTGCCGCAGATGATCGGCGCCGCGATCGTGGTCGCCGGGGCGTTCATCGCCCAGACCTCGGTCCCCGCCGCCGCCCCCGGCGGCGACCCCGCCCCGGTCTCCGGCACCGGGCCGTCAGCGCGCACCGGCGCCTGACCGCCCCCGCGCCGAACGCACGCGGGGCCGGGCGGTCCACGCCGCCCGGCCCCGCACACGCCCCGGCTCAGCCGGCGTCGACCGGGCGCTCGCTGACCGGGCTGCGGCCCAGCACCCGGCGCAGCTCATAGGCGATGAGGACCACCGCCACCGCCCCCAGCGTGGTCAGCAGCGGCCCCCGCTGCTCGGGGATGACCGCCATCGCCACCGCGACGGCGGCCAGGCCCACCAGCGTCGCCCAGCTCACGTAGGGGAACCCCCACATGCGGAACGTCAGCCGCCCGGGCTCCTCGCGGCGCAGCCGCCGCCCCATCACCAGGTGCGAGGCCATGATGGTCAGGAACAGCACCAGCAGGATCGCGCCGATCGAGGCGACCAGGAATGGGAACACCGTGTCGGGCCACAGGTAGTTGCCCAGCACCGACGCATAGCCCACCACCGTGCCCAGCAGGATCGAACGGGTGGGCACCCCGCGCCGGCCCACCTTCGCCAGCGCCCGCGGCGCGTCGCCCTGGAGGGTGAGCACGTGCAGCATCCGCGACGACGTGTAGATCGCCGCGTTGAGCACGCTCATCACCGCCACGAACACCACGATCTCCATGATCAGCGGCGCATAGGGCACCCCCACGGTGTCCATCACCGCCACGAACGGGCTGGCCACCACGTCGGCGGTGTTCCACGGCAGCACCGCCACCACCACCAGGATCGAGGCGATGTAGAACAGCGCGATCCGCCACAGCACGTTGGTGGTGGCCCGCGCCACCCCCCGCTCCGGCTCGTCGCTCTCGCCGGCCGCGATCGTCACGATCTCCACCCCGCCGAACGAGAACAGCACCACCACGACGGCGGCGAACACCGACACCCACCCGTTGGGGGCGAACCCGCCGTGGGCCCACAGGTTGTCGAGGGTCGCCCCCTCGCCGCCGGGCCACGCCCCGAACGCGTAGAGGACCCCCAGGACCAGGAACGCGACGATCGTGCCCACCTTGATCAGGGAGAACACGGTCTCGGTCTCGCCGAACACCCGCACCGATACGAGGTTGGCCGCCGTCATCACCACCACCAGCAGCAGCGACAGCAGCCACCCGGGGGCGTCGGGCACCCACGACGACAGGATCGCCGCCCCGGCCACGGCCTCGGCCGCCACCAGCACGCTGTAGAGCCACCAGTAGAGCCAGCCGATGGCGAAGCCCGCGCGCGGGCCCAGCGCCATGCGGGCGTAGTCGGAGAAGGAGCCGGCGGCGGGGCGGGCCACGACCATCTCGCCCAGCGCGCGCAGGGTGAGCAGGACCAGCGCACCGGCCACGGCATAGGAGACGACGGCGGCCGGGCCGGCCGCGGAGATGACGGCACCGGAGCCGATGAACAGCCCGGCACCGACCGATCCGCCGATGGCGATCATCGCCATGTGCCGGCGCCGCAGGCCGTGCGCCAGCCGCGTCGTAACGGGAGAAGAGTTGGGAACCGCCCCATCGGGCGGCATATCGTGCGAGGTCACGCCCACCGAGGATAGACGGTCCCCCCACCCCCGCGTCCGCCGGCCGTAGGTGTCCGGCATAAGCTGAATTCCGGGTTTTCGCACGTCATGGACGGGGGTTGGGCGGTGGCCGAGGGAACGCGAGCCGAGACGACGGCGGCCGAGGTGCTGGCCGAACTCGCCGAGCTGGAGGACCCGAAGGTACGCAGGGTCAACGAGAAGCACGGAGACGACCACGGTGTGAACCTGGGCAAGCTGCGCGCGCTCGCCAAGCGGCTGAAGACGCAGCCTGAACTCGCCCGCCGGCTCTGGGAGACCGGTGACACCGCGGCGCGGCTGGTGGCGATCCTGATCTGCCGCCCCAAGGCGTTCGAGCGCGACGAGCTGGACGCCATGCTGCGCGCGGCGCGCGTACCCAAGGTGCACGACTGGCTCGTCAACTACGTGGTGAAGAAGAGCGCGCACGCCGAGGAACTGCGCACCGCGTGGTCCGCCGACCCGGACCCGGTGGTCGCCAGCGCGGGGTGGGCGCTGACCGCCGAACGCGTGGCGAAGAAGCCCGAGGGCCTCGACCTCACCGGGCTGCTCGACGTCGTCGAGGCGGAGATGAGGGACGCCCCGGACCGTCTCCAGTGGGCGATGAACAACTGCCTGGCGCAGATCGGGATCGAGCACGCCGAACACCGCGGCCGCGCGATCGACATCGGTGAGCGCCTGGAGGTGCTCAAGGACTACCCGACGCCCCCGGGCTGCACGTCCCCGTTCGCCCCCATCTGGATCATGGAGCTGGTGCGCCGACGCGAGGGGGAGTAGAGGGGGTCTTGTCCACAGACCGCACCGCTCGCCCGCGCGCACGGGGACGTCCTGCCTATCCTGGAGGGCGACGCTTCAGGAAGGCGGGCCCATGCCACCAGACGCCACCCCCGAGCCGTTCGACGACCTCCCCTTCGGTCGGCGGCTCAAGCTGCTGCGGACACGGCGCGGACTGACCCGCGACTCCTTCGGCGGCCTGGTCGGCAAATCCGCCTCATGGGTCAAGTCCGTGGAGTCGGGACGCCTGGCCACGCCCAAGCTCTCCATCCTCCTGCGGATCGCCGAAATCCTGCGGGTCCGCGATCTCGCGCAGTTCACCGGAGACCAGTCGGTCGCGGTGGACCTGTTCACCGGCCCCGGGCACCCGCGGCTGCCCGCCGTGCGCGCCTCGATCAACGGCCTCCCGGCGCTCACCGCCAGGCAGGCGCCCCCGGTCGCGCACCTGCGTGCGCGACTCGACCGGGCATGGCGGGCCCGCCACTCCTCTCCCCACCACCGCGAGGCGCTGGGCCGCCTGCTCCCGGACCTGATCACCGACGCCCAGCTCGCCGCCCGCCAGGCCGAGCCGCGCGCCCAGCGCCGCGCCGCGCAAGCCGTCCTCGCCGAGGTCTACGCCCTCAGCCAGTTCTTCATCGCCTACCAGCCCGCCGCCGACCTGCTGTGGCGGGTCGCCGAACGCGGCATGGTCGCCGCCCAGGACTCCGGGGACGTCCACGCCATCGGCGTCTCCTCCTGGCTGATGGCCCAGGCCCACCGCGACGCGGGCGACTGGGACGCCGCCGACGCCGTCACCACCCAGACCGCGGCCGCGTTGGAGCCGCACGTCGCCGATGCCGGAACCCCGGCACGTGCGATGTGGGGTGCGCTCGCCTTCGAGTCCGCCTACACGGCCGCGCGCCGCGGGGAGACCGGGGTCGCCTGGGGGTACTGGGACACCGCGAACGCCGTCGCCGACCGCCTGCCCACGGCCTACTACCATCCGGTCACCTCGTTCTCGCAGGCGATCATGGGGGCGCACGCCGTCACGGTCGCCGTGGAGCTCAGGGCCGGCGGGGAGTCGGTGCGGCAGTCCGAGCGCGCCCCCGCCGGAGCGATCCCGTCCCGGCCCCGCCGCGCCCGCCATGAGATCGAGCAGGCCCGCGCCTACCACCTTGACGCCCGCCCTGAGGAGGCCATGAGCCTGCTCGAGCAGGCCCAGAAGGCCGCTCCGGAGACCATCCGTTACAACGGCTACGCGCGCCGCATCCTCGCCGAGGAGATGGACTCCCGCGACGCATCGCGACGGCACCGCGCGAGCGCGCTGTCCCACAAGATGGAGCTGCTCGCCTCCTGAGACGAGGGGGCACAGTTTGTGCCCTCCGAAGCGTGGCCGTGTATTTACCGTGCGTGCATGGACACGAACACCGACGAGTCCGAGATGCAGCGGCTCGCCACCGACTACGCGCGGGAGTGGCGGGTACGGCGCTCCTACGGCCCCGACGGCAAGCCTCGCGGATGGGTGGCGACCCGGCTCGTCGACGACGACCTCGCTCCCACCGTGTGCGCCGACACCCTCGCCGGGCTGGAGGAGCAGATGCGCTGCCCCGGCCCCCGCTACGGGCGCCACCTGTCCTCGGCGCAGCGTGCCGCGCTGCTGCGTGAACTCGCCGACCCGGCGGTGCCCATGCGGCCGCTGCCGACGGGACCAACGGACCCGGTCGACGAGGACGGCATCCCCGTCTCCTGGCACCACGCAGGCCCCCAGACCTGAGACCCGAGACCGGCCATCGGGACCCGCGGCCTGCGGACAACCGGCCCGACGTGGTCCGGGTAGGACGCCGGGATCGGGATAGTAGGCCCGCGTGGATCCGATGCTCGCGCGCGCCGTCGATGAGTTCCCCACCGGGGAGCACTGGCGCTATGAGCCCAAGTGGGACGGGTTCCGGTGCATCGCGTCCCGGGACCTGCGGACCTCGCTGTCGGCCAAGTCCGGTGCCCGGCTCGACGGGCACTTCCCCGAGCTCCACGAGGCCGTGCGCCTGGCGGCCCCGCCCGACACGACGATCGACGGCGAGATCGTGCGCTGGTCCGGCGAGAAGCTCGACTTCGACGCGCTCCTGCGCCGCAACTCCGCTTCCACCGGGCGGGCCAAGCACCTGGCCGAAGAGGAACCCTGCCACCTCATCGTCTTCGACCTGCTACGCGAGAAGGGCGCGGACCTGACACGGCGTCCGCTCTCCTACCGCCGCGAGCGGCTGGAGGAGATGTTCGCGTGGATCGTGGAACCCCTGCTGATGCTCGGCTGGCAGACGAGCAGCGCTGACGAGGCCATGCAGTGGTACGAGGAGATGGCGGGCATCGGCGTCGAGGGCCTGGTCGTCAAGGACGAGCGCAGGGTCTACCGGGCCGGCCGGCGCGACTGGCTCAAGTTCAAGCGCCGGGTGACCACGGAGGCGATCGTGGGCGGCGCCGTACCCCGGCCCGACGAGCCGCGGATGCTGGTGCTGGGGCGCTACGACGACGCGGGGGAGCTGCGGGTGGCCGGGCAGACCGTGGAGCTCACCCCGGCCCAGCGCGACGAGATCGCGCCGCTGCTCCAGCGGGCGGGCGACGACCACCCCTGGCCGGCCACCCTCGCACCGGCGCGGGGCGGCCGGGAGCGCCTGGAGTACCGGCGCGTCGAGCCAACCGTCGTGGTCGAGATCCAGCCCGACACCTCGACCACGGGGGTCCGCTGGCGCAACCCCGTGCGACTCACACGCGCCCGCCCCGACCTGCGCCCGGCCGAGGTCCCCCGCGGCCTGGACCTGGAGACCTGACCGGCCCGTGGCCGCCGGGCCTCCGGCGCGCACGACGCAGCGCTATACCGTCCCCTCCACGAAGGGCCGCAGCGCCTCGCGCAGTTGCGTCTCATCGACCGTCAGCACGATGGAGTCGGGGCCCAGCCGTGTCCTGAGGTAGCCGTCCGGGCACCCTCCCTCGGTGCCGGCCAGCGTGAACGCGCCCACCCGGTCCCCGGTGCGCGCCTCGCGGACGTGGAAGGTGTGGACCGCCTCCACCAGGGGGACTCCGACTCCGTGGAAGTCGCCGCGGAAGCACCTGCCGACCTCGTCGGCGGCCCGCACATAGCGGCAGACCGCCAATTGCACCACCGCGGGGTCGGGTTCGTCCCCCGACTCCGCCGAAGGGGATGCCAGCCACCCATGCGGGATCTCGGCCGCCGGGGAGGCCTCGTTCTTCCCGAGCCCCATCTTGTCGAAGCGCACCGGATGGGGTCCCGGGCCGCTGTAGGGCGGGGCGACATCGGTGTGGCGGGTGGGGCCGACCGCAGGATCGCCGGGGGACTCCGGGCACGGCGAGTAGGGCAGGCCCGTCAGTTCGTCGACGACCGTGCACCCGGTGAGGAGCACCACCGCTGCGGCGACCGGGAGCGTCGCCCACCGCAGAAACCAGGGGCCCACGACGCGCCTCCCGCCGTATGACGACCGCGGTCGCCCCCGAGTTTACGCACCACCGCGCTCATGGGGCATGAGCGATGACCTTCCGTGACCCGCATGTGGCTCTGTCGATCAGGCGACGGCAGTCGCGCGCCGCCAGGCACGGGTTCGCGGGTCGGCGCAGGCCGGCCTCGCCAGGCATGGGAGTAGACGAGCAACGGAACCCCGACGGCTTCGTTGTTCAGTTGTCGGTGGGACGGGGGTGGGTGGTCAGGCCGGGCAGGACCAGGGCCAGCCAGCGTGCCCGGGCGGCGGGTGAGCGGTCGGTCGGGATCGAGGAGAAGAGCAGGTAGAGGTCGCTGACGGTGACGTCGGGGTGGATGTCGCCGTCGGCCTGCCCGGCCTGGATGATTCGGGCGAGTGCCGCGCCGCTGCGGTCTTCGGCGCTGGTGTCGCCGAGATCGGCGCCGAGGGCGCGGGCGGCGGCTTTGGCGGCGTGGTTGCTGGCGGTGGACTCGATGACACGGGCGAGGAACCCGGTGATCTCCTCCAGCGCGCGGGCGCCTGAGTTGACGCGTTCGCAGGCGGCCTCGGCGTCCTCGGCGACCCGTGCGACGTATTCGGCGATGATGGCGGCGACCAGGTCGGTCTTGTTGGGGAAGTGCCGGTAGAGGGTCCCCACCGCAACTCCTGCCGTGGCGGCGATCTCGTCCATGCCGGCATCGGGCCCGTGCAGCGTGATCTGCTCACGCGCGGCGGCGATGATCTTCTTCCGGTTGCGGACCGCATCGGCGCGGGGCGGGCGGGTGTCGGACATGCCGGTCCTCCTCCGGTGGGCGAGTGTCGGCTTGCGCGAACATGAACCAGAGTTCATTATAAATGGTGAACCGTGGTTCATCTTATGTGAGGACACGACACCACATGACCGACACCACCGCCCTCGTCACCGGCGCCTCCTCCGGCATCGGCGAGGCCACCGCCCGCAAACTGCACGCGCTCGGCTACACCGTCTACGGCGCCGCCCGCCGCACCGGCCGCCTGGAGCAACTGGCGCATGACGGCATCCGGCCGCTGGCCATGGACGTCACCGACGAGCAGTCCACGCAGGCCGGGATCGACCACATCATCGCCGAGACCGGCCGGATCGACGTGCTGGTCAACAACGCCGGCTACGGCTCCTACGGCGCCATCGAGGACGTGCCCCAGGACGAGGCCCGCCGCCAGTTCGACGTCAACGTGTTCGGCGCCCTGCGCCTGGCCCAGCTCGTGCTGCCGCACATGCGCGCCCAGCACAGCGGAAGGATCATCAACATCTCCTCCATGGGCGGCAGGCTCCACACGCCCCTGGGCGGCTGGTACCACGGCACCAAGTTCGCCCTGGAAGCCCTCAGCGACTGCCTGCGCCTGGAAGTCGCGCCCTTCGGCATCGACGTGGTCGTGATCGAACCGGGCGGGATCGCGACCGAGTGGGGCTCCATCGCCGCCGACCACCTGAAGACGACCTCCGGCAGCGGCCCCTACGCCGACCAAGCCGACGCGGTGGCCTCCTCACTCGGCTCCGAGGCCACCGCGCGGCGCAGTTCCCCGCCTACGGTGATCGCCGACGCGATCGCCAGGGCCGCCACCGCCCGCCGGCCCCGGACCCGCTACGCCGTCGGCTTCGGCGCCAAGCCCCTGATCACGCTGCGCGGCATCCTGCCCGACCGCGCCTTCGACACGGTGATCAAGCGCGCCACCGGCATCCGCGCCTGAACCGCCCCGTCCCCCACGCCAGACCTCGGGCAGGGCCGACCATCGCGGCTTCGGTCCCCAGCACGATCAGCAGGTGGGACTTGCCGGTCCACGAGTCACCCATCAGGCAGAGCGGGCTGCCCTCTCGCGTCGACCAGCTCGGATGCGTGCAGCAGGACCTGGACCCTGCCCTCATCGCGTTCTTCGCAGGGCGACGGGGCCACCGGCGAGGAACCCGGGCCCGGCCGATACGGGGCCCGGCCGCGCGGCCCGGAGGGTCAGCCGCGTTCGCGGTGGATGCCGCGGGCGGCCGTTCCCGATGTGGTGGGCGGCGTCGCGGTGCGGGCCGCGGGGGCCGGTGCGCTCTCGACGTCCTCGGGCTCGCCCTGGGCGGGCAGGCGCAGTGTGGCCTGGGCCTCGTCCTGGGAGAGGACTCCGGCCAGCACCGCCGCCTTCAGCTCCTCGCGGGCGCGCAGGAAGTGCTGGCGGGGGCGGCCCGGCGGCCGGGTCAGCCGCTCCTGGCGCCACAGCGGCTTGAGCGCCAGATAGGCCTGGGCATCGGTGACCCGCCCACTGTCGAGTGCCGCCACCAGTTCCTCACACGCGTCCACGTCCAACGTCCCCTCGCACAGCCCTGCGCCCCGGGCGTCGTCAGTGCCCGCGCCCGCGCACGGTCCCCCTGAACACCGCCCACGTCAGGCCGTGGCGCGGCTAAATGATCTCCCGAACCTTAGCGCCCCTCACGGGTGGTCGAGCCCGCTTTCACCGAATCGCGGGCCAACGGT
Organism: Nocardiopsis sediminis; assembly: GCF_042650565.1. Taxonomy (NCBI): domain Bacteria; kingdom Bacillati; phylum Actinomycetota; class Actinomycetes; order Streptosporangiales; family Nocardiopsidaceae; genus Nocardiopsis; species Nocardiopsis sediminis. Next base: position 344,134 of record NZ_JBHSBH010000010.1, read on the forward strand.
GGCCCATCCGTCACAATCGGACACCCGGCCGCCCGTCCCGCGGCCGGGTGAGAGGGCGCCCCGACCTGGCGCGGCGGCGGTCGACGCGCGCCGGCCATCGGACCGAGGGAGGGGAGAGGGGACGCCGGCGTGACGCGCAACAGCGGCGGCGCTCAGACCCCTGAGAGGATGCGGTCCAGCGCCTCGACCATCTCGGGTCCCGCCTCCTCCGAGGCGACGGGCGTGAACGGCGGCTCCGGGGCGTACTCGATGAACAGCTGGATCGCCCGCGCGGTCTCCAGCCCCCACAGCCGCTCCGCCAGGGTGAGCCCCATGTCGATCCCCGCCGACACCCCCGCGGCGGTGATGACGTCGCCGTCGACCACCACCCGGTCGGTGCTCACCTGGGCGCCCAGCCCGCCCAGGACGTCGCGCGCGCCCCAGTGGGTGGTGGCGGGGCGCCCCGTGAGGATTCCGGCCTTGGCCAGCAGCGTCGATCCGGTGCACACCGAGGTCGTCCAGGCAGCCGAGGGGTGGGCGGCGGCCAGCCAGTCCACGAGCTCGGTCTCCTCCTCCAGGGCGCGGGCGTAGCCCCCGCCCCCGGGGACGACGATCACGTCCGGGCGGGGCAGGTCGGAGAAGGCCGCGGTCGCCGTCACCTGGAACCCGGTGTCAGTGGCCAGCGGCCCGGGGCGGGTCGCCAGGTAGTGGCAGGTGACCTCGGGGTGGTGGGCGAGGACCTCGTGGGGGCCGGTCATGTCGAGCAGGGTCATGCCCGGGTACAGGGCGAAGGCGATGTCCATGGCGGATCCGTTCCGTTGTGGTCGTCGTGGTCGTCGGTCAGGCCGGGCGGGCGGTCGCGTCCGCCTGCGGGCGCGCGGCACCGCTCACGGCGGGGGAGGGGAGGGCGTGGAGGAGTGGAACCGGTCGCGGTAGGCGCCGGGCGGAACCCCGATCTCGCGCAGGAACGCGCGCCGCATCGTCTCGCCGGTGCCGAACCCGCACCTGCGCGCCACCTCCTCGACGCCGTCGGCGCCCGACTCCAGAAGGACCCGGGCCGCCTGCACCCGGGCGCGCTCGACATAGCGCCCCGGAGGCATGCCCACCTCGCGGGTGAAACGGCGGGCGAAGTGCCGCTCGCTCATCGCGGCCCGCCGCGCCAGCGCCGGCACGGTCAGGTCGCCGGCCGGGGCGGCGTCGATGTGGTCCAGTACCGCGCGCAGCGCCCCGTCGCCGACGCGCCGGGCCTGGGTCCAGGCGCTGAACTGCGACTGGCCCCCGGGGCGGCGCAGGAACACCACGAGCCACTTGCCGGCCATGCGCGCGACGTCGGCGCCGTGGTCGTCCTCGACCAGGGCGAGGGCCAGGTCGGTGCCGGCGCTGACCCCGGCGGAGGTCACCACGGGGCCGTCGCGGACGAAGATGGCGTCGGGGTCGACCCGCACCTCGGGGTGGGCTTGGGAGAGCTGCGGGCACAGCGCCCAGTGGGTGGTGGCCCGGCGGCCCTCCAGCAGCCCGGCCGCGGCCAGGATGAAGGACCCGGTGCACACCGAGGCGACGCGGTGCGCGCCCGCCGCCAGCCGGCGCAGGTGGTGCAGCAGGGCGGTGTCGCCGACGGCGTCCATGTAGCCCCAGCCGCCGGCCACCAGCAGGGTGTGCGGGGGAGTGGTGAGGGCGGCGAGGTCGGTGTCCACGCCCACGCGCACCCGCGAGGTGGTGGTGATGTCGCCCCCGCCCAGGGAGGCGATGCGCAGGCGGTAGCCCCCGCCCGTGAGCTGGCCGGCCGCGTCGAACACGTCGACGGGGCCGGCCATGTCGAGGAGCTGGACACCGTCGTAGACGACGATGACCACCTCGCGCGTCGCGCCGTTGGCCTCCATGCGGCAAGTATCGGAGCGGCGGTGGAGCGGCGGCAATGACGTGCACCCCACGGATCCGGACACGCGTCGTGTAGCGCCGATCCAGCGCGTTACACCGCTCTACAAAAATCTACTTCGTACAGGTGGCGGTTGTAGAGAATGCACACCAACTCGACAACGAATACCCAAATGGAGCGGCTACGCCGCACTCATCCTCACGGGTCCCCCTTCTCGCCGAGCTGGACGTCGACGTGGACGTGGTCCACGTGGCGCAGGATCTCGTTGTCAGGGTCGACGCCGATGGACGGGGGCTGGTAGCGGGCCCAGCCGCCCTGGGAGTCGCTGATGCTCCAGATGCGGTCGTCGAAGATGATGTTGGCGAGGTGGAACTGCTCGGCGTGGGCGACCAGCCAGTGGGCCAGCAGCCAGCCTTGCCGGCGGTTCTCCTCGCTGACGGGCCGGAAGAACACGTCGACGGCCGCGCCCAGGTAGTGGGCGGAGTCGGTGCCGTGTCCGGAGGTGAGGCCGCCGGGCTGGAACCCGCCCACGCTCTGCTCGCCGAAGGTGTCGGTCACGGCCGTGAGGACGGCCTCGGCGCGCGGCGTCAGGCCGCTGGCGGAGAATTCCTCCGATTCCAGGCCCTCGGTGGTGGCGGCGCGGCAGGTGAGGCTGGGGCCGGCGTCCTCGGGTGGCCCTTCGCGCAGCCGCTCCAACACCGCCGGGTCGATCCCGGAGGTGTCGGGGCCCTTGCCTCCGGCGGCCTCCAGGGCCACCGCCGTTGTCGCCCGCCGTGCGTCCTCCACCGACAGCCCCACCGAGGCGCCGTCCTCGCCGGTGCCGATGTGCACGGAGCACGGCGGATCGGGCCGGGCGACCGCTCGTTCTGGTTCGGTTCCGGTCCCGCTCAACGATCGGGACAACACCAGGTAGGCCCCTGCGGCGAGGACGATGACCGCCGCCACTGCAACCGCGAGCCTGCGTATGCGACCGGTGAGTGCGCTCATACTCCGGACGGTAGACACGCAGCTCACAGGGGCCAACGCGGCATTCCGGTCATGACGGAAGCCTGACTCATCCCTTGCGATATCTAACCTCACCCATACAGGTAGGGATTTTCCGGACACTTCGGGTCAACTGGGCGACAGGAGCCCTCGACGGCGGGGGCACGGGGGACGGTGGAGCCGACGTGACCGGGCGTGAGAGCGTGGCCGTGGTGGCGGCGCCCGGGGCGGTCGTGCTGGTGGTGCCGGGCACCGGTTCGGTGGTCGGTCTGGTCTGAGGGCGCGCGGGTGCGGCCCGGTGGCCGGCGGTGGTGAGGGAAGGTGCTGCGGGGTGCGTCGTTCATACGTGGTGACCGGTGGGGGCCGGGGCGTGGGCCGGGCGGTCGTGGAGCGGCTGGTGGGCGAGGGGGCCCACGTGGTGGCCGTGGAGAAGGACGGCGCGGCACTGGAGTGGATGGACGGCCACCCGGAGCGGGGGCGGCTCGTGGGGGTGGCGGGGGACGCCGGTGATGAGGCGGTGGCCGAGCGGGCCGCCGATCGCGCCGAGGAGCGGGGGCCGCTGGCGGGGTGGGTGAACAACGCCGCTGTCTTCCGGGATGCGTCGGTGCATTCCTCGCCGGCGGGGGAGGTCCTGGAGCTGATCGGGTTGAACCTCGCCCCCGCTGTGGTGGGGTGCGCGGTGGCCGTGCGGCGGTTCCTGGCGCAGGGCGGGCGGGGGGCGGTGGTGAACGTGTCGTCGCACCAGGCGCAGCGGGCGGTCCCCGGGTGTGTCCCCTATGTGACGGCCAAGGCGGGCGTGGAGGGGCTGACGCGCGCGCTGGCGGTGGAGTACGGGGCGCGCGGGGTGCGGGTGAACGCGGTGGCGCTGGGGTCGATCGCCACGGAGCGCTACGCGGAGTTCCTGGCGGGGCGTTCGCGGGCCGAGGCGGCGTCCATCGAGGCGGAGATGGGGCGGCTGCACCCGGTGGGCCGGGTGGGCCGGGTGGAGGAGGTCGCGGGGGCGGTGGCGTTCCTGCTGTCGGAGGAGGCCGGGTTCATCAACGGCGCGACGGTGCCGGTCGACGGCGGCCGGGGTGTGCTGGCGCGCGATCCGGAGTCCCATGACCTGCCGGGCGGGGACGGCGCGTCCTAGCCCGGGATAGGACGCCGGCGGGGCGTCGTGAGCCGGTGCCGTTGCCGGTGCGGGTGAGCGCGGGCCGGGCCGGTGGAGCGACGGCGGGGGGAGGGGCGGACGGCGCTGGGGCCGGGCCCTCCACGGGCCCGGCCCCAGCAGGGCGACGGTTCGGTCCGCGTCCGGTCCTAGGGGCGGACGAGGACGATGGAGTTGATGGGGGTCATGTTCTTGTCGATGTAGGAGTTGGGGCTGAGGAAGCCCTCGCAGCCGGTGCCGTTGTAGCCGGTGCAGGTGCGGGCGGTCGCGCCGCCGGTCTGGTTGTTGAAGACGTAGTGCTGGCCGACCATGTTGGTGAGGTTGTGGGCGCCGTAGGTGTAGAGGACGAGCTCGGGGCGGTCGTTGTTCCACCCGGCGTCCTGGGGGTAGACGCAGACGGCGCCTGAGGGACAGCCGCGCGTGTCCGCGGTTTGGGCGGCGCTGGCGCCGGCGGCGCCGATGGTGGTGAATGCTCCCACGGCGAACATGAGTACCGCGGCCTTGGCGATCTTTCGCATGATTCTCCCCGTTGTGAATTCGGTGCTTCGGCATGCGGAACAGCCCGGTCGGCCCCCGGCGTTGTGGGCTGATTGCTGCCGTCGCGGGAATTCTGTAGGAAACACCGCGGCGGGGCCATGTCATTCGGTCTGGGGCGAAAGTCCCTGGCTGGGCGCGGGTTTCGCGCGGGTGTTCGATGGCCGGAGGTGTTCTCGGGGATGCGAGATCGGGAATGCGATCGCGATCGTGCCGGTGGGGGAAGGGGCCGGTGGAATGGCCGTGCACAATGGCGGTGGGCCCTGTGGGAATGGTGTCGCGGAATGGGCGATGGTGCGCTGATCGCCGGATTCGGGTCGGATTGCGTGCGGGTCAGTCGGGCAGGAGGCGCTCGATGAGGGCCTGCCAGCCTTCGGCCAGGGGGTGGTTGTCGGTGGCGGGGTCGACGTCGCTCATCGTCAGGTACAGCATCAGCGGGCCTTCCAGGGCGCTGGTGAGCTGGACGGCGAGGCTGTCGACGTGCGGCAGGGGCGGGCGGGCCTGGCCGAGCAGCATGCGGATGTGGGGCAGGGTCATGCCGGCCGGGCCGGCCGCGGCCGGATGGGTGGGGTCCATGGCCGCGCGGACGATGGCGTAGTGGGCGATGAGGAAGGGGATGCGGGCGCGCCCGTAGGCGATCAGGCGCCGGCGGGGGTCGGCGCCGGGGCCCAGGGGCGGCGGGCCGGCCAGGACCTGTTCCTGGAAGCGGACTTCGTCGTGCTCGATGAGGGCCCGGAAGATCCCGGCGCGGGTGCCGAAGCGGCGGAAGACGGTTCCCTTTCCCAGGCAGGCGCGCTCGGCGAGGGCGTCCATGGTGACCTTGTCGGCGCCGTGCTCGGCGATCATCGCGCGGGCGGTCTCCAGCAGGTGCTCGCGGTTGCGTGCGGCGTCGGCGCGCTCGGTGCGCGGCTTTCCGAGGGGGACTATGGGCACGTTCACACCCGGTAATCTACCCGGCGTTCGCTAACCGGGGTAAAGTCCGCTTATGCTCGGTGTGGCCGCCGGGTCCCCACCCGCACGGCCCCGCATCGCCCACCGCACCCTGCGGACCTGCACACCCTGGAGAAAAGACCGCCATGCACCTGTTCCGACTGGACGCCAGCATCCTGCCGACCTCCTCCACCACCGGCGAGATCGCCGACCGCGCCGAGGCCGAGTGGCGCGCCGCCCACCCCGAGGGCACCGTGACCCGCCGCCACCTGGGAACCGACCCACTGCCCGGCGACGCCTGGGCGCTGGCCACCACGGCCGGCTTCACCCCCGAGGCCGACCGCACCCCGGCCCAGACCGAGGCGCTCGCGCTGGTCGCCGAGCTGGCCGCCGAACTCCAGGACGCCGACGCCGTGATCCTGGCCGTGCCGCTGTACAACTACGGGGTCTCCCAGCACTTCAAGACCTGGGCCGACCTGGTGATCGCGGGCGCGGGCGCCGGGGTCCCGGTGCTCAAGGGCACCCCGACGGTGGTGGCCACCGCCCTGGGCGGCGGCTACGGCCCCGGAACCCCGCGCGAGGGCTGGGACCACTCCACCCCCTACCTGGAGCGCATCGTCGGCGACGTCTGGGAGGCCGACCTCACCGTCGTCAAGTGCGAACTCACCCTCGCCGCCACCACGCCGGCCATGGAGGGCCTGCGGGGCCTGGCCGAGCAGGAGCACGCCCAGGCCCTGGCCGCCGCCGGCGAGGCCGGGAAGGTCCTGGCCGGGGTCTAAGCCCGGCGCCGCCCCGTCCCGCTCGCCCACATGGTTTCGGCCGGGCCCCGTTGGGGGCCCGGCCGAAACCACGCCATGCGGTCAGCGCAGGCGGGACTCGACGGCCTCGATGATGCGCGGGCGCAGCTCGGCGGCGCTGATGACGGCGTCGACGGAGCCGACCTCCACCGCGCGGCGGATGTCGTGCACGCGGTCGAACTCCGCGGCCACCTCGCCCAGCTTCTCCGCGCGCACCGAGGAGCGCAGCTCGTCGAGCTGGGCGGTCAGCGCGGCGCGGTCGGCGCCGGAGGCGGCGGCGATGCGGGCCTCCAGGTCGCGCACGCGCGCATCGGCGGCGGTGCGGGCCTTGACGTCGCCGGCGAAGACCACCGCGGCGGCCGGGGCGCCGCCCAGCACCGAGGCGTAGGAGCCCTCCAGCGCCAGGACGGTCATCTGGGGGTTGAGCGCCTTGGAGAACACGACGAAGGCGCCGCCGTGGTAGCGCGAGATCACGCAGAACACGATGGGGCCGCGGAAGTTCACGATCGCGCGGCCGATCTCGGCGCCGTACTCCAGCTGGAGTTTGCGCATGGATTCGGGTGAGCCGTCGAAGCCCGACAGGTTGGCCAGGACCACCAGGGGCCGGTTGCCGCTGGCGGCGTTGATGGCGCGTGCGGCCTTCTTCGAGGAGCGGGGGAACAGGGTGCCGGCGGTGTAGGTGTCGGGGCCGTCGGTGGGCGGGAAGCCGCGCCGGGACACGGTGCGCGATTCGATGCCCAGCAGGCAGACCGGGATGCCGCCGAGGTGGACGTCTTGGACGGCCGCGGTCTCGGCGTCGGCCATGCCGGCCCAGCGCTCCAGGACCGGGTGGTCCTGGTCGGAGAGGGCGCGCATGACGGTGCGGATGTCGAAGGGCTTCTTGCGGTCGGGGTTGGCCTGGGCGGAGAAGATCTCGCCGACGGTGGTGAACTCGCTGCCGGCCACGGTGTGGGGGAAGGCGGAGACGTCGCGGTCGGCGGGGTCGGCGGTGGCGGCGCGGCGCGGCGCGCTCTCGCCGGGGGCGATGTAGGTGTGGGCGTAGTGGGCCATGAGGACGTCACGGGCCGCGGTGAGGCTGGGCGCCCAGTACTGGGCCTGGCCGTTGGGGCCCATCACGCGGTCGTAGCCGCCGATGCCGAAGTTGTCCTCGGCCGAGACGCCGCCGGAGAAGTCGAGGGACTGCTTGCCGGTGAGCACCATGGCGGAGTCGGGCGTCATGACCAGGATGCCCTTGGTGTGCATGAGCATGGTGGCTTCGGCGTTCCAGTAGGGCTGGGCGCCGACGTTGATGCCGGCGACGACGATGTTGATCTCGCCGCCGTCCTGGGTGAATTCGACGATGCGCTTGAGGGCGGCGGCGACCCAGTCCATGTTCTCGGTGCCCGATTGCATGGAGATGCGGGCGCCGGAGGACAGGGCGTACCACTCCAGGGGCACCTGCATGGCCTCGGCCAGGTCGAGTGCGGCGATGACGCGGCGGCACTCGGGCTCGGAGAGGGCGCCGAGGGATTTGGTGGGGTCGCCCAGCAGGACGACGCGGGTGATGCCGTCGGGGTGCAGGGGGGTGGGGGTGGTGACGACCCCGGCGACGATGGCGGCGCTGTTGCGGCCCTTGGGGCGGTCAACGGGGACGAGCCGGTGGTGGTCGTCGAGGTCGTGTTCGGTGAAGCCGCCGAGCAGGCCGGTGAGCTCGTAGGGGTAGACGGTGTTGCGGGCGGCGGCGCGCAGGACCTTCTGCCGGTAGTCGTCGACGGGCTGGACGGGCTCGTCGGAGGGGGCGCCGACGGTGACCTCGGCGCCGCCGGTGGCGTCGAAGCCGATGCGCACGGCGATCTTGGTGAGGTCGCCGGTGGTGCGGTCGCGCTGGCGGGCGATGAAGAGGATCTCCTCCAGGCCGGCGCCCTGGGTGGTGGGCAGGACGCGGCGGGTGATGGTCTCCAGTTCCTCGCGGGTGATGTCGCTGGGCGGCCAGACGTAGATGACGATGCGGTTGGTGGTGGTGGGCTTGGTGGAGGGGCGCAGTGAGCGGGCGCGGCGGATGGCGTCGAGGCAGGCGGCGACGGTGTCCTCGGCGGTGGGCAGGGAGACGAGCCTGCCGTCGTTGTCGCGTAGTTCGGTGAGGTCGCGGACCTGGGCGAAGGCGGCGAGGCGGTCGTCGGCGGGGTTGTCCTTGGCCACGCACTGGAAGAGGTAGACCTCTTCGTCGAAGGACGGCAGCCGGGTGAGGTCGAACTCGCGCAGCCGTTCCAGCTGCATGCGCTGGGCGATGTAGGGGTGCAGGCCGCGGATGAGGCGGTGCTCGGCCATCTGGGTGGGGGAGGGGCGGAAGGTGAAGTGGTGGTGCATGACCGCGCCGCCGCGGCCGGCGACGGTGGTGGTGAGCCGGCGGATACGGGCGGGCAGCGGGTGGGTGGTGACGGCCTCGTGCAGGGCGGCGGCCATGGCGTCGGGGTCGGTGGGCTGGTTCTCCCAGGCCAGGTAGATGTCGGCGTCGATGGGGTCGCTGCCCTCGGCCGATGCGGCCAGGCCGCGCAGGGCGTGGGGCAGGGCGTCGAAGGCGACGGCGGTGGAGACGATGCAGGAGCCGGCGCGCTGGGCGGCGACGAAGGTGGTGCCGTCGATGTGGCGGGTGCGCAGGTCGGTGAGGCCCTTGTTGCCGTAGTAGCGGCGGGTGAGGACTTCGAGCATGACCGCGTTGTCGAGGTGGTGGCGGACCAGGCGCTGGCCCAGCAGCCGCACCAGCGGCTCGGTGCTGCGCACCATCTCGGCGATGCGCTGGGCGCGGTCGGGGGAGTCGGGGTGGGCGTCGAGGTGGCGCAGGTGCTTGCGGACGTCGGCGTAGACGCGGGCGCGGTTGCGGCGCAGCAGGGGGCGGCCGAACCAGGCGAAGACCACGCCGCGGGCGAGGTCGGCGATGGTGGGGAAGCGGACCTGGGTGGCGGCGATCAGCCGTTCCAGGGCCAGGCCGGCGGGTTCGCGCAGGTCGGTGTCGGGCGGCGGTTCCCGCAGCCAGGTGCGCAGCAGGGTGGTGACGATGGTGGCGTCGGTGGAGGCGCGCTGCTGGGCGAGGAAGATCCGGAAGACCGCGGCCTCGAGCCGGGGGGAGCGTTCCAGGTCGGTGACGCCGTAGTGGGCGTGGGCCGTGGCGAGTTTGGCCTGGAAGGCCTCGGGCAGCCCGGCGCGGTCGACGTCGAGGCTTTGCAGGTAGGTGTGGAAGTACTCGCGGGCGCTGTGGACGTGGGCGTCCTCGGGTGCGTCGTCGCCGGTGGGGCGGTTGCGGCTGAGATCGGCGAGGTCGGCGAAGACGCCGATGAGGTGGAGCTCGGCGGCCAGGGGCCGGTGGCCGGCGGCGGTGGCGGCCTGGCGTGCGGTGAGGTAGCCGTCCAGGAGGCGGTGGGGGTCGTAGGGGTCGGGGTCGAAGCCCAGCAGCAGGTTGGCGAGGTCCTCGTGGCCGCGGGCGGTGCGCTGGTGGGGCGCGAGGTCCCGGGGGGCGGGCGGCAGGTCGAGTTCGACCGCGGCGGCGGCGGTGTCGGGGGTGGCGGTGTCGTCGAGGGGTTCCAGGCGCAGCAGGGCCGCGCCGGTCTCGACCTGGCTGCCCACCGCCACCGCGCATTCGCTCAGCCGCGCGGCGAAGGGGGCCCGCAGCACGGTCTCCATCTTCATGCTCTCCAGCACCAGCACGGGGGCGCCGGCCTCGACCTCGGCGCCGACCTTCACCGGCGTGGCCACGACCAGCGCGGGGGTGGGGGAGCGGACGACGCCGCCCTCGTCGCGGCTGATGCGGTGGGTGACGCCGTCGACCTCGACGAGGTGGGTGGGGCCGTGCGCGCTGGTGAGCAGGCGGTAGCGGGTGCCGTTGACGACGATGCGCCCGGTGTGGGTGTCGAAGCGGTCGAGTTCGACGTCGGCGGTGGCGATGTCCTCGCCGGCTTCGACGCCGACGCGGAAGCGGTGGGCGCCGGTGCGGGCGACGCGCACGCGGTAGGCGGCGCCGCGGAGTTTGAGGGCCAGGGGCCGGCCGCTTTCGTGCTGGACCTGGGGGCGTCCGCCGAAGGCCGTGGAGAGCAGGCGCTGGCGTTCGACGCGTTCGTCCTCCTCATAGGCCTCGATGGCGGCGGCGGCCAGGGCGACGGCGGAGTGGCGGTGGGAGACGAGGCCGCCCTGGGCGCGGGTGCGGTCGATCCACCCGGTGTCGGCGCTGGCGTCGATGACCTCGGGGCGGTCGAGGAGGTCGAGGACGAAGCTCTTGTTGGTGGCGCCGCCTTCGATGATCACGGTGGTCTGGGCCATGGCGCGGCGCAGCCGGCCCAGGGCTTCGTCGCGGTCGCGGCCGTGGGCAATGATCTTGGCGATCATGGAGTCGAAGTCGGCGGGGATGGTGTCGCCTTCGCTGACGCCGGTGTCGACGCGGATGCCGGGGCCGGCGGGCAGGTCGAGGCGGGCGATGCGGCCGGGGGAGGGCGCGAAGTCGCGGTCGGGGTCTTCGGCGTTGAGGCGGGCTTCGACGGCGTGGCCGCGCTCGGCGGGCGGGCCGCCGGAGAGGCGGCCGCCGCCGGCCACGTGCAGCTGGGCTTTGACCAGGTCGTAGCCGGTGGTGGCCTCGGTGATGGGGTGCTCGACCTGGAGGCGGGTGTTGACCTCCAGGAACGCGAACAGTTTGTCGCCGGCGTGGTAGAGGAATTCGACGGTGGCGGCGCCGCGGTAGCCCACGGCCACGGCCAGGCGTTCGGCCGAGGCCTTGAGTTCGGCCGCCTGTGCGGGGGTGAGGACGGGGGAGGCCGATTCCTCGATGACCTTCTGGTTGCGGCGCTGCACGGAGCAGTCGCGCACGCCCAGGGCCCATGCGGTGCCCTGGCCGTCGGCGATCACCTGGACCTCGACGTGGCGGGCGCCGGTGACCAGGCGCTCCAGGAACACGGTGGGGCTGCCGAAGGAGCGGGCGGCCTCCTGGCGGGTGCGCTCGTAGGCGTCGGTGAGGTCGGCCTCGGCGGTGATGACGCGGATGCCGCGCCCGCCGCCGCCGGCGGTGGCCTTGAGCATGAGGGGGTAGCCGATGTCGCCGGCGGCGGCCAGGGCGTCGTCGAGGGTGTCGACGGGGCCGCGGCTCCAGGGGGCGACGGGCACGCCGACCTCTTCGGCGATGAGCTTGGCGCCGATCTTGTCGCCGAGTTTGCGCATGGCCTCGGCGCTGGGGCCGACGAAGGTGACGCCGATGCGCTCGCACAGTTCGGCGAAGGCGGGGTCTTCGGCGACGAAGCCCCATCCCACCCAGGCGGCGTCGGCGCCGGTGGCCACCAGGGCGCGCTCCAGTGCCGCCAGGTCGAGGTAGGGGCGGGCGGAGGCGGGGCCGAGGTCGTAGGAGAGGTCGGCTTCGCGCACGAAGGCGGCCGTGCGGTCGACGTCGGTGTGCAGGGCGACGGTCTCGATCCGTGTGCCGGTCTCCGCGGCGATGTCGCGTGCGGCGCGGATGAGCCGCATGGCGGCCTCCCCGCGGTTGACGATGGCGATGCGGCTGAACACCCGAGCGTGCCCTTCTCCTAGACCAACGGTGCGCCGGGACACGGCGGTCCCGGCAGTATTCACCCTTCCGTCTGCGGGGCGGCGGCGCCATGTCGCAGACCTCGCACGATGGGCGCCTGGAGTTGTGGGAATCGTCCAAAAAGGCGCCGGCCGGCCGGCGGGCCGGTCCGGATGCGGCCACCGGCGGGCAGGGGGTGTGGTGGCCGTCACACCCGCTGGAGCGGGGTGCATACTCTGGGAGGACGGGGCCGGGAGCGGGGGCGGGCCGGTCCGGAAAAAAATCTCGGGCCGGGTGTCGATGGGGCCCCACCCTGTTCGTCGTCATGGTGTACGGCGATCCCGCCGTGCCACATCCGACACGAACACGAGGGGAATCGGTCCATGAAGTACATGCTGCTGATCCACGCCGGGGCGATCGATGACAACGGCGGCGCGGCCGAGTGCACCGTCGAGGACTGGATGGCCTACGACAAGACGGTGCGCGATGCGGGGATCCTGGTCGCGGGGGAGTCGCTGACCGACCTGGTGACCGCGACGACCGTCCGGGTCGGCCCCACGGGGGAGCCGACCATCACCGACGGGCCCTTCGCCGAGTCCCGTGAGGTTCTCGGGGGGTTCTACGTCATCGACGTGCCCGACCTCGACACCGCGCTCGACTGGGCCGCCCGCTGCCCCGGAGCCCGCGGCAGCGGCGCGGTCGTGGTGCGTCCCGTCGCCGACTTCGGGGCCTGAGGGCCGTGGACGGGGGAGACCGCCACGACGCGCCGCCCGCGGCAGCGTCGGTGGAGGCGGTGTTCCGTGAGGAGCACGGCCGGCTGCTGGCCTCCCTCGTCCGCCGCTTCGGCGACCTTGACCTGGCCGAGGAGGTCGCCTCGGAGGCGATGGAGGCGGCGCTCGTGCACTGGCCGGTCCAGGGCGTGCCGGCCCGGCCCGCGGCCTGGCTGCTGACGACCGCACGGCGCAAGGCCGTCGACCGGCTGCGGCGCGATCAGGCCTACGCCGCCCGGCTGGCCGTCCTCCAGGTCGAGGCCGACCGCGCCGGCCCGGCCGCGCCCGCCGACCTCGACGGCGACCTCCCCGACGAGCGGCTGCGGCTGTTCTTCACCTGCGCCCACCCGGCCCTTGCGGCCGAGGACCGTGCGGCCCTGACGCTGCGCTGCCTGGCCGGGCTGACGACCCCGGAGGTCGCGCGGGCCTTCCTGGTGCCCGCGGCCACGATGGCCCAGCGGATCGTGCGGGCCAAGCGGAAGATCCGCCAGGCCCGCATCCCCTTCCGCGTGCCCGGCGCCGACGAGCTGCCCCGGCGCCTGCCCGGGGTGCTCCAGGTCGTCTACTCGATCTTCACAGAGGGCTATGCGGCCAGTTCGGGTCCGTTGCTGCAACGGCTCGACCTCGCCGAGGAGGCGATCCGGCTGATGCGGATCCTGCGCCGGCTGCTGCCCGCTGAGCGTGAGGTCACCGGACTGCTCGCGCTGATGCTGCTGGTCCACGCGCGCCGCGCGGCGCGGACCGGCCCCGGCGGAGAGATGGTGCTGCTGGCCGACCAGGCCCGCGACCGCTGGGACCACGCGATGATCGAGGAGGGGCGCGGCCTGGTGCTCGCCGCGCTGAGCGGCGGCCCGGCCGGCCCCTACGCCGTGCAGGCGGCGATCGCGGCGGTGCACGACGAGGCCGCCGATGTGGCCACCACCGACTGGCCGCAGGTGGTGGCCCTCTATGACGTACTGCTCGTCCTCGTGCCCTCGCCGGTCGTCGCGCTCAACCGTGCGGTGGCCGTGGCGATGCGCGACGGCCCGGCCGCGGGGCTGGCGCTGCTGGACGCCCTGGCCGATGACCCCCGGCTGCGCGGCCACCACCCCTACCCGGCCGCGCGCGCGGACCTGCTGCACCGGCTCGGCCGCCTGCCCGAGGCCGCGGCCGCCTACCGGCACGCACTCGCACTGGCCGGCACCGACCCGGAACGCGCCCACCTGCGCCGCAAGCTGACCGAGGTCGAGGCGCCCGGCCACGACGACGCGACCGGCGCCTGAGAGCACGACCCGCAGGCGGGTCCGTGCCGCCAGGCCGCCCAGCGGCGGCGGAGCGGGGGCGGGGGCCGAGTTCTGGCAGACTCGTGGCCGCGATCCGCCCGCCGGATCGGCCCCCTGCCGAGACTGGAGAGACCTGCTGTGAGTCCGCGACCGCCTGATATCGACGGCCTGTTCACCGACGGGCGCGCCTACGACCTGCGTCACATTCGTGAGGGCCTGGCCGCGACGATCCGGGTCGTGACCGGCGCCGATCTGCACCTGCCGAGCGGCCGGGTGGTGGCCTGCGAACCGGCGACGGCGTTTCCCAAGGGCGCGCAGCGCCACGCGTTCATCCAGCGCGCGGAGCCGGGATCCTATCCCGTGGAGTTGGCCGTGGCCGATTACCACCGGTCCGGCCCCCGCGGCAGCAGCCTTCCCTATGTCGCCGCGGCCCGGATCGTCGTCCGGGATGAACCGGTGGCCGCGTGGCGGCTCGCCCTGCTGGAGGGGCAGGACGACACCGCCCTGGCCGAGGACGAGTTCTACGGCTACCCCGTGGACGGCGGAATGGGCGCGCTCGGCTCACCCGAGGCGTTCGACTCCCCCGATGCCGTGGAGGACCTCATGTGGGAGGCGGATTCCCTTGAGGATTTCGATACCGCCGGGGTCTACACCAACGCGGTCACCGGCCACAACGTGGTGTTCTTCCACACCGGCGAAGGCGACGGCCATTACCCGACCTGGGTCGGCTACACGGCCGGCGGCGCGGTGGCCGGCTTCGCCTCCTGCTTCATGACGCTCAGCGCCGACCGATGAGCGCCCGCGCGATCGGCTCCGCGGACACGCGCGGCCGATCCCCCCGGTGCCCGCAGCGCTACGGCCGCCGCTTTGACCTGAACTCTCGTTGAGGTTCTACCGTTCGGGGTGCACGACCACACGAACAACGGGGGAACCACGATGATCCTGGTGACCGGCGCGACCGGCAACATCGGGCGGGCGCTGCTGACACAGTTGCGCGACGACGCAGGGACCACGCCACGCGGGCTGACCCGCGACGCGGCGCGGGCCGAGCTACCCGCGGGCGTCGCCGCGGTCGAGGGCGACCTCGCGCGCCCGCAGACGCTGGGCCCGGCGCTGGAGGGCGTGGACTCGTTGGTCCTGCTCCAGGGGATGGGCGCCGACACCGAAGTCCTGGAGGCCGCGCGCCGGGCAGGGGTGGGCCACGTGGTGCTGGTCTCCTCCATCACGGTGGAGACCCACCCGCACCTGCCCGCCGCCCGCCAGAACCGCGCCGTCGAGGACGCCCTGAAGTCGACGGGCATGGACTGGACCGTCCTGCGGCCCACCCAGTTCGCCTCCAACACCCTGTGGTGGGCCCAGGAGATCCGCGAGCACGCAGGCGTGGAGACGCCCTACCCCGAGGTGGGGCTGCCCGCCGTCCACCCCGCCGACATCGCGGCCGTGGCACACGCGGCGCTGACGCGGCCGGGCCACCGGGGCGCCACCTACGCCCTGACCGGGCCGGCGCGCGTGACGGTGCGCGAACAGGTGGCGGCGATCGCCCAGGCGGTGGGGCGCGGCCTGTCGGTCACCCCGATCACCCGGGAGGAGGCCCACCGGCGGATGGCCGCTTTCATGGGCGCACCCACCGCCGACGCGGTGCTGGACCTCATGGGCGGCGACGTCAACGAGGCGCTGCTGCGGGTACGCGACACCGTGGAGCGGGTCACCGGCGCCCCGGCCCGCACCTTCGCCCAGTGGGCCGGCGAGAACGCCGCCGCCTTCGCCTGAGCCGGCCGGCTGCCGGGACCGGGCGGATCCGGCGGGGGAGTGACGGTCCCCCGCCGGAGGCGGTCACGGCAGGCGTTCGATGGGCGTCTTAGGCAGGAATCTGGCCCAGAACGACTCGCCCGCGGTCGTCACGATGGGCCAGCCGTCGTAGCGGCTGAGCGCGACGTTGATGACGTGGGCGTCAGCAGGTGAAATCCCTTCGTCCTGCCACCGTGTGGCGGTGCGGGCGACGTCGATCGCGGAGTCGCGGTCGAGCTCGCTGAAGGTGAAGATCGGCCAGTCCAGCCGACGATGCACCTTCTCGGCCCGCACCGGCGACACCCCATTGAGCCCCGTGGCCAGCGCGAGAGCCGGCACGTGGATGGGGATGACGTGGCGCTTGGCGAAGGTGACGAGGGCGGACATGTAGACCGAGCCCTGCGCCCAGGCCGCGACGGCCGAGGCGGTGAGGATCCTGCCTCCGATCACTCGGCCACCTCGATGTCCAGACCGGTGATGCTGCGCGCCCAGGCCATGGCGAGCTCGTAGGTCTCAGGGTCGTCGCGGCGGGCATCGATGAGGTCCTGCTCGATCAGGGCGCCGGCGCGCTCCTGGCGGGCCTTCTTCTCGGCGATCGCATCATTGACCCACGCCGATACCGAGCGGGCCTCTCCCGATTCCACCGCGGATTCCGCGGCGGCCAGCAGGTCGGGGTCGAGTGTGACGGTCACGCGCTTCTTCACCTCGCTCATACTTTGATCATACTCCGGGGGCGGGCGCCCTCCAGGGCAGGAAAACTAGCGGCGCCGCAAGCGCGATGTGGGGACAATGGCCGCCATGAGCCCAGACGACCCCAAGGAGCTCGTTCGCCGGGGATATAACGCCGTGTCCCACCGGTATCGGGCCGATGACGACCGGCCCGATACCCACGTGGAGTGGGCGGCCACGCTGGCCGACCGTCTGCCCGCGGGGGGACGGGTGGTGGATCTGGGGTGCGGCAACGGGGTCCCGGTGGCACGCGACCTGTGCGCGCAGGGCTTCGCCGTCACCGGGGTCGATGCCAGCGAGGTCCAGGTGGCGCGGGCGCGGCCGCACCGCCGGTCGCGCCCCCACCCGACCCCGAGTCGGCCGGCGCGGTGCCGACACCCCCGGTGCGGCCGGGCGGCCACCGCGCAGGCCCGCGTCCCGCCGGTCACGGCGGCGACGGCGCGCGGGCCTCGATGAGGAAGCGGGTCGTGGTGGCGGTGAACGCGCCGTGGGCGCCGATGTGGTCGTGCAGGGTGCGCAGCTGGGAGCGGTAGCGGTCGACGGTGAAGCCGGGGACCATCCACACGACCTTGCGCAGGAAGAAGACGACGGCGCCGATGTCGCGGAACTCGGTGTGCAGGGATGCGGTTCGCAGGTCGGTGACCTCGAGCCCGGCGGCCTCGGCCGCGCGCCGGGCGTGGTCGGGGTGGCGGGCATCGCGGACGTGGGCGGGCTGGGGGCCCAGGAAGTGCTCGACGAGTTCGAAGACGCTGGCGGGGCCGACCTGCTGGGAGAAATAGGTGCCCGAGGGGCGCAGGACCCGGGCGACCTCGGCCCAGTCAACGGTGACGGGGTGGCGGCTGACCACGAGGTCGAAAGAGTCGTCGGCAAACGGCAGGGGGTCGCCGCCGTGGGCGACCACGGCGATGCCGCGCGGGTGCAGGGTCCGGGTGGCCTTGGCGAGGCTGGGCGGCCAGGATTCGGTGGCCACGGTGAGCGGGGCCGGGGAGTCGATGCCCGCCAGGACCTCGCCGCCGCCGGTCTCGAGATCGAGGGCGCAGGAGGCGCGCGCCATGCGCGCGCCAATGGCGCGCTGGTAGCCCCAGGAGGGGCGCTGCTCGGTGGCCCGGCCCTCCAGCCAGGAGAAGTCCCAGCCGTCGACGGGGACGGAGTCGGCCTCGGACACCAGGGAGTCGAACGTGTGTGCCATGTCCTGATCGTGCCACCGCGGGTCAGGGGCGGGCCAGGAGATTTTCCCGGCTGTGGATATCCGCCGCGCGCCGCCCGGCGCCGCCGGCGACAGCGGCCGCCCCAGGCCATCCCGCCCCTCAGGTCACCACCGCACGGGTCAGGTCCGCATCGCCGGTGATCTCCACCGGGGTGATCCCATGGGTCCAGGTGTAGTCCACGCCCAGCCCCCGGCGCGGGGCACGGCCCGAGGCCGAGGGGCCGATGAAGCCGATCGGGCCGCCCAGGATCTGCTCGCAGGCGGTCTTGGCCGAATCCAGCGCCCCCACGATCCAGGTGTGGTGGACACTCAGGTGCTCACCGGCGAAGTGGATGTTGCGCTCGGGCGCCCGCCCCGCGGCGAACATCTCACGGAACTGCCCCGGCAGGAACTTCGCGTCGCCGGCGGCCCACCGGTTGGCCCAGGCCACATCGTGGGCCTGGAGGAACAGGCTCTCCACATCGGCCTCGGGGTGCAGCGCCTGCAGATCGCGCAGCGCCAGCCGGATCCGCTCCTGCGGCGACTGCGGCAGCCACGTGTAGGCATCGGTCATCCACGCATAGTGCAGCAGCACCCCCGCGCCCGCCGATCCGATCCCGTTGGAGGGGTAGACCACCCACCGCGACGGCAGATCCGTGATGGACTGGCCGCCCTTGACGGGCGCATACCCCTTCTGGGCATCGCCCTTCTCCCAGAACCGCTCCCGGAACCGCAGCCCGATCTTGTACAGCGGCTGGTAGTTCATCGCCCGCACGGCCTGCTCCTTGGCCGGCGACCACCGCGGCGTACGCCACATGCGCAGCACCGCCGGCGGAACCGCCGCGATGACCTTGTCGAACACCATGCTGCGGTCGACGTCGTCGGCGTCGACGTAGTCCACGCACACCGTGCCGTCCTTGAGGTCGAACAGGGCGCGCACCCGCGCCCCCATCACGATGTTGGAGCGGCCCACCAGGTCGGCGCAGGCCTTGGGCAGCCGGTCCATGCCGTCCTTGACCGTCTTCCACTTCGGCTCGCCGAAGTCGATGCTCTCGATGACGATCTCGGGGAAGCTCGCCTGGAACTGGTTGGTCTGGGAGGTCATGACCTCCACGTAGTTCACCATCTGCGGGCTCCACCCGCACACCGTCGTCAGGTAGCCGTAGAACGAGAAGTTGTCGAACTGCACGATGGCCTCGAACCCCTTCTTGAAGTCCTTCTTCAGCAGGTCGGCGAAGGGGCGGATCACCTTCTCCAGCATGGCCGCCGCGGTCGTCGGCTCCCCCGGCAGGCCGAACCCCAGCTCACCGGGGTGGGCGTTGGCATAGGCCAGCGTCATCACCTTGCCGGTGTTGTCGCGGGTGTCGTTGACCAGGACGCGGTTGCCCGAGGGGTCGGAGATCACGTAGTCGATCAGCTCGATCTTGTCGGCGGCGGCGCTGTGCTTGTTGAGGTGCTTGATCAGGTCGAACACCGGCTTGTGCTCGGCCAGCTCGGGCAGGCGCATCGCGCCGGCCTCGTAGTACTGGTCGGCATCGTCGGTGAAGCGGTGGGTGAGGATCCGCCCGCCGACACGGGTGAACTCCGACTCCAGCACGGTGACCTGCGCCCCGCGCTTCTGGAGCAGCAGCGCCGCATACAGGCCCGCCATGCCCGCGCCGACGATGCCCACCCGCAGCCCCTCGGGCTCCCGCGGCGGGCGCATCTGCTGGGGGATCGGCGGGACCTGGGCGTGGGAGAGCGCCCACTGCTCGTAGGCGTCCCTGAGCGAGTACTCCTGTGCTGCGTCGCCGCCCTGCTGCGCCACCGCCACCACCCCCGTCGCCGTGCGGCCGCCCCGAGCGGGCCGGCCGCAAGGGGGCCTACCCGCCACCGCAGCCGCGATGGCGCGCCCAGGGGAGTGTTTGCGCAGGATAGACGCCCGACATGCACCCACCCCCGCCAGGTCAACAGGACCCCTACCGCCCGGCAACCGGCCCCGCCCCGCCAGGGCCCCTCACCCGCCGGCGCCGGTCAGGGCGCGCCCGCCGGCCGCTCGCTCCCCTCACCGGCCGACTCCAACGGCGCCCCCGCCTCCGCGTCCGCGTCCGGCAGCGACCGCGCCGCGACCACATCGGCCGCATCGCCCACGATCTTGGAGAAGTTGTCGGGCTGGTCCAGGCTGACCATGTGCCCGGCCCGCGGCACGTTGATCAGCCGCCCGTCGGCACAGGCGTGCAGGAACCGCTTCTCATGGATCCGGAAATGGTCGCGCGCACCGTTGACCAGCCACACCGGCCCCCGATACGCCGCCAGCGCACCCAGCACATCCATGTCGGCGATCTCGTCGATGACCGACCGCGCGGCCTCCATCGCCAACCCGCCGTCCAACGCCGCCCGGGCGCCCTCGCCCGGCAGGGTCAGCCGGTGGAACCGCTCATTGACCGCCTGCCCCTTGTCGGGCAACCGGTCCAGCAGCGCCGCCGGGATCCGGTACACCTGCGCCAGCGACTGCGCCGGCCGCGCCGTGCAACTGGCCGCCACCAGCCCCGCCACCCGATCCGGAGCCGCCGCAGCCGTCGCGATGGACACGAACCCGCCCATGCTCAACCCCACCACCAGCGCACGGCCCCCCACACCCTCCACGGCATCACCGACGGCCTCCACCGCCCCGCCCAGCGTGAACCGCTCACCCCGCCGCGTCCCGTGCCCGGGCAGATCAGGGGCGACCACCCGGCGCCCCTGCGCCCCCAACGCCTCCACCTGCGGACGCCACATGCTCCCCGACAGCCGTAACCCGTGGACCAGCACGATCGCCACATCCATGTGCACCCTCACGTCCTCGCCTCCACACGACCGCCCGGGCGCGGCCCCTGCCTACGACGCGTACACCACCGTCACCGGGGCATGATCGGACCACCGCTCACCATGGGCGGCCGCACGCTCCACCCGCGTACTGCGCGCCCGCGCCGCCAGCCCCGGCGTCGCCACGTGGTAGTCGATCCGCCAACCGGTGTCGTTGTCGAAGGCCCGCCCGCGGTAGGACCACCACGAATACGGGCCGTCGCCCTCACCCACCAGATTCCGCACCACATCGACATAGCCCGCCTCGTCGAACACCCGCGACAGCCAGGCCCGCTCCTCCGGCAGAAACCCCGAGTTCTTCTTATTGCCCCGCCAATTGCGCAGATCCACCTCACGGTGGGCGATGTTCCAGTCCCCGCACACCACCAGCTCGCGCCCCTGCGCCTCCACCTCCGCGCGCCGGCGCACCAGGAAGGCGAGGAACTCGGCCATGAACCGCTCCTTCTCCTCCTGGCGGTCGGTGCCGACCTCACCGGAGGGCAGGTACAGGCTGGCCACCGTCACCGCACCCAGATCGGCCTCGGCATAGCGCCCCGACGCGTCGAACTCCGCCGACCCGAACCCCACCCGCACCGCATCGGGCTCGGTGCGCGTGTACAGCGCCACACCCGCCCGCCCCTTGGCCTGCGCCGGCGCGATCAGCACATGCCATCCCGGCGGCGCCCCCACCTCCGCCGGCAGCTGGTCGGGCGCGGCCCGCGTCTCCTGGAGGCACACCACATCGGCATCGGTGGACTCCAGCCACCCCACGAACCCCTTGCGCGCCGCCGCACGCAACCCGTTCACGTTCACCGTGGAAATCGTCGTCAGCACGTGCGCCAGCGTAGCCAACCCCCGGCCTCACACCACTTCGCCCGCCCCCTGCGGGAGTGTCCGCTCATCGGCGATACGGCGCAGCACACCGTAGGTGCGGTTGGAGCGCGCCGCCTCGCGCTGCGCCGAAGCGGTGACGTCGATATAGGACTGCGACGAGGTGATGGAGGTGTGCCCCAGCAGCCGCATGATCTCGGTCACCGACGCCCCGTCCTCGGCCAGCCGGGTGGCGAAGGTGTGGCGCAGGGCGTGCACGAGCGTGCCGCGCGCCACCCGGTCGTGGACGCCGGCGTGCTTGTAGCACTGCCGCACCAGGTATTGCAGCCCGCCGCGGCGCAGCCCCCGGCCCCGGTTGTCCACCAGCAGCGCATCGGCGGCCTTGGCCGGACGGCCCAGCCGCACCGCCCGGGTGTGCAGGTAGGCCTCGATCAGCGCCTCCAGCGGCGGCTCGATGGGCAGCGACCGCGTCTTGCCGCCCTTGCCCACGACCCGCACCCGCCGCTCACCGGGGCGCCCGCCGATGGACTCCACCCGCAGCGCCAGCATCTCCGCCGAGCGCAGCCCGGTCAGCAGCGCCAGCGCCAGCACCGCGATGTCGCGCTCGGGCCAGGGGTCGCGCGCCCGCCGGCACCCCTGGGCCAGGGCCTCCAGCAGCCGCTCGGGGGTGTCCTCGCCCAGCAGCGGCTTGGGCTGGGCCGGCGCCAGGCGCGGACGGCGCACCGCCGGCATCGGGTTGCCCTCCACCACCCCCTCGGCGACCCAGAACCCGAAGAACCCGTTCCACGTCGACCAGGCCCGCACCACGCTGGACGCCGCCCGCTCGGCGGCGAAGTCGGCGAACGCGCGCCGCAGCACCTGCCCCGACAGGTCCTCCAGCAGCAGGCCGGCCCGGTCGGTGCCCTCGGCGGCGGCCACACAGTCCAGCACCCCCACCAGGTCGCGGCGGTAGGCGGCCAGAGTGTGCGGCGAGGGTTTGGCCGCCCCCCGGGCCACCAGGTACTCCTCGACCGCCGCCACCGCACCCCTCGCCGCGCTCATACCCGCATGCCTTCCCGCTCACGGCCCGCCCGCACACCCGCACCCGCGTCGCGGTCGCGGACCACGGCCACATGTTCGAACACCACCGGGCCCGCTGTTCGACCCGGCGCCACCGACACTAGCGGGCGGCCCACGCGCCCACACCCGCCGCGCGGGAGCGGGCCCGGCCGCCGGGCACCGGGGCAGGCAAGGGGCCCCGGTCAGCGGACAGCGCACCCCCTCACCGCGGCCCCAGCGGGACGACCCGGCGGAACTTGCCCCCGGAGGACTTCTGCGGCGGCTCGGCGGCACGCTCCACCCGCACACCGCCAGCCCCCTGCTCGGCGAGCAGCCCGCCCAGCGCATCGCGCACCTCCTCCCACACCCGCTCCGCGTCGGCGCCCTCGGCGGCCGCCAAGCGCACGCGCACCACGGCGGGCTCGGCCTGGACGACCTGGAACTGCTCGACGCCGGGGACGCGGTCCAGCCGGGCGCCCACCACCATGGGGGACAGGCCGACGTCGCCGCCGCTGCCGGTGGGGAAGGTGAGCACATCGGCGGCGCGGCCCTGCACCCGCAGCGCGGGCAGCCGGTTGCCGCACGGGCAGGGATCGGGGCGCACCAGGACGCTGTCGCCGAGGTCGTAGCGCAGGATCGGCTGGATGCGGTTGGCGAGGTTGCTGATCAGGACGGTGTGCGACGGCTCGCCCGGCGCGACCGGGCGGTATTCGGCGTCGACCGGCTCCACCGCGGCCCAGTCGCTGTTGACGTGGTACCAGCCGTGCTCGCACCCGGTGCTGAGGAACCCGCACTCGGTGCAGGCGTAGGCGGCGCGCACCGGGGCGCCGAACGCGGCGGCGAGCTTGTCCCGGGCCTCGTCCGTCATCGTCTCGCCGCCGGCGATGATGACCGCGGGGCGGATGCGCAGCCGCCCCGCCTGCTGTTCGCCGGCCAGCAGGGTGAGCATGCTCAAGAACCCCGAGAGCGTGGCGGGCCGGTACCGGTTGAGCTCGTCGACCAGGTCCGCCAGCGGCTGCTCGATCGAGAAGACCCGCATGATCCGCCCCGTCCACGGGTGATCGAGGCGGAAGCGGGCCGTGGAGGCCACCGTGAAGAAGTGGCCCCCGGGCGCGGTGACGACGGCGGTGCGCCCGGCGCGGGCGAGCACGCGCAGGCCGTCGGCGAGCCCGAGCCCTCCACTGGTGCGCGCCCCCAGGGCGGTGTGCACGGCCAGGTTGCGTTCGTCGGTGAGGAACAGGCCGCGCACGCCGCTGGTGCCGGAGGTGGTGGACACCAGGTAGCGGCCCTGGAACCGGTGCCCGACGAGGGCGGGGTCGGCCACGAACTCCTGGACCTTGGCGAGGGTGACCTCGCGGTCGGTGACCCAGTCGTCGAAGTGGGCCATCAGCGTCTTCTTGTCGGTGACGGGCAGCTGCGCCGGGTCCTCGACGCGCTCGGGCAGGCCCCGGTACAGGTCGCGGTAGAACGGCGAGTGGGCGCGGGCGTAGGCCACCAGGTCGGCCAGGCGCTCGCGCCGGCGCCGGGCGAGCGCCGTGGGGCCCTGCCGCAGGGCGCGCCGTGCGTCGCTGGCGAGCCGCAACGGGGTCTCCGTCGTCTCCGTCATGGTGGGTCGGTCCTCTCTCGGTGGTCGGGGCGCCGCCCTCCTGGGGCGGCGGGCACACCACCGGTGCCGGGCGGCCCGTGGTGGGGTGCGGGGCCGGCGCGGGGCGGCCTGGTCCGCGGGCGGAGGAGGCGGGCGCCGGTGGTGCGGGGTGGGGGTACGGGCGGGTGCGTCGGTGGCGGTCAGGGGCTGCGGTCGTCGTCGGGCGCCTGTACCGACAGCAGGCCGTGCAGGGCGACGTCGAGGCCCTGCCGGCTGGCCTGCCACAGCTCCTCCTGCGACCGGCCCAGCCGGGCGCTGGCCAGGCCCGCCTGCTGGAGGGCGCCCATGAGGGCCCCGGTCATGGCCGCGGCGGTGACCGGGTCCAGCCCGGGGAACTGCTTCAGCAGCTCGTCGGCCATGCGCTGCTGGAGGGTCACCAGTACGTACAGCGCCTTGGCCTGGAGGGCGGGCGTGGCCAGGACCAGCCGCAGGGGCGCCGACACCTCCTGAGGGGTCCTGGCGGGAACCCGGGGCCGGCGGTAGGCGGCGTAGTCGCGGACCATCCGGCCCAGCACCTCACCCGGGCCCTCGCCGGGCTCGCGTCGCGCGATCGCCGCGAGCAGCACGTCGAAGTTGCGCTCCACGTCGACGAACAGCACCTCGTCCTTGCCGCGGAAGTAGCCGGCGAACGTCTTGGGGTCGACATCGGCCGCGGCGGCGATCTGCGCCATCGTGGTCTGCTCGTAGCCCTGCTCCTCGAACAGCCGGATCGCCGCCGCGACGATCCGCTCCCGGGTCAGCCGCTTCTTCCGCTCACGCCGTGACTCCTGCATGACACGAACATACATCGAATGTAATTTTCCGGGAAGACGGAATTTTCCATTCAATGGGGCCGACATGCCCCGGGCCGATGGCACAATGCGGCCACCGCCCCTTGGCGAAGAGCAGGAACCGCCCACCGGCGCCGCCGCATCGTACCCACGACACGATCGAGGGGGAGACGATGAACATCTACGACCAACTGGCTGAGCAGGCACTGAGAAACCTCGTGACCGGAGGCGTATTCGTGATCCTCGGGCTGTTCGTCGTCCGCATGGCGGCATCGGCGACATCCGCAGAGCTGCGCCTGGCCCGACACGGCATCACAATCACGGGCAGGATCGTCGACATCCGCCGCACGTGGAAACGGCGCCGGCCACCGGGCGCCTCACAAAGCTCAAAACCGCGCTAGGTGGAGATGAAGGAACCCATCGTGGAGTTCCAGCCCCGCGAAGGCCGCACGATCCGGGAGGGCACCCCCTGAGCCCCGCCCGGCGGCTCACGGAATACGGCGCGCGACCGCCAGGGACACCGCGTGCACCAGCGCCTCCAGCGGCCCCCGGCGGCCCGTCAGCCTCCACAACGTGGCGCCCGCCAGCGCACCCCCCACCACGCTCAGCGCCAGATCGGTGGCCACGAACGACAGCACACCGCCCTCCAGCAGCCCGCTGTCGGCCGCCCAGATCACCAGCACATGGCCCACATACGTCGTCAGCGACAGCGCCCCCACCGCCACCACCGGATACAGCACCCACCGCAGCGCACGACCGGCCAGCAGACACACCCCCAGCACCGCGATCGCGATCCCCCCGGCCCCCAGCACCTCCAGCGGGGTCCCGCTGTGCGGCGCCGTGACCAGCAACCACACCGGATCGTTCACCGGAACCGTCCCCGGCAGCCCCCCGGCCAGCGCCGCGTCCAGGTCCGGCGCGCCCCCGTAGTCCTCCATCGGGGCACCGGCGAAGGCGCCGGCCAGCCGCTCCCGACCCCCCAGCGGCCCCAGGACGACCCAGGAGACGCCATGGGCCCCCGCCGCCAGGGCGGCACCCACCCCCACCAGGCACCACCGCACCCGCGCGGCGCGCAGATCCAGGCGCCCGATGGCCAATCCCGCCAGAACGAACGGCAGCCACGTGAAGGCCGGGTAGGCGCCGGTCAGCAGGAGATCCAGGAGGCCGTCGGCGCCCAGGGCCACCAGCGGGTCATAGGCGTCGACGGCCGCGGCCGCTGCGCGCAGCGGCCCCCCGGCGATGAGCCCGCGCAGCCAGAACGAGGCCAGGGGACCGGCGACGGCCAGAACCGCCGTCGTCCCCGCGACGATCTTCCAGCGCTCCTGGAGCAGG
The DNA here is from genome assembly GCF_042650565.1 of Nocardiopsis sediminis. Lineage (NCBI taxonomy): Bacteria > Bacillati > Actinomycetota > Actinomycetes > Streptosporangiales > Nocardiopsidaceae > Nocardiopsis > Nocardiopsis sediminis. The sequence goes on from NZ_JBHSBH010000010.1 coordinate 370,076, forward strand.
GGGACGGCCAGGACGAAGAACACCGCGTAGTAGGCCAGGATCACCGCGACCGGCGCGCCCAGCATCGTCAGGGCGGTGCCCAGCGGCAGCATGAGCAGCCCGCGCACGACCACCCGCCACAGGGCCACGCCCATGTCGGCGCCGGTCCTAGGGGTGGAGCCGCCCGAGATCAGGGCGATGGAGACCCCCGCGAGCAGGGCGAACAGGGCGGCGGCGCGCCCGGCGACCAGCGGGGTCAGGACGTTGGCGCCGTCGGCGCCCGACCAGCCCAGGCCGACGTGGATGACGAACATGCCCAGGACGGCCAGGCCGCGCGCGAGGTCGAGGCCGGTGAGGCGGTCGCCGGTGCGTGGCCCCCGTCGGGAGCCTCGGGCCGGAGACGGTGACGTGCGGGGGAGCGGCGGGGTGGGCGCCGCGCGAGGGGCGTCGCCCGCGGTGCCGGGGGAGGGGTCGATGCTGTGGGACACGGTCCGAGCATTCCCCTCCCGGAGCCGGTCCGCCGGGGGTTCGCTCGAGTTCGGGGCGGGGTGGCCGCTTGTGGCCGGTGGCGGGGGAGCGGGCGACGGGCGGCCAACGGAAGGGGGCGTTCGCGCGTCCACCGCGGCCGCCCGCCGGGCCGAGCGGGAGAAGGCGCCGAGCGGCGGGACCGGCCCCTGATGGGCGGCGTCCGTCCATGAACGCCTATATGTCGGGAATATACCCAAAACATGCATAATGCCTTTTATGCATCACTTCTGACTCAGGCGGTCGAGGGCCGATCGGGGGATCTAGGCTTGCCGCCATGCCGGAACCCCACAGCATCGTCCTGTTCGTCCTGGCCGCCCTCGTCCTCATTCTGGCGCCGGGACCCAACTTCATCTACATCCTGACCCGCAGCGTCAGCCAGGGGCCGCGGGCCGGGGTGATCTCCGCGCTGGGCGTGGAGCTGGGCACGCTGGTCCACGTCGGCGCCGCGGCCGTGGGCCTGTCGTCGCTGCTGGCCGCATCGGCGATCGCCTTCGACGTCGTGCGCTACATCGGCGCCGCATACCTCATCTACCTGGGCATACGCGCGATCGTGGGGCGCGGTGACATCGACGTGGAGCCGGGTGGGGCGCCGCCGCGCGCCGGCCTGCGGATCCTGCGCGACGGGGTGCTGGTCAACGTGTTCAACCCGAAGGTCGCGCTGTTCTTCCTGGCGTTCCTGCCGCAGTTCGTGGACCCCGCCCAGGGGTCGGCCGTCGGCCAGATCCTCGTCTATGGTGCGCTGATGGCCGCCATGGGCCTGTGCATGGACCTGGTGTTCGCCTTCGGCGGCGGCGGGGTCAGCCGCTGGCTGCGCCGCCATCCCGTCGTCGCCGCCCGCCAGCGCTACGCCGTGGGCGGCGTGTACCTGTCGATGGGCGCGGCGGCGGCGCTGAGCGGACGCCACTGAGGACGGCGGCTACAGGGAGTATTCGGCCGCCGTTCCGGGCGCATTTCACCCCTTCCGCCCTGCCTGATATAGCTCGCCGATAATGCACCTTATGTAAAGTAACGCTTCTTTTGGCCTTGTTCTGGGCGTGTCGCGGAGACACGGTGACCGATCGTGATCAGCGCCCCAGGGGCGGATGGCGGCCGGGGTGCGGGCTCCGCACCCCAGCCGCCGGGGCCTCTCCGCGCGGCCCTCCCCCTGACCGGCCGGTCAGGGGCCGAGGAAGTCGGTCAGCAGCGCCGCCAACCGGTCGGGCGCATCGTGCTGGACGAGGTGGCCCGCGCCCTCGATCCACTCCAGGCGCGCGTGCGGGATGGCCGCGGCCAGGCGCCGGGCGTGCTCGGCGGGCAGCCACCGGTCCTCGGTCCCCCAGGCCACCACAACGGGGATGTCCAGGTCGCCGTAGCGGTCCTCCACCTGGCGGGTGTGCTCCTGGTCGGCGTGGGCGATCTGGCGGTAGAACGCGCGCTGCCCCTGCTCCCCCAGCCAGGGCCGCACCAGGGCGTCGGTGTAGTCCGGCGCCGGCGCGGTGTGGGTGCCGGAGGCGATGTAGGCGCGGACGAGGGCTTCGTGCAGGTCGGCCGGCAGGGCGGGGAAGACCTCCGGGTTGTCGTGCACCAGCCGGAAGAAGCCGCTCCCCCACGGGCGCAGCGCGACGGCGTCGAGGAGGGCGAGGCGGCGGTAGGCGATTGCGTCGAGCAGGGTTGTGCGCAGGGCGATGGCGCCGCCGATGTCGTGGGCGACGACGCTGGGGCGGTCGAGGCCCCAGTGTCGCAGGAGTGCGGTGAAGGCGGCCTGCTGGGCGGGCAGGGAGACGTCGGGAAGGTCGGTTCCCCGGGAGGCGCCGAATCCGGGCAGGTCCCAGAGGTAGACGGTGTGGTGGGCGCTGAGGGCGGTGGCGGTGGCGTGCCAGACGCGGGAGGAGAAGGGGGTTCCGTGGAGGAGGACGACGGGGTCGCCGTGGCCGTGGGCGGTCCAGTGGACGGTGCCGGCGGGGGTGGGGGTCGTGTGGTCGAGGGTCCAGTCGGGCATGGGGATCTCCTGATGTTGTTACCGGCAACAAGCTGATACCGGTAACCGCGAACGTTACCAGAAGCATCCTCGAGGCGGTAACATTGCGGGCATGGCCTACACACGACCCCCGGCTCCCGGGGCACTGGAGCTCATCGAGGCGTTCGGCAACTCCGCGCGCCGGCTCCACGGCGAGGACGCGCTGTCCGATGTCGGCGGCGCGCGGGCGTGGCTGCGCGAGCGGGGATGGGGGCGCGCCGCGGACGAGCTGGACGAGAGCGGGCGCGCCGAACTGGTGGCGGTGCGCGAGGCGCTGCGGGAGCACATCGCCGGCGGCGCGGCCGCGGACGCGCGCGAGCTGCTGAACACCTGGTCGCGCCGCGTGCTGGCGGCGCCGCACTGGTCCCCCGAGGGCGATCCGGGCGTCGCGGTCGCGGCGTCGGGCGGGGTCGAGGAGGTCGTGGGCACGGTGCTGGCCGCGCTGGCCGGCGAGGAGCTGGCGGGCCGGCGCGGCCGGTTGAAGGTGTGCCACTCCCCCGACTGCCGGTGGCTGTTCTACGACCGCTCCCCCGCCAACAACAGCGTCTGGTGCAGCATGAGCACGTGCGGGGCGCGCCACAAGATGCGCTCCTACCGCACCCGCCGGGGCGGGTGACCGAGCCGGTCGTGGGGCGGTGTGCGCTCAGCCGTCCGCCTGCACGGTGAGGTCGTCGCCCAGGGCGGCGGCGATCTCGGCGGCGCGGGAGTGGTCGTCCAGGCGGCGGGTGAGGTAGGCGCAGGCGTGGCCGTGGGTGAGCGACCACCAGCCGACCGAGCCGCCGATGCCGCCTTTGGCGATCTTGGTGCGGTCGCGCAGGAACCCCAGGGTCCAGGTGAGGGTGGTGCCGAAGACCGTGTCGTGGCCGGTGGCCTGGGCGGAGATGTACTCCTCGTGGAGCCGGGGGCCCAGGAGCCGGGCCACGGGGCCCGCGGTGTCGGTGAGGTGGGAGAAGAACTCCGCGATGGTGGTGGCGGTGGCGTGCAGGTTGACGCCGCCGAAGACCGATTGCCGCCAGGCGCGGGAGTTGATCCGCTCGATGTCCAGGGCGCCGGCGGGGGTGTGCAGCCAGGGGGCCGCGGGCAGGAGGCGGGGCCAGTCGGGGTCGGCGTATTCGAGGTCGGCGACGCGGTGGAGGGCGTGGTCGGGGACGCCGAACCAGGCGTCGATACCCAGTGCGGGGCGGACGACGTCGTTGAAGGCCTCCCCCAGTGTGGTGTGGGCGCCGGCGCGCAGGATGCCGTCGATGAGGTGGCCGTAGGTGAGGGCGTGTTCGCCCAGTGATGCCCCGGGCGGGTGTTCGGGGGCGGCGTGTTCCAGGGCGGTGCGCAGCCCGGCGTCGTCGAGCAGGTCCAGGTGGGCGGCGGAGGCGGGGAAGCGGGGCTGGCCGGCCTGGTGGGTGAGGACGTGGCGGAGGGTGGTGTGGTCCTTGCCGTGGGCGCGGTAGCCGCTCCAGTAGGCGGCGATGGGGCGGTCGAGTTCCAGGGTGCCGTCGCGGACGGCGGTGAGTGCGGTGAGTGCGGCGAAGGCTTTGGACAGCGAGTAGGGCTGGACGAGTGTGGTGGCGGTCCAGGGGTGGTGGCGCCGGGTGTCGGCCCATCCTCCGTTGAGGCGGACGACTTCGGTGCCCGCGCGCCAGATGGAGAGGCCGGCTCCTGTTTCGCGGCCGTCGTCGACCAGGCGCTGGAAGGTCCGGCGGACGGCGGCGTAGCCGTCGGCGGCGAAGCCTTCGACGTTGCCGGTGTGGGTGGTGTCTTGGGGATCGGGGGTCGGGTCGTGCGGGGCGGGGTGTGCGGGCATGGCGAGGCCGCCTTTCATACGCCTGGGGGGTATGTGATCGCGAGAAACATACCCCCGGTGGGTATGGTCGTGCAACGGCGGATCAGCCGGGCGGGGCCGATCGCGGGGCGGCGGGGTCGGCCCGGGTGCGCGTGCGGTACTGCTCGGGGCTGATGCCGCGTTCGCGCTTGAACGCCGCGCTGAGGGCGAACGGGCTGCCGTAGCCGACCCGGCGGGCCACGGTGCTGAGGGTGGCGCCGGGCTCGCGCAGCAGGTCGGCGGCCAGGGTCAGCCGCCAGGCGGTGAGGTAGGCCATGGGTGGCCGGCCCACCGTGGTGGTGAAGCGGCGGGCCAGCGCCGCCCGGGAGACGCCGCAGGCGCCGGCGAGCCCGGCGACGGTCCAGGGGTGTTCGGGGTGGGTGTGCAGCAGGCGCAGGGCGCCGCCGACGACGGGGTCGCCGTGGGCGCGCAGCCAGGCGGGGGCGTGGTCGGCGGCGCGGGCGGACCAGGCGCGCAGGGCGGCGATGAGGACGAGGTCCAGGAGCCGGTCCAGGACGACCTCCTGGCCGGGTTCGTCCTTGACGGTCTCCTCGGCGAGCAGTGCCACCAGCGGGGTGTTCACGGCGTTTGCGGGCAGGTGGGCGAGGTCGGGAAGGGCGCTGAGCAGGTGGCGGGTGACCTCGCCGGGCATCTGGTAGGTGCCGATGAGCATGGTGGTGGAGCCGTGGGGGTGGTTGCCCCAGGTGCGGGTGCCCAGGTCCATCGACGCCGGTGCGCCGTCGGGGGCGGTGCAGTGCTGGCCGGGGTGGATGGTCACCTGGAGCGGGGTCGCCGGGTCGTCGGCGACGGTGTAGGGCGTGGGTCCGCGCATGAGGGCGATGTCGCCGGGGCGGACCTCGCAGGGTGCGCCGCCGCCGGTGGTGGTGATGCGGGCGCGGCCGGTCAGCATCGCCACCAGGGTCAGCGGGGCGCCGTCCTGGACGCGCACGTGGAAGGGGGGTGCGAGGACGGCGCGGAGCAGGAAGGCGCCGCGTGCGCGCGGACCCTCCAGCAGGTTCGCCAGGGCGTCCATGGCAGCTGAGTGTAGACGCCGGCGTATGCGGGTGAGGGCGTGGGCCATGGCGTGCGCTGGGGCGACCGGCGTTGACTGGAGTCTGAAGCGGAGGGCGTGAGCGCGCCGGCCGGCCGGGTTGGTGCCAGGGCCCGATGCGGGCGGCCGCGATGTGGGAGGGGTGAGCGGTGGACGTGGTGCGCGGGGGCGTCCTTGTGGCGGCGGTGCTGGCCGTGGGGGTGTTCGCGGGGCTGTTCTACGGCTTCGCCGTCGCGGTCATGCCGGGGCTGCGCGCGGCCGGTGACCGCACCTTCGTGGAGGCGATGCAGCGGATCAACGTCGCGATCCTCAACGGGTGGTTCTTCGCGGTGTTCTTCGGGGCTCCGGTGCTGATGCTCGTCGCCGCCGCGCTGCACCTGGAGCCGGGGCGGCGGCATGTGCTGGTGTGGATCGTGGCGGCGCTGGCGCTGTATGCGGTGGTGTTCGTGGTGACGGTGGTGGTGAACGTGCCGTTGAACAACGCGCTGGAGCGTGCGGGGCGGGTGGCAGAGATGGCCGACCCGGGCGCGGTGCGGGCCGCGTTCGAGGACCGGTGGGTGCGGTGGAACACGGTGCGGGCGGTGGCGTCGGCCGCGTCGCTGGGGTGCCTGGCCTGGGCGCTGGTCCTCTACGGGGGTGCGCTGAGCGCTGGGTGACCGGGGTGGGCCGGGGTCGGCGAGCGGGCGGGGTCGTCGCGAGCCGCGTTCGCCGAACTATTCGTTCCCGTAGTCGGCCGGGGTCACCCCGGTCAGTCAGCCGGTGGGGTGCACCCCGGAGGAGCCGCGGCGGTGGCAGCCGGTGAGGTGGGTGTCGACCAGGCCGATGGCCTCCATGAGGGCGTAGGCGGTGGTGGGGCCCACGAAGCGGAATCCGCGGGTGCGCAGGTCGGCGGCGAGGGCGCGGGAGGCCGGGGTGGCGGTGGGGACCTCCTCGGCGGTGCGGGGCGCGGGGGTGTCGCGGGGCAGGTGGGACCAGATGAGGGCGTCCAGGCCGCCGTGGTCGCGCAGGGCGATGGTGGCGCGGGCGTTGGTGCGGGCGGCCTCGATCTTGGCGCGGTTGCGCACGATGGCGGTGTCGGCCATGAGGCGTTCGACGTCGTCGTCGGTGAAGGCGGCGACGGCGTCGGGGGCGAAGTCGGCGAAGGCGGTGCGGAAGGCGGGGCGCTTGGCGAGGATGGTCAGCCAGCTCAGCCCGGCCTGGAACGCCTCCAGGCTGATGCGTTCGAACAGGGCCTGCTCGCCGTGGACGGGCTGGCCCCATTCGGTGTCGTGGTAGTGGAGGTTGAGGGGGTGGGTGACGGCCCACGGGCAGCGCCCCAGGCCGTCCTCCCCCACCACGGCGGTGCGGCCAGCCTCGGCGTCGGCGGCGGCAGGGGGGGTGGCGGGTGTCATCTCGGGTCCTCCGGTGGGTTCGGGGCGGTGGAGCGGTCAGGCCGCGCGGGCGATGGTAGTACCTGGTGGCCGGTGCGCAGCCGCAGGGTGGGCGGTGCGGTGGGGCACCGTGTGCATGCTCCCCGGTCCCGACAACTCGGTGGCCTCCATCGCCCCGTCTGATCGGAGTGTCGCGGTCGACCCTGTACGAGCACGTGCCGGAGCTGTCGGGCGGCCGGGCCGCGGTGGCCGGACGACCACCGCGACTTCAGCAATCCTTGTCCAGCGAGGTCCGAAAACTTGTCGTGGCCAGAATAGACATGGTCACATGTTGCTGCTAAATTTTCTGTCGTAGCCAACGAGGTTCACGGCTAGGCCCACCGGATACGCCGGTGGAGAGTAGGACGGCTCGACCGGCGCAGGCTGTACGCGCCGGGGGCCGGTAGGACCGGTTTCCCGCCTGTTCGGGGGATGGCCGGCGCAGGACGGCCCGGCCGGTGTGCAGGCCTTTGAAGGCACCGCCGGGTCGGTAGGACAGCGGTACGGAAGTGAGGCAGTACAGCAGGACCGGCCTCCTGCTCGCACAGGGGAGGCCGCAGCATGAAGAAGGACGCGGTAGGGCTCGACCGGCGCAGGGTTGTACGGCGCCGGGGGCCGGTAGGACCGTAGTCAAAGCAGTGCACGAAGTGAGAACGAGAGGAGTAGGTGCCATCAGGATCGCCCGGGCGAGGGAAGCTCCGCTCGGGTACCGCAGGGCCTGTTTCGGAAGAAGGTGGTCCACGGTCACACAACCGCGATCCCCGCGATCCCGTCTCGGCTCGACTTCGGGAAGCGGAAGACCGGCAGCGGCCGGTAGGTGGTATTGAACTCTCGGGCCCCAGTGCCATATGGCACTGGGGCCCTCGACGTGCGTTCAGGAGAAGGAAGACACGCACTTGCCCCGTCCCGACACCGGTGACCGGTTCGACGATGACGACTACCCCGCCTACACCGTGGGCGCCGCAGCGGAGATGATCGGCGCCACGCCGGCCTTCCTGCGCGCCCTGGGCCAGGCCAAGCTGATCGAGCCTTTGCGTTCGGAGGGCGGACACCGCCGCTACTCGCGCTACCAGCTCAGGATCGCCGCCCGTGCCCGTGAGCTCGTAGACCAGGGCACGCCGGTCGAGTCCGCGTGCCGCATCATCATCTTGGAGGACCAACTGGAGGAGGCGCTGCGCATCAACGAGAAGCTGCGCGGTTCGGGACCGCCCGGCTGAAGGCGTGATGCGCGCCTGCACCGTGGGTGCTCACGGCCTACCCCGCCCGACACGGGCGGGGCCGTCCCGTTACCACGGGAACGGCCGGTAGGCTCCCGGAATGCCCGGGTCAGCGGCGCGGGCGGCGCCGTCCGCGCGGTGCCTGGCCGCGGCGCCGCTCCGGGGGCGCCGCGGACCGCACCGTGACCGGAACGCCCGAGGACTCTCGGGCCCCGGTCACCGCGGACAGCTCGGACGCGTCGGTGCTCCCGCCCAGGATGCGCGGCTCGATCCGTGCCCGGCCCATCAGCCGAGTCAGGTCGCGGCGCTGGTCGGGCAGCGCGAGTGTCACCACGTTGCCGGACTCCCCGGCCCGTGCGGTGCGCCCGCCCCGGTGCAGGTAGTCCTTGTGGTCGGTGGGCGGGTCGATGTTGACCACCAGGTCCAACCCGTCCACGTGGATGCCGCGCGCCGCGACGTTGGTCGCGATCAGCGCGGTGACGTCGCCCCGCTTGAACTGGTCGAGGGTGCGCGTCCGCTGCGGCTGGCTGCGCCCGCCGTGCAGCGGCGCGGCCAGGACCCCGTTGGCCAGCAGGTGCTCGGCCATCCGGTCCACCGCGCGCTTGGTGTCCAGGAACATGATCACCCGACCCTCGCGGGCCGCGATCCTGGTCGCGACGTCCCTCTTCTCCGTGGGCGACACGTGCACGACGTGGTGCTCCATGGTGGAGACGGCTCCCTCGGACAGGTCGACCGAGTGGACCACCGGGTCGTGCAGGAAGCGACGGACCAGGGTGTCGACGTTGCGGTCCAGGGTGGCGGAGAACAGCATGCGCCGCCCGTCGGCCGGGACCTGCTGGAGGATGGCGGTGACCTGCGGCATGAAGCCCATGTCGGTCATCTGGTCGGCCTCGTCCAGGACCGCGGATTCCACCCGGTCCAGCACGCAGTCGCCGCGCTCCATCAGGTCGCGCAGCCGCCCCGGGGTGGCCACGACCAGGTGGACGCCCTGGCGCAGGGCGCGGGCCTGGCGGGCGATCGGCATGCCGCCCACGACGGTCGCCGTGCGCACCCCCACCGAACGCGCGTAGGGGTCCAGGGAGTCGGCGACCTGCTGGGCCAGCTCCCGGGTCGGGGCCAGGACGATCGCCAGGGGGCGCCGGGGCTCGGCGGTACGCCCGTCCAGGCCGGCGAGCAGGGCCAGGCCGAAGGCCAGGGTCTTGCCGGACCCGGTCCGGCTGCGGCCCAGGACGTCGCGTCCGGCCAGGGAGTTGGGCAGGGTCGCCGCCTGGATCTCGGACGGCTCGGTCAGGCCCTGCCGGGCCAGGGTCCGCTTGAGGGCCGCGGGCATGTCCAGGGCCTCGAAGGACTCCGCAGGCGGGAGCGCCGGGGTGACGGTGGCGGGGAGCGCGAACTCCCCGGAGGAGCCGCCGCTGCGGGGGCGGGCGGCCGCGCGGGGGCGCTGCCGGCCGTGTCCCCGGGAGGGGCGGTTGCGGGTGCTCGTACCGGGGCGGTACGGATGACTCATGTGGGGCCTTTCGCCGACGGCGTTCGCCGGGCGGGAGACCTTGCGGCCTCGCAGGGTAAACCGGGTACGCCGGATGAATGAAACCTGTACGCTCGCCTAGAGAATTTCTGGGGTGTGGGGAACAGTTTGGACAATGACGTCCGAAGAACGGTCAGGGAAAAACAAAACGACGGAATCCGGCACCCGTAGGGCGGACCCCGTCGCGGGAGGAGCTCGCACTCCCCTGGATCAGGCTAGAGCACGGTGATGTTCTCCGCCTGGGGGCCCTTGGCCCCGGCGACGGCGTCGAACTGCACGGCCTGGCCCTCGGCCAGCTCACGGTAGCCCGTGGCCTGGATGTTCGAGTAGTGGGCGAAGACGTCGGGGCCGCCACCGTCCTGCTGGATGAAGCCGAAGCCCTTTTCGCCGTTGAACCACTTGACAGTACCGGTGGCCATGGTGGCACCTCTCGCTCAGAATGAAGAAAACCGCGGATGACGATTTCCCCGTCACCGCGGTGATCTCCCGAGGAGATGGAAACTCCACAGGTCCACTACTGCAACTTCCCAGAGCCTAGCACACGGAAATTCCGTTTCCCCGTTGATTTGATGTGTCGAACGGCACCGGAAATCGTGGTATCGAAAATGAGAAATGTCGCACTGGTGGCCGCCTGCGGCAACCTTCTTCTCCGCTTGCTCACGACGTCGACGGCCTGTGGGGGGCCTGGGCGGGTGTGCTCACCGCGCCCCCGCGAGGCGGGCGCGGCCCTGCGCGCGCGAAAACGCGTTGCTCCCCCGGGTGGAAACCGACACGCTGAGGGCCATGATCGATACCGGACTCACAGGCAAGGTCGTCCTCGTCACCGGCGCGGGGGCGGGGATCGGTGCGGCGATCGCGCGCGCCTTCGCCGCCGAAGGTGCGCGCGTGGCCCTGCACCACCTCGCCGACGCCCCCGAACCGCCCGCCGGCACCGCATGGGAGCACCGCACCCCCACGGTGCAGGCCGTGGCCGACCTGGCGGCCGAACTGGGCGGCGGGGCCATCACCGTCGCAGCCGACCTGGCCGGCCCCGGTGCGCCGCAGCGGCTGCTGGCCGAGGTCGAGGAGCGCCTGGGACCGGTCGACGTGCTGGTCAACAACGCCGCCCACTGCGAGCATCCCGACACCATCGACGCCCTCACCGGCGAGGGACTCGACCGCACCTACCGCGTCAACGCCATCGCCCCCGCCCTGCTGACCGCGGAGCTCGCGCGGCGGCGCCCGCCGCGGGCGGCGCCCTGCGTCGTCAACATCTCCACCGACGCCGCCCGCGCGTTCACCGGGCAGATCGGCTACGGCACGTCCAAGGCGGCGCTGGAGGCGTTCACCCGCGCCGCCGCCCTCGATCTGGGGGCGGCCGGGATCCGGGTCAACGCGGTGGCGCCGGGGCCGGTGCAGACGGGGTGGATGGACGCGGCCATGGAGGACTACGCGCGCTCCATCGTGCCCTTGGGGCGGGTGGGCGCCCCCGGCGACATCGCCGACGCGGTGGTGTTCCTGGCCTCGCACCAGGCGCGCTGGATCACCGGTCAGGTCCTCCAGGTCGCCGGGGGCCATGCCCTGTGACCCGGCCCGGCGGTCTCCCGGGGCCCGTGTCCGCCGATTTTGTCATTTCTGCAAACGGATTTGCCGGGACGGGTGGTGAGGGCGGACCATCGGGCGCAGGAGGTAGGACACCATGAGTGAACACGGACACGACGCCGCCCGCCCCGCCCCGCAGAGGTACGGCGAGCGGTTCTGGGACGGCTTCTACGAGGCCGACGACCGCGTCTGGAGCGGGAACGCCAACGCCGCCCTGGTCCGCGAGACCGCCGGCCTGGAGCCCGGACGGGCCCTGGACCTGGGGTGCGGTGAGGGCGGCGACGCGATCTGGCTCGCCCGCAGCGGCTGGCGGGTCACCGCCGCCGACATCTCCGGCGTCGCGCTGGAGCGCGGGGCCCGCCACGCCGCCGAGGCGGGGGTGGGCGATCGCATCGACTGGCAGCGGCACGATCTCGCCGAGTCCGTCCCGGAGGGGAGCTTCGACCTGGTCTCGGCGCACTTCCTGCACGCCCACGGTGACGGCGGCTTCCCGCGCGAGCGGGTCCTGCGCGCCGGTGCGCAGGCCGTGGCCCCGGGCGGGGTGCTGCTGGTCGTGGGGCACGCGGCGCCGCCCTCGTGGGCGCCCGGCCACCGCCCCGACGTGCCCTTCCCCCCAGCCGAGGAGGTGCTGGCCGGCCTGGAACTGGCCGAGGGGCGATGGGAGGTGCTGGTCTGCGGCGCCTACGAGCGCAGCCAGAACGGCCCCGACGGGCGCCCGGGCACCCACACCGATTCCGTCGTCAAGGTCCGCCGCCGCCCCGACGAGGCCTGACGGGATCGGCCCTGGCCCCCGGCGGGGGGNCTCAGCGGGCCGCGGCCGCGGTTTCGGCCTCCAGGTCGGCGGGGAGCAGCTGCTCGGTGAGCAGGCGGCGCACCCGCCGGTGGCGGTCGGGGGCCTGTAGCCACGACCGCAGGATCCGCCAGCCGTGGAAGTAGCCGAAGATGTAGAGGCTCATCCCGGGGGCGGCGACGCCGGCCAGCGCCGGCGCGGTCTCGTCCTCCCCGAGCAGCGCCCACCGCGACAGGTAGGCGCTGACCTCGGCGTCGGGGCGGCCTTCGGCCGCCAGGAGCGCCGCGTTCGCCCATGCCCCCCACAGCGCGTTGCGGGCACGGTGGATCTCGGCGAGGTCGCTGCCGTCGGGCTCGATCCCGTACTCGGCGAAGACGTTGTCGGCCAGCCACTCCTGCGCCTGGTCGCCGGGGAACACGATGTCCTGGGCGTGCAGGCCGAGCCCTTCGCTGAGCACGAACGACGGCGCGAGCATGAACCGGACCTGCTGGTCGGTGCGGCCCTGGCCCTCGACGAGGTGGCGCTCCTTGAGCAGGGACTCGGCGATGTGGCCCGGGTGGCCCTCGTGGGCCACCACGTTGAGCAGGTCGGCCAGGTTGAACGGCAGGCCGGCGTTGATGAAGATGGTCGACCGCAGCCCGCCGTGGTGGTGTCCGGCCGCCAGGTAGTGGGCGTCGGCCACCAGTTCGCAGCCGACCTGTTCGCCGGCGGGCAGGGGGACGATGGCGGCGTCGGTGCGGGCGCGCGTCTCGGCGGCCGCCCGCTCCACCAGGCCGGGCAGCCGGTCCGTCCGCCCCGGCGGCAGGGTGTGGTGCGCCTGCCAGGCGTGCAGCCGGCGGGCCAGCGGCCCGGCGGTCGCGGGCAGCGCCGCCGCCAGCCGGTCGTGGGCCTCCTCGAACACCGATTCGGGCAGCCAGCCGGTGTCGATGCCCAGGCACTGGCGGGCGTACTCGGGCAGGGGTGTGTCGTGGCCGTCGAGGCGGCGGGCGACGGCGCGCAGCGCGCGGACCTGCGCGGCCAGGTAGGCGGCGCGCGGCGGGCCGAACGGCAGGCGGTCCAGCAGCCGGTCGGCGTCGTCGGCCAGCCGGCCCGCGGGCGGCGGCTCCTCCTCATCGACCCGTCGGCGCCAGGCGCCGGGGCCCCGGTAGATCAGAACGGTCCCCCCGGTCGAGCGGGTGAGTCGGCGGTCGATGCGCAGGGCCAGCAGCGCGTAGTCGCGTACCCATTCCTGTTCCCGGCCGGGTGCTGTGGCGGTCATCGGCGGTGTCCTCCGTGCGGTCGTGGGCGGGATGTGCGGCCACACACTAGGTGTACGGTTTTCCGTACATTGCACGGAAGGAGGCGGTATGGCCCGGCGCCCGCATGACCCCGTCTGGCTCAGCGAGGAGGAGCAGCGGCCGCGCAGGCCGCGGCTGTCGCGGGAGCGGATCGTGGCGGCGGCGGTGGGGCTGCTGGACGCCGAGGGGGTGGAGGGTGTGTCCATGCGGCGCCTGGCCGCGCGGCTCGACGCCGGCACCATGTCGCTGTACGAGTACGTCGCGAGCAAGGAGGATCTGCTCGATCTCGCCCTGGACGCCGCACTGGCCGAACTCGACCCGGTGGAGGCCGGGGAGCCGTGGCGTGCGGCGCTGACCCGCCACCTGTCCCAGAGCCGGCACGTGATGCGGCGCCACCCCTGGATCACCGCCCTGGTGGGGACCCGGCCGCTGCTGGGGCCCAACGCGCTGGCCCGCTCCGAGAGCGTCCACGCCGCTGTGGCCGGCGCGGGGTTCACCGGTGCCGGGCTCGCCGCCGCGGTCGGCGCCCTCTCCAGCTACGTGCACGGCTTCGTGACCACCGAGAACATGTGGCGGGCGCGGATGCGCGACGCGGCAGGCGAAGGCGACCTGCGCCGCCGCACCCGCGCCCATCTCGCCGACCGGGCCGAGCTGTATCCGGTCCTGGCGCGGCACGCCCGGCCCGAGGACGCCGACTTCGATGCGGGGTTCACCGCGGGCCTGGAGATCGTCCTGGACGGGATCGAGGCCCGGCTGGGGCGGCCATAGCGGGCGATCGTCCCCGCTCTGCGGGGCGGGGACGATCGCGCCATGGGGTCACGCGGCGGGCTTGCGGGCCAACAGGTAGGCCTGGGGGATCTTGGCGCCGAGTTCGTCGTCGCCGGGCTCGCGCACCAGGCGGGCGGTCAGGGTGATCCCGGCCGCCTCCAGCAGGCCGGCGATGTGGTCGGGCCGCTGCCGGTGGAAGTCGAGGGCGACCGGGTGGCCCATCGGGTTCTCCAGGTGCAGGGGCTCGTCGCCGACCTGGAAGGCGAGCAGCAGGCGGCCGCCGGGGGCCAGCACGCGGTGGAATTCGGCGAACACCGCCGGCAGCCGGTCCTGGGGGACGTGGATGATCGAGTACCAGGCGACGATGCCGCCCAGGGAGGCGTCGGCCAGGTCCAGGCCGGTCATCGAGCCCTCCTCGAAGCGCAGCCCCGGGTAGGCCTGCCGCGCCAGGGCGACCATCTGCGGCGACAGGTCCAGGCCGAAGGCGTCCACGCCCAGGGAGTCCAGGTGCGCGGTCACGCGGCCGGGGCCGCACCCCACATCGGCGATGGGGCCGGTGGCGCCGGCGAGCTCGGCGAAGGCGGCGAGCATCGCGCGGTCCAGGGGTTTGGCGTCGAGCTCGCCGCGGATCCATTCGGCGTAGTCGGCGGCGATGGTGTCGTAGAAGGTGCGGGCGGCGCCCAGGAAGTCGTGGTCGGTCATGTCTGCCGACGGTAGTGCCCGCCCGGCGCGGGCTCTGGGCGGGGTGGGCCTGTGGCGGCCGGGCCGCCGTCGCTGGAGACGGCCGGCGACATGCACGCAAATACAGCTCCTGACCTGCGGAAACTGCTAGATTCGCGAGTGTCGTGCAGGCCCCCCATTGGTGTCCGATGGATGGGGACGTCGTGGTGAGCCCGGTCGAAGTACTCAGCGACCTGACCGCTCAGCAGTACGAGGACGCGTTTCGCGAGCTGTCGGGCGTCCGGGGTCTGCGGCTGGTCGATGTCTGCGGCTACGAGGCCGGCGGCCAAGCGCGCTACGCCGGCATCTGGGATTTCGTTCACGGGCCCCACCCTGAGTCCTACCAGTGGACCGCCTATGCGATCCCGGTCGCCGACTACCAGAGCGTGTTCCAGGCCCGCATGGCCGAGGGGTACCGGCCGATGCGCATCACGCCCTACAGCGTCGCGGGGCAGACGCTGATCGCGGCGATCTGGGAGACGACACCCGGCCCGCCGTGGGCGAGCCGGCACGACTTCAACGTGCTCAACCTCCCCACTCACCTGCGCGAGGTCCGCCGGCAGGGGTACCGCGTCGCCGACATCTGTTTCTATTCGAGCCTGGAACCCAACCCCGACTACCCCGGGCCGCCCCCCGCACCCCTGGTCCGGATCGCCCGCTTCTCCTCCATCTGGGTGCAGTCCGACGGCCGCGACTGGGACGTCTTCGGCCCCCTCACCGCTGATGAGTACCAGGCCGAGTTCGACCGCCAGAACGGGCTGGGGCGCTTGCCGGTCCGTGCCACCGGCTTCAACGTCGGCGACAGCGGCGACCAGCAGCACTTCGTCGGGCTGTGGGAACCGGCACGCGGCCTGCCCTACGAGGCGCACCACGGAATCGACGACGCCGGCTACCAGGCGGACTCGGTCCGGCTGGGCGGCGACGGGTGGCGGCAGCTGTGCGTCGGCGCCTACTCGGCGGGCTACGGCGACGCCGCCACGCCGCGATTCAACCCGATCTGGGAGCTGCGCTTGCCCGATCCGGTCATCGCCGGGCTCGCCGCCAAGTTCATGAACGACTACGAGGTCCCCGGGCTGTCGATGGCGGTGGCCAAGGACGGGCAGCTGGTCCACGCCGCCGGCTACGGACTGGCCGACAAGGACGCCGGAACCCCGGTGACGACATCGAGCCTGTTCCGCATCGCCAGCCTGACCAAGCCGATCACCTCATCGGCCCTGATGAACCTGGCCAACCAGGGGCGCGTGGCCCTCCAGGACCTGGTCTTCGGCCCCAACGGCCACCTCAGCGACCTGGGCACCCCCGCTGATGCCCGGGCCGCGAACATCATCGTCCGCCACCTGCTGGAGCACGCCTGCGGCGGCTGGGCCAACGACTCCCACGACCCGATGTACACCAACCCCACGCTCGACCAGCGGCAGCTGATCTCCTGGGTGCTGGCCAACCGGCCGCTGGACAACGTGCCCGGCACCGCCTACGCCTACTCCAACTTCGGCTACTGCGTGCTCGGCCGGATCATCGAGCACGTCACCGGCCGCACCTACGCCGACCACGTCTCCCAGGACCTCCTGGCCCCCTGCGGGGTCACCGACATGTCCATCGCCGGCAACACCCTGGCCGACCGGCGCCCCGATGAGGTCGTGTACTACGGCCTGGACGGCGACGACCCCTACAGCATGCAGGTGCACCGCATGGACTCCCACGGCGGCTGGGTGGCCACCGCCACCGATGTGCTGCGGTTCCTCGTCCGGGTGGACGGCTTCCCCTCCCCGCCCGACGTCGTGCCCGAGGACTGGATCACCGCCATGACCACGCCCTCGGGGCTGCCCGGGTCGGAGGGCTATGCGATGGGATGGTGGGTGGACGCCCGCGGAACCCGGTGGCACACCGGCTACCTGCCGGGGACGACGTCGGTGCTCGTGCGCACCCACGACGGGTACTGCTGGGTCGCGGTGGTCAACACCGGCCGCGAAGACAAGGCCAACCCCGACCGCGACACCGAGCACGGCCTCAGCGAGCTGATGTGGGACGTCCACGACCAGGTCGACGTGTGGCCGGCGGGCCAGCCGCTGTAAGGGTGCACCGCCGCGCCCTACCTGCCGCGCAGGTGGTCGCGCAGCGTGCGCGCCACCCGGCCCATCAGCGCCTCGGCCTCGGGCTGGGCGCGGGCGGCCACGCGCGACTCGGTCAGCGCGGCCACGGCGAAGGCCTGGCCGTCGTCGTGCTCGACGACCCCCACCTCGTGGCGGAGGTTGAGCAGGGTCCCGGTCTTGGCGGACCACAGGGTGGCGTCGGAGCTGAAGTCGGGCGTGAGCCGCTGCCGCATGAGGTTGTCGGCCATGAGCGCGCGCACGCGTGCGGCGACCCCGGGGTCGATGGGTGAGGGCGTCCATAGCGCCTGGAGGAGGTCGACGAACGCGCGCGCCGAGCCTGAGCTGGCGCGGGTGACGTCGAGCTGGGGGATTCCGTGGCCGCGTCCGGCGGTGCCCGCCCCGATGGCCAGGGCGTGGGCGAGGTGGACGTCGGTGGCGCGCAGGCGGTCGGCGGGGGTGTCGCTGAGTTCGCGGATCGCGTGGCGGATGGTGAGGCCGCCGATGCCCAGCGCGCGCACGGTCTCGGCGACCCGGGCGGGCGGGGTGAGGGCGAACAGGGCGTCGGAGGCGACGTTGTCGCTGAGGCAGAGGCTGAGGTAGACGAGGTCCTCGACGGCGACGCGGGCGGGGTGGCGGAACTTGGTGATGCCGGTGACCCCGGGGGTGGTGTCGCGTCCGGGCTCGATGAGGAGCCCTTGGGCGCCGTCGAGGTCGCCGGTGCGGATGCGGTCGAAGGTGGCGATGGCCAGCGGGATCTTGACCAGTGAGGCGGTGGGGTAGGCGAGGTCGGGTTCGATGCCCACCTCGGTGCCGGTGTGCAGGTCGCGCACGAGGAAGGAGCCGCGCAGCCCGGCGTCGTCGAGGTCGCGGCGCAGGTCGCGCAGGAGGGCCTCTTCGCCCATCATCCGGCGGCCCCCAGGCAGTGGGCGATGGCGTCGTGCAGGGCGGCGCGGATGCGGTGGGCCTGGTCGCCGTCGGTGGCGGTGATGTCGAAGGTGCGCACCAGGCGCAGTTCGCCGATGGGGCGCCAGTGCAGGTCGAGTTCGCGGGCCTGGGCGGGTGAGGCCAGCAGCAGGTCGGTGGAGCCGTAGACCTCGGCGGCGGCGGAGGTGAGTGCGGGGGCGACGGCGACCTGGGCGGGTTGCAGGCCCACGGCGTCGCGGGTGCGCATGATGCGGTCGCGGATGTGGGGGACGTCGTCCTCGGGCTGGATCCAGATGCGGCGCCGGCGTGCGGTGCGGCCACCGCGGCCGGCGCGCAGGGTCTCGATGTAGAGGGTGTCGGCGCGGGGTTGGGCGGTGCAGGCCAGCCCCAGGGGCACCGACCAGTGCCCTTCGTCGGGGGGTACTTCGGTGATGGCGGCGCCGACCTGCTGGGAGCGCAGGAGTTCGGCGCGCTCGGCCGGGGGTGCGGTGTGCAGGTCGAGGTAGATGGCGTGGGTGCGGGCGTCGGCGTCGAGGAGGGCGAGGTCGCGCGTGGTGCAGGTGTCGGGGACGGCCAGGCGCAGGGGGGTGCGCTTGGCGCGTTCGGCGTCGTGCTCCATGGCTTCGGCCAGGCGGACCAGGCGCTTGGCGGAGGGCAGCATGTCGCGGCCGAAGGGGGTGAGGGTGGCGCGGCGCGTGGAGCGGTCGAACAGGCGCGCGCCCAGGTGCTGTTCGAGGGCGGCGATGCGGCGGCTGGCGACGGGCTGGGGGATGCGGGCGGCCGCGGCGCCGAGGGTGAAGCTGCCGCGTTCGCTCACGCTCACGAACGCCCGGCAGGCGCCGACGATGTCCATGCCCGAAGAGTATGCCGTTTTCGCATCGGACCGGTCATTTTTGTCTTCGACGGCATCGGAGCCGGGGGTCAGACTGCTGCGCAGGGCACCACCCGGGCGGCGCCCTGCGGCCGCGTCGTGCGCCGCGGGGGTCGTCCGGGCAGGTGGGCGCGGGGTGTCCGGCCGTTGGCGGGGTGGCCCCGCGCCTACCGCACACCACACCCACACGACAGGGGAGATCGACCATGCACGTCCCGTTCACGCGGCGCGCCGGGATCGCGGCCGTGGCCGCGCTCACGCTCGCGCCGCTGGCCGCCTGTTCGGCGGCCCAGACCGCGACGCCGGCGTCGCAGGAGACAACGGCGTCGCCGGACGCGGAGTTCGAGCGCCTGGAGGAGGAGTTCGACGCC
The DNA here is from genome assembly GCF_042650565.1 of Nocardiopsis sediminis. Classification (NCBI taxonomy): domain Bacteria; kingdom Bacillati; phylum Actinomycetota; class Actinomycetes; order Streptosporangiales; family Nocardiopsidaceae; genus Nocardiopsis; species Nocardiopsis sediminis. The sequence continues at coordinate 388,989 of NZ_JBHSBH010000010.1, forward strand.
CGCCTGGGCGTCTACGCCGTGGACACCGGCAGTGAGGAGGACGTCGCCTACAACGCCGATGAGCGCTTCGCCTACGCCTCCACGTTCAAGGCGCTGGCCGCCGGTGCCGTGCTGGAGCAGAACTCGCTGGAGGAGATGGAGGAGGTCGTCACCTACACCGAGGAGGACCTGGTCGACTACTCCCCCATCACCGAGGAGCACGTCGACACCGGGATGACGCTGATGGAGCTGTGCGACGCCGCCGTGCGCTACAGCGACAACACCGCGGCCAACCTGCTGTTCGAGGAGCTGGGCGGGCCGGCGGGGCTGGGTGCGGCGCTGGCGGGGATCGGCGATGAGGTGACCCACGTCGACCGGATCGAGCCGGAGCTCAACGAGGCCACCCCCGGCGACATCCGCGACACCAGCTCGCCGCGGGCCATGGCCACGAGCCTGGGCGCCTACACCCTGGGCGATGTGCTGCCCGAGGACAAGAGCGCGATCCTCGTCGACCTGCTCAAGCGCAACACCACCGGCGACGCCCTGATCCGCGCGGGGGTGCCCGAGGGCTGGGTGGTCGGCGACAAGACCGGGGCCGGGCACTACGGGGGGCGCAACGACATCGCGGTCATCTGGCCCCCTGAGGGCGATCCGATCCTGATGGCCGTCATGACCAGCCGCAACGAGCAGGACGCCGAGTACCAGGACGCGCTGGTCGCCGAAGCGGCGGCGGTCGCGGTCGCGGAACTGGGCTAGGAGCCGGCCCCGGAGGCCGTGGCCGCGGGGATGGCACCGGCGGGCGCGTCACGCGTGCGCGCACGAGGCCGGGGGGCCGCTTGCTGGGGCGCCCCGGCCGCGTCAGGTGTCGGGGGGACGCTCGTCTCCCGGGCACAGGGCATCGATGATCCGGTCGGCGTATGCGGTGTCGATTGGTTCGGCGGTGACGAGCAGCCGCAGGAACAGCGGCGAGATGAGCCGCTCGATGAAGAAGGCGGTATCGGTGCCGGCGGGGAGCTCGCCGCGCTCGACGCCGCGCTCGACGATGGCCCCCGCGCGGGTGAAGCGCTCGGCCCAGTACGCCCGCGCGGCCACGCCGATCTCGGGGACCCGGCCGGCGTCGGAGATGAACGCGCGCAGCAGGGCCTGGCCCTGGGGTGAGGACATGTGCGCGATGACCGCGTGTGTGAGCAGGCGCAGGTCCTCGCGCAGGGATCCGGTGTCGGGTACCGGTATCGCCCTGCCGGACTGCGCGAGCAGCGCCTCGGCGACGAGTTCCTCTTTGCCGGCCCAGCGACGGTACAGCGTGGCCTTGTGCGCCTGGGCGCGGGCGGCGACCCGTTCGAAGCTCAGCTTCGCATAGCCCGACTCCAGGAGCTCGTCGACCACTGCGGTGAGGATCGCCTCGTTGATCCGTGCGCTGCGGCCGCCGGGGCGCAGGCGACGCTGCGGGTCGCCCCGTCGTAGGGGTGCTGCCATGACCACCTCCTTGTGGCGACACTACGTTGCCATAACAGCTCCGTCCATGGGAAGCTTCTTGTGGCGACATCAAGTCGCCACAAGAATGGAGGTCTCATGCCGGTGATCACCGATCCACCGTCGTCCGCTCCAGCGGTGCACCCGCACCGCGACCTCGCCGGCCGGGTCCTGGTGGGCATCGCGGCGTTGGGCGCAGCGGCCGCGGCCGCCGACTCGCTGTGGTCGCTGAGCGGCGTCGAAGACGCGATCAAGATCGTCAGCGCATGGCGGGCCTACGGGCTGGCCGTCTTCGGCGTGCTGTTCGCGCTGCTGGCGATGGCGCCGCGCGCCTACCGCGGTGTGTGGGAGGTGGTGATCTTCCACAAGCTCGCGATGGCCCTGACGGCCGTGGTGTACCAGGAGCAGGGCGGCGTGGCCGAGGCGGGCACCGTCGTCATCGTCGACGGGATTCTCACGGTCGTCCTGGTGGCCGGCTACCTCCTGTGCCGCGGCTGGAGCCGGCGGCCGCAGTCGCAGCCGTCGCCGGCCGGCTGAGCATCGCGCCGCCGCGCGACGGCCCCATGGGCGGCGTCCCCGGCCCTGCACCAGGACGGATAGGGTCGGGTGCATGGAGCTGGTGAAGGTGCACCCCGAGCTGCGCCGCCTGGTTCGGCACGTCCCCCTCATGCCGCTGCGCCGGCCGTGGTTTCGCCGGTTGGCGCGGGCCGCGCAGCGCCGCCTCAGCCCGGCGACGGTGGCCGAGGGCGCCCGGTTCCACGACGCCGTGGCCGACGGCGTGGCCGTGCGCGTCTACCGGCCCGAGGCCGGGGGGTCGGGGGCCGGGATGCTGTGGATCCACGGCGGCGGGCTGGTCATCGGCCACCCCTCCCAGGACGACCGGTTCTGCTCCAGCACGGCGCGCGATCTGGGCATGGTCGTGGTCTCGGTCGACTACCGGCTGGCCCCCGAAGAACCGTTCCCGGCGGCGCTGGAGGACTGCGCCACCGTGTGGGAGTGGTTCCAGCGCTGCGCGGCCGATTTCGGCGTGGACCCCGCGCGCATCGTCGTGGGCGGCCAGAGCGCTGGCGGGGGCCTGGCCGCCTGCCTCACCCACCGCCTCCACGACGGCGGCGGCGTCCAGCCCCGCGCGCAGCTGCTGATGTGCCCGATGCTCGACGACCGCACGGCGGCCAAGACCGAGCTCGACGAGGTCGGGCACTGGGTCTGGAACAACGGCCTCAACCGCATCGGGTGGCGGTCCTACCTGGGGGGCGAACCGGGGGTCACCGCCCCGCCGTATGCGGTGGCCGCGCGGCGCGAGGACCTGCGCGGCCTGCCCCCCGCCTGGATCGGGGTGGGCGACATCGACCTGTTCTCCGCGGAGGACGCCGACTACGCCCGCCGCCTGCGCGCGGCCGGCGTGCCCTGCGAGCTCGACGTCGTCCCCGGGGCGCCCCACGGGTTCACCAGCTGGGGGTACCGCACCTCGGTGGCCGAGCACTTCGTCCAGCGCAGCCACGCATGGCTCGCGCGCGCCGCCGCGGTCGAGAACGCCTAGGACACCCCGCCACCGCCACCCGCAGCGCGGCCGCGGTCGGGTGTGCCCGCGCGGCGCCACCTGCCGGCCCGGCCGGCCGTGGAGCCGTTGTCGCGGCCCCGCGGCGTTCGCCCGCCCCGGTGCGGGTCGCAAACACCGTGGGGCGTGCCTGATCCGGCCAGGGCACCACGGGTCCTCCAGGGAACCGCGCCACCCCGCTCGGCGTCCCACATGCGTGAACGGCCGTCCCCTCTGGGCCGTTCGACCGCTCCCGCGCCCCCGCGACCCCGTTGGAGGATCCACCCGGATCACAGAGCCGAAGGCGTCACATGATCCACCCCCTCGTCCCCCCGTCCCCCCGGCCCGACCGCGGCGCGGGCTACACCCAATACGCCGCCGTCCTCCTGCTCGTCGCCGCGATCGCGAGCGCCCTGGTGACCAGCGGTATCCCGCAGAGCGTCGGCGACCACATCGACACGGCGCTGTGCTCGGTCTCCGCCGCCGGCAGCGGTGAGGACTGCGCGACGTCCTCCGGCGAGGGGCCATCACCCCTGGCCGAGGGCGCGAGCGGGTCGTCCGGGGCCCAGGGCCTGCGGCCCGATCCCGGGCCGCCGGAAGCGCCCTGCGACCCGCTGTGCGAGCCCTACAGCCGCCCGGGCCTGGACTACGGCATCGAGCCGTTCCCCGCACCTCCGGCCGCCCACCCCGACGACGCGGCCGCCGCCGATTCACGCGCGCAGTACGACACCGTCGACCCCCACGACTACGACTCGTGCTGGCTGATCCTGTTCGTCGGCTGCACCAACGAGATCGTCGACGCTTACGGCATGCTGCCCGCGGCCGTCCTCTACTTCCGTGACTACATGGACGCCCCCGACGCCGCCAACCTGCTGGAGCACTTCTACGAAGGCTCCGGCGAGGACTATGCGATCCGCGCCGAGAAGCTCATCGGCGACATCCCCGAATTCCGCGATCGGGTGGAGTCCGACCGGGAGGACCTGGGTCGCGCCGCCGTGCTGGAGGCCCAGCAGCGGGGCATCACCGAGCCGATGGTGTTCCCGCTGAGCACCGAGTGGAACGCCTTCGGCCGCGATCCCAGCAACCCCGACCAGGGCACCTACCGCAACAACAACTGGTGGTACGCGCTGGCGAGCTTCCGCTACTCGATGACCGGCGAGGTGACCGTGACCCCGCCTGATGAGCCGGGCGGCACCTGGACCTACCGGGTGGACACCCAGGTCAACATCAAGAAGTACTACGACTGGGACCCCAACGACCACACGGCGTTCAAGCCGCCGTTCTACAACGCCTCGCAGTGGACGCACCGCGAAATGCACCGCACCGGCCTGGCCCGGGAGTTCTGGGTGGTCGGGCAGAGCGATCCGGAGATCCGCTATGGAACGGTGTGAGGCGCAGGGTCGCCGCCGGCGGGCCACGGGGCTCCGGCGGCCCCGCAGAATGGGAGGGGACATGACCACACGCACCGCGGTGCTCGCCGCGACGCTGGCGCTGGGGGCGGTGCTGGCGGGCGGCTGCGCCGCCCAGGACGGCATCGAGGAGCCCGCCCCCTCCCCGCCGCCCAGTCCCACGGCGACCTCCGACACCGGCCGCATCACCGAGTTCACCGGCCTGGAGGTCCCGGAGGGGGCGAGTGGGCTGGAGGTGGACGTGCAGACCAGCGACGGCGGCCTGACCACGCTGACCGCGCAGTTCGGCACCGACCGCGCCGGAGCCGAGGCGTTCTGCACCGCCGAGAACCTGGGCGTCTACCCCGACCCCGAGGGCCCCGATGACGCCGATGCCGAGGCGTTCGGGCTCGACCCCGCCGGCATCGACACCGTCGACGGCAGCACCGCCTGCCGCGGGGCCGAGCCCACGGCCGGGCGCGTGCAGCGCGAGGTCCTCGTCCTCTACCCCGCCGAGGACGAGGCCCGCGTGCACCTGCTGGCCTACGACTCCCCCTGAGCACCCGCGGGCAGGCGCCGGTGCCGTCGTGAACGGGCGGCGCCGGCGCCTCAGCCGCGCAGGAACGCCAGAAGCGCGTCGGCCTGGCCGAGGACTGCGTGCCCGACCCCGGGCAGCAGGTCCACCCGCGCGTGCGGGATGCACCGGTGTGCGCGCCGGGCGGTGTCGCGGGAGTCGAACATGGCGTCGCGCTCACCGGCGATGACCAGCACGGGCATGCCCAGGCGCGCCAGCGCGTCGTCGCCGAACACGGGCAGCCGTTCCGTGCGCGGCTTGAACTGGGAGAAGGTCAGCACCACGGTGTCCAGGGCGGGCCCGGCCCCGGGCGTGTCCAGGCCGGTGACGAACCGTGCGGAGCGGCGCAGCCCCCAGCGGCCGAAGGGGCGCAGCAGCAGGGCCGGCAGGATCCAGCCCGTCTTCTGCCGGCCGATGCCGCCGGGGCACAGCAGGGCCAGGCGGGTCACCCGCTGGGGCCGGCGCACGGCGTAGTCCAGTGCCAGCCAGCCGCCGAGGGAGGCGCCGACGATCGCGGTCTGCGCGAGCCCCAGCCCCTCCAGGACGTCGTCCAGCCACAGTGCGTGGGCGCCGGAGTCCAGGGCCGGGCGGGAGGGTGCGCTGTCGCCCGGTTCGCCGATGACGTCGACGGCGTAGGTGCGGAAGTGGTGCGCCCAGGTGGCGACGTCGTCGCGCCACATCGCCGTGTTGGCCCCCGAGCCGTGCAGGAGCAGCAGCGGCGGCGCCTCGGGCGGGCCGGAGACGACGACGAACGTCTCCCCTTCGCGGGTGGGCACGCGCACGTGCTCGGCGGGCATCGGCCAGGTCGCCAGCGCGCGATGGTAGCGCCGCCGGATCTGCTCGGCACCGGCCTCGGACTTGTAGATGGCGGTCATGTCACGGACATCCTCCTTCGGTGATCGAATGCGAAGATACCCTAACAGTCCCCATCTTTGGGAAGGAAAGGGAATTTTGAGGAACATCCGAAGGTGGGGGTGGCGGCGTGGGGCGGGCGCCGGACCCGCCGCCGCGGGCCGGTGCGGGCGGCCATAGGGTGGCCCGCGTGACCCGACACATCGCGTTCGAGCACCTGCACAACTTCCGGGACCTGGGCGGCTACCGGACCCTCGACGGCCGCACGGTGCGCTGGGGCCGGCTGTTCCGCTCCGACTCCCTGGCCAAGCTCCAGGGCGCCGACTGGGACCGCTTCCTCGCCCTGGGCATCGGCACCGTGATCGACCTGCGCCACCCCTGGGAGGTCGAGCGCAGCGGGCGCGTCCCCCACCACCCGGGGCTGGAGTACCACAACCTGAGCATCGAGTACCGGCCCTACGACCAGGCCGGGCTGGACCCCGACGTCGACCCCGCCCGGTTCCTGGCCGAGCGCTACGCCGAGGCCGCCCACGAGCGCGGCGCCGAGATCGGCCGCGTCCTGGAGGTCATCGCCGATGCCGCCGGCCCCGTGGCGTTCCACTGCCACTCCGGCAAGGACCGCACCGGGGTCATCGCCATGCTGGTGCTGACCCTGGCGGGGGTGGGGGCCGACGACGTCGCCGCCGACTACGCGCTGACCGGGCGGGCCACCGAGCGCCTGGTCGCCGAATGGCGCGCGAGCTACCCCCACCTGACCCTCACGTGGCCCGCCTACGGCACCGCCCCGGCCGAGACCATGCAGCGGTTCACCGCCGAGCTGACCGCACGCTACGGGTCGGTGCACGCCTACGCCGCCGGCCACCTCGGCGCCGGCGGCGACCTGGCCGACCGGCTGCGGGAACGGCTCCTGCACCCCTGAGCCGATCACCGGCCTCCGCCGGGTTCACCCTTCTCGATCATCGTCGTCACGGAGAGTTCCGGCGCTGAAGCAGGGTCCCGGCGATCGCGGTGGCGGCGTCGTTGATCAACCGGGCTGAGTCGCTGCGCGGTGGAGGTGGGCGGCGTCGAACAGCGCCCAGCCGTCGAGTTCTTCGATGGCGGTGCTTGCGGGGTTGCATCCGCGTCGGACGGCTTCGTCGAGCAAGGCCCTGACGGTGCCGGGCTCGTGGAGGTTCAGGCTTCTCCCGTCTCCGGTTCCGACCGACCCGGACGCCCCTGGATAGCCATAGGGGACGAACCGGTCGGAGCCGTGCCGGAACCGGAGACGCAGGCCGCCGCGGCCTGCGTGGATCCCGCTATCGGGGTCTGGCCACGACCGGTCTCCAGCATCGGCTCACCGGTGCCGCGAACAACCTCGCCCGCATCGATGCCGGTTCAGCCGATGACGGCGGTGGCCTCGACCTCCACCAGCAGGCCGGGCTCGGCCAGGGCGGCGACGCCGATGCCGGTGAGCGGCGCCGCGGGGGCGGTGATGCCCAGCTTCGCGGCGGCCCGGCCGACGCCGTCGACGAACAGCGGCATCTTGTCGGGGGTCCAGTCGACGAGGTACACGGTCAGCTTCACCACGTCGTCGAAGGTGGCGCCGGCTTCGGCCAGGGCGGCGGCGACGTTGAGGTAGCACTGCTCGACCTGGGCGGTGAAGTCGCCCTCGCCGACCTTGCGCCCCTCGGCGTCGAGGGCGACCTGGCCGGCCATGAAGACCAGCTTCGATCCGGTGGCGACCGACACCTGCCGGTAGAGGTCGACCTCCGGCAGGGCTGCGGGGTTCGCCAGGGTGATGGCCATGCTGATTCCTCCGTCATCGATGGACACGGGATCGTGGGAACACTGAAACTATAGCAATGCAATGCTATGTATTCTGGGCCCATGGCGAGGACGAAGGACCCCGCGGTGCGCACCATGCTCATCGAGCGCGCCGCGCACATGCTCCGCATCCGCGAGCCCATCACCCTGCGCTCGCTGGTGGCCGGGACCGGCATGTCGACGATGGCCGTCTACACCCACTTCGGCGGCATGGACGGCATGTGGAAGGCGCTGCGCCAGGAGGGCTTCACCCGCCTGGCCGGCCGGTTCGCGGCGCTGACGGCGACCACGGACCCGGTGCGCGACCTGGCCGCCCTGGTCGCCGCCTACCTCGGCAACGCCCTGGACCACCCCGACCTCTACCGGGTGATGTTCGACGCGACCTTCGAGCTCGAAGACCTCAAAGCCGCCGACGCCACCCTGGAGCACCTGGTCCAGGCCGCCCGGCGGGCCCGCGACACCGGGCGCTTCCACCCCGGCACCGACCCGCTGGAGCTGGCGATCCAGAGCTGGGCCATCGGCCACGGCCTGGTCTCGCTGGTCGCCACCGGCCCCCTGCCGCCCCAGACGCTCGACCACGGCGCCCCGATGCTGACCGCGCTCTACATCAGCGTGGGCGACGAGGCCGCCCGATGCCGCACCTCGGTCGAACAGGGCTGGAAGCAGCCCCTGCCACCCGCCACCGGGCCCGGCGCCGGACACGGGGCCACGGGCTGAGGACGGCGCGCCGCGGAGCCGATGACACGGCACCGGCCCCCAATTCGCTTGTCGGGCCCGCGGCCCCGCACTAGCGTGCCGATGTGGACCACTTCTCACTCGCCTGGAGCGCGCTGCGCGCCGCGGTCGCCGACCTCGCCGACACCGACTTTCAGCGGCCCTCCGGCTGCACGGGCTGGCTCGTGCGGGACCTGGTGTGCCACCTGGTCATCGACGCCCAGGACGTCCTGATCACCCTCGCCACCCCCGCCCCCGCCGGCGCCGGGCCCACCGTCGACGCGGCCACCTACTGGAAGGCCGGGGACCAGCCCCCCACCGGCGAGGACCCCCTCGACGCGCTGACCGTCCGGCTGGCCGCCGCCTACCAGGACCCGGGCCTGCTCACCTTCCACCTCGACGACGTCGGCTCCGCCGCCGGGCGCGCCGCCGTACTGGCCGACCCCGGCGCCCTGGTCATCACCCAGGACGAGGTTCTCACCGTGGGCGACTACCTCACCGCCTACGTCCTGGAGTGGACGCTGCACCACCTCGACCTGATCGCGTACCTGACCGGCGCGGCCGGCCCGCCCGCCGAGACCCTGGCGCGCTCGCGCGCTCTCCTGGAGACGATCGCCGGCGCCGCGTTCCCGGCCTCCTTCACCGACACCGACGCCCTGCTGGTCGGCACCGGCCGCCGTGCACCGACCACCGCCGAACAGGCCGGTCTGGGTGCGCTGGCCGCGCGGCTGCCGCTGATCCTGGGCTGAGGCGCGGCTGCCGCGCACCGGGGCGTCTCACGGCCCGAGGTTTTCGTTCTAATGCAAAATATCCTATGTTCTAGGTCATAGGATGCCGGTCCCCGTGCGCGTGGGGGTCCGAGGCTCGACCGCGTCCTCCCGCCGACCTTCCGACGCACACCAGGGAGCCGTCCATGTTCACCGGCCTCAACGCCTTCCCCCTGACTCCGCTCGACGAGGACCGCATCGACGAGCACGCGTTCGCCGGGTTGGTGGAGCGGCTCGCCACGGCGGGCGTCGACGCGATCACCGCACTGGGCTCGACCGGGTCCTACGCCTATCTCACCCGGGATGAGCGCGCCCGGGTGGCGCGCCTGGCCGTCGAGGGCGCCGGCGGTGTACCGGTCGTGGTCGGCGTGGGCGCGCTGCGCACCGCACACGTCCTCGAACTCGTCGAGGATGCGCAGAGCGCCGGCGCGTCGGGGGTGCTGCTCGCGCCGGTCTCCTACCAGGCGCTCACACCCGACGACGTGCACGGGCTGTTCGAGGACGTGACGCGGGAGCTGTCGGTGCCGCTTGCGGTCTACGACAACCCCGGCACGACGCACTTCGCCTTCACCGACGACCTCTACCAGGCGATCGCCGCGCTGCCCCACGTCGCCTCGATCAAGATCCCCGGTGTGCCCGGGGAACCCGACGCCGCAGCCCGCCGCGTCGCGCACCTGCGCACCATCCTGCCCGCGCATGTCACGATCGGTGTTTCGGGAGACGCGTTCGCCGCGACCGGATTGAACGCCGGATGCGACGCCTGGTACTCGGTGATCGGCGGCACCCTGCCGGCCCCGGCCCTGGCGCTGACCCGCGCCGCCCGGTCCGGGGACGCGGCCCGTGCCCGGGAGGTCTCCGCGCGCCTGCAACCGCTGTGGGAGCTGTTCGGCGCCCACGGCAGCCTGCGGGTGACCGCGGCGATCGCCGAGCACCTGGGCCTGGTCGCGCCGCACAGCCTGCCGCTGCCGATCCGCGGCCTCGGCGAAGGTGACCGCGCCGATGTCGCGCGCGCCTGCGAGCTGCTGGACCTGGGGGCGGGCAATGGGCAATGGTGAAAGCCCGTGGCCTGGCCGCCGGTGGCGACCAGCTGGGCGAGCTTCCCGCCGCGGGCGCCGCCCCGGAGCAGGCCGCCGGTGCCCGGTCAGCCGGCGAGCACCTGACAAGCCCCGCAACCTTCCGCGCGTCCTCCAGCTCGTGGCCGGCCCGGTGGTGGAGCAGGTACGGAGTGCCGATCCGGGCGAAGCGCTCGGCTGCGGCGGGCTCCTGCGGACGGGCGGCCCGGTGTCCGCCGTCCAAATCTCGTTTACGGGCGGAAGCTGTGGACGTTAAGGTCGCGAACGTGTTGAGCCCACCGGTGAGTAGGGACGTGGTCGTCGTCGGCGCCGGCATTGTCGGCGCATCGGTGGCCTATCACGCCGCCCGGGCGGGTGCCGAAGTGACGTTGGTCGACGCCGGGCGGCCAGGCGCCGGCGTGACGGCGGACTCGTTCGCCTGGGTCGGCGCGTCTGGCGTGCGGATGGGTCCGGCCGCCGGGCTGCGGGCCACCGCGGCGGCGGAGTACCACCGGCTCAGGGCCGAATTGCCGGGGCTCCCGGTGACCTGGTCCGGCTCGCTGAGCTGGAACGGGCAGGACAGTGCGCCGGACGCCGGGCCCGGGCAGACGATTGTGGACGCGGCCACCGTGGCGGCGCTCGAGCCGGCCCTCCGGCGGCCTCCGGAGTGGGCTGTCTGGGCTCCGGGGGACGGCGCTGTCGACTCGGTGGGCGTGACCGAGCGGCTGGTCGCGGGCGCTCGCACCCATGGAGCGCGGGTACATCTGGACACGCCGGTTACCGCGGTCAGCCGGGACGCGGCGGGCCGGATCTCCGGGGTGGAGACGACAGCAGGACCCCTCGCCGGTGCGACGGTGGTGCTGGCGGCCGGAGTTGCCACGGCCGCGCTGGGCGGGCAGCTCGGCGTGCGCGTCCCGGTCGAACCATCGCCGTGCCCGCTGTTCCGGTTCCGTGCCCCGGCCGGTCTGGTCCGCACCGTGGTCAACACCGAGGACTTCGATCTTCGGCAGGTCGCCGCGGACCAGCTGATCGCCGCAGCGGACTCGCCCGAACGGACCCTTGCCGCCGTCCGGTCCACCTTCCATGGCGCCGGGAGCGTCGAGCTGCTCAGTACCCGGCTCGGAGTGCGCCCGATGCCGGCCGACGGTGAGCCGATCGTCGGCCCGGTCGCCGAGGTCCCCGGCCTCTACTTGGCGGTGATGCACTCGGCGGTCACGCTCGCGGCGGCCGTGGGCCGCCTGGTCGCGCGGGAGGTGGTCGACGGAAGCGTTGAGTCGGCTCTGTCGGGTTGCCGCCCGGATCGCTTCTAACCATCCGGATGTGGTGGGCGACTCTCGAGAACAGCGACTTTCTGGCTCAGCCCGGCCTTCACAAGCGCTGACGGCTTCTACGAAGCAGCGCATGCCTTCTCCGGGGCGGTCCGGAAGATGCCGCTCGGGTGAATGCGGAAGGCCCGGCGCGACATCGATGCGCCCGGCCGCTCACTACCTACCCGGAGGCGGAGCGGTCGGGACGGTCATTCACGTGCTGGCCAGGGTCACGTCGGGGGGTAGGTGCGAGGACATCTCGGCCGACCCGCCGGAGCCGCCGGAGAATCCGAACGGCGGCCCCGTCTCAACGCCGGCGCCGGCGTCGTCGGCATCTGCCTCGGGGAGGTCGACCTCGAACGCGAACGCGAGCATGCGCACGCCGTCCGGGACGTTGCCGGGGGCCAGGCCGCGAACCTCCTCCGGGGTCAGCCTGTCCAGGATGAGGATGTCTTCGGGACCGGTCGTGGTGGTGACGCGGAGCGTGCGTAGGCGCGGCATGGGGGGCTCCAGGGGGTAGTGCGCCCGGCAGGTGGGCGTCACCTGGTGGTGGGTGGTGCGAGGCGACCAACGTCATGGTCGCGCAGGTTCCACCGTTTCCGAAACCATATTTTCCAGCGGTCGCACGATGGTGGCGCCCACCGAGAGATCGGCACGCGCCGAACACGCGCGGCGAGCGCCCTGCCACCCGGCCGTCGGCTTCGGGGGTTGAGACCGGCCGGAGTCAGTGCTCGAGGGATCCGCCGTCTCCGCGATTCCCGGATGATCGGCCGCTGTGCGAATTTCAGCCCCCGGACCGCCTGGTCCTCTCATCGTCAGATGAGCGCGGTGCCGCGGAAGTAGGCGTTGGTCGCCCCGCCGACCCAGACGGTGCCCTCGGGGGCGGCGATGATCGTGACCTCGACCGCCCGGCCCAAGCGGGCGGCGCCGACGATGCTCCGCCCGGGCCGTGAGGTACTCACCGCCGAGTACAAGATCAACCTGATCACCCGCGACGGTTCACCCCCGCCGGCCCGGGTAGAAGCCGCCCCGCACGGACAGCCCGCGGCCCCAGCGCCGCCGCAGTGCGGTCGGGCCCGGCCGAGCGGAAGGGGGATCGTCCATGTCCGGTGGTCACATCCCCACCGGTCGCGACGGTGACGGCACCACGGGCGCGACGGCGGCGAAGCGGTCCCCGCGTGCGCCTCAGCGGCAGGCGAGCGCCGGGGACCACACCCGCACGCCGAGGTTCCCCCTCGGCCGGCTGAATCCGGGACGCCCCCGCTCATCATGGGATTGACGACGCACGCCCCCGCCTTCCCCATCCCGCCGTGGGCGAGCGCGCGCGTCCTCGGCGCCGGCCTGAGCGTCGCCGGACTCGGCCTCGGCGCCGTCCTGCGCCTGTCGGTGGGCCCGCCCGCCGGCGACATCGCGTGGCTGTGCACCACCGTGGTGGGTGCGGGGCCTGCGCTGTGGTGGGTCCTCCAGGGGCTGTGGCACAGACAGTACGGTTCCGACGCCATCGCGCTCCTGGCGCTCGTCGGCACCATCGTGGTCCACGAATACCTCGCCGGCGCGATCATCTCGGTGATGCTGCTCGGCGGGCGGCTGCTGGAGGAGCGCGCGTCGCGCCGGGCACGGGCCGACCTCGGTGCGCTGCTCGCCCGCTCCCCCAAGGTCGCCCACCGCCGCTCGGACGGATCGCTGGAGACCGTCGCCGCCGAGGACGTGGCCATCGGCGACCGGCTGGTCGTGCGCACCGGCGAGATCGTCCCGGTCGACGGCCGCGTGGACGAAGGGACCGCCAGCCTGGACGAGTCGGCGGTCACGGGCGAACCGCTGCCGGTCGCCGCGCACGTGGGCGATGACGTGCGCAGCGGCGTGGTCAACCTCGGCGCGCCGTTCTCGCTCAGGGCCACCGCCACAGCAGGCGACAGCACCTACGCGGGCATCATCCGGCTGGTGCGCGAGGCCGAGTCCCAAAGCGCCCCGTTCGTCCGCCTGGCCGACCGCTACGCCACGGTGTTCCTGCCCGTCACCGTGGTGGTCGCCGCAGCCGCCTGGGCGCTCTCGCACGACCTGGTCCGCGCGGTCGCGGTGCTGGTCGTGGCGACCCCCTGCCCCCTGATCCTCGCCGCGCCCATCGCCTTCACCGCCGGGATGTCGCGCTGCGCGCGCCGGGGCGTGATCGTGCGCAACGGCGACGCCCTGGAGCGCCTGGCGCGCGCACGGGTCCTGCTCTTCGACAAGACGGGGACCGTGACGGCGGGCCGTCCGCGGCTCTTTCGCTCCGTCTCCGCCGACGACGCCCTCGCGGAGGCCGAGGTGCTGGGCTACGCCGCCTCACTGGACCAGATGTCGGACCACGTGCTGGCCGCGTCGGTCGTCGCCGCGGCACGCGATCGCGGGCTGGCGCTGGAGATGCCGGCCGATGTCCGCGAGGAAGGCGGCCGGGGGGTCGAGGGCACGGTCGCCGGGCGCCTGGTCCGGATCGGCAAGGCACAGTGGGTGGCCCGTCGTCCCCCTTCCACGTGGGTGGAGGCGGTCCAGTCCGAAGCCCGGCGCTCGCAGGCGCTCACGGTCTTCGTGGGCGTGGATGAACGGCTCGTGGGCGTGCTGCTGCTCCGCGACCCGCTGCGGGACGACGCTCCGCGCACGTTCCGCCTCCTGCGGCGCAGCGGTATGGAGCGCATGGTGATGATCACCGGAGACCGGCGCAGCACCGCACTGGTCATGGCGGCGTATGTGGGCGTGGGGGCGGAGGACGTCATGGCCGACCGCTCGCCCCAGGACAAGCTCGCTGTCGTGGCCGCGGAGAGCGAATCGTCGCCGACGATGATGGTCGGCGACGGCATCAACGACGCCCCCGCGCTGGCGCGCGCGGGTGTGGGCGTCGCCCTGGGCGCCCGGGGGGCATCGGCGGCGTCGGAGTCGGCGGATGTCGTCATCGCCGTCGACCGCCTCGACAGAGTCGCCGAAGCGCGCAGCATCGCCCAGCGCACCCGCAGGCTGGCCGCCCAAAGCGCCCTGGCCGGGATCGGCCTGTCGGTGCTCGCCATGGCGGTGGCCGCCGCGGGCCAACTGGCGCCCACCGCGGGAGCACTCCTCCAGGAGGTCATCGACCTCACCGTCATCGTCAACGCGCTTCGCGCGCTGTTCGCCCCCGGTCACCGGGCCCGGCTCCAGGGGGACACCGCCGAACTGGCACGGGGCCTTGACGAGGACCACCGCCGGCTGTGGCCGCGCATCGACGAACTCCCCCATGCGGCCGATCGCATACGCAACGCCCCCCGGGCCGCTCTCGTCGCCGCGCTCGACGATCTGGAGGCGTTCTGCGATGAGCTCGTCCGCCACGAGACCGCCGATGAGCGCCGGCTCTACCCGGCCGTCGACCGTGCTCTGCGCTGCACGAGCGCCACGGAGATCATGAGCCGGGCCCACGCGGAGATCCTGGCGACGGTGCGCCGCACCCAGGAGGCCGTCGGCGAACTGAGGGCCGACGCCTCTGCCGGCGCCCGCGATTCGGCCTCCTACCTGCTCGTTGAACTCCATGCGCTGCTCAGGCTGCATTTCGTGCAAGAGGAGGAGAGCTTCCACGTTCTCGCCGGCGATGGGCCCGCCTCATCGGGCCGCGCAGGACGGTGAGGCGAGGGCGGGCCCTGTCCGGCCCGGGCGCCGACGCGCGGGGTGAAGGTCGCCCGCGAATCCCGGGCATCAAGGAGGCCGCCCGCCAACCCGCACATGACGTGCTGCGCCGGCTCGGCGTCGTCGTGGCCGACGGGCTGGAGGCCCCTGAGGCCGAGCGGCGCCGGTCGGTCTACGGCCCCAACACGGTCGCCTCGCACCGGGCGCGGCTCCTGCCCGTCCTCTGGCACCAGCTGCGCTCCCCCTTGCTCGCGCTGCTGCTGGTCAGCGCGGTGGTCTCCTACTTCGTCGGGGAACAGGGCAGCGCTGTGATCATCATCGTGATCCTGGCGCTGTCGGTCGGCCTCGGGTTCGCCAACGAGTACCGGGCGGAGCGGGCGGCCCAAGCCCTGCACGCGCAGATCAGGCACTGGGCCGCGGCCGTGCGGGGAGGGCGGGCGCAGACGGTCGACGTGACCGCGCTCGTACCGGGGGACGTGGTCGAACTCCGCCTCGGCGATGTCGTCCCCGCCGACATCCGGCTGCTCACGGTCACCGGCCTGGAATGCGACGAGTCCGTGCTGACCGGAGAGTCGCTTCCGGTCGCCAAGGGCACCGATCCGGTCGGCCGGGACGCCGGGCTCGCCGACCTGTCGTGCTGCGCACTCATGGGAACCATCGTCCACGCCGGAACCGCCACGGGGGTCGTCGTGGCCACCGGCGCCCGGACCGAGTTCGGCGCCATCGCGGCGGGGCTGGACACCCACCAGCTCGACACCGAGTTCTCCAGCGGCCTGCGCCGCTTCTCCCTGCTGCTGGTCTATGTCGCCGGCTGCCTCACCACCGGGATCTTCGCCGCCAACATCATCCTGCACAAGCCCATCGTCGACGCGCTGTTGTTCTCCCTGGCGATCGCGGTCGGCATCACCCCGCAGCTGCTGCCAGCGGTCGTCTCCACCAGCCTGGCCGCCGGGTCGCGGCGCATGCGCAGGCGACGCGTCCTGGTCAAGCGGCTGTCCTGCATTGAAGACCTCGGCAACGTCGACACCCTGTTCACCGACAAGACCGGCACGTTGACCGAGGGGCGCATCGACTACCTGCGGTCGGTACCCGCCCAGGGCCGCGACGGCTCCGCCGTGCTGCGCTGGGGCCTGCTGTGCACCGAGGACGCGGCCCCCGATGCGGGCCCCGCGGTCGGCAACCCCCTCGACCAGGCGCTGTGGGCCAGTGACGGGGCGGCCGCCGAGCGGGACGCGGCCGGCGGGTTCGCCACCGTCGCCGTCCTCCCCTTCGACCATGAGCGCCGCCTGATGTCCGCCCTGGTGCGCACCCCGGAGGGCGAGCCCGTCCTGGTGACCAAAGGCGCTCCGGAGGCGGTCATCGCACGCTGCGACACCGTGTCCCCCGCCGAGCACGCCGCCTTGGACGCCGAATTCGCCGCCGGGAACCGGGTGGTCGCCGTGGCGACCCGTCCCGCCCCCGGCCTGAGTACACCGACCCCCGCTGACGAGCAGGGGCTGATGCTGCTGGGCCTGCTGGTGTTCGCCGACCCGCCCAAGGACGGGGTCGCAGAGGCGCTGCGCACCCTCGACGGCCTCGGCGTCGAGGTCAAGGTCGTCACCGGGGACAACGCCACGGTCGCCGAGAAGGTCTGCCGCGACCTGCACCTGCGCGGCGGCACGACGCCCCTGACAGGATCCGACGTCGACGCCCTGGACGACGCCGCCCTCACCGACGCCATCGCACGCACCATCGTGTTCGCGCGGATGAGCCCCGAGCACAAGGCGCGCGTCGTGCGCCTGCGGCACCGCAGCGGCGGCGGGGTCGCCTTCCTCGGCGACGGCGTCAACGACGCGCTCGCCCTCCACGCCGCCGATGTCGGCATCTCCGTGGACTCGGCCACCGACGTCACCAAGGACGCCGCCGACGTGATCCTCATGGAAAAGGACCTCGCCGTGCTCGCCGACGGGTTCACCGAGGGACGGCGCATCTTCGCCAACACCATCAAGTACATCCTGATGGGCACGTCCAGCAACTTCGGCAACATGTTCTCCGCCGCCGGCGCCTCCCTCTTCCTGCCGTTCCTGCCGATGCTGCCCTCGCAGATCCTGCTCAACAACCTGCTCTACGACACCGGCCAGCTCGCCATCCCCACCGACCGCGTCGACGCCGAGCAGCTGCGCAGGCCCTCGCACTGGGACATCGGCTTCATCCGGCGCTTCATGATCTGCTTCGGTCCCCTCAGCTCGGTCTTCGACGTCCTCACCTTCGTGCTCATGCTGGGGGTGTTCCACACGGCGGCCGAACAGTTCCACTCCGGCTGGTTCATCGAGTCCCTGGCGACCCAGACCCTGGTGATCTTCGCGATCCGCACCCGGCGCATCCCCTTCCTCCGCAGCCTGCCCAGCGTGGCGCTGGCGCTGGCGTCCCTGGGCGTCGTGGCGGCCGGCGCCGTCCTCCTGGCCCCGCCCCTGGCCCGCGTGCTCGGCTTCCAGCCGCTGCCGGGAGCGTTCTTCGCCGCGCTCATCGCCCTGGTAGTGGGCTATTTGGCCCTGGTCGAGGCCGGCAAGGTGCTCTTCTACCGCGCCGCGCGCAACGCGCCGAGCCCGCGGCCGCGCCCCTACAGCCGGCACCGCCACATCCGCCGCCGCGCGTCCCGCTTCAGCACAGCGACCCGGATCCCCCGCCGCCGGGCTGAACGCATCACGCGGAGTGGACGACCATGATCGGGACACGCGCGTGGTGCAGGAGTCCGTGTGCCGTCCCTCCCAATGCCAGATGGGTGAACCCCTGCCGTCCTCGCGCGCCGATCACCAGCAGGCGCGCTTCGGTGCCGGCCTCGAGTAGGCACGCCACAGGGTGTCCCTCCACCGCCTCCGTCAGGTAGGCGACGTCCTCGGCCCTCTCGGCCAGTGGTGCGATATCGCGTTCCAGCCGCCGCGACTCCGAGCCGAGGACCGCCGCCTCATCCAGCGAGGACCGGCGCTCCGGAGTCTCCGCCCAAGGGGCCGGCCAGACGCGGACCGCCCGTACGGTCGACCCGGTGAGCCGGGCGTAATCGAAGGCGACGGCCGCCGCATGCCGTGCGGGCTCAGAGCCGTCCATGCCCACGACGATGTCGGCGTCGTCGGGCCGGAGCGGCTCCGGCCCGACGACGGCAGCGGGAACAGGGGCGTGCACGGCGACCTGGTAGGCGACGGAGCCGATTCTCAGTGCGGCGAATCCGCCGCGTCCGCGCAGGCCGACCGCGACCATCGAAGCGGATGCGGCGCGGCGGAGCAGCTCCGGGGCCGGGGAGCCCTCCACGGTGCTCAGACCGAGCTCGACCTCGGGGTACTCGCCTCGGATGCCTTGGGCCGCTTGCCGCAGATCGGCCTCGGCCAGCGCACGGACGGCGTCCTGCGCGTGGGCGTACACCGCGTCGGCTCCGTAGGGGTCACAGGCCGCGATCAGTTCGACGCGCCAGTTCCGCCGTGACGCTTCGGCCGCCGCCCACTCGGCGGCGCGCACTGCGGTCTCGGATCCGTCCACACCGACGATGATCGACTGTGCCATGGCTTCCTCCCCCTCTCGATGATCCTCGCTCCCGCGCTTCACCGGCTGCGGGCCGAGGTCCCCGTCGGAGGGCCGTAGGTCCCCCGCCCTCGGCCGTCGGTGGGCACCGAGCGGCATCTCGGGTCCACGTCACTCCATCCCTTCGCTCGCATGAGGAGAGATTCCTATGAATCCGACACGAACAGTTTTTCCATCGAATACCTTCAGCGAGAGGCGACCGGATCCGGAATCAAATGCGTATAGTTTTTTGCGCGGGAATTTAAATTCCCTGCCAAGAGGAAATTCGGAGTCAAAATGGCGCAAGATAGCATCAATGTCGCGGATATTCCAAAATACGTGTCTCCCTTGGTCATCCCACCGGCGATGCCCGGCGACAGAGGATCCCGCGACCATGCGCGCATGGTGTACACGATTGGGGCCCGGCAGTTCCAGCAGCAGATCCTGCCCGAGGGCCTGCCTGCGACGACCGTGTGGGGATACGGGTCGGCCGGACGGCCCGAGACCTTCCACTACCCCGGCTACACGATCGAGGCCCGCTACGGCGAACCGGTCACCGTCCGGTGGGCCAACCAGCTGGTGGACGGGGCCCGCCGCTACCTGCCGCACCTGGTGGCCGTGGACCCGACCCTGCACTGGGCCAACCCTCCCGGCGGAGTGCGCGGACGCGATTCCCGCCCGGACTTCACCTCCACCCCCGGCCCCTACACCGGTCCCGTCCCCCTGGTGACCCACCTGCACGGCGGGCGCACGAGCCAGGAGAGCGACGGCTACCCCGAAGCCTGGTACCTCCCCAATGCCACCGACATCCCCCAGGGGTACGCGACGACCGGGTCGTTCTACGACCGGTACAAGGACGAGTTCGAGGCCCGGTGGCAGATCCCGTGGACCCCCGGCACCGCGGTCTTCCGCTACGACAACCGCCAGCGGGCCACGACGCTGTGGTACCACGACCACGCGCTCGGCCTCACCGGGCCCAACGTCTATGCGGGGCTCGCCGGGTTCTACCTCCTGCGCGGCGGCCCCGCGGACCTGCCCCCGGGCACGCTGCCGGGGCCCGCACCCGGCGCCGGCGACGGCGGGGGGCCGTACTTCGAGATCCCCCTGGTCATCCAGGATCGGACCTTCCGCACCGACGGCGGGCTCGCCTACCCCGCCGGCCGCGCGGAGTTCGACGGCTTCACCGGCCCCTACATCCCCGACAGCGACATCCCGCCGATCTGGACCCCGGAGTCCTTCGGGACCGCGATGGTGTCCAACGGCAGGACCTGGCCGGCCCTCGCCGCCCAGCCGCGCCGGTACCGGCTGCGGATCCTCAACGGATGCGGCACCCGCACCCTGATCCTCAAGATCACCTCCGACCCTCTGGCACCGCGGCCGGCCGCACCCGCGCTGCCCTTCTGGCAGATCGGCAACGAAGGCGGGTTCCTGCCGGCCCCGCACGAGACCGGCCGGCTCCTGCTCGCCCCCGCCGAGCGCGCCGACGTCATCGCCGACTTCACCGGGGTTCCCGCCGGTACCGCCCTGTACCTGATCAATGAGGGCCCCGATGCGCCGTTCCAGGGCGGAACCCCCGGCACCGACTTCCCCGCCGCCGATCCGGCGACGACCGGCCAGGTCATGAAGTTCGAGATCGCAGAGTTGTCCGCCCCCGACACGAGCACTCCCCCGGACCGCCTCGAACTCCCGCCGGCCGAGGGGCTGGTGCCGGCGATCCGCTCCCGCCGGCTGTCCCTCAACGAAGAACCCTCCGCGGTCCTGCCCGGCGTGAGCCCGGCCCGGCTCGCGCTCGGCGGTATCGACGCCCAGGGGCGCCCCGTGCCCCGGATGTGGGGGGATCCCGTCACCGAGACACCCCGCTACGGCGACACCGAGGTGTGGGAGTTCCACAATTTCACGGTCGACGCCCACCCCATCCACCTGCACGCGGTCCACTTCGAAGTCGTCGGACGCCAGCCGTTCGGAGGCACCCCCACGGGCCCGGAGCCCGGCGAGGCGGGGTTCAAGGACACCGTGATCGCCTACCCCGACATGACCACGACGGTGAAGGCGACCTTCGATGTGAAAGGCCGGTTCGTCTGGCACTGCCACATGCTCGGCCACGAGGACAACGAGATGATGCGCCCCTACACCATCCGCTGAGGAGCCGGCCGGATCGGCCGGTGGGCACCGCCAGGGCTCCATCCTGCGCCACTCGCACCGGCCGGGTCCGGGGCGTTGCCGGACTCGACGGCGCCTGGGCGCCCACACAGGACCTCGGTACCTGCGGCCACCGCCGTCCGCCCCTGGCGGGCGCATCCGCGTTCCGGTGTTACTGGAGGGTGAGGGGCGGAGCATGCCGCCTCGCCCGAAAGGTACTGGGCCGCGGACGTGCCCCGGCCCTGCCGGCACCGGAAGGGGGCAGGCCGACCATGGCTCGACCCGAGGACGCGTCCACGACGACGGAGCTGCTCCACGATGCGAAACGCGCCGGCGAGCGCGCCCCATCCGTCCACAACACACGCCCCTGGGTCGTCAGCAGTGGCGACGGTGCCATCACGATCAGCGGCGACGTGGACCGGGCACTCTCCGTGGCCGATCCCAGCGCCCGCGAACTCATCATCAGCTGCGGCGCCGCCCTGTACAACATCCGCGTCGCCTTCCGTGCCCACGGCCTTCTCCCGGACGTCGCCGAGCTCCCCGACCCGGACCGCCCCGGCCTGCTGGCCGAGGTGACCCCGGCGGCAACAGCGGAACCGAGCGAGGTCGAACAGGCCCTGTACGAGGCGATCGACCGGCGTCGGACCCACCGCGGCCCGTTCGAAGCCGATCTCGACGATTCCCTGCTGGACGACCTCGGCGCCGCCGCGGCAGCGGAATCGGCCGCGCTGCGGACGGTCACCGATGACAGGCTCATCCACTCCCTCGCGGGACTGGTAACCGCAGCCGAGTACCTGCACCGTTACGACAGCGAAGCCGCCGAGGAGCTCAGCCACTGGGTACGCTCCCCGGACGGCCGTCGGCCGGGCGGGATCCGCGCCGAGGACGTCCCCGCGACATCGGCGGACGAAGAACGACTCTTCCCTGGCCGGGACTACCGCGCGGACATCGCGGGACGCCTCGACACCCACGGGACCGCAACGGGGACCGTCGCCATCCTCGAAACCCAGGCCGACACGCGGAGAAGCCGCCTCGATGCCGGACAGGCACTCGAGCGGGTACTACTCACGGCCACTTCCCGGGGGGCGGGTGCCGCATTCCACACCCAGCCTTTGGAAGAGCCGGGCCTGCGCTCCATCATCGCCGAACGGTTCTGCGACGGCGCACATCCGCAGATGATCATGCGGTTGGGACGGTTGTGACCCCCTCCCTGCGTGCCACCCGCGGTCGGGAGGCCGGTCTCCGATCCACGTTGAGGGATCAGCGCCCCACGGTCCGGTTTCCCCCTGTGAAGGGAGTGAGCACCATGCGGATATCGGTCTTCGAAGTCGAAGAGTGGGAGAGGACGGCCTTCGAGCAGATGAGCGGTGAGCACGAGATCCGGTTCGATGACAGGCCCCTGGGTCCCGAGACGGCGGCCGCGCACCTCGACGCCGACGTCGTCTCCACGTTCATCCGCTCTCGCGCCGACGCTGATGTACTGGGAGGCTTCACCCGGCTCGGACTCAGGTCGACTACGTCGACCTGCCGGCACTGCTCGGCGGCTCCGACGTTGTGAGCGTGCACATCCCCGGCGGCGCGGGCAACCGCCATCTCCTGTCCGCGGAGCAGCTCGCGCTCATGCGCCCCGGAACCGTCCTGATCAACACCTCGCGCGGTGAGGTCGTGGACTCCCGGGCTCTCGTCGAAGCCCTCGCCGAGGGCACCGTCGCCGCGGCCGGACTGGACGTCCTGGAAGCCGAGCCCAAGGTGCGCGAAGAGGCGGAACTGCTGCGTTCGGCCTTCACGCACGACCGCGACCAGGACGCCATCCTCGCCGACCAGATCCTGCTGCGGATACACAACGTCGTGGTCACGCCGCACAACGCCTTCAACACCTGCGAAGCCGTCGGCAGGATCCTCGATGTCACGCGCGCCAACATCGAGGCGTACGCGGCCGGCCGGTGCGAGAACACAGTGCGAGTACGGTGAACCACCGCGCCGACCGAAAGCTCGGGCGCTGCGCCGGTCAGTGGTGGAACCCCGCGCGAGCGGCGTCGTCGCCCGGTCCTGAGGTGAGCTCGCGCAGGCACGACGTCAGGTCGGCGAAGAGGAGGTCCGCCGTGTCCGCGCTGATGCCGCGCCGGATGAGGATCCGCTGGACGACGGTCGACTCGCGCGCGGGCGGCAGAGGATAGGCGGGGACCTGCCAGCCGCGCATCCGCAACCGGTCGGCCAGGTCGAACAGCGTGAAGCCCGCATCGGCGCCGGTCAGCTCATAACAGATCGCGGGCAGCCCGTCCCGGCCGTCGTAGAGGAGCGAGAACGGCCCCAAGCCGGCGATCCGCTCGCCGAGCCGCACGGCGGTGTCCCGGCACCGCTGCTGGATCTCGTGGTAGCCCTCGCGGCCCAGGCGCACGAAGTTGTAGTACTGGGCGATGACCTCACCGCCGGGGCGGCTGAAGTTCAGCGCGAAGGTCGGCATGTCGCCGCCGAGGTAGCTCACCCGGAACACCAGCTCCTCGGGCAGGTGGTGGTCCGATCGCCACACCACCCAGCCCACTCCGAGCGGGGCCAGCCCGTACTTGTGCCCGGATGCGTTGACCGACACCACGCGCGGGAGCCGGAAGTCCCATTCGAGCTCCGGCCGCAGGAAGGGCGCGACGAACCCGCCGCTGGCCGCGTCGACGTGGATCGGGATGTCGAGCCCGGTGTCGCGCCCGATGGCGTCCAGTTCCCGGGACAGGGCCGCCACGGGTTCGTATTCGCAGGTGAAGGTGGTGCCGAGGATCGCGACCACGCCGATGGTGTTGGCATCGACATGGTCTCGCAGCTGGTGGGGGCGCAGCCCGCCGGCGCCGTCCTCCAGCGGCACTTGGCGCAGTTCGACGTCGAAGTAGCGGGCGAACTTCTCCCAGCAGACCTGCACCGGCCCGCAGACCAGATTCGGGCGGCCGTCCCCGTTCGCGCCCCGGCTCTGGCGCCAGCGCCACTTCAGGGCCAGGCCGGCGAGCATCGCCGCCTCGCTCGAACCGGTGGTCGAGCAGCCGATCGTGCTGCGGGAGTCGGGGGCGTTCCACAGGTCGGCGAGGATGTGCACGCAACGCGACTCGATCTCGGCGGTCTGCGGGTACTCGTCCTTGTCGACCATGTTCTTGCCGAGGCTCTCGGCCATCAGCCGGTGGATCTGGTCGTCGGCCCACGTGGTGCAGAACGTGGCGAGGTTCTGCGCGGCGTTCCCGTCGAGCGCGAGCTCATCGTGCACCAGCTGGTAGGCGACGCGCGGGTCCGACGCGCCGGAGGGCATCCGGTACTTGGGCAGCGGGGCGCCGCTCAGCGGCGACGCGTAGATGTCACCGAATCGGTCGGTCCGGTGCAGCGCCATACGGGCCTCCGTGACCTGGGCGACCTTCACACCTGCCCAGGACGCTACCGCGTGCTCTGCTCGGGAAGAGGGGTGCACGGGGTGGGCTTGCCCGAATCCATAACCGTTCCTGCCCTTGCCGCTGCCGGACGGCGCGGACGGAGCGGACGAGAGAAGGGTGGCGGACCCTCGGCGGGTCTCAGACGGTGGCCCGGGGCTGTGCCGGGCTGAGGTAGGACACCGCGGTCTGTTCGGTGTGCGCGGCGAGCAGGTCGCGGAGGTCCCGGGCGGCGGTCTCGAGGAGGCCGGCGTCGCGCTCGGCCTGGACGGTCTCGAGGATGAAGACGACGCGGGTGGAGTCCTCGGTGACGCGGGTGCGGTGGGCGTCGCGGTGGTTCCAGTGGCGGGTCAGCACACCGGCGGCATCGGCGTAGACGACCTCGCCCGGCTTGGGGTGCTCGACGGTGCCGGGTTCGCCGAGTGGGGTGAAGGACTCGGCGCCGTCCGCGTGGCGGATCACGACGTCGCCGGTGACCTGGCCGAGGTCGAAGGCCCCGGCGGGCAGGCCGTGGCGGACGGAGACGGCGTTGTAGGCGTCGACGGCCGGGTTGATGCGCGGCAGGCTCCCCTTCTTGGCGAGGCGGCGGCCGAGCGCGTCGACGCTGGGGCGGATGCGGCGGGGGTTGGTGCCGAAGGCGCGGTAGGCCGTGTGCCAGGACGCGATGCGCGGGTCGGTCTCGTCCGTGGGGTGCCAGGTGCCCTCGGCGACCCGGTGCTCCAGGTCCTTCACCGTGTCGGCGGTACGGGGCCAGGGCTCACGGCCGCGCAGGCCGGCGGCGGTGACCAGGGCGATGAGCGTGCCGGGGAAGGCGTCGGCGACGGCGAGGGCGAGGTGGACGGCGGGCATGGGCGGGCTTCCGTTCCGTGCGGGCGAAGGGCGGCGAGTAAGGGCGGGGAGGCGGGGCGCCCCAGTGGAGGGCGGTGGCGACGGAGCCACCACGGCCGATCCCCTACGATCAGTGCAACGACCAAATGGTACAACAGAACGACCATGCCGGTCGATCGACCGACCGGTCCCTGCATGCGAACGCTCCGGCAACGAAGAAGGTGAGCGGGATGGGCGAGACGGCCGCGGCCCTGCGCACGGTCGCGCACAACGTCCGGGCCGCCCGCGTCCGCGCAGGGCTGTCGCTGGAGGAGCTCGGCCGGCGCGCCCAGGTCAGCAAGGGCGCCCTGGTGGGCCTGGAGAAAGCCCAGGGCAACCCCAACCTGGCCACCCTGGTCCGGCTGGCCGACACCCTGGGCGTCTCGGTCTCGGCCCTCATGCAAGGGCCGCCCGAAGGCCGCGTCCGCGTCGTGGCCGCCGACGCCGTGGCCCCGCTGTGGACCGGGGAGCACGGCGGCGAGGCCCGGCTCATGCTGACGACCTCGGGCCCCGCCCCCGTCGAGGTGTGGCGCTGGCGGCTGGAGCCGGGCGAGGAGTACCCCAGCCACCCCCACCAGGCCGGGGTCGTGGAGACCGTCAGCGTCACCGAAGGCCGCATGACCCTGGTCGTCGACGGCGTCGAGCACACCGTCGACGCCGGGCAGACCGCCACGTTCGACGGCGACGCCCCGCACGCCTACCGGTGCGCCGGCAGCGCGACGTGCAGCCTGATCATGACCGTCCAGCTGCCGCCCGGCCCCGCCTCAACGACCTGACCCGCGGCGCGCCCATCGAACCTGCGGGCGGGCGCGCACACCGCTCCGCCCCGCACCGCCCTACGTGCCGCGCCGGGCCATCGCCCAACGCCTCATCCGCGCTCGCGCAGGTAGGCCTCCAGCTCGGCGGCCCCGGTCAGCATCGCCCGCGCGCGGGCCGACAGCCGGCCGCGCCAGTCGCGCAGGGCGGCCTCCAGCGGCTCCAGACCGCCGGCCGCCCGCACCTGGTCGATCAGCGGGGCGATCTGCTCCAGCAGGTAGCCGCCCCGCCGGAGCTGGTGGGCCAGCCGGGCGTCGCGGACGGCGGCCTCGTCATAGACGCGGTAGCCGGTCACCGGGTCGCGGCGCGGCCGCACCAACCCGGCGCGCTCCCATTTGCGCAGCGTCGCGGGGCGGATCCCGAGCCTGCCCGCCAGCGGCCCGATGAACAGGCCACCAGGGCCCGGCGCCGCGGCCGGCGCGTCGGCCCCCGAACCGGATGCCGACGCCGCCGTGGTCTCCAGGTCGCGCAGGGCGCGCTCCACGGCCTGGAGGGTCCGCCGGTCGTCGAGGAGCTGGGCATGGCTCTCGTCGACGAGCCGGAACGCATCGTCGGCCGCACCCTCGTTCACGGCCCGCATGATCGCCGCCGCCGTCTGGTGGCCGTGGCCGGGCACCAGGGCGACGAACGCACCCAGGGCCGCCGCGTGCAGCGGGGTGTAGGTGCGGTAGCCGTGGGCGGTGCGGTCGGCCGCCGGGAGGATGCCGGCCTCCTCGTAGTTGCGGACCGCCTGCGTGGACAGACCGTGCCCCCGTGCCAGGTCGACCGGCCGGAGCCGATCCGCGCTTTTAAGGTTTCGCCCCATCATTCCCGCCAATCGCGCGCCCAAGTTTCCACCGATAGTTCAACGATACCGTTGAAGCCATGGTCACAGGTATCGAGGACACCGCACACACCGTCGACGCCTCCGCCGTCATGGAGCCGCTGTCGCGGCGGCCGCGGCTGCTCGCCCTGGGCGAGCCCACCCACGGCGAGGACATCCTGCTCGAGGTGCGCAACGACCTCTTCCGGCAGCTCGTCGAGCAGGAGGGCTACCGGTCGATCGCCATCGAGAGCGACTGCATCATGGGGCTGGCCGTAGACGACTACGTCACCTCGGGCACGGGCACGCTCGACGAAGTCATAGAGCGCGGATTCAGCCATGGGTTCGGCGCATCCGCGGCCAACCGCGAACTCGTGCGCTGGATGCGCGCCTACAACGAGGACCGGCCCGCCGACGAGCGGCTCCGCTTCGCCGGGTTCGACGGCCCGCTGGAGATCACCGGCGCCGCGAGCCCCCGCCACGCCCTCACCGAACTCCACGGCTACCTCGCCGACCGAGTGGACGCCGCCCTGCTCCCCTGCACCTCCGAAACGCTCGACCGCCTGCTCGGCGCCGACGACCAATGGACCGAGCCCGCCGCGATGATGGACCCGTCCCGGTCGGTGGGGCGCTCGGCCGAGGCCGGCGAGCTGCGGCTGCTCGCCGAGGACCTGGTGGCGCTGCTGGACGAGCAGGCGCCGCACCTGATCGCGGCCACCTCGCGTCAGGAGTGGGACCGGGCGCGCCTGTACGGGCGCACCGCCACCGGCCTGCTGCGCTACCACTTCTGGATGGCCGAGACCGCACCGTCCCGTATGGCCCGGATGCTGGGCGTGCGCGACGCGATGATGGCGCGCAACCTCCTGGCCCTCGCCGAGCAGGGTCCGGCACTGGTGCACGCCCACAACGCCCACCTCCAGCGGGACAAGAGCACGATGCAGATGTGGGAGGGCCGGGTGGAGTGGTGGAGCGCCGGCGCGCTCGTCGACGCCCACCTGGGCGCGGGCTACGCCTTCGTGGCCACGGCCCTCGGCACGATCCGGCACCACGGGGTGGACACCCCGCCCCCGGACACCGTCGAAGGACTCCTCCACGCGCTCCCCCAGGACCGCTACGTCGTCGACCCCCGCCGCCTGTCGGCTGTCCTCGCCGATACGCCGCCCGCCCGCCGGGTGTCGCCCTACTACGGCTACGCCCCGCTGGACCCGGCCCACCTGCCCCGCATCGACGGCTTGGTCTTCATCAAGGACGCCCCGCAGGGCTGACCGCCGAACGGCCATCCCAAGGGGGCGTCGCCGCATGCACCAGCTCGGCCACGTCCTGGCCCACGAACGTCGCGCCGACGAGCACGCCGCGGCCCTCGTCGACGACGATCATCGTGTCGTCCACGGTCACTCCCGCCGCCGGGTCGAGGCCGACCGCCTCCAGACCGAGCTCGCCGGTGTTCGGGCGGCGTCCGGTGGACACCAGCAGCGCCTCCGCGGCGAACGCGGTGCCGTCGTCCAGGACGACCGAGGCGATCCCGTCGGCGCCGCGGACCACCCGCACCGGCGTGACGCCCAAGCGCACGTCCACGCCCTGCCCGGCCAGGGCGGCGGAGAGGCCGGATTCGACGATCGCCACGCGCACCCGCGCCGGGCCGCGTGGTCGGCGACGTTCTCGCCGACCGGGCCTGCGCCCACGACGATCAGGTCGTAGTCGGTCCCGTGCTCACCGGTGCCGGTCATGACGCCTTCTTTCGCAGCAGGATGCTCAGACGGATGGCGGAGATCAGGAAGAAGACGCCACCGACGGCGGCGTAGCCGCCGACCCCCGCGATGTCGCCAGAGCCCTGGAGCCCCTGGGTCAGGAAGGCGCCGCCGGCCAGGACGGAGATGGCGCCGCTGAGGATCTGCGGCACCTGGCCGCCGGAGCGCCGCTGCCGGACGGCGGCGACGAGCTGGGGGATGCCCGAGCCCACGGCCCAGGCGCCCCAGACCGCGAGGGCGGTGGCGGGGGACACCGTGGACGCCCAGCCGAGCGCGACGGCCACGGCCACGCTGACGACCACGTTGACCCACTCGGCGGCCTCGGGTGCGCCGGGCGCGCGGTGCCGAGACCGCAGCTGCCACAGGACGGCGGCGGCGTCGAAGAGCGGGTAGACGACCAGGAGGGCAGTGAGCACCGGCCCCTGGGCCCCCGCGGTCGCGAACACGAGCGCCGCCCAGGCGACGGCAAAGGCGAAGCGGGCGAAGTACAGGCGGCGCAGCGCTTGGCCGAACTGCGTCGGCGCGGTCGTATCGGACACGGTCATGATGTCTCTCCTCCGTGGGGGGTGGGGAATGTCAGGCGGTGGTGGCGACGACGGGCACGTTGCCGCGGGTGGCGGACATGATCGTTCCTCGACCGCACCAATGTAGAGTTACTAGTTCGTCTACTTCGAGAACCCTAGACTGCTCCCAGCGCCGGTGCAACCGGTCGGACCAGAACAGGAGCACGCGACATGCACGCCGATATCACCGAACCGGTGAAGCGCAAGCTGTCGGGATCAGTGACGAGAGCGCGCATACTCGCCGCCGCGAACGAGCTCTTCTACGCCCAGGGCATCCGTGCGACGAGCGCCGACCGCATCATCGAGCAGGTCGGGATCACGAAGGTCACCTTCTACCGGCACTTCCGGACCAAGGGCGATCTCGTGGTCGCGTACTTGGAGGAGCAGGCCGCCGCGGAGCGGGAGTGGCTGGCGGGCACACGCCGCGAGGGCGACCCGGTGGGGTCGCTGCGCGCCCTGGCGACCGACATCGGCGCAGCAAGCTGTAGCCCGGGGTTCCGGGGGTGCGCGTTCATCAACGCGGCGGCGGAGTTCTCCGACCCGGAGGACCCGGTGCGCGCGACGGTCGACGCGCACCGCGCGTGGATGCTCGGCGAGTTCGCCGACATCGCGGCGGAGGCGGGCGTGGCGGACATGGACGGCGCCGCGAGGCAGCTGATGATCCTGCGTGACGGCGCGATGGTGAACGGCTACCTCGGCGAGGCCGAGACCGTCGCGGCATCCCTGGCGGCCGCGTTCACCTCGATCCTCACCGCGGCGGGCGGAGCCGCCCCCCGCTGACCCCGTCCCATCGACTCACGCGACCGAAGCACCGCACCCCGAGCCCCTGTCCTGGAACGGCGAATTCCGCCCACACCACCACGTCAAAGACCCGGCCCCCGTACCGCGGCTACTCGCGCCCGGCCACGCGCTCGAGTCTGGTCCAGCCGGTCCAGCCGCGCTCCGTCAGCAGCTCGATCAGCCGACGGGCCGGTGGCACGGTCGCGAATGCCAGTGCGTCTATCAGGTGGGCGAACGGTGGTTCGATGCCGGTGTCGTCCACGTGGTCCTCTCCCCGCTCGCCGGCCAGCCGGGTGAGGTAGGCGGCCAGCCGGTCGGCCAGTTCGACCAGCTTGGGGTCGTCGCCGGTGTGGTCGAGGGCCCGGCCCAGGGTGCGGTAGAAGTCGATGACCTGGGGGTCGGCGAGCTGCTCGTGCTTGCGCGCCATCCACTCCGGGACGCGTCCGGGTGCGTGCGCGGCCAGCGGGATCCAGCCGTCGCGCTCGGCCCGGACGATGCGTTCGTCGACCCCGAGCGCCCGCAGCCGGTCGAGGAACCCGACCACCTCCGCAGGCAGCGCCAGGCCGTCCCCGGAGGCCAGGCGGGCGATCCGCTCGCGGTGGCGCTCGCGCTCTCGGATCTCGGCGCGCAGCCGCTCGTCGATCGCGGCGACCGCCGCGGCGAACTCCTCCTCGTCAGCTTGGAGCAGCTCGCGCACGCGCGCCAGCGGGACGCCGGCCTCGGCGAGGGTCCGGATCCTGATCAGCTCGACCACGGCGTCGGCGCCGTACCTGCGGTATCCGGAGTGGTCGCGCTCGGGCTCCGGCAGCAGCCCCTTGGCGTGGTAGTGCCGCACCGCGCGCACCGTCACTCCGGCATAGGACGCCAGCTCGCCGATGGTCAGCATCAGACCACCGTGCTCGGTGATGACCCACCCCCGGCGACTGTGAGGAGGCGGTCATGGTTCGTCCCGGCGCCGGTCCGCATCGCTCCCTCTCGACCATGGGAATCAGTGCTCTGGTCACCGTATCCAGGGTCGAGCAGCAGCAGCGGCAGCGATACAGCGCCGGCGCGCCTGCTCTAAAGTTGCATGTCGGAGCAGTCGAGAGATGCCGTCACCCCCGGCGTGACCCCGGGGCTTTCTGCAAGATGCCTGGTGAGGAACGACGCGATGAGCACCCCGCACGCTTTCCCCCTGAAGCCCGTTCCGATCCACGTCTCCGACGAGGTCCTCGACGACCTGCGCGCCCGCCTCGCATCGACCCGTGCCCCGCTGGACGAGGGGAATGAGGACTGGACCTACGGCGTCCCCGGCGGCTACCTCCGCGAGCTGGTCGCCTACTGGCGGGACGGCTACGACTGGCGCAAGGCCGAGGCCGCCATCAACGTCCACGAGCACTACCGGGTGAGCGTCGCCGGTGTTCCGGTGCACTTCATGCGCAAGCCCGGACGCGGCCCCCGGCCGATCCCGTTGATCCTCACCCACGGCTGGCCGTGGACGTTCTGGCACTGGTCGAAGGTGATCGACCCGCTCGCCGACCCGGCCGCGTTCGGCGGTGACGCCGCCGACGCCTTCGACGTCATCGTGCCTTCGCTGCCCGGCTTCGGTTTCCCCGGCCCGCTCACCGGCTTCCCGGACGTCAACTTCTGGAAGGTCGCCGACCTCTGGCACACGCTGATGACCGAGACCCTGGGGTATGAGAAGTACGCCGCCGGGGGCTGCGACATCGGCGGGATCGTCTCCAGCCAGCTCGGCCACAAGTACGCCGATGAGCTGTACGGCATCCACATCGGTTCCGGCCTGCCGCTCGACTTCTTCAACGGCCCTCGGGCCTGGGACTTCGCCCGGAACCGGCCCCTGACCGACGACCAGCCCGCCGATATCCGCGCCCGGATCATCGAGCTGGACCACCGCTCGGCGTCCCACCTCACCGTGCACATGCTCGACGGCGCCACCCTCGCCCACGGGCTGAGCGACTCACCCGCCGGCCTGCTCGCCTGGCTGCTGGAGCGCTGGAACGCCTGGAGCGACAACGGCGGCGACGTCGAATCCGTCTTCACCAAGGACGACCTGCTCACCCACGCCACGATCTACTGGGCGAACAACTCGATCGCCACGTCGATGCGCTACTACGCCAACGCCAACCGCTACCCCTGGGCCGCCGCCCACTACCGCACCCCGGTCGTGCAGGCCCCGGTCGGCCTCACTTTCGTCACCTACGAGAACCCGCCCGGCATCCACACCGCCGCCGAGCGCGTCCAGGCGTTCAGGACCGGCCCGCAGGGCGCCTGGTTCAACCATGTCAACGTCAACGCCCACGACCGGGGCGGCCACTTCATCCCCTGGGAGAACCCCGACGCCTGGGTGAACGACCTGCGCCGCACTTTTCACGGCCGTAGGCCGTGAACGCCCTCCGCGGTCACAGGAGCCAGTCGCCCGCTGTGGGGCCTTTGGCCACGGGGACCGGCGGGGGCAAGGGGCCGGCGTCCTCGGGGGCCAGGCCGTCGGGGACGCCGGCGAGGTAGCGCCGCCACCCCTGGCTGCCGGGGTCCATGGTCCACAACGTGCTTGTCAGCATGGCCATGATCCGGGGCAGGTCATCGGGGACGAGGTCGGTGCGCAGTCGGCCGGGCGCTGTCGCCCGTGTTCGCGCATGCGATCCAGCAGTCCGCGCATCGCCATCAGATCGAGGCTGCGGATGTGCAGAGCGACGATGCAGATGAAGGACACGGGCTCGGTCTCCTTCTCGAGAACGCGTACCCGCACACCGTGCAGCCGCAATTCGGCCGCGAGCATCGCGCCGGTCGGCCCGCGGAAGGTCGCGTCGCGGCCAGCGGGTCCGTACAGCCGGGGCTGTACCCATCGCGTTTTGCGCAGGTGGCGGCGGTGGCCGACGGGCCCGCAAACGTAATGGGACGGGCTCAGGGCGCCGAGAAACCTCAATCTTGGTTTGACTACCGATAAGGTTCACTTATCGGTAGTCAGGAATCCAGCCCCCCGGGGATCTCCGTGCCACCGTCATGGCCTATTACGTTATTACTTAACGTTTTCAGTCCAACGAAACGATATGGAGTAGGCCGGCCTGCCCCATCGGAACGGTCCGCTCAGGGCAGGGAGGTCGAGCCTGTCCCCCCGATAAGCGCGACCTTCCCCGTGCGCCCCGGCCGCAGTTGCATGGGAGGCGGCACCATATGAACTTCCCAGGTCGGGGTCGCCCCGGCGGGAACAAGCAAGGGGGATCGCATGCCCACAGTGAACGCCTACGCGGCCACCTCGGCCACCGAGCCGCTCATTCCGGTCACGATCGAGCGCCGCGACGTGGGGCCCACGGACGTCCTCATCGAGATCGCCTACGCCGGCATCTGCCACTCCGACATCCACACCGTCCGCGGGCACTGGGGTCCCATCACCTACCCGCAGGTGGTGGGCCACGAGATCGTCGGCGTGGTCCGCGCGGTCGGCTCACAGGTGACCCGGCACAGGGTCGGCGACCGGGTGGGGGTGGGCTGTGAGTCCGGCTCCTGCGGCACGTGCGAGCAGTGCCTCAAGGGCGAAGAGGTGTACTGCCTCAAGGGCAACCTCCAGACCTACAACGGCCTCGACGCCGACGGCACCATCACCCAGGGCGGCTACTCCCAGGCCATCGTCGTCGACGAGCGCTTCGTGCTGAAGGTGCCCGACTCCCTCGACCTGTCCAAGGTCGCACCCCTGCTGTGCGCGGGCGTCACGCTGTACTCCCCGCTCAAGCACTGGAACGCCGGCCCCGGAACCCGGGTCGCCATCATCGGCATGGGCGGCCTGGGCCACATCGGGGTCAAGCTCGCCCACGCGCTGGGCGCCGAGGTGACCGTGCTCTCGCGCACGCTCGACAAGAGGGAGGACGGCCTCAAGCTCGGCGCGGACCACTACTACGCCACCGAGGACCCGGCCACGTTCGAGAAGCTGGCCGGCGGGTTCGACCTGATCCTCAACACCGTCTCGGCCGGGCTGGACTACAGCGCCTACGTCGACCTGCTCGCCGTGGACGGCACCCTGGTCATCCTGGGGGCGCCGACCGAGCCGGTCCAGGTCCAGGCGATGCCGCTCATCGCCTGGCGGCGCAGCATCGCGGGCTCGGCCAACGGCGGCATCCCCGTCACCCAGGAGATGCTCGACTTCTGCGCCGAGCACGACATCCTGCCCGAGACCGAGCTCATCAGCGCCGACTACATCAACGACGCCTACGAGCGCGTGCTGGCCTCCGACGTCCGCTACCGGTTCGTCATCGACGCCGCGACGCTCGCCTGAACGCCGGCCGCCCTCGGGGCAGGCGCACGCGCCTGCCCCGAGGGCCGGGACCTTCGACGCGCCCGGCCTAGTCCACGACGAACCGCCACGCCCCGGACCCGACCGTGTAGACCGCGTAGCCCGCGCGCTCCTCCACGAACTCGGCTTCGGGCGGGGCCGCCACCTCGTCGGCATCCTGGCCGAGGAGGGGGACGTGGACCTCACCGGTGGCGTTGGGGGGCACGACGACCTCCTGTTCCAGGTCCCCGTCGCCGTCGCGGCGCCAGCTCGACGCGGCCTGGCCCCGCACCGTTTCGGTGGCGGCCTCGGCGCGGTCCAGGTCCTGAGGGAGGTGGGGCTTGAACCGCACGGTGGCGTAGCCCGGCTCGGCCGGGGTGATCCCGGCCAGGTCGGCGTACATCCAATGGCCGATGGAGCCGAAGAAGTGGTGGTTGAGGGAGCGGGTGTCGGCCTGCCAGTGCTCTTGGAGCGAGGTGTTGCCGAGCTCGACCCAGTAGCCCCAGCTCGGCTCCTCGGTCTGGGTGGCCACCGCGTAGGCGACGTCGATCCTGCCGTGGTGGGACAGCACGGGCAGCAGGTAGCGGGTGCCGATGACCCCCGTGTTCAGCCGGTCGCCGCGGTCGCGGATGTCGGCGACGAGGTTGTCCACGACCGCCTCCACGTGCTCGTCGGGGACCAGGCCGAAGGCCAGCGGCAGGATGTTGGAGGTCTGCCGGTACTCATCGACCCCGGGGGTGCGGTACAGGCCGGCTTCCTCGTCGAGGAAGGCCCGGTTGAAGTCCGCGCCGATCTGGTCGGCCCGGTCCCGGTAGAAGGCCTCGTCGTCGGGCCGGTCGAGGATCTGGGCGATCTCGGTCAGCTGGCCGGCCATGAGGTGGACGTGGGCCGTCGCGCTCAGCACCGGGCCTTCCGGCGGCTCGCCGCCGGGGGCGACCCAGTCGCCCAGGCCGTAGGGGTAGAGGCCGTCCTCGTCCACGCGGGCGTCCACCCACGAGAAGTACAGCTTCATCGCGTCGTAGTACCGCTCCAGGACCCGCACGTCGCCTTCCATCTCGTACAGGTTGAGCGCCATCGTGAACAGGGCGATGTCCCATTCGGGGGTGGGGCCGTGGACGGCGGGCCACCCGGGGGCGCCTTCGTAGCTCCAGCCGGAGGTGGGGACGATGGTGGGCAGCTCGCCCGAGGGCAGCTGGGAGTCCAGGATGTCGTCCAGGTACTTGCGGTGGAACCGGCTCATGTCGAACTCATAGCTCGCGGTGGTGGCCGTGAGCTGCGCGTCGCCGGTCCAGCCGGCCTTCTCATAGACCGGGGTGTCGGTGGGGATGTGCTGGTGGTTGTTGAGCAGGGCCCGGCGGGTGTTGCCGCGGATGGTGTTGAGCAGCTCCGAACCGCTGTCGAAGTGGCCGATGGACGCGAAGTCGTTGTGCGTCCACCTGCCCTGGAGGGTGCCGGTCGTGGGGGCCGAGGGCAGCCCGCGGACCTCGACGAACCGGAACCCCTTGTAGGTGTAGGAGGGCTCCCAGGTCTGGGGCCCCGCGCGGTCCCCGAGGGTGTAGAGGTCGGTCTGGGCCCGGGGGACGGTGTGGAAGTCGTCGTACTGGGGGATCGAGACGAGGCCGTCGTCGCCGAGCCGTTCGCCGTAGCGCAGGGAGACCTCGGTGCCGGCGTCGCCTTCGACGCTCAGCCGGGCCCATCCGGCGATCTGGACGCCGAGGTCGAAGACGTACACCCCGGGTTCGGGCTCGGTGATCTCCACGGGGGTGATGGTCTCGGCGACCCGGACGGGTTCGTGCGGCCGTGCCCGCAGCTCGCCGCCGGGTCCCGGGGTCGTTTCGGCCCGGTCCCAGTGCGCCGCGCCGTCGTAGCCGGGCGTGCTCCAGCCGGGCTGCTCGCTGCGAGCGTCGTAGGTCTCGCCGACGAACACCTCGTCGTAGCGGGTGGGCCCCTCCAGGGAGGTGGTCCAGTCCTCGCCGGAGGCGACGGTGCTCGTGGTGCCGTCGGGGTGGGTGATGACCAGCAGGGCCCGCAGCTCGGGGTCGGACCACCAGGGCGCGGTGTTCCAGTTCCAGGCGTTCTCCGTGCTGATGCCGTAGAACCCGCGGCCCAGTTCGACGCCGATGGCGTTGGCGCCTTCGGCCACCAGGGCGGTGACGTCGTGGCTCACGTAGAACGCGGTGTCGCTGTAGTCGGTCTGGCCGGGGTCGAGCACGGCCGAGCCCACACGTTCCCCGTTGATGTGCGCGACCGAGTAGCCCAGGCCGCTCAGGTACAGGCGTGCCTGCTCGACCGGGCCGCCGGAGTCGAACTCGTAGCGGAACCGCGGTGCGGCCGGATGGTCGGCTTCGGGGACGCCGGGGTCTTGGGGGCTGTCAGGGTTGCCGATCCATGCGGCGCCCTGCCAGTCGGCGTCGTCGAGCAGGCCCGTCTCCCACCAGGAGGGGGAGCTCCACTCGGTCCAGGCGCCGCCGGCGTCGCGGATGCGCACGCGCCAGTGGTAGCGGGTGGCGGGCTCCAGGTCGGGGCCGACGTAGGCGATGTGGGCGGAGGCGCCGGATTCGACCGTGCCGGGGTCCCACACATCGGCGTCGCCGTCGAGCAGGGCGCTTCGCGAGCCGGCCACCTGGATCTGGTAGGCGCTCTGGCGCACCCCGGGGTGCTGCGATTCCAGCCGCCACGACAGGCGCGGTTGCGCGACGTCGATCCCCAGGGGGTCCGGGGCGTCCTCCACGCGCAGATCGACGGGTGCCGCATCGGTCGACGCGGCGACCGGCGGCGAGCTCATCGGGGCCACGAGTAGTCCTAGGGTCAGCAGGAGGGCGAGTGCGATCAGTGGCGGTCGGTGGGACATCGGCTCTCCCGTCAGCGGGGGGATGGGGGCGCCGTCCTCGGCCGCGGCACCGGGAGCGGCGGCTCCGCGGTCCTGCGTCCATGCGGTGCCCGGTCGAGTCGGCGTGCACCAGCGGGAATGGAATGGTTGAAACGTTTTACCAGTCGCAGGGAACCTAACGCCGCGGCTCCGGCGCCGTCAACCCCGTGAGGTGACCGCGGTCACCATCGCCGGATGGGCGGGCCGCCCTCCGCCGACCCCGCTCGCCCGGATCCGGACCCCTGATGGTCGCGGCCCGGGCGGGCGCCCTGTGTTCAGACGACCCTCTCCACACGGGTGGTATCGGTGGTCACGGGGGTGCCGTCGTGGCCCCGGGGGCGGAGTTCGGCGAGGGGGCGCCCCTCGGCGTCGGTGAGGCGTGAGCGGGGCTCGCCGTCGGTGAAGGCGTGGCGCTCGCCCCACTGCCTCAGCGCCACGATGGCGGTGAACAGGTCCTTTCCGGCCCCGGTCAGCTCATAGACGTGCCGCCGGCCGCTGGGGCTGGTGCTCAGGATGCCGTGGTCGACGAGCTTGCGGAGCCGGTCGCTGAGGATGTTGCGGGCGATGCCGAGGCGCCGGTGGAACTCGGTGAAGGACGCCGGGCCGTCCATGGCGTCGCGGACGATGAGCAGGCTCCACCGGTCGCCGACGAGATCGATCGTCCGGGCGACCGGGCACGTGGGATCGGTCCACTCGCGTCCGGGTTCCCTCTCCGCCATCGGACCCCCTCTCTATTGGTTGCACTTTGAAACCATTGTGCCCTAGTCTCCAATGGTTTCATTTCGAAACCAAACGGGGGTGTGGCGGTGACAGGGGTGACGGGCGCCCAGCGCAGCGTCCTGGCCGTGGTGTGTGCAGTGGCGGTGTCCACGGTGTACGCGATCCAGCCGGTCCTGAAGGCCGCGGGAGCCGAACTGGGCGTGGCGCCGGAGTCGCTGGGGTGGCTGGCCGCCGCCGGCCAGTTCGGCTACCTCGCGGGCCTGATCCTGCTGGTGCCCCTCGGCGATGTGGTGAACCGGCGGCGCCTCATCA
Organism: Nocardiopsis sediminis; assembly: GCF_042650565.1. NCBI lineage: Bacteria > Bacillati > Actinomycetota > Actinomycetes > Streptosporangiales > Nocardiopsidaceae > Nocardiopsis > Nocardiopsis sediminis. The sequence continues at coordinate 426,871 of NZ_JBHSBH010000010.1, forward strand.
CCGGCCACCTGGTGGCGGTCGCCGTGGGCGCCGCGACCGCCGGCCTCGCCCCGAACGGCCCGATCGCGGTGGCGGGGCTGGCGACCGCCGGGTTCTTCGCGGTCGTGGTGCAGGTCGCCGTGGCCTATGTCGCCGCCGTCTCCGCACCGGGCGAACGGGGGCGCAACATCGGCGCGGTCACGTCGGGGGTGGTGATCGGCATCCTCGGGGTCCGCGTCATGGCGGGCACCTTGGGCGACACGGTGGGCTGGCGCGCCGTCTACCTGGTGCTCGCCCTGCTGTGCGCCGCGCTCGCCGTGGCCGTCCGCCTGGGCCTGGCCCCCGACCCCAGAACGTCCCAGGGGCGCTACACGCAGGCGATCGGCACGATGGCGCAGCTGGTGGCCACCGACCGGCTGTTCCTCGGCCGCGGCCTCATCGCCTTCTTCCTCTTCGCGTCCTTCGGGACCCTCTGGAGCGGCCTGGCCCTCCCGCTCGGCGCCGAGCCGTGGTCGTTCGGCACCACCGAGATCGGCCTCTTCGGACTGGCGGGCCTCGCCGGAGCCCTCGGGGCCGCCCGCGCGGGACGGTGGGCCGACCGCGGCCACGCCCAGCCGGTCAGCGGGTGGTCCCTTGCGCTACTGGCCGCATCCTGGCCGCTCATCGCGCACACCGAGCCGACCCTGTGGCTTCTGGTCGCCGGGATCGTCCTGCTGGACTTCGCCGTCCAAGCCGTCCACGTCGCCGGCCAGCACCTGCTGACCACGGCGCACCCGGACCGTGCAAGCAGCGTCATCGGCGCCTACATGGGGTTCTACTCGCTGGGATCTGCCCTCGGAGCCGTCACCTCCGCGTGGTTGTACACCACCTGGGGCTGGTGGGCCTCCTGCCTGGCCGGCGCCTCCTTCGCCCTGCTGGGCCTCGCCGTGTGGGCGCATCACCGGTCCGTGCGCTCCCCCGCCCCCACAAGGCGGCCCTCCGCGACGCGGACGACGCCCACCTGGGCGACCGCTGACCGCGACGAAAGTGGGGCGGCCTTGCCGGTCGAAAGGCCGGAGCGATACAACGATTATCGAAAGGACGGTCACATATGACGGATTCAAGCGAGGCACCGCTAGGGGCGGTGCTGACGGCGCTGGTCACCCCGTTCGATGACGGCCTGCGGGTCGACGAGCAGGGGTTCGTGTCGCTGTTGCGGCACGTGCTCGCCAACGGGTCGGACGGTGTGGTGGTCGCCGCGACCACCGGGGAGCCGGCCACCCTGAGCAACGCCGAGCACCTCCGGCTGATCGAGCTGGCGTGCGCCGAGCGGCCGGACGGGGCGAGCGTGATCGCCTCCACGGGCTCCAACGACACCGCCCAGGCCTGCGCGATGACCGAACGCGCCGTCGAGCTGGGCGCCGACGCGGTGCTGTCGGTGGCGCCGTACTACAACCGGCCCAACCGCCGCGGCCTGGTGCGCCACTACACCGAGATCGCCAAGGCCGCCTCCGGCAAGCCCGTCGTGCTGTACAACGTCCCCACGCGCACGGGGATCGACCTGAGCAACGACCTGCTCGCCGAACTGGGCCAGGTCGAGCACATCGACTACGTCAAGCAGGCGAACAACGACAACCTCGCCCTCGTTGACGGGCTCGGCCTGTACGCGGGCAACGACGACGTCCTCGCCCGCACCCTCGACCTCGGCGGCTGCGGGGGCATCCTCGTGGCCAGCCACGTGGCCGGGCCGCTGATGCGGCGCATGGTCGACGAACCCGATCGGCGCGCCGAGATCGACGCCCGGCTGCGACCGCTCTATGAGGCGCTCTCCGTGACGACCAACCCGATCCCGATCAAGGCCGCGCTCAACCTGCTCGGCCACCACGTGGGCGGCTCGCGCCTGCCCCTGGTCGAAGCCGACCACGCGGAAACGGAGGTCGTCCGCCAGGGGCTGGTCGCGGCCGGGCTGCTCCAGTGACCCGGTGAGCGGCGGGGCCGCCGCGACGCCGTCGCCGGCCCGGCTCCCTGCCATCCGTCGGCCGTGGCCGCCACGGATGCCGACCTTCGTCGGTGGACTTCTCGCCCCTGCGGGCGATGTCCTGGTCCGGGCCGATCTCTAGCCTGGTGTCGCACCGGAAGATCGAACGTCTGGGAAGAAGAGGACACCCCGTTGAGCACATCGAACGTAGGCAGTGGAGCCGGCGCGCGTCTCCAGCAGGCGGCCCCTCGCGTCGCGGCGTCGGCGCTCATCATCGCGCCCGTCATCGCCCTGGGCGCCCCGGCGCAGGCCGATGAGGCGACCGGCTGCCTGGGCGAGGACGGCGCCACCGTCGAAGAGGAGCTGATCGCCGAGGAGATCCCGCAGGAGATCCTGCGCAGATCCGGGTTCGCCTCCGCCGTGGACCGCTTCACCCGGGACCTGTGCGAGGCCTCCGGCGTGGACGACGCGGGCGCCATCGTCGAGCGGCACGGCGACGCGCTGTGGCGGGCGGCGGTGGAGCGCGTCCAGGAGACCGGGGACGTCGACGGCGACCTGAGCGCCGGGGACGACCGGCCGCTGTACTGGGCGCGGCTGGGCATGACCTCGGCCCTCAACCGCTGGCAGCCCGACTTCGAGCTGGGCGAGGCCGATCGCGCCGCGCTCGTGGCCGACATGGACCGCCGCTCCCGCGGCCAGGACGACGCGGACTTCCCCGACGTCCCGGGGCGCTCCGACGTGCGCCGGGTCGTCGTGACCGGGTTCGACCCGTTCCAACTCGACTTTGACATCCGCCAGGCCAACCCTTCCGGCGCGGCCGCCCTCGCCCTGGACGGGGCGGTGATCGAGACCGACGAGGGCACCGCGGTCGTCGAGGCCATGCTCTTCCCCGTGCGCTGGCGCGACTTCACCGATGGCATGGTCGAGCAGGCCCTCCTGCCCCACTACACCGGTGACCGGCCGGCCGACGCGGTCATCACCGTCAGCCAGGGCCGGCCGGGCCAATTCGACCTCGAGGCCCACAACGGCGCCTGGCGCGGCGGCGCCCCCGACAACGAGTCGGTCGGCACCGAGGAGACGGTCCCCATCCCCGACGGCGTCCCCACCGTCACCCCCCAGCCCCAGTGGTCGGACTCCTCCCTGGACCGCGCGGCCATCGTCGAGGAGACCACCGGGGAACCGTTCCCCGTGATCGACAACACCGAGGTGACCGAGATCCCCGCCGGTGAGACCGAACCGGTGGTGCGCCCCGACGGGCCCACCCCGGGCTCCGAGGCGCGGGCGGGCGGCGGAGGCGACTACCTCTCCAACGAGATCGCCTACCGCAACACCCTGCTGCGCGACGCCACCGGCCGGGACGTCCCCGCCGGCCACGTGCACACCCCGATCCTGGAGTTCGGATCCGGCGAGACCGTCACCGACCCCGAGTTCGAGGAGAACCGCGCGACGATCGTTCGCCAGGTCGAGGACATCGTCGCGGCCGCCGTCCGGTAGCGGCGCCCGGGGTGGCGGGCCTCCCCCGCGGTCAGCGCCCGGTCGTGCCGTCGGCCAGCTCGCGCAGGATGTCGGCGTGGCCGGCGTGCCGTGCGGTCTCCTCGATCAGGTGCACCAGCGTCCAGCGCCGGGACGGCGCCGGGCGGCCGGGCCTGGCCGGGCGGGGGCCCGCTGCGGTGAGGTCGTGCCAGGACGCGATCTGCGCGTTCGCCGCAGCCGTGGTCGCCCGATAGGCGGCGAGGACGGCCGCGGCCGTCTCACACGGGGCGGGGCGGAACGTCGCCGGCCAGTCGGTGACGCCGTGGCCCAGCAGCCAGTAGCGCTCCACATGGGTGAGGTGGACGACCAGCCCGAGCAGGCTCGTCCCCGACGGCACGCCGGGGGCGCGGACCTGCGTCTCGGGGACGCCCTCGGCCTTGGCCACGACGCCGGCGCGCAGGTAGTCGAGGAAGCCGGCGAGCACGTCCTTCTCGCCGGGCCCGGTCGAGGGCGGCCCGGTGTCGCGTTTCGTCCGCGCGCTCATCGGCGCCCCTCCGGGTCCGCCCCGGCCCGGCGGATGACCAGCACGTGGTCGACCACGGTCGCGGTGCTGCCGTCGGGGCCGGCGGCCCGTCGTTGCGGGGTGTCGGCGCGTTCGATCGTCCATTCGGCGGGGGCGAGCCCCAGCTCCGCGGCCACCTCCCCGGGCGTGGGGAAGTGGTGGCCGGGGTCGGCGGGCCAGGACCACGGTGCGGTGGAGCCGTGGTCGACCACGGCGAGCCGGCCGCCCGGGGTGAGCGATGCCGCGGCGGTCCGCAGCACGCGGGCGCGGTCCAGGGCGAACGGGGTGTGCAGGTACTGCGCGGAGACCAGGTCGAAGGTGCCGGCGGGGACGCCGTCGGCGAGATCGGCGCGCACCGCGGTGATGGGGGCGCCGGTGCTCTCGGCCCGCTGCCGGAGGGCGTCCACGGCCGCGGCGGCGATGTCGACCGCGGTGACCCGCCAGCCCCGGCCGGCGAGCCAGAGGGCGTCCCCGCCCGCCCCGCACCCGAGGTCCAGCGCGGTGCCCGGGGGCAGCGGGCCGGCGATCTCGGAGAGCAGGGGGTTCACCTTCGCCGCCGGTGACCCGGCGGTGCGTGTGCGGTAGCGCTCGTCCCAGAAACGGGCGGCTCGATCGTGCGTGCTCATGCTGTCTCTCCTCGGGTGGCCGGTCGCGCACCACCCTCGCGTGAGCCCCGGAAAACGGCACGGGAACTTGCCGCTATGGCAAGATCAGGCGTGTGGCGGATGAGGCGGATCAGGTGCTGGACGCGGTCGGCCCCCGGCTGCGCGCCCTGCGCAAGCGGCGCGGACTGACCCTGGCCGAGGTGGCGGCGGCGACCGGGGCCTCGGAGAGCACCCTGTCGCGGCTGGAGAACGGCGGCCGGCGGCCCACGCTGGAGCTGCTGCTGCCGCTGGCCCGGGTGTACGGGGTGCCGCTCGACGACCTCGTCGGCGCCCCTCGAACGGGTGATCCGCGGGTCCACTTGCAGCCGATCCACCGCCACGGCATGACGTTCGTCCCGCTCACCCGCCGGGCGGGCGGGGTGCAGGCGTTCAAGATGCTGATCCCGGGCCGCCCCGAGCCGGCGGAGCCGACGCCGCAGACCCACGGCGGCTACGAGTGGGTGTACGTCCTCAACGGGCGGCTGCGGCTCGTGGTCGGCGACCGCGACCTCGTGCTGTCGCCCGGGGAGGCCGCGGAGTTCGACACCACGTGGCCCCACTGGCTCGGATCGGCCGACGGCCACCCCGTCGAGACCCTCGTCCTGTTCGGTCCGCAGGGCGAGCGGGCCCACGTGCGCGCCCGCCCCAGCCGTCGGAGCCGCACCGCCGAGGCCGACGCATGAACGGGGTGGCGTGATCGTGGCCGCCCCGCCTCGTTCGCGAGAAGTTCCCTTCGGCGGGGATTGACGCGGGCGGGACCGGACCCGCTCAATGTTGTGTATGCGATTCTCCCCCCGGATCACACGTATCGGCAGTGCCTCCCTCCTCCTGACGGCGTTCCTCGTCGGCGGCGCGACCGCCCCGGCGCAGGCCGACGTCGGCAACGTCTGCTACACCGCGCTGCCTCCCGAAGCGCACGACACCCTCGACCTGATCGAGGCCGGCGGCCCCTACCCCTACCCCCAGGACGGCCAGACCTTCCAGAACCGGGAAGGCCTCCTCCCGCCGCAGGAGACCGGCTACTACCGCGAGTACACCGTCGAGACGCCCGGCTCCCCCGACCGCGGCGCCCGCCGCATCGTCACCGGCGACTCCGAGCAGGAGGACTACTACACCGCCGACCACTACGAATCCTTCCGGCTGGTCGACTACGACTGCTGACCCCCCAATCGGAAAGTCCGGATACCCTCCGCTCATGACAGCGACCTACGTGATCGAGGGCCGCGAGGTCACCAGCCTGGACCGCTTCTGGCAGGTGATCGGCGAGGCCGTGAACGGCCCGGGCGGCTATTTCGGCACGAACCTCGACGCGTTCGCCGACTGCCTGAGCGGAGGGTTCGGCACCCCCGACGACGCCGACTTCGTCATCGAGTGGCGCGACCACGAAGCCTCGCGCCGGGCCCTGGGCCACGCCGAGACCGTGCGCCAGCTCCGGCTGCGCCGAGACCGCGCCCACCCCGCCAACCGCACCGCCGTCCAGGCCCGGATCGACCGGGCCGCAGCGGGCCAGGGGCCCACGGTGTTCGACTGGCTGGTCGAGATCATCGAGGAGAAGGCTCCCGGCAGGCTCCGGCTGGAGTAGCGGGCACGCGGCCGCACCGGAAGGCCGCACCGCACCCGTCGGCGGCCGGTGGCCACCGGCGCGGGCCGCGCGATTCCTCGAACCGGGCACCCTCCCCGCCGCCGTTCCGGTGCTTTCCCCGCCCCGGATGGGTAGCCGGTCCCGCGACGACCGGTCGAGGAGGGGAGGCCGCCGTGATCGGTGTCCGGGACATCGGGCCCAACGAGGCCGGCACCGCCGCCCGCGTCCTGGCCGGGGCCTTCGCGGACGACCCCGTCATGGCCCGGCTGGTGCGCCCCGCCGCGCGCAACCGGCGGGCCAAGCTCACGGAGCTCTTCCGCGCGGCGGTCCTGTCGTCGCGCCCGCAGGACGTTGACGTCGCACGGCGCGACGGCTCCGACGAGATCCTGGGCGTGGCCGTCTGGCGGTCGCCCGCCGGGGGCGGGCCGCTGCTGCGTGCCGTGCCGGCGCTGCTGCGCGCGGCCGCGGTGCTGGGCCCGGGATCCCTGCTCGCCCTCGCCCGCTACGACCTCGCCGTCCGCCCCCATCTCCCCCCGCCGCCCTACTGGCACCTGGTCGACATCGGCGTCTCCGCCACCGCCCGCGGCGAGGGGGTCGGCACGGCGCTCCTGAACCACCGGCTGGGCGTGATCGACGCCCGCGGCGAAGCGGTGTTCCTGGAGGCGACCACGCCCGAGAGCCGGCGGCTCTACGAGAGGTCGGGGTTCCAGGCGTGCGGCGCCCTCACGGGTGTGACCGCCGGCGCCACCGCCATGCTCCGCCCGGCCGCGCCGCGCTGACCGCCGGCTTCAGGGGCTGGTCAGGATGACCAGCCCCTGGGTCGCCCGGGTCATCGCCACGTAGCGGTCGACCGCCCCTTCGATCCCCGCGCCGAACCTCTCCGGGTCGACGAGCACGACGAGATCGAACTCCAGCCCCTTCGCCAACTCGGGGGTCAGCGACCGCACGCGCGACGTCGCCGGGAACGCGGGGTCGCCGATGACGCAGGCGATCCCCTCGGCGTGCCCGGCGAGCCAGCCGTCGAGGACCGCGCTCAGGTCCGCGACGGACCCGTGTGCGACGGGGATGCCGCTGCTGCGGATGGAGGCCGGCACGTTGGCGTCGGGCAGCGAGGCGCGGATGACGGGCTCGGCCTCCGCCATGACCTCCTGCGGCGTCCGGTAGTTGATGCTCAGGGAGGCCAGGCCGATCCGGTCGAACCCGGCCCGTTCGAGCCGGTCCCGCCACGACTCGGTGAACCCGTGCCGGGCCTGGGCGCGGTCGCCGACGATGGTGAAGCTCCGCGACGGGCAGCGTTGCAGCAGCATCTGCCACTCCGCGTCGGTCAGTTCCTGGGCCTCGTCGACGACGATGTGCGCGAACGGGCCGGCGAGGGCGTCGGGGCCGGCGCCGGGGAGTGCGGCCTCGTCGACGAGGCTGTCCTGGAGGTCGCGTCCGCGCAGCATCGTCACCGCGCCTTCACCGTCGTCGTCGGCCTGGAGCAGGTCGTCGATGACGCCGGCCATGCGCTCGCGTTCGGCCGCGGCGGAGGCGTCGTAGCGGCGCTTGCGGCGCGCGGCCCCGGGGTCGCCGAGCCGGCGGCGGGCCGCGTCCAGGAGCGGCAGGTCGGACACCGTCCAGGCGTGGGGGTCGGAGCGCTGGAGCGCCCGGATCTCGTCGATCTGGAGCCAGGGGGCGCATTTGCGCAGGTAGGCGGGGACCGTCCAGAGGTCTCCGATGATGTCGGTCGGTTCGAGCAGCGGCCAGGCGCGGTGCAGGGCCGTCATCAGCTCCGTGTCGCGCAGCAGCGACCTGCGCAGCAGGTCGGGCGAGACGTCGTCATCGTCGTGCCGGTCCGCCAGGATCGCGGCCAGCTCCGCCAGGATCTGGTCGCGTGCCTCGTTGTGCGGGGTGCCCGGTTCCACGGCGTCGAACGCCTCGGCCCAGTCGCCGGCGCTCAGCCGGACGTCGAACAGGTCGGTGGTGACCGTCATCGCCCTGGTGGGCGGCTGCTCGTAGAACCTGACGGCCGCCTCGACCGCCTTCACCAGGTCCGCCGATGACTTCAGGCGGGCGACCTCGGGGTCGGCCTCGGCCGCCGCGGCGGCCCCTTCGGGGACGAGGTCGCGCAGGGTGGAGGTCTGCACGCCCTCCTCGCCGAGGCTGGGCAGGACGTCGGCGACGTAGGCCAGGTAGGGCTGGTGGGGGCCGACGAACAGCACCCCGCCGCCGCGGTGGCCCAGGCGGGGGTCGGAGTAGAGGAGGTGGGCGGTGCGGTGCAGGGCGACGACGGTCTTGCCCGTCCCCGGGCCGCCGTCGACGACCAGTGCACCGCTGGAGCCCGCGCGGATGATGGCGTCCTGGTCGGCCTGGATGGTGCCGAGCACGTCGCGCATCCGGGCCGACCGGTCGGCGCCCAGGCTGGCGATGAAGGCGGACTGGTCGTCGAGGGCGGCGTGCCCGTCGAATCCGTCCTCGGTGAACACCTCGTCCCAGTAGTCGCCGATCCGGCCGCGGGTCCAGCGGTATCTGCGGCGGCTGGTCAGGCCCATGGGGTTGGCGTGGGTGGCGGCGAAGAACGGCTCGGCCGCGGGGGAACGCCAGTCGAGCAGCAGCCGGCGCCCGTCGCTGTCGGTGAGGCCGAGGCGTCCGATGTAGACGGGCTCGGGGTCGTCGGCGGCGACGATGCGCCCCAGGCACAGGTCCAGACCGAAGCGGCGCAGGGCGCGCAGGCGGCCGGTCATCCGGTGGACGTCCAGGTCGCGGTCGAGCGCCTCCCGGCCCTTGCCGCCGGGGGACGCGCGGCGGGCGTCGAGGCGGCCGGACAGGTCGGCGATCGAGTGGCGGAGGCTCTCGTCGATGGCCGCGAAGTGGGCGTCGTCGGCGGCGATCAGTTCCGGGTCGGCTTTGGCACTGAGGTGGCCGGGGAGGTCGAACGCGCTGGTGGCGGGGTGGTTCACGTGGTCTTTTCTGTCGTGGGTCCTGGTCACGATCGACGATTGTGCGCCACGACCGGGGTCTTGCCGCAAGCCCCGGGGTGCGCTATACGTTGAGAGTGGAGGGGAGTCGCCGGAGCCCTCCCCCTTCTCACCCGCGACCGTCCGTCCTCGATGGACGGTTTTTTCGTGCCGCCGCGCCGCTCGCCCTTTCCCGTGCCCACCGGTGGGCGGCCCCGGACCGGGCCGTCAGGAGGGCCGGTAGCGGGCCCTGGTGTGGAACCGTTCGCCCTGCGGGCCCAAGATGCTCAGGAACTCGACCGGGTGTGCGTCGGCGTTGCCGAACCAGTGCGGCAGGTGGGTGTCGAACTCGGCGACCTCGCCCGCGGCCAGGACGAGGTCGTGGTCGCCGAGCACCAGGCGCAGCCGCCCGTTGAGGACGTAGAGCCAGTGGTAGCCCTCGTGTGAGCGGGGGTCGGGTTCGAGGTCCTGGGGGCCGGGCCGCAGGACGTGCTTGCGCGCCTGGAGCCCGCCGGGTTTGCGGGTGAGCGGGATGACGGTCATGCCGTTGTGCGTGATGGGGCGGGCATAGACCCGCGGATCGCCGCTGGCCGGGGCGCCCACGAGTTCGTCGAGCGGCACCTGGTAGGCCTTGGCCAGGGGGAGCAGGAGTTCCAGGCCGGGTTTGCGGTGGCCCGACTCCAGGCGGGACAGCGTGCTGACCGGGATGCCGGTGGTCTCCGACAGTGCGCTCAGGGTGGCGCCGCTGCGGCGGCGCAGCTCGCGCAGGCGCGGTCCGACCGCGGACAGCACGGCGTCGAAGTCATCGCTCATACCGCCACTGTGCCCGCATTTTGCTGTTTCCGCAAAGAATTTTGTCGTTCGGCGGCGGGTGGCGGCAGGTTGGGTGCCGGAGGTGGTCGATATGACCCGAGACGGTATTCGGTATGACGTGGTGGTCGTCGGCGGCGGGCCGGCGGGTTTGAGCGGTGCGCTCGTGCTGGGCCGGGCCCGGCGGTCGGTGCTGGTGGTCGACAGCGGTGAGCCCCGCAACGCGCCGGCGGCGCACATGCACGGTTTCCTCTCCCGCGACGGGGCCGCGCCGGGCGACCTGCTGGAGGCGGGGCGGCGGGAGGTGTCCGCCTATGGGGGCGCGTTCGTCACCGGCCGGGCGCTGTCGGCGTCACGGCAGGGCGGCGGGTTCGCGGTCGGGCTCGACACCGGGAGCACCGTGTGGGCGCGGCGGCTGCTGGTGGCCGGCGGGATCACCGACGAACTGCCCGATGTCCCCGGCCTGGCGGCGCGGTGGGGGCGCGACGTGCTGCACTGCCCCTACTGCCACGGCTGGGAGGTCCGCGACCGGCCGATCGGCGTCCTGGCCACCGGCCCGATGAGCGTGCACCAGGCGCTGCACTTCCGCCAGTGGACCGGCGACCTCACCCTGCTGACCCACACCGGCCCCGCCCCCGCCGGCGAGGAGCGCGAGCAGCTGGCCGCGCGCGGCATCGCGGTCGTCGAGGGCGAAGCGGCCGGCCTGGAGACCGCCGGCGACCGTCTCGCCGGTGTCCGCCTGCACACCGGCGAAACCATCCCCCTGGACGCCCTGGCGGTGGCACCACGTGCGGTCCCGCGCGCCGAGGTGCTGGCCGCGCTCGGTGTGGAGCCCACCCCGCACCCGCGCGGCATCGGGGCCTACATCACCGCCGACGCCACCGGCCTGACGTCGGTCCCGGGGGTCTGGGTGGCGGGCAACCTCGCCGACCTCACGGCGAACGTCCTGGCATCGGCCGCGTCCGGCTCCACCGCGGCGATGGCGATCAACGGCGACCTCATCGCCGACGACACCCGCCGCGCCGTGCAGGCCCGGCGCGACCCCTTCTCCCGGGAGGCCGAGGCCCGCCTGTGCGAACGGGTCATGGGCGACCGGCGCCACGGCATCTGACCGCACCCACCCCCATCACCCGAGGCAGGGACCATGGACGCACAGTACTGGGATGACAAGTACGGCAGCCGCGAGCGGTACTTCAGCGGCAACCCGAATGGGGTGCTGGTCACCGAAGTCGCCGGCGTCTCGCCGGGGCGCGCGCTCGACGTGGGGTGCGGTGAAGGCGCCGACGCCCTGTGGCTGGCCCGGCGCGGCTGGCGGGTCACCGCGGCCGACATCTCGCGGGTCGCCCTGGAGCGGGCCGCCTCCGCGGGAGCGGACGTGGCCGGCCGCGTGGTCTGGACGCACGCCGACCTGACCACGGCTCCGCCCCCGGCCGGAGCGTTCGACCTGGTGAACGCCGAATACTTCCCGCTTCCGCGTCGGCCGGACCACGCGGCGCTGCGCGGCCTGCTCGCCGCCGTCGCGCCGGGCGGGACCTTCCTGTTCGTCGGCCATGACCTCGCGGATCTGCCGCCGGTCCACGAGCTCGGCGTCGATCCGCGCGACTACTACCGGCCCGCGGAGATCGCCGGGCTCCTCGATGAGGAGTGGACCGTCCTGATCGACGAGACCCGCCCGCGGACCGCTCCCCCGCCCGCGGGCACGCACCACGTCCGCGACACCGTCCTGCGGGCCCGGCGCACGGGGATCGCCACGGCGGGCTGACCGTCCCCGGTCCTGCGGGTCCCGCCCGGTCCGGTGACGGAGACGGCCCGCGATCGGACATCGGACCGGGCGCGGCGCGGCGGGTGGCCCGCCCGCTGCCGGGCGTAGCCCCCGTCCGGGCCTTTGGCGGTCACGATGGGATAGCCGAGTTCGCGCAGGCGGTCGACGCCGCGGCGCACGGTGCGCGGGCTGACGTCCAGCCGCTCGGCCGGCAGCGTTCCCGGTCTGTCCCGGCGCGCTTGGAGGAGGGACGGCAGGGCCAGCAGTCGTGCCGAGGTCCTCTGCACGTTCCGCATCCTGGCGGAAGCGGAAGAAGAGGACAGAACCTGGCCGCTACCGCTGCGACCGTGGTCGCGCACCAGGCAGCACGTCCACCCAAGGAGCGATCGTGTCCGTCACCACCACGACCCACCTCAACTTCCGCGGCGACGCGCGCGCGGCGCTGGAGTTCTACCGGTCCGTCTTCGGCGGCGACCTCGACGTCGTCAGTGAATACAACGCGTAGCACACCCCGCCATGGGCGGGCGGGAGCGTGCCCCCCGCCCGCCCACAGTGGACCCGGCCGATGCCCCGACCCCGACCGAACGCACGACAGGTGAACCGATGCCCGTACTCACGACCCGCGCGCTCAACCGCGCGACGCTCGCCCGGCAGCTGCTGCTCGAGCGCGCCGATATGCCGGTCTTCGACGCCGTCTCCCACCTGTGCGGCCTGCAAGCCCAGGAGCCGCAGGAGCCGTTCACCGGGCTCTGGTCGCGGCTGCACGCGTTCGACCCGGCCGCACTCGACGCCCTGATGACCGGGCGGCGTGTGGTGCGGACCCACCTCATGCGCCGCACCGTCCACCTGCTCACCGCCGACGACGCCGTGGCCTGGCGGTCCCGCCATGACGCCATGCTGCGCCAGCGCGTGCTCGGGGTCTACCGCCGCGAGCTGGCCGGGGTGGACCTCGGCGAGCTCGCGGCGGCGGGCCGGGCGGTGCTGGCCGACGGCGAGCCCCGCTCGATGCCCGAGCTCGCGCGGGCGGTGGCCGATCACTGGCCGGACCCGGGGCCCCGGGCGCTGGGTGAGGTGCTGGTCGCCGCCCTGATCCCGATGGTGCAGCTGCCACCGAGGGGGCTGTGGCGCGCGAGAGCGGGGGTACGCTACCTGCCGCTCGCGTCGTGGCTGGGGCGCGCGGCCGACCCGCCCGCTCCTGAGGGCGCCGATCCGGTCGGCGAGGTGCTGGTACGGCGCTACCTGGCCGCGTTCGGCCCGGCGGCGACGGCCGATCTGCGCGCCTGGTCCGGCCTGGCCGGGCTGCCGGCCGCGGTGGCCGCCATGCGCGGAGAGCTGGTGGCCTTCCGCGACGAGCGCGGGCGCGAACTGCTGGACCTGCCCGACGCCCCTCGCCCCGACCCCGGCACCCCCGCCCCGGTGCGGTTCCTGCCGGCGTTCGACAACGCGCTCCTCGGCTACCACGACCGCGGGCGGATCGTCGACGACGCCCACCGCGGCCTGTCGGTCGCCGGCGAGCGCGTCGTGCTGGTCGACGGCCGGGTAGCCGCGACCTGGGACGTCGACGCCGACGCCGTGTCCGTCACCCCGCTGCGCGGTCTCTCCCGGGCCGACCGCGCCGATGTGGCCGAGGAGGGGCGGGCACTGGCGTCGTTCCTCTCCGATGGCGAAAGCGACCGTGTGCGGATCGCCGCCTCTCCCCGTTGACCGCGCCGTTCGCGCTCCGGTCCAACGGGCACGGGCCGCCTGCGATCGGTTCCCACTGCCGGGCTTTCGGGGCGCGCGGACACGGGGCGACCTGACCGGAATCGCTTGACAAATTCATTTGTCAAAGATTTGCTGGGGGCATGCAGGACATCGAAGTGATCGCCGACCCCGCCGCCGCCGTCGCGGCGCTGGACCCGGTGCGCGCCCGGCTGCTCGCCGAGCTGCACCGGCCCGCCTCCGCCGCGACGCTCGCGGCGCAGGTGGGGCTCACGCGGCAGAAGGTCAACTACCACCTGCGCCAACTGGAAGCGCACGGCCTGGTGGAGGTGGCCGAGACCCGCACCTGGGGCGGGCTCACCGAGCGGCTGCTCGTGGCCACCGCCGCCGGATACGTCGTGGCGCCCGAACCGCTCGGCGCCCGGCCCGCCCCGGCGCGCGACGGCAACCGGCTCTCGGCCGCCTACCTGATCGCGCTCGCCGCCCGGGCCGTCCGCGAGGTCGGCGCGCTCGCCCGGCGCGCCGCCCGCGCGGGACGGCCCCTGCCCGTCTTCGCGCTGGACACCGAGATCCGCTTCGCGAATCCGCAGGACCGCGCCGCATTCGCCGACGAACTCGCCACCGCCGCCGCCCGCCTCGCGGCCAAGTACCACGACGAGGACGCACCGGACGGCAGGTGGCAGCGCCTCCTCGTCGCCGTCCACCCCCGCCCCAAGGACGCCGGCGCATGAGCGACGACGGCGACCCGCACGCGCACGCGCACGTCACCCGCTCCGAAGTGGAGATCCCCGCCACCCCCGGCGAGGTCTGGCAGGCGATCACCACCTCATCCGGCAGCGCGGCCTGGTCCTTCCCCGCCGACATCGAACCCCGCGTCGGCGGCGCCGTGCACATCCACCGGGAACCCTTCGGCCCCGACGCATCGGCCACGGTCACCGGCTGGGAGCCGCCGCACCGCTTCGCCTACGAGGAGCGCGCGGCCGCGCCGGCCCCCGCGATCGCGACGGAGTTCCTCATAGAGGCCCGCGAGCAGGGCAGCTGCGTGGTGCGCGTGGTCAGCAGCCTCTACGCCGAGGGCGAGGGCTGGGACGACATCGCCGAGGACACCGGCACCGGGTGGGGGATGGCGCTGCGGGTCCTGCGCTCCTACGCCGCCCACTTCCCCGGCCGGCCCGCGGCCCGCCTCGACCTCACGGTGCCCGTCGGCGCACCGCCCCGGGCCCGCGCCGAGGTGAGCGCCGCCGTACACGAAGCGCTGGGGCTGACCGGCCGCACCGCGGGCATGGCGTTTCGCACCCCGCAGGACGCGCCGCCCCTGAGCGGGGTGATCGACCACCTCGGGCCCGCCTTCGCCCTGCTGCGCGCGGAGCGGCCCTGCCCCGCGCTGTTCGCCGTCTCCGCCTTTCCCATGGACGCCGCCACCCTCTCCGTCAACGTGACCGGACGCCTCTACGGCCCCCGCGCCGACGCCGTCGCCGCATGGCATCGCCCGCTGTGGAACGACCTGCTCACCCGCCTGGCCGCCGCGGCCCGGACCTGACCGACCGGAAGGACATCCACCGTGTTGCTCGAAGCCAAGAACGCCATCGTCTACGGGGCCGCCGGCCAGGTCGGCACCGCGCTGTCCACCGCCTTCGCCCGCGAGGGCGCGAAGGTCCACCTCGTGGGCCGGACCCGCGCGACGCTCGACGGCCTCGCCGACCGTATCCGGGGCGAGGGCGGGCGCGCCGAGACCGCCGTCCTCGACGCCCTGGACGAGGCCGCGGTCGATGCGCACGCCGACGCGGTCGCGGCCGAGTCGGGCGGCGTCGACATCTCCGTCAACGTCATCGACATCGCCGACGCCCAGGGCACTCCGCTGGCCGAGATGTCGCTGGAGGACTTCGAGCGGCCGGTCCGCATCGCGACCCGCTCGACGTTCCTCACCACGCGGGCCGCAGCCCGGCACATGGTCCGGCAGCGGTCGGGCGTCATCCTCACCTTCGGGGGCGACGGCGGCGGCGAGCCGATCCGCGACTACTCCATCGGCGGCCTCCAGGTCGCGCTCGGCGCGGTCGACGTCCTGCGGCGTCAGCTGGCGGCGGAGCTGGGGGCCTACGGGGTGCGGGTCCTGGCGCTGCACACCGGCGGGATCACCGAGGGGCTGCCCGAGGACTTCTCCGGCCGCGAGGCCATCACCGACATGATCGTGGGCAAGACGATGCTCAAGCGGGCGGCGACGTTCGCCGATGTGGGCAACGCGGCCGTCTTCGCGGCCTCCGACCTTGCCCGGTCGATGACCGGCACGTCGCTCAACATCACGGCCGGCGCCGTCACCGACTGAGGCCGCATTCCAGTTCGACCCGGTGCGACGCCCGGGAGGCAGGGCGTCGTCCCCGGGTGCTAGCGTCCGCTGCACCCTGCCGAAGTGATCACCCGCGGAGGTCCCATGACGGACGCCTTCTCCCCCATGCCCGAGCTCAACCTCCTCAAGGAGTTCTACGACACCCACGACGACTTCTTCGCCAACGGCTTCGAGATGTACAACTACGGCGCAGAGCACGTGGAAGGGCTGATCAACTTCGCCCAGGCCAACGGCAGCGGGTCGACGTACGACATCTGGCGCAAGGACGACCGCGCCGACCTGGCGACGCTGCCGGTCGTCGCGATGGGCGACGAGGGCGGCGTGCACCTCGTCGCCCGGGACTTCCGGGAGTTCCTCCGCCTGCTCGCGTCGCTGCCCACCGACCACGAACCCGACATCGACTGGGGGTCCTTCGGCCTGCGCGGCGGCGATGACGACGATGACGACGAGCCGGTGGACAACCGCCTCTACCTCGCCTGGCTGGAGCAGATGTTCGGCCTCACGCCCGCCGACGACTGGGCGGAGATCGTCGACGCGGCCGAGGCCGAGTTGGCGCGGGAGTGGGCCGTCTGGATCCACCCGCGCATCCCGGATGCGGTCTGGTCACCGGTCCACGAACTGAACCTCCTCGCGAGGTTCGACAACCTGGTGTACGGCGGATTCGCGAACGGCTTCTGGCTGCTCGACGCCTACGGCGAGCGCGGGAAGGTGGACAACCCCGGGCTCACCGGGGATCTGGCGCCGTTCGCCTCCACCAACGAACGCGACACCTACTACGCCGTGTGGCGCTGCGACGACCGCGCCGACCCGGCCGAACTGCCCGTCGTGGCGCTGGGAGCGACGGCGGGCGTCGGTGTCGTCGCCCGGAACATGCGGGAGTTCTTGCAGCTCATCGCCGGCCTCACCGACGCGGATATCCGGTGCGACGCGGCCGGCGTCGACCTGCGCGCCTGCGAACCGGCCCCCAATCGCGGGAAGCTCGTGTCCTGGCTGGAGGAGACCTGCGGCCTGCGCCCCGCCGAGGACCCGGCCGCCGTCATCGCGGCGGCCCAGGCCGAGCTGGGCGAAGGACCGATGGCCCGGCCCGTCCAGGGCTGAGCCATCCGGGCGGATGCGGGACGGCGCTCCGCCCAGGCCGGCCGGCGCGCCCGCGCCGGCCGGCCTACCGCCCCTCTCAGCCGAGGAGTTCGCGGACGAGGGCCCCGTTCCACCACTGCTCGACCCGGCCGGGCGGCCAGCCGCGCTCGGCGGTGAGGGTGGTGTAGACGTCGATGTTGCACAGCGCCGCATAGACGTCGACCGCCTCGCGCACGTCCATGCCCGGCCGCAGGGTGCCGGCCGGCCAGGCGGAGAAGACCTGGATGCGGGTCTGGTCGCCGCGGCGGCGGGCGTCGGAGTAGGCGGTCGCCAGCTCGGGCTCGGTGCGCCCCGCTTCGCGCACCAGGGTGATGACGTCGCCCGCGTGCTCGTAGAGGCGCCGGTCGTAGGCGGCCATCGCCGCGAGCTGCCGCGGAGGGTCGGCCTCGGCCTGATCCAGCTCGGCGAGCATCCGCGGGATGCCGGCCGACAGGTCGGCGGAGTCGGCCAGCGCGAGGGCGAGCCCGGTCTTGCTCCCGTACGCCGAGTACACCGTCGGCACGGACACGCCTGCTGTGCGCGCCACGTCGCGCACGGTCGTGGCCGCCCACCCCTGGGCGACGAAGAGCCCGCGGGCGGCGCGGGCGATCTCGGCCCGCGTCTCCTGCGCCTGCGCGGTGCGGCGCAGCGAGTCGTAGCGGCGCTTGCCTGTTGCGTCGTTCATGGCCGTTCCCGAACCTCTCGTTCCGTTCGATATATTCAATATATGCCACGTAAAACAGAAAGAGGTTCGGTGGCCGCGGCCGCCATGCCCTTCTCCCGGGTCTGCGGTATCGCCGCCCTCGGCTTCGCCGCCCTGATCGTGCTCGCCAACGTCATCGCCGTGCCCGCGGGGCTGCCCCACTCCGGCGCCACCCCCGCTGACGTCACCGCCTTCTTCGGGACGCGCGGGGACATCATCGGCGTCTCCTCCGCGCTCACCCCCGCTGCCTGGGTCCTGGCCACGCTGTTCGGCGCCGGCGCGGTGGCCGCGGTCCGCCGGTCCGAGAGCGACCGCGGAGAGGCGTGGTCGCTGCTGGGCTTCGCCGGGCTGGTGATGCAGAACTCCGCCTTCGCGGCGATCATCGCGCTGCGGCTCGCCCTCACATCCACGGCCCCCGACGACGGAGCCACGACCGCCGGGCTGTGGGCGCTGCACGACGCACTGTTCACCCTCAACGGCACCTTCCTGGCCATCGCCCTCGTCGGCCTCTCGACCGGCGGACGCCGCTCCGGCCTCATCACCACCTGGCACTTCGCCCTCGGCCTGCTGTCGGCCACCCTGATGTTCACCTCGGCCACACTCACCCCGTTGGTGACCGAACACGGCGGCCCATTCGGCCTCCTCGGCCTCACCGGCTGGCTCCTGTGGGTCGCCTGGATCACCGCCTACGGCATCGCCCTCATCCGTCGGCCCGGCCACCGCAGACCGTCGACCGCCGTTCGGGCCGCGCTTGGGCGTGTGTGACAGTGGGCGGATGAGAACCATCGGATTGATCGGCGGCATGAGCTGGGAGTCCACGGCCGAGTACTACCGGCTGTTGAATGAGCTGACGCGCGAGCGGCTGGGTGGGCTGCACTCGGCGAAGTGCGTGCTGTACTCGGTCGACTTCGCCGAGATCGAGCGCTTGCAGGTCGAAGGGCGCTGGGCGGAGGCGGGCGAGGTACTGGCCGACGCGGCGCGGGCGGTGGAGGCGGCCGGGGCGGATCTGGTGGTGATCTGCACCAACACGATGCACAAGGTCGCGGACACGGTGGCGTCCGCGGTCTCGGTCCCGCTGCTGCATCTGGCCGACGCCACCGCGCAGGCCGTCACAGCGGCGGGGCTGGGCAGGGTCGGGCTCCTGGGGACCGCGTTCACGATGGAGCAGGACTTCTACCGCGGGCGGCTGGCCCGGCACGGGCTCGATGTTCTCGTTCCCGGCGCCGACGGGCGGGCGCTGGTGCACCGGGTGATCTACGAGGAGCTGTGCCTGGGCATCGTCAAGGAGGAGTCACGCGCGGCCTATCGCGAGGTGATCGGGGATCTCGTGGCGCACGGCGCGCAGGGCGTGATCCTCGGCTGCACCGAGATCGAGCTGCTGATCCGCCCGGAGGACAGCCCGGTCCCGGTGTTCCCCACGACCCGCCTGCACGCCACCGCGGCGATCACCGCGGCACTCGACGACTGAACCGGCGTCCCGATGCCCGCTCACCGGCGGGCCAGGTTGAGGGCGATCAGCCCGCCGATCCCGGGGATGAGGGCGCACCAGCGGGCGGCGCGGGACGGGGCGGCCGCCAGGGTGGTCGCGATGACGGCCAGGTAGGCGGTGCCGTGGATCGGGCCGGTGAGGGAGGAGACCGCCGGGGCGTGCACGGTGAGGAGGTTGGCCAGCAGGACCACGAGGGAGGCGGCCTCGATTGCGGCGGCCGCCCGGAGCGCGCGCACGGGCTCATACCCCCGTCGTGGAGCCGGGGCGGACGATCATGAGGACGACGACGATCGCCCAGAGGAGGTTGAACGCCCCGGTGAGCCCGCTGAGGCGGGCCGCCCCGCGGCGAAGGGCGTCGCTTTCTGCGGCCTCCTCGGGCGGTGCGAGCATGCGCTGCTGGTGGGGCAGGATCGCCAGCGCGAGGATGCCGGCGGCGACGGCGGTCAGCAGGATCGACACGAGCAGCCAGGCGTCGGTGAGGACGCCGAGCTGCGCGCCCGTGGCGAGGCCGAAGACGGGGACGGTGATGCCCACGACGGCGTAGCCGCGGCAGATCCGGTGCAGCAGCGCGGCGACCCCGGCGGCGCGTTCGTCGGGTTCGGCGCCGCCGGTGGGTGCGGCCTGGCGCGCGTAGCGGGGGAACAGGGACGCGGCGACGGCGATCGGCCCGATCGTCAGGATCGCCGCGATGACGTGCACGGACAGCAGGAATGCGGCCACGGTGGCCCTCCAGGTATGGATATGTTGGCTGCCAATAGATTTGCTTCCAACATTGATACACCATCCGCGACGCAGGTAGGTAGGCTGTCTACCTATGAGGGCGGATGCGGTGCGAGGGCACCTGGACGGGCTGTTGCTGGCCGTGCTGGAACCGGGACCGCTGCACGGATACGCGATCATCACCGCGGTCCAGCAGCGCAGCGGCGGCGCGCTCGAACTGCGCACGGGCACGATCTATCCGGCGCTGAACCGGCTGGAGCGGATCGGGCTGCTCGCCAGCAGCTGGGAGTCGGTCGGCGACCGGCGGCGGCGCTGCTACCGGCTCACTGAGGCGGGCCGGCGCGGCCTGGCGACCGAGCGCACGGCATGGCAGGAGTTCACGGCCGCGATCGGCTCGGTCCTCAACCCCTCTGCTGCACCCCGGACCGCCTCGTGACCGCCCTCAGCAGGCAGGCCGACCCCATCGACGCCCACGTCGCGGAGCTGTCGGCCGTCCTGCACGGGCCGGCCCGGGCCAAGGCGCGGATGGTCGCCGAGATGCGCGACGGCCTGGCCGACGCCGCGGCGGCGCACGTCGCAGCGGGCATGGCCGCGGAGCGGGCCGCCCGCGAGGCGATCCGCGGGTTCGGGACCGTCGAGGAGGTCGCGCCCGCCTGCCAGCACGAACTGACCATGGCCCAGGCCCGCCGCACCGCCGCGGCCGTCGCCCTCGCCGCCCCCTTGGTGATGGCCTGCTGGTATCTGATCGTCAGCGCGGGCCCCGACACGGGGTGGCCGCCGCCGCGTACGGCCCTGCTGCCGGCCGGCGCCACCATCGCCGCCGCAGTGCTCGCCACGGCGGCGATGGCCGCCACCG
>NZ_JBHSBH010000010.1:447528-477817 GCF_042650565.1 Nocardiopsis sediminis
GCGGCCTCGCCCGCCGGCTGGCCCCGCCGGAGCGGCTGCCCCTCGCGGTGGCGTGGACGGCCACCACGGCCAGCGTGGCGATGGTGATCGCCACGCTCACCATGGCCGCCGCCGCCCCCCTGGCCACCCACTGGCCGGTGGTCGCGCTCGCCGCGCTGCTCACCGCGGCCGCTCACGGCACGGTGGCGGCTTCGGCGCGCGCCTGCCGCCACTGNGGCCGCGAGCCCCGGCCCGGCTCCGGCGCGCGGGTGAGGTGACGTGCGGGGCCGCCGGCCCGCACCTCAGGTGCGAGCGGTCTCCCCGTCGAGGGACAGGGCGCGCGCCGGGCACAGGCCCACGGCCTCGCGCGCGGCACGCTGTAGCTCCTCTGTCGCGGGCGCGGGGGCGGTGACGACCACCCGGCCGTCTGCATCATCTTGGTCGAAGACCTCGGGCGCGGTCAGCACGCACATCCCCGCCGAGATGCAGGCGTCACGGTCCGCGAGGATCCGGATCACCGCGGGCCCCAGGTCACGGGGAGTTCGTGGGCCCCGAAGATGACCATGTCGTCGCGCAGGGGCACGTCCTCGGGTGCCACCGCCAGCCGCAGGTCGGGGAACCGGCGGAACAGCGCGGGGAAGGCGACCTGCATCTCGACCCGGGCGAGCTGCTGGCCGATGCACTGGTGGACCCCGTGCCCGAACGAGATGTGGCCGTTCGCGGATCGGGCCAGGTCGAGGGTGTCGGGGTCGGCGAACCGTTCGGGGTCGCGGTTGCCCGCGGGCAGCGCGACCAGGACGTTGTCGCCCTTTTTCACCGTGACGCCTTCGAGTTCGACGTCCTCCAGCGCGGCGCGGATGGTGCCCGGGACGACCGGGAGGTAGCGCAGCAGTTCCTCAACGGCGTTGTCGACGGTGGCCGGGTCGGTGATCAGCGGGATCTGCCCGGGGTCCTGCACCAGGGCGAAAGTGCCCAGGGCCAGCATGTTGGTGGTCGTGTCGAACCCGCCGCCCAGCAGCAGGAAGGCCATGTTCACGATCGCGGCGTCGGAGAGGTCGCCGCCGTCCTCGATGATCCCGCCGAGGACGTCGTCGGTCGGCTCGGCCCGTTTGCGCGCCACCAGCTCGCCGAGGTAGGCGTTGACGCGCGCCATGGTCTGCGCGTGGGTCTCCAGGCTGGCACCGGAGCGGGAGAGCTCGATGAGCTCCCGATGGAACGTGTCGCGGAAGTCGTCCGGAACGCCGAGCATCTCGCAGATCATCTGCGCGGGGATCGGAACGGCGTAGTCGCGCACCAGGTCGGCCGGCGGCCCGGCCGCCTCCATGCGGTCCAGGCAGTCCTCGGCGATCTCCGCGATGCGGTCGGCGAGCCGGCGCATCCGGCGCACGGTGAACTGGCCGGTGAGCACGCGGCGGTAGCGGGTGTGGTCGGGCGGGTCCATCGAGATGAACATGCCGGGCGCGGCGGGCGGCGCGGTGTCGATTTCGCTCGACTGTGTGGTGCGCAGCTCCTGCCGGGCGCTGAAGCGGGGGTCGGCGAGCACCGAGCGGATGGTGGAGCGGCGGGTGACCACCCAGCCGGATCGGCCGTCGGGGTAGTGCAGGGGCGCGATCTCGCGCTCGCCGCGCAGTGCCGCGATCTCGCCGGGGAGGCTGAACGGGCCGGAGTTGCGCAAGGGGAAGGTCAGGGGTTCGGTCATGGTCGCCGTCCTTGTCGAGCGGCCGGCCGGTCGGGGGCGGCCGCCCGTGGTGTTCGGGTCTGGGGTTCGTCGGCGAGCCGGGCCTGGGGCGGCTCGTCCGTGAGCGAAATGAAACTACATCGAGTGTAATCATGCAATGGGAGTAACGTTAGTTCTGGTGTAAATTTCTCGTATGGATGAGTCACGGCGCGAGCGCAAGAAGCGGCAGACCCGGCGGCTGATCGCCGAGACGGCGGTCCGGCTGTTCGCCGAGCAGGGATATGAACAGACGACCGTCGCCCAGATCGCCTCCGCCGCGGACGTGGCCACGAAGACGTTCTTCAACCACTTCCCCAGCAAGGACGACGTCCTCTTCGAGGACACCCGGCGCCACCGCGACGTCGCGCTGGCGGTGATCGCCGACCGGGACCCCCGCGATGGCATCACCGAACTGCTGGGCCGGGTCTACGACGCGATGATGGACGACTACCTGGACCAGGGCGTCGGCGGCCGCGACAAGGGGCTGATGGAGACCTACACCGAGCTGCTCGTGTCCGTTCCCGCCCTCCAGGCCAAGGCGCTGCACCAGTCGGTCGACCTCCAGCGGCGCATCGCCGAGGCGCTGGCCGACGCCTTCCCCGACGAACTCGATCCGGTCAGCGCGGGAGCCGTGGTCGGCTCCATGGTGGGCGCGGTCCAAGGGGCCGCCCTGGCCTCCATGGAGCGCGACCAGTCCCAGGACCAGCTCTTCGAGGCCATGCGGCGCGGCCGGGACATCGCGCTGCGCGGGCTGCACGCGTTCTGACCGCCGCCGGCCGGGGCGGGCCGCGCACCGATCCGGCGCGCCGGCACCCCGCGCCCGGAAAACCGGATGCGCGCCGCCCCGGCATCGGGTAGGTTCACGCCCGTGCCAGAGTCGAACAGAGTGTGCCGCCCTTAGCGGCGGCGTGACCTCCTTTTCCACGCTCCGCCGCATCAGCGTCCATCCGCCGGTGCGGCCCCTCGGGCTGCCCGGCTCCACGCTCGATCCACGGAGTCCTCTGTGCACCCCTGTCCGACCCGTGGCCGCCGGCACACCGGCCGCCACCGCCTTCCGACCGCCCTCTCCCGGCCCGCCCGCTCCACGTCCGCGGGGGGTGCGCGGTGAACCGGAACGCACTCACCCTCACCACCGTCCTGCTGGCCCTGGTCACCGTCCCGCTGACCATCACCGGTGCCGCGGTGGCCCTGCCCGGGCTGCAAGACGATCTGGGCGTCGGCCTCGCCGCGGCGCAGTGGGTCGTCAACGGCTACAACGCCTGCTTCGCGGGGTTCCTGACCTTCGGCGGCTCGCTGGCCGACCTCCTGGGACGGCGCCGCATGTTCGCCGCCGGGGTGGCGCTGTTCTGCGCCGGCAGCCTCACGTGCGCGCTGGCCGGTGACATCACCCTGCTCACCGCCGCCCGGGCGCTCGCCGGTGTCGGCGCCGCCGCCACCACGGCGGCGGGATCGTCGATCCTGGCGGCCACCTTCGACGGCCCCGCGCGTGCCCGCGCGTTCGGGCTGCTGGGCACCGTGCTCGGCGCCGGGCTCGCCTTCGGCCCGACCGTTTCGGGGGCGCTGGTGACGGCGGTGGACTGGCGGGCCGTCTTCGCCGTGCCCGCCACCCTGTCCGGGCTCGTCCTGCTGCTGTGCCCGCTGCTGCCGCGCCTGGCCGGCGTGAAGGGGCGGCGCATCGATTGGGCGGGCGGGACGCTGTTCACCGCGGCGCTGATGCTGCTGATCTTCGTGCTCGTCGAGGCGCCGTCGCTCGGCTTTGCCGACCCGGCGGTCCTGGGCGGGCTCGCGGTGGCGCTGGGGCTGGGCGCCGCGTTCGTCGTCGTGGAGCGGCGCACCGCCGACCCGATGTTCGACCTCGGTCTGGTGACGAACCGGCCGTTCGCGGCGTTCTCCCTGGCCGCGGGGGTGCTGATGGTGGTGATGGTCCCGCTGCTGGTCTACCTGCCGTCGTACCTGATCGCCGTGGTCGGGCTGGAGGCGGGCGAGGCGGGGAGCTGGCTGCTCATGCTCACCGTTCCCTCGATCGTGCTGCCGCCGGCGGGCGCGGCGATCGCGCGCCGTTCACGCGCCGCCCTGGTGGGGGGTGCGGTCGTCCTCAGCGGGGCCGGGGCCGCCCTGCTGGTCACGGTCGGCGCCGACAGCACGCCCTGGCAGCTGGCCGGGCCGCTGCTGCTCATCGGCGCGGGCGTGGGGCTGACAACGGGCGTCGTCGACGGCCTGGCCGTCTCCAGCGTGCGCACGGAGCAGGCCGGCACCGCCGCCGGGCTCTTCAACACCGCGCGCCTGGCGACGGAGACCGTCGCCTTGGCGGTGGTCGGCACGGCGCTGGCCGTCCTCAGCGGCGGCCGCCTCGAAGGCGCGGGCTTCACCGCCGCCCTGCACACCGTCGGCGCCGCCCTCGGGGCGCCCGCCGCCGTGGCGGCGGTGATCGTGCTGCTCCTGCTGCGCGGCGGAGCGCAGCGCGCCCGGCAGCGCTGATGCCCGGCCTCGGCGGGCGGCCCGTTCCCCGGCCGCCCGCCGAGGCGCGCTCCCACGTCGCTCTCCGCCGGCCGCGAACCGCCGTCATCCGGGTGTGATCGGGTGCACTTGGGGCAACGTTGCACTAAGTGCACCACAGTCCATATGGTGACAGCGTGAACGATCAGCGCACACCACCCCCGGGCGATCGGCGTGATGCGCTCAAGGCGCGGCACCGGCGGGCGATCATCGACGCCGCCTCGGACCTGGTGGGCGAACTCGGCGGCACGCACTTCACCGTCGACCGGCTGGCGGAACGGGCCGACGTGTCACGGCGGACCGTGTTCAACCACTTCGGCTCCCTCGACGACATCGTGGTCGAGGTGTTCGGCGAGATGCTGGAGACGATCATCGACGGCATCGAGGCCGCCATGACCGCCTCGGCCGACAGCCGCCCCGGCGGCATGTTCGACGAGGTCGCCGCCGCACTGCGCGCGACCGACCTGGTCACCCCCATCACCCGGCTCAAGCGCCTGCTGCGCCGGGACGGGCACGAGGTCACCCCGAGCCGCGCGGGCCTGTTCGAACAGGCCATCAACGGCGTGAGCGCCCGCCTGGCGTCGATCGTCCTGCGCCGCCACCCGGGCGCCGACCCGCTCGTGGTCGACCTGATGTCCAGCGCACTCGTCAGCGGCGGCGCGGTCGTGGTCCAGCACTGGGAGCAGGCCACCGGCGGGGCCGACACCGAGGCCTCCCGCCGGGTCTGGACCGACCTCCTGGAGCGCATGATCGCCGTGAACCGCGCCGGCTACGGATCCGTCGGTTCCGCAACCCCCTGAGCGTACGGCGCACCCCTCCCCTCTCCCCACACCTGCGGAAAGCCATGGCTGAACTTCTCTACCGGCTCGGGCGCGCCTGCGCGCGCCGCGCCAAGACCGTCATCGCACTGTGGCTGGCCCTCCTCGCGGCGGCCGCCACCGTCTACGTCCTCTTCGCCGGGGAGCTCCAGGAGAGCTTCTCCATCCCCGGCACCCCCACCGACCAGGTGAACCAGACCCTCAAGCAGGAGTTCCCCGGCATGGGCGGCGGCGCGGGCACCGTCGTGCACCAGACCGAGGACGGTTCGCCCTTCACCGAGGAGCAGCGGGAGGCCATCGCCGACCGCGTCGCCGAGGCGGCCGGGGTCGACGGTGTCGAAGACGCCGTCGACCCCTTCGCCACCGAGGCCGACCGCGCCGACCAGGCCGAGCGGCTCGACGAGGGCCGCGCCGAGATCGCCGACGCCCGCACCCAGCTGGAGGAGGGCCAGGAAGAACTCGACTCCGGCCGGGAGCAGGCCGAGGCCGCCGGCCTGCTCGACCAGGTCGAAGAAGGGCTGGACGCCCAGCAGGCCGAGATCGACAACGGCGCCCAGGAGCTGGACGACGCGAGCCGGGAGCTCGACCGCGGCGCCGGCCTGCTGGAGATGTCCGAGGGGATCCGCATGGTCTCCGAGGACGGCGACACCGCCCTGGTCACCATCGCCTTCACCCAGAGCCAGGAGGAGGTCGACCAGGAGACCCGCGACGCGGTGATGGCCATCTTCGCCGACACCCCCGTCGAGGGCACCACGGTGGACTTCGCCAACGACATCGCCATGAGCATCCCCGAACTCGTGAGCGCCGCCGAGGTGATCGGCCTCATCGTGGCCGCGGTCGTGCTGATGGTCATGCTGCGCACCCTGATCGGGGCCGGCCTGCCGATCCTGACCGCGCTGGTCGGCGTCGGCCTGGCCACCCTCACCGCGATGTCGCTGTCGGGTGTCGTGGAAATGGCCTCGGTGACCCCGATCCTCGGGCTGATGCTCGGCCTCGCGGTCGGCATCGACTACGCGCTGTTCATCGTCCACCGGCACCGCCGCCAGCTCCGGCAGGGCGTCGGGATCGGCGAGTCGATCGGCCTGGCCAACGGGACCGCGGGCAACGCCGTCGTCTTCGCGGGGGCGACCGTGCTCGTCGCGCTGCTGGGCCTGAACCTGACCGGGATCGGCTTCCTCGGCCTCATGGGCACGGCGGGCGCCATCGCGATCGCAGTCGCCGTGCTGGTCGCGGTCACCCTGGTGCCGGCCCTGCTGTCCCTGGCCGGGGCGCGCATCCTGTCCCGCCGCGAACGCCGGGCGCCCGGCGGCGGCGGTGCGGGAGAGGACGGCCCCCGGCCGATGTCGGCCGGGGCGGCGCTGGGCCGCGCCGCCGTCGCGGTACTCGCCCTCGGCGTCATCGCGCTACCCGCACTGGACCTGCGGGTCGGGATGCCCGACGGTTCCGCCGAGCCGGTCGAGACCACCCAGCACCGCGCCTACACCGCCATCACCGAGAACTTCGGGGAGGGGCAGAACGGCCCACTGCTGGTCGCGGCGCCGCTGCCCGGCGGCCCGGACGAGGAGACGGCCGAGGCCAACGCGGGCGACCACCAGTTCCAGGTCGCCCGGGAGCTCTACGAGCGCGACGGCGTCGCCGCGGTGGCGCCCATCGACATGTCCGACGACTACACGCTGGCCATCTTCCAGGTCCTGCCGGAGGAGGGGCCGTCGAGCCCGCTGACCACCGACCTGGTGCACACCTTCCGCGGCATGGAGCCCATCCACGCCACCGGGACGCTCGGCGTCGCGGGCATGGCCAGCGGCAACATCGACATCTCCGAGACCCTCAGCAGCGCGCTGCCGGTCTACCTAACGGTGGTCGTGGGCCTGTCGCTGGTCATCCTGCTGCTGGTGTTCCGCTCGCTCTACGTGCCGGTCGTGGCGACGCTGGGGTTCATCCTGTCCTACTTCGCCGCTCTGGGCGGCGTGGTGGCCGTCTACCAGTGGGGCTGGCTCGGCGGGATCATCGGCCTGGACACCCCCGGGCCGGTGCTGAACTTCCTGCCCACGCTCCTGGCCGGCATCCTGTTCGGCCTGGCCATGGACTACATGCTGTTCATCGGCACGGGGATGCGCGAGGCCTACGTCCACGGGGCCCCGGCACGCGACGCCGTCGCACAGGGGTTCCGGGCCGGGCGGTCCGTGGTGACCGCGGCGGCGCTGATCATGATCTCGGTCTTCGGCGGGTTCATCTTCTCCGAGACCATGATGATCAGCTCGATGGGGTTCGCGCTCGCCTTCGGCGTGCTGCTCGACGCCTTCGTCGTGCGCATGCTGCTGATCCCCGCCCTCATGCGCCTGGCCGGCGACGCCGCGTGGTGGCTGCCGCGGTGGCTCGACCGCATCCTGCCCGACGTCGACGTGGAGGGCTCCGCCCTGGAGCGGCGCCACCTGCACGCCAAGGACGGCGAGCAGACGGCGGCGGCCGCACCGGCCGCCGACCACTCCGACGATCCCGTCCCCTCCGGACAGCGCTGAGGCACACCGTGTGATGGGTCCGGGGCGGCAACAGCCGCCCCGGACCCATCACGTCCCGACCCGGGTCAGCTCTGCGCGGGGGCTCCCCAGCCGCCCTGGACCATGGTCTGAAAGCGCCACTCGCCCGCGCTGCGGATCAGCACGTCCGCGTAGTACAGCTCCGTGGACACGTCGCCGACGGTCGTGGTGGAGCGGGTGAACACGACCGCCAGCGCCCCGCTGAGGAAGAACGGGGTCCGGGTCGAGTCGAACGCCACCTCTCCGCCTGCCTGGCCGAACGACTCCCGGGTGGAAGCGATGAACTCCGCCCGGTCCGACTGGGCGGCGGACCCCGTTCCGGCCCCGTCGTCGGTGACCGTGTTGAGCGGGAAGACCGCCATGTCGGCCATCGCCTCGGCGTCCCCCCGCGCGGCCAGCGCGTCGTAGCGGGTGAACCACTCCGCCAGGCTCCTGCGCTCCTCCTCCGTGGGCGTGTACCCGGTCGACCACGTCCCGGCGTCCCCGTGCGTGTCCGCCATCGTTCCGTCCCCCTGGCTTCGTTCGCGGTGAATCGTACGGTGAACCGTACAGCATACGATCCACTGCGGCGGACGTCCGCCCAGCACGCAAGCGCCCGGCGCCGCCTCAGGCAGCGTCGTGGGCGAACACCTCGATCAGGCCGGTGAAGCTGCCATCGGCCCCGCCGTGCTCCATCCCGCGGCGGAAGACCGCCAGGACGGCCTCCGGCAGCGATGCGTCCACGCCGGCGTCGCGGGCGGTGTGCACGACGTGGTCGACGCTCGCCGTTCCCATGGCGAGGCGGTCGACGTCGCCGCCGTGGTCGCCCGCATCGATCCGCGGGGCGTAGAACTCCAGGAAGCCGGGGATCGAGGCCGCGGTCGTCGAGATGTGGGGCAGGATCTCCTGCGCCGAGATCCCGTGTGCGCGGGCCACGGCCAGGGTGTGCAGGTGGCTGAGCATCGAGGTCCAGAAGGTGTCCATTTGCAGCTGGTAGTACAGCGCCGCCAGCCCGGGGTCCGCGCCCAGGTAGTCGGCCGCGGTGAGGACCTCGAGGGTGTCCCGGTGGGCGTCGAAGACCTCGCGCGGGCCGCTGTAGAAGGTCGAGGACCCGGGTGCGCCGATGCCCGAGGGGGACGCCTGCACTCCCCCGGTCAGTTGCCGGGCGCCGTGGCGGGCCGCCCATTCGGCCGCCGTGCGGGCCTCGGCGGGGGTGTCGGAGCTGAGGTTGACGAGGACCCGGCCGGCAAGCGCGTCGGCCGCCGGTCCGATGATGTCGTACATGGCGGCGTAGTCGGTGAGGCTGAGGACGACCAGCCCGTTGGCCTTCAGCGCCTCGGCGGCGGTGGCGGCGCGGACGGCGCCTCGGGCGACGACGCCATCGGCCCGCGACGCGGTCCGGTTCCACACCGTCACGCGGTACCCGCGGTCCAGGAACGCGTTCACCATCGCCCGGCCCATGGGCCCCAGGCCGATGACGGTGACCGTCTGCTGCTCGGTCATGACCGATCCCTTCTAGAACGAACGATCTATTCAGAGAGGAACCTAGCACGCCTCTAGAACGAACGCTCTATCCGGTAGGCTGCGGGGGTGAGCACCGGTACCCGACACCAGGCCGCCACAGCGGGCGGCACCCCGGCCCTCGGCACCCGTGAGCGAATCGTCCGGGCGACCTCCCGCCTCATGCAGCGGCAGGGCTATGACGCCACGGGGATCAAGCAGATCTCCCGCGCCTCCGACGCCACGCTCGGCTCGATCTACCACTTCTTCCCCGGCGGCAAGGAGGAGCTGGCCACGGCGGCCATCCGCCACGGCGAGCAGGAGTTCACCGACCTCCTGCGCTCCACCCTCGCGGCCGACCCCGATCCCGCGCGCGCGGTCCTCGCCTGCACCCGCGAACTCGCCGCGGGGCTGCGCGCCTCCGACTGGCTCGACGGCTGCCCCGTCACCGCCACCGCGCTGGGCGCCGTCGACCGCACCCCCGATATCCAGCGGGCCGTCGCCGAGGCGTTCGGCCGCTGGCGCACGGTGGTCGCCGACCGGCTCCGCGCAGCGGGCATCGCCGACGCCGACGCCCGCGATCTCGCCAGCACGGTCGTGAGCACACTGGAGGGCGCCGAACTCGCGGCCCAGGTCGCGAAGGACGCCGAACCCCTGGACATCGCGGGACGCCACCTGGCCCGGCTCATCGACTCCTACCGATAGCGTGGGGCCCGGCGGCCATGGCCGCCGGGCCCCGATGTGCCCGTTGTGGAGACGCGCGTCAGATCACGTCGGCGAGCTCCTGGAGCAGCTTCCGCCGGGATCGGGCGCCGACCAGGGTCTTCACCGTCCGCCCGCCGCGGAAGAGCGCCAGGGTGGGCAGCGCGAGCACCCCGTAGTCGACCGGGGTCCGGGGGTTGGTGTCGGCGTCGATCTGCACGATCGTGAGCCGGTCGCCCAGCTCCCCCGCCACCGCGCCCAGCACCGGCGCCAACTGGCGGCACGACGGGCACCAGTCGGCCGTGAACATCACCAGCACCGGACCCCCGGCGGCCAGTACCTCGTCGGTGAAGGTGGCGTCGGTGACCTCGCCGACGCCGGCCGTTGTGATCATGGTCGTCCTCCCAGGTTGCACTGTGGTTCTGCTGCCTCCGGCGCCTCCGTTGCGGCGCGCAGCAGCTGTGCCTCCACCTGCGCGCGCACCGTCCGCAGCCGGCCGATCAGCGCGTCGAGTTCGACGAGCTTGCCGCGGTAGACCTCCAGCGAGGCCGGGCAGGAGTCCCCGGCCGGGTACCCCGCTCGCAGGCACTCGACGAAGGGGCGGGTCTCCTCCAGGCCGAAGCCGAAGTCCTGAAGCGTGCGGATCTGCTCGACGAGCCGGAGGTCGTCCTCGCCGTAGACGCGGTAGCCGTTGACCGCGCGGCGGCCGGGCAGGAGTCCGCGGGACTCGTAGTACCGCAGGGTCCGGGTGCTGACGCCCGCCCGTTCCGCGAGTTCGCCGATGCGCATGGGACCGACGTTAAACCTTGACGCCCAGGTCAAGGCAAGGGAGGGTCCGATTCGGCACCGCACGGGTGCGCCCCCGGGCTAGCGGTTGGCGCGCTTGATGCTGCGCTGGACCAGGCCGCGGATGCCGGGGACCAGGACGGCGCGGATCATCAGCTCACTTGCCCAGACGTGGGCGCGGGTGGGCGGGGTGAATTGGGCCATGCCCCTGCGGGCGAGCGCCTGGCGCTTGCGGACTTCGGGGCGCAGCCCTTCCTCCCATCGGGCCAGTGCCGCGGTGACGTCGGAGCCGTGCTGTTCCAGGGCGGTGCCGAGCCGGTCGGCGCCGCTGAGCGCGAGGGCGGCGCCGTAGCCGGCGAACAGCGTGACGCACCAGGCCGCGTCGCCCAGCAGCACGACCCGCCCGTCGCTCCACCGGTCCATGGCGACCTGGCTGACGGAGTCGAAGTACGCCGCGGCCGGGTCGGCCCGCAGGCGGCGCAGCGCGTCGGGGACCCCGCCGCCGAGGTCGCCGAACGCCGCGGTGAGGGCTTGCTCCGGCCCCCGTGACAGTTCGGCCTCCGCGTCGGCGGTGCGGTAGGTGAAGAAGGCCGAGGACCGCTCGGGGCCCAGGCTGATGATCGCCGCGGTGCGCCCGGGCCCGATGAACGTGGTGCCGGACCCTTCAGGCACGCCGGCCGGGACCCGGTCGAGCGGGAACGCCCCCACGACGTGGTGCAGGTCCACGCGGTGGTCGGCCTCGGGGCCGAACACGGCCGCGCGGACGCCGGAGTGCAGGCCGTCGGCGCCGACGAGGAGGTCGGCGTGCTCGGTGGTGCCGTCGCTGAGGCCGGCCCGGACCTCGCGGGCGTCCTGCTCCACGCCGGTGATGGTGGTGGCGAACCGGATCTCGACGCTGTCGCGCACGGCTTCGTACAGCGCGGATTCCAGGTCGCCGCGGAACACGGTGAGTGCCCGCTTGCCCAGGGCGGCCTGGCCGATCTCGGGCGGGACGGTGAGCTTTTCGCGCCCGTCGGCGGCCACCATGACCGTGGTGAACATGCCGAGGTCGCGGCCGGCCAGCGCGGGGAGGAGGCCGAGTCCCTCGGCTGCGTCGTACCCCCAGCCGATCAGGTTCAGCATGTAGCCGCTGCTGCGCCGGGCGGGGGCGCGCTCGACGAGGAGCGGTTCCCATCCGGCCCGGTGCAGGCGCAGGGCGGTGGCCAGGCCGGCGATGCCGGCGCCGACGATCACCGCCCGCCGGGGACGCCGCCCGGCGCCCGCGCCCGCACCGCCGCCGCGCCGCGCACCGTTGTCGATACCTGTCACTGCAACCCCCGAACCGCTCCGGAAACCAGGAATGAGCAAACGCTCATCGTCAGTATGAGCAGATGCTCATTCTTTGGCAAACGGCGGTCCCTCACCGCATTCCGCGCCGCCGCGCACCGTCGACCGCCTAGACTGCCTGGCATGCCACGCGGTGTCGCCATCCCCGATCTGAGGCAGCAGCTGTTCTCCGCCACTGAGCGGGTGATCGCCCGCGACGGGCCGGGCGGGCTCACCGGCCGGGCCGTCACGCGCGAGGCCGGCGTCGCCACCGGGGGGCTCTACACCCACTTCGCCGACATGGACGACTTCCTGGCCGCCTACGCGGTCGACCGCGCCTTCCAGGTCTCCTCCGCGGCCGCGGCGCTGCCCGGGCGCGCGGGCACGGGGACCGTGGCCGCGAACCTGTCCGGGGCCGTCGCCGCGGTGCCGCCGGCCACCCTGCCGGCGCTGGCACGGCTGATGGCCGCCCGGCCCGACCTGGCCGGGCGCGTGCACGCGATCCTCGGCGACCGGACCGCCGGCCTCGAGGCGATCGAGCAGGCGGCCGCCGCCTACCTCGAGGCCGAGCAGCGTCTCGGCCGCATCGGCGCGGCCGCCGACCCCGAGGCTCTGGCGCTGGCCCTGGTCGGGGCGCTCCACCACCTCGTGCTCACCGGTGCCGCGGAGCCCGCCGTGCACGCCCGCATCGAGCGGGTGGCGGCCGTGCTCACCGCCGCGTCCACCACGGCGGAACAGCGCCCGTGACACAGCGGCGCCGCTGACGCATTCGACGAGGACCTCCGGGACGCGGACCCGCGCCACCCGTCCCGGCATGGTCATCGGCCTTGAGCCCCGTGGAGTCCGGCATGGTCGAGTTGAAGTCCCGCACCGGGATCGCCCGGATGCGCGCCGCCGGCCGCATCGTCGCGCGGGCGCTCGACGAGGTCCGCGCGCATGCCGCACCGGGGGTACGCGTGCGCGACCTCGACGGAATCGCCGCCAAGGTGATCGCCGACGCCGGCGCCGACCCGCTGTTCCTCGGCCACCGCAGCGGCCCGGGACACCCCCCGTTCCCGGCCACCATCTGCGCCAGCGTCAACGACGCGGTCGTGCACGGCGTCCCCACCGGCCGGCACCTGGCCGACGGCGACGTGGTGAGCATCGACTGCGGGGCGCGGCTGCACGGCTGGTGCGCCGACGCGGCGATCACCTTCACCGTGGGCACCCCCGATCCCGCCGATGAAGCGCTCATCGACGCGACCCGCCGGGCGCTGGAGGCCGGGATCGCCGCCGCGCGGGCCGGGGCGCGCCTGGGCGACATCGGCCACGCGATCGCCGGGGTGGCCCGCGGCGAGGGCTACGGGATGACCGCCGACCACGGCGGCCACGGGATCGGCCGGATCATGCACGAGGCCCCGCATGTGGCCAACGAGGGCCCGGCCGGGCGCGGGATGCCCCTGCGCGCGGGCCTGGTCCTGGCGGTGGAGCCCATCCTCACCCGCGGGGGCGACGGCTACCTCCTGGCCGGTGACGGCTGGACCGTCCACACCGCCGACGGCAGCCGCGCCGCCCACATCGAGCACACCGTGGCCATCACCGAGGAGGGGCCGCGGGTGCTCACAGCGCTCTAGCGCGCTGGGCGGCCCGGGCCGTGGCGCCGCGGCCCGGAAACCCCCCGACTTCCGGCGAGGGTGCCGTCAGGACTCCGTGCCCGCGGGCGGGCGCAGCGCGTCGGTGATGAGGTCGAGCAGGCGGTCGGTCCGGCCTTGGGCGTCGCCGGCCATGATCGCGAAGAGGACACCGACGAGCAGGGTCGCGACGTCGTCGGGGTCGACGTCGGCGCGCAGCGTGCCCTCTGCGGCCCCGCGCTCCAGGAACGCGGCGATCCCGGCGGTGACGCGCTCCCGCGACGGGGGCGCGATGGCCCCGGAGGCGAAGCCGGCGCGCAGCGTGTCCTGCATGCCGCGCTTGGTGGCGGCGAACGTCGCGTAGCGGCCGATCCAGGCCCGGAGCGCGACATCGGCGGGGTGGCGGTCGAGGAGAACGGGGACGCTCGCGGCGACGTCGTCGAGCTCGGAGGCGTAGACGGCGGCGACCAGCTCCTCCCGGGTGGGGAAGTGGCGGTAGAGGGTCCCGATCCCGACCCCGGCCCGGCGGGCGATGGCCTCCAGGGCGACCGGGCCGTCGGCGGCGGCGAACGCGTCGCGGGCTGCGGCGATGAGGTTCTCGCGGTTGCGCCGCGCATCGCGGCGGACCGGACGGCCGGCGGCATCGGGCGCGGGCGCGTCGTCACGGGTCGGCGGCGTGTTGGACCGACTCAAAACGGAGGTCCCTCCGGTAGTGTTAGGGTGAACGTAACGGAGGTTCCTCCGTTTTGTTCCATTCTCTCATGAGAGCAGGTAGCCATGGCGTCCGAAGGTACACCCGCCGCCGAGACCGCTCCCTCCGGTGGGCCGCGACCCGGCGGCACCGGGCTGCTGGCCGGCCGCACCGTCGCGCGCATCGGATTCGGCGCGATGCAGCTGGCGCGCCTGCGTGACGACCGCTCCGCCGCGGTCGCCCTGCTGCGGCGCGCGATCGAGCTCGGCGCCGACCACGTCGACACCGCCCAGTTCTACGGCGACGGCTTCGTCAACGAGGTCATCGCCGAGGCGCTGCGCCCCGAGGACGACGTCCTGGTCGTCAGCAAGGTCGGGGCCGCCTCCGACCCCGGCGGCCCGGCTCCGCTGCGGGTGGCACAGCGCCCCGAGGAACTGCGCGCCGGCGTCGAGGAGAACCTCGCCACACTGGGGCTGGAGCGCATCCCGGTGGTGAACCTGCGCCGCATGGACAGCGGGATGGCGCCCCCGGTCGCCGACGACCAGGTGGTCGACCTCGACGACCAGCTCGCGGAGATGATCGCGCTGCGCGACGAAGGCAAGATCGGCGCGATCGGACTGAGCAGCGTGACCCTGGACGTGCTGCGCCGCGCCCTGCCGGCGGGCATCGTCTGCGTGCAGAACGCCTACAGCCTCGTGGCGCGCGAGGACGAGGACCTGCTCCGGCTCTGCGCGGACGGGCGGATCGCCTGGGTCCCCTACTTCCCCCTCGGCGGCGCCTTCCCGGGCCTGCCGAAGGTGACCGACGAGCCGGCCGTGACCGCCGCCGCCGAGGCCCTGGGCCGCACCCCGGCGCAGGTCGGCCTGGCCTGGCTGCTGCACCACTCCCCCAACGTCCTGCTCATCCCGGGCACCGCCGACGCCGACCACCTCGAGGCGAACCTGGCAGCGGGGGACATCACCCTCGACGCGACGACCCTCGCGGCACTCGACGCGGTCCCGCCGCGCTCATCCGAGGCCCCGCACGCCTGACGCGACGCCGATCCGTTCCGACGTGGCCGCCTTCAAGCACGCACCGGTCCACGGCGGCGAGTGGATCCGCCGCAGACCGGTGATCACCGACGGAGATCCCGGCGCCCGGTTCCGTTTCCATGGCGCCGACCGCCGCCGTCCTCCCCCACGCCGCGTGGGAACGGACACGACCGCGCGTCACGTACGGTAGCCTCTCGACTGCTCACAGTTAGTGGGCGAAACACGAGGGGGAATTTTGCGTATCCGTGAACGCTGCACCATCCTGATCGCCGGAGTCGCCGCCGCTGTCGCGGGAACCGCCGCCCTGGCCGCCCCGGCGCACGCCGCCGGGGGGCTGGGCGGGGTCCTCTCCACCGTGACCGGCCTGCTGGGCATCGCGAGCGACCGCGCCATCAAGAGCGACGTCACCCCGGTCGACTGGAGCCGCTGACCGTGCTCCGCCGTCGCACGAGCCGCCCCGGCGACGGGGCGGCTCCCCCTTCCCCCCTGCCGCAGCACGGGGCGGTGAACGGCTTCGACATCCTGGACAGGGTCGCCGGCCTGCCGATCTCCACGTGGCGCTACGACTCCGAGCCCGAGCACGTGCGCCACCTGGGCCCCATGGCCCAGGACTTCCACGCCGCGTTCGGGTTCGGGCAGGGCGACACCGCCATCCCTGTGGTCGACGCCAGCGGGGTCGCCCTGGTGTCGATCCAGGCCCTGCACCGCCTGGTCGGCGAGCTGGAGGCCGAGGTCGCCCGGCTCCGATCCGAACTCGACGCCCTGCGCGGCGATGGCGCGGCCCCGTCCGGCTGACCGCGCCCTCCGGGGCGCCGGCGCAGGGACGGCTCAGCGCCCCAGTTCCGCGACCGCCCCGATCGCCGTGTCGATGTCGGCGTGGGAGACGAAGTAGTGCGGCGAGGCCCGCACGACCGTCTCCAGCCCGCGCCGCGCCATGTCGATCCGGGTGGAGGCCGCCGAGCTGACCGTGACCGCGATCCCGCGCTCGCGCAGCGCGGCGGCCACATCGGGGGCGGGCAGCCCGGCATGGGTGAACGTGACGATCCCGCCGTGCTCGCGCCCGATGTCGCGCACGGTCACCCCCGGGAGGCCGGCCAGCCCGGCGCGCAGCCGCGCGGCCCGGTCGGCCACCGCCGCCGCGATCTCCCCGATCCCCAGTTCTTGTGCGTAGCGGGCGGCGGCGATCAGGCCCAGGCGCTCGGCCACCCCGAACTCCCACAGCTGGTAGGCGCGGGCATCGCCGCGCAGCCGGTAGGAGGCGGCGCTCTCCCAGTCGGCCCCGGAGTGGTCGATGAGCCGCGGCCACAGCCGGTGGGCCGCGGCGCGGCGTACGGCCAGGAACCCGGTGCCGCGTGGCCCGCGCAGCCACTTGCGGCCGGTGCCCGCGACCATGTCCGCGCCCAGCTCGTCCATGCGCACGGGCAGCTGGCCGACCGACTGGCAGGCGTCGAGCAGCACCAGGGCGCCGGCGTCGTGGGCGGCGTCGGTGGCCGCCCGGACGGGGTTGACCAGACCGCTGTTGGTCGGCACGTGCACCAGCGAGACGAGCGCGACCCGCTCGTCGAGCATCTCCCGCAGCGCCGGGACCGACAGCGCGCCGTCGTCGTCGGACGGGACGGGTTCGACGGTGGTGCCGTTGCGTTCGGCCAGCCGCAGCAGGGCGACGGCGTTGGCGCCGTACTCGACCTCGCTGATGAGGACCCGCTGGCCGGGCGCGAGGGGGACCGAATCGAGCAGCGAGAGCCAGGAGCGGGTGGCGCTGTCGGTGAAGGCGACCTCGTCGGGGGCGCAGCCGAGCAGGCCGGCGAGGACCGCATGGCCCGCCTCGATGTCCTCGGCGCGCTCGGCCGCCGCACGGTAGCCGCCGATGCGGGCCTCGCGGCGCAGGTGGCCGATGACCTCCTCCAGGACCGGCGTGGGCGACAGCGAGGAGCCGGCGCTGTCCAGGAACACCTGGTCGCGGCAGCCGGGGGTGTCGGCGCGGAGCGCATCGAGGTCGAGCACGGGGTCCTCCCGGGGGTCGGCGGCCGCGCGCCGGCGGGCGCGGCCGGGAACGGCCGCACCCGCCGGCGCGCGGGGCGATCGCGGGGAGATTACCCGCCGCACGGCGGGCGTAAGCGGCGTTCCGCATTCCGCCGCGGTGCGCTCGCGGACGCGTTGTATCGGCCTAAAGGCAGTGGTCATGCCGGAGCCAGGGGCCGCACGCACGCGCCGTGGACCGCCGCAACGGGAGCGGCGTCGATCGCTCTGCTAGTCATCCGCAAGCGATGAGAAGGAAACTCGACGGGCCGGAGAGATACGGCGCCCGGAGGAACACCGATGGGAGGGGGTGAGGGGCCCAGCGGGTGGACGCCGCCTGCGGTGCGGTGGGCGGCTCGGCCCGCCGTGCTACTGCGCGTCAAAGGCGCCCGCCGGTAGCGGCCGGTGTGGCGCCGGGCGGACCCGGTTTCACGGCCGGAATTGTTTTCCCTATCTGACCGGTGTGGTACCCGCAAGGGGATGTCCGGGCAATGGGCGCGGTCCGATAAAAGGCCATCGAGCGCGTTCGGAGATCCCGGGCGATGAATTCCCTGCCGTCCGGGCGGGTCGGCCCAGGCCGACCCGGGGCGAGTGCGCGATCGGGACCGCCGATGGATATTCAGCAGGACCTCTTCGAGGTCCGTTTGTGTGGTGTTGCCGGTCTGAAAAGTCCGATCATGATTGATTTATCCGATTTCAAGCCCGGAATCCGCCCCATTGGACCGTCCGGGCCGCGACATGCGCCTTCTCTCCTGCGCCGCAGTTCCAGGGGGCGGAACTCGGGATTCACCCACGGTATTCGATTACTGCAAGCAACGCATCGGCGACGGTGCGGAAGTCTCCGAGTTCATTATCGGTCTCCAAAGGCGATCCCGACTCCACGGAAGGTCTCCGCGTATTACTCTGCGTGAATTGCGGTGGACTTTGAATCCGCTCGGTCGAAATCTTCACTATTGCTTAGCGACAATGTGTGTTAGCTTTAACCGCGGAACTCCGCCGGCGGATGCGATTCCGGGTTGACGCCCCCATACCCGGGTCGGTTCCCGGTATCCGGGTTCCCGTGATCTTGGCAAGGGGGTCCATGGTGCATGCGAACAGATACGGCGAAGTCGGTAGAACGCCGGTTCCACCCGAGGGACATGATCACACATTGTCACATGGTGTCCTTGACACTCCCACGATCCATATACCGCCGTCGCGCATGCAGATGCGCTTATTGGGACCGCTGGAGCTGATGGTGAGCGGGCGCACGGTGACCCCGAGTGCCCCCAGGCTCCGCCAGGTCCTCGCCGTGCTGCTGCTGCGGCGCAACACACTGGTGCAGACATCGGAATTGATCGACGAACTCTGGGGCACGCTCCCGCCCCCCAGTGCCATCCCCACACTTCAGACCTATGTCTACAAATTGCGCAAAATTTTCTCCGACGGTTCCGCCGGCCCCGACGCCGTAAAACTGCGGACCATACCCTCCGGATACACCATCGAGGTGCCCGGCGACATCCTGGACGTCTCCCACTTCGAGCGCTTCGTGAAGGCCGGGCAGAACCTGCTGCGTGAAGGCCGGCCCGAGGAAGCCGCGGACACCCTCTCCCGCGGCCTGGCCATCTGGCGCGGGCCGGCGCTGGTCGACGTCGAGAAGGGGGAGCTCCTCTCCGGACAGGCCACCCGCCTGGAAGAATCCCGGCTGCGGGCGCTGGAACTGCGCATCGAGGCCGACCTCCAGCTCGGCCGGCATGACGCGCTGGTCGGCGAGTTGCGCACGCTCAGCGTCGAGCAGCCGTTGCACGAGGGGCTGCACGCCAAACTCATGGTGGCGCTGCACAAGGCGGGCCGCCGCTACGAGGCGCTGGAGGCCTACCGGCGACTGCGCGAGACCCTGGTCGAGGAGCTCGGGCTGGAGCCCTCGCTGGAGGTCCGGCGCATCCACCAAGAGGTGCTGTCCTCCGAGGAACCGCTCGGCGGGCGCCGGCAGACCGAACGGGCCGTGGCCCAGTCGCGCGGCCGCCAGCCCTACGCCCCCGCCCAGGTGCCGCCCAGCGTCACCCGGTTCATCGGCCACGAGAAGGAACTGCGGCTGATCGAGGACGGCCTGGTCGGCGGAGGCCACGACGGCGCGTCGGTGCGCGTCGTCTCCATCTCCGGGATGCCGGGGGTGGGCAAGACCGCTCTGGCGGTGCACGCCGCCCACCGCATCCGCGGCCACTTCCCCGACGGCCAGCTCTTCGCCAAGCTCTGCGAGGCGCCCCGCTCGCCCGCCTCGCCCTCGCGGGTCCTCGACGGGTTCCTGCGGGCCCTCGGGGTGCCCCCCGAGTGGATCCCGCACGACCTCGAGGAATGCGGCAAGCTGTTCCGCACCTGCACCGCCGACCGGCGGATGCTCATCGTGCTCGACGACGCCGCCTCCGCGGCCCAGGTCGAGCACCTGATGCCCGGGCGCGCCCAGAGCGGCGTCATCGTCACCAACCGCTCCCACATCATGCCCGAGTCCCAGGCCGTCTTCCTGGGCAGCCTGCACATGGACGAGGGCATCGACCTGCTGAAGGGGATCGTCGGGGCGCAGCGGGTGGAGGGCGAGAAACGGGCCGCCGAAGGCATCATCCGGGCCTGCGGCGGACTGCCGCTGGCGATCCGGGTGGTGGGCTCGCGCTTGGCCGCCACCCCGGGGCTCCCGCTGTGCGGCCTGGTGCGGGAGCTGCACGACACCAGCATGCGCCTGGACTACCTGCGCTTCCAGGGGCTCGACCTCCGGGAGCGCTACCACAGCAGTTACGAGGGCCTGGACAAGCAGGAGCAGAGCGTCTTCCGGCTGCTCAGCGTTGTGGACGACGGCGTGTTCAGCTCGGCCAAGGCCGCCCGGCAGCTGGACATGACCGTGGCACAGGTCGAGCCGCTGCTCGCCCGCCTGGTCGAGAAGCACCTGCTCCAGGTGTGGCAGCACGACGGCCGCGCCGAGGTCCACTACGGGTTCCACGAGCTGATCAAGCTCTACGCGCGCGAACGGCTGGAGCAGGACGCCCGGGAGGCGGGGGACCCGGCTGCGGATCCCACGGCGAGGCTCCAGGGCTAACCACGGTCACCGTCCACAGGACGGCCGCGCGGCCGACGCTCCGGCCGGGTGCCCGGCGCCCGGTCCGGCCCCGCGGATCCGTCATCACCGCCGGCCCGGCCCGGCGCGCCCGGACCCGCGCGCAGCTCCCGCAGCGACGACGTGCTCGCCCCCTCGATCGCGTCGAGCGCATCGAAGGCGTCGTCGGGATCGCGGCGGTCCAGCGCGGTCGCGGCCCGCATGTCGATCAGCAGGATCCGGTCGACCAGCATCTCCTGCACCTCACGCGCGGTCCGGAGCTGCTCGGCGATCGCTCTGCGGCGCGCTTGCTGCTCGCGCGTGCGCTCGGCCTCCAGGGCGCGCAGCTCCACCTGATCGAGGTGGTCACGGCGCCCGCGTGCGATCTCGCCCGCGGCCCATACCACCAGCAGCCACGCGGCCACCGTCAGTGCCCGCGCCGGGACGAACGACACGCCCTCCCCCAGGGCGAACAGGGCGAGGGCGACCGTCGTCGCGGTGAGGGCCGATATCCGGTGGCGCTCCGCCGAGAGGAGGAAGACGCCGACGACGAACGGCAGCCACCCTCCCCAGGAGTCGATGGTGCCCAGGATGTAGTACATCGGGGTGGCGGCGCCGATGACCACGGCCGCGGCCACGGGGGCGGCCCGCAGCATCGCGATCGCCCCGGCACCCGCCAGCTGCGTCACCAGCCCGCTGGCCGCCATGCGCAGGCCGAGGCCCTGGGCCAGGACGACCTCGGAGACCACGAGGACGACGCTCAGCCCGATGGCCAGGGCCGCCTCGGCGCCGTGCGGCATCCGGACGGCGCGGTTGCGCACGGCTACCCCTTGCCGCTCCCGAGAGAGGCCTTGCGCGCGTAGCGGGCGTCGATCAGCGGGGCTCCGACGCCGCCCACGACGGCCAGGATGATCGACAGGTAGGGGACGCCGGTGGGCTCGCCGAGGGCGAGCAGCGTGGCGATGGCGATGACCTCGGCCAGGACGATGCCGGCGATGAAGCCGCCCACGATCCCGAGAACGGCGACGATTGCGGTGCGCATGCGGGCCTCCAATTTCGTGTCTTCACTGACCGGTCGCCGTCAGGCTAGGCCGCCACCTCCCCGGTGCGCATTGGGCCGGCGACGGAACCCGGTCTACTCCGCCGGATGTAGCCGTGCCCCGGCCACTGCCCCAGCGGGCGTAGGCCGCCGCGGGCACGACCGCGGAGCCGCGCGCCACGCGGATCGCTAGGGCAGCGCGCCCCCGATGTTCAGCCGCCTACGACCTCGTTACGAGACCCCGCCCCCACTCTGGTTCGGACAGCACGGCCGTGACGTGGTTCGACCCGCGCGCAGGCCGGTCGCACGCGGTGCAGGCCGGGCCTCCACGCCGATATCGCGGCCGCTGAACACGGAACACGGAAAGGGTGTCCGATGTCTGGCGTTGTTGGCTGGATCGACTTCGAGAGGGACCTCGTCAGAGACCGGCCCGTCCTCATGGCGCTGACCGGCACCCTGGCACAGCGCGGGCCCGACCAGGAGTCGGTGTGGGTGTCGCGGTACGCCGCATTGGGCTACCGGGGCCTGGACGCGCCGCCCGTGTCGGGCGGGCAGCCGTTCGTCGTGGAGATCGGGGATGCACCGGTCGCGGCGTGCGTGACCGGCACCCCGGCCGGCCTGGAGGACCTGCGCACCCGCCTGCGCGCGGCCGGGTGCGCGCACGCCGCGCGGGCCGGTGCGGCGGAGCTGGTGGTGCGCGGGTACCTGGAGTGGGGCGAGGACGTCGTGCCGCGGCTCACCGGCGCCTTCGCGCTGGCGATCTGGGACGGCCGCACCGGGGAGCTCGTGCTGGCGCGCGACCGGATGGGCGGCCAGACCCTCTTCTACGCGGCCGGCCGGAGCGGCGTCGTCTTCGCCAGCGAGCGCAAGGCCCTGCTGATGCACCCGGAAACCGCATCGGTCGTGGACATCAACGGCCTGCGCGAGGTCGTCGCCCACGCCCTGCCTCCGGGCCCGATCTTCCACGGCCTCTCCCAGGTGGAATCGGCCGAGATCGCGCGGTTCGGCCGGTCGGGGTGGACGCGGCGGCGCTACTGGCGGCTGGAGCCGCGCCCCCACACCGACGACGTGGAGGCCACCGTCGCCACCGTCCGCGCGATGCTGGAGGAGGGCGTGCGCGCCGCCGTGCCCGAGGACACCTCGCAGGTGGCCGCCACCCTGTCGGGCGGGATCGACTCCTCGGCCGTGGCCGCCCTGGTCGCCGCCGAAATGCGCAGGCACGGCCGTGACCGGCTGCGCACCTTCACCGTGGACTTCGGCGGTGAGGCGTTCCGGCGCGGCGCGGTGCACGACACC
Organism: Nocardiopsis sediminis; assembly: GCF_042650565.1. NCBI lineage: Bacteria > Bacillati > Actinomycetota > Actinomycetes > Streptosporangiales > Nocardiopsidaceae > Nocardiopsis > Nocardiopsis sediminis. Next base: position 470,098 of record NZ_JBHSBH010000010.1, read on the forward strand.
CGCGACGAGCCCTACGCCCGCGCCGTGGCCGAGCACATCGACGCCACCTACAACCTCGTGGAACTGGACCCGGCCGACATCCTGGACCCGGTGGTGCGCACCGGGATCATGCGCGCCAAGGACTGCCCCACGCGCATCTACGACATGGACGCCTCGCAGTACCTGTTCCTCCAGCACGTGGCGGCCCAGGGCGCCAAGGTGGTGTTCACCGGCGGGATGGGCGACCAGCTCTTCCACGGCGCGCGCTGGTCCACCGACCGCGAGCTGGTGCAATCGGGGACCTTCCCCTGGATCGCGCTGGCCCAGCGGCACGGGTCGGTCAACGGGTTCGGCACGCGGCTGCTCGACGCCGGGGTGCTCGCGGCGCTGGACCTGCCCACCTATTACCGCGACGCCTACGCGTCCGCGGTGGCCGAGGTGGAGTACCTGCCCGAGGACGACGACTGGCAGCGGCTGATGCGGCAGGTCTCCCACCTGCTGCTGACCCGCTTCCGCACCGACTCGGGCCTGTTCAACGCGGTGGGGCTGCAACTGCGGGCGCCCATCAACAACCACCGGCTGATCGAGTACGCCTACAACATCCCCGCGCGGATGCAGACCCACGGCGGGATCGAGAAGGGCCTGCTGCGCGCCGCGGTGGCCGATACCCTTCCCGAGCAGGTGGTGCGCCGGCCCCAGAGCGCCACCCCGGTCAGCGCCAGCCCCGCCTACGCCCAGCGGCTGCACCAGGAGTTCACCGCCGTCCTGGCCGACCGCCAGGCTCCGGTCCACCCGCTGATCGACCTCCCGGCCGCGGCCAAGATCGCCGACGACCCCGCCTCGCTCATCGGCGACCGGCTGACCCGGGCCGACGTCGACCTCGTCCTCCAGCTCAACCTCTGGCTCGACTGCTACCGGGTGCGCCTGGCCCTGTAGACAGCGACCGTTCGCCGCAGGCGACCCACAGCCCATGGGGGGCCAAGAATGATTTACGACAACGTGTTGGAAACGGTCGGCCGGACCCCTGTGGTGCGGCTGCGCCGGATCACGGCCGGCAACGGTTCGGAGATCCTGGTCAAGCTGGAGTCGTTCAACCCTGCCGGCAGCATCAAGGACCGGACCGCCCTGGGCATGGTCGTGCGGGCGGAGCTGGACGGCCGGCTCAAGCCCGACGGCACGATCATCGAGTCGACCTCGGGCAACATGGGCAAGGCCCTCGCGCTGATCGGCGCCGCCCGCGGCTACCGGGTGATCCTGGTGACCGACCCCAAAGCGCCGCGGTCGATGGTCGAGTTCGTCCGCGCCCTGGGAGCCGAGCTGGAGATCGTCGACACCCCCGATGAGAACGGCGGATACCAGCGCCCCCGGCGCGAACGGGTCCGCCGGCTCACCGGGGAGATCCCCGACTCCTTCTGGCCCGACCAGTACAACAACGCCGACAACGCCGCCACCCATGCCGAGCAGACCGCCCGCGAACTGCTGGCCGAAGTGGACAGCTTCGACGCGCTGGTGGCGGCGGTGGGCACGGGCGGCCACATCAGCGGGATCTCGGCGACGCTCAAGCGTGAGAAGCCCCGCGTGGTGACCGTGGGGGTCGACGCGGCGGGCTCGGCGGCGTTCGGCTTCCCCGTGGGCTGCTGGGCCATGCGCGGGCTGGGCATCGCCTGGCCGCCCGGCAACCTCAGACACGAGCTGGTCGACCAGGTCCAGCTGGTGACCGACCATGAGGGGATCGCCACCAGCCGGATGCTGGCCCGCAGCGAAGGGCTGCTGGTGGGCGAATCGGCCGGCGCCGCGGTGTTCGGGGCGCTGAACTACGCCCACCGCCACCCGGGCAGCCGGATCGTGACGATGTGCCCCGACGGAGGGGCGAACTACTTCGGCGAGTCCTTCGACGATGCCTGGCTGCGCGAGCGCGGCCTGTTCGCGCCGATCGCCGCCAACGGGCTGGACCGGCTGGACCGGCTGATCGAGGCCGCCGCGGACCCGGTGCACCCGCCCGTTCACCGGGCCGACCGCGTGGCCGAGAGCGGGTGAGGGCCGTGCTTCTGGCACACACCGGCCGACTGGGCCGGCGCATGGACGAACTGGGCCTGGACGGGCTGGTCGCCACCACCCCGGAGAACATCCACTACCTGACCGGGGTCTCCAGTGTGTCGCTGGAGATCTTCCCCTACACCGGCAGCGCCTTCGCCGTCGTCACCCGCGACCGCCTCGACCACCCCCACCTGATCAGCTCGCGCTGCGACCTGGACCAGGCGCTCGACGCCGGCGCCGGCCTCGACGGCGCGATGGGCTTCGGCCGGTTCTTCCGCGAGCCCCCCGAGCACCCCGGCGACCTGTCCGGGCGCGAACAGCGGCTGCGCGAGTGGTGGGGCGACGACGCTCCGGACACGGCCGCCGATGCCCTCGCCGAGACCCTGAAACGGGCCGGACTCGCCTCGGCGCGCATCGGCGTGGACGAGGACGCCGCCCGCCCGGGCCTGTACGCGGCCCTGGCAAAGGCCCTACCGGGGGTACAGGTGCGTCCGGCCGCGGCGGTGCTGCGGTGGACGCGCAAGGCCAAGACCGGGCCGGAGCTGGCCCGGATCGCAGCGGCGGCGGCAGTGGCCGAGCAGGGGATCCGTGCAGTGGCGGGCATCGCCGCACCGGGGGTGGCAGAACGCGACCTGGTACGGGAGTTCGAGCGCACCGTCGCCGCGGCGGGCGGCCGGCCCAAGTTCAGCCACATCAAGATCGGCAGCGCCGCGGTGACCGGGCAGACCCGTCCGGCCGACACCCCGCTGCGCCGCGGCGACGCGGTCTGGTTCGACGTGGGCTGCGTGGTCGACGGCTACTGGGCCGATATCGCCCGCGTGCTCACCCTGGGGCCGCCCGCCGACAAGGTCGCCCGCTACTACGCGGCGATGCTCGCCGGGGAGGACCGCGCCCTCGCCGAGGCGCACCCCGGGATGACCGGCGGGGAGCTGTTCGACCGCACCGTCGCCGGGGTGCGCGCCGCAGGCGTCCCCCACTACCGGCGCAACCACGTCGGCCACGGCATCGGTGTGGAGGTCTATGACCGTGTGCTGATCGCCGAGGGGAACGACGATCCGCTGGAGGCGGGGACGGTCGTCAACATCGAGACGCCCTACTACGAGTTCGGGTTCGGCGCCGTGCAGGTCGAGGACCCCTTCGTGGTCCGCCACGACCGCAACGAGCTCCTCACCACGCTCGGCCGCGATCTCGCCGTCATCGACTGAGGGAGCCCACCACCATGACGGAAACGACCCGGGAGGACACCGGAGCGCTGACCGGCGCGCAGGCACGCGCCCGCTTCCGGACGGGAGAACGGACCACGACCATCGGCTGGGCCGACCGCTACGCCCAGGCCAACCTGATCTCGGTGCCCCGCGCGGCCGCCTACGACCTGCTGCTGTTCGCCCAGCGCAACCCCCAGGCGTGCCCGCTGCTGGACGTGAGCGAGCCGGGCGGCCACACCACCGTGCTGGCCGAGGGCGCCGACCTGCGCACCGACCTGCCCTCGTACTACGTCTGGCGCAACGGGGAATTGGCCGACGAGGTCCGCGACGCCACTCCGTACTGGCGCGAGGACCTGGTGACCTTCCTGATCGGGTGCAGCCTCACGTTCGAGCGGGCGCTCATGGAGGCCGGTGTGCCCGTCCGCCACATCGAGGAGGGCGTCACCGACCCGATGTTCACCACCGCCCGGCGGTGCCGGCCTGCGGGGCGCATCTCCGGCCCCCTGGTCGTGTCGATGCGGCCGCTGCCCCCGCACCTGGTGTCCACGGCGGTGCGGATCACCGCGCGCTACCCCAACGTCCACGGCGCGCCGGTGCACGTGGGCGACCCCGCCGCGCTGGGGATCGCCGATGTGCGCCGCCCCGACTTCGGCGACGCGGTCACCGTTGGCGGCGACGTCCCGGCGTTCTGGGCGTGCGGGGTCACCACCCAGGCCGCGGTGGTGGCCTCGAAGCTGGACTTCGCGATCTCGCACGTGCCCGGCTACATGTTCATCACCGATGTGCCGGATTCCGCCTATGCGCTGTGACCTACCGCGTCCGCGACCGTTCCCGACGTCCCCGGCCCCGCGGGCCGCCACAGAAAGGAGCCGCATATGAAGGTGATCGGCGTGGGGTTCGGCCGCACGGGCACGCTCTCGCTCAAGGTCGCGCTGGACGAACTGGGCCTGGGCCCCTGCTACCACATGAGCGAGGCGATCCGGGCCCCCGGGCACAAGCGGATGTGGCTGGCCGGTGCCCAAGGCACGCCGATGGACTGGGAGGCGGTGTTCGCCGGGTACCGCTCGACCGTCGACTGGCCGGCGTGCTTCTTCTGGCGCGAGCTGGTGGCCGCCTACCCCGACGCCAAGATCATCCTGACCGGCCGCGACCCGGAGAAGTGGTACGCCAGCACCTACGAGACGATCTACCGGCTCTCCACCTGGGTCGCCCGGGTCGCCGCCCCATTGTTCCCGACCGCCCGCGGGATGGCCGCGATGACCCGGGCGGTCATCTGGGACGGCACCTTCGGCGGCCGGTTCGAGGACCGGGCACACGCCATCGAGGTGTTCCAGCGGCACATGAAGGAGGTCGTGGAGGAGGTTCCGGCGGACCGGCTGCTCGTCTACGACGTCCGCCAGGGCTGGGAACCGTTGTGCCGCTTCCTCGGTGTGGAGGTCCCTGAGGGCCGCCCGTTCCCGCACGTCAACGACCGGGACGCGCAGAAGGCGAAGATCGCACGGGCGCGCCGGCTGGTGGGGGCGGGCGTCGCCGTCGCGATCGGCGTCGCGGCGGCCGCGGCGGTGTTCGCCGCCCTGCGCGGGGGCGGCTGACCCCGCTCCCCTGCCGTGCCGCCGTGTCCGGCCCGGTCTGCGCGGACCGGGGAGAGCCCGCCGATCACGGCCCAGGTCAACAGTGCGCAGTTCCCCGGCCGCAGCCGGGGCCTTCCCGCAAGGAGTGTCAGTGGGCGAGCAGGTTCCCCCCGTTGTCCCGATGCCCGAGAACGAAGAGGGCGCCGTCGCCGTCATCGGCCTGTCGTGCCGCCTGCCGGGCGCCCCGGACCCGGCGGCCTTCTGGCGGCTGCTGCGCGACGGCGTGGACGCCGTCGGCCCCCCGCCCGCCGGCCGGCGCGACGCGGTCACCCCCGCGGCCCCCGGACCGCCCGGGTCGGATGGTGCGGTGCGCGGCGGGTTCCTCGACCGGGTCGACGGGTTCGACGCCGCCTTCTTCGGCATCTCCCCGCGTGAGGCCGCCGCGATGGACCCCCAGCAGCGGCTGATGCTGGAACTGGGCTGGGAGGCGCTGGAGGACGCCCGGATCGTCCCCGCGGGGCTGCGCGGCACCGCCACCGGGGTGTTCATCGGGGTCATCGCCGACGACTACGCCGCCGTGGTCCATCGGGGCGGCGCCGTGGACCGGCACGCCATGACCGGCCTCAACCGCGGCGTGATCGCCAACCGGATCTCCTACACGCTGGGGGCGCGCGGCCCCAGCCTGACGGTGGACTCCGGGCAGTCCTCCTCGCTGGTGGGCGTCCACCTGGCGTGCGAGAGCCTGCGCCGGGGCGAGTCGTCGGTGGCCATCGCCGGAGGCGTGAACCTCATCCTCTCGACGGAGGCCACACAGCGGGCGCGGCACTTCGGCGGGCTGTCCCCCGATGGGCGCTGCTTCACCTTCGACGCCCGCGCCAACGGCTACGTGCGCGGCGAGGGCGGCGGGGCGGTGGTCCTCAAGGCGCTCTCCCGGGCGCTGGCCGACGGCGACCGGATCCACGCGGTCATCCGCGGCAGCGCGGTCAACAACGACGGCGCCACCGAGGGGCTGACCGTCCCCGGGCAGGCCGCGCAGGAAGAGGTCCTGCGGCGCGCCTGCGCGCAGGCGGGGGTCGCCGCCGGCGACGTGGACTACGTCGAGCTGCACGGCACCGGAACGGGCGCCGGCGACCCGGTGGAGGCGGCGGCGCTGGGGGCGGTGGCGGGCGCGGGGCGCTCCGCCGGTACGCGGCTGCGTGTGGGCTCGGTCAAGACCAACATCGGCCACTTGGAGGGTGCCGCGGGGATCGCGGGCCTGCTCAAGACCGTTCTGGCCCTGGCCCACCGGGAACTGCCGCCGAGTCTGAACTTCGCCACGCCCCACCCGCGCATCCCACTGGAGCGGCTGGGGCTGCGCGTGCAGCAGGCCGCCGAACCGTGGCCGCGCAGCGAGGGGACGCCGCTGGCGGGGGTGTCCTCCTTCGGCATGGGCGGCACCAACGCCCACGTGGTGCTGTCCGCACCGCCCGGCGCCACCGTACCGGCCAGCACCGCCATCGAGGCCGGGGACGCATGCGGCGGCGCCGGCGCACTGCACGCCTGGCCGCTGTCGGGGCGCAGCCCTGTGGCGCTGCGTGCGCAGGCGGGGCGGCTGGCGGGGTTCGCGGCCGAGAATCCGGGGCTGGATCCGGCCGATGTCGGGTTCTCGCTGGCGACGACCCGTACCGCCTTCGAGCACCGCGCCGTGGTCCTGGGCTCCGGCCGCCGGCAGCTGCTGGACGGCCTAGCCGTCCTCCGCGACGGCGAACCGGCCACCCGCGTCCTGACCGGTGACGCCACCGACGCGGGTACCCCCGTCCTGGTGTTCCCGGGGCAGGGGGCGCAGTGGGCGGGGATGGCGGTCGAGCTCCTGGACACCTCGCCGGTGTTCGCCGCACGCATGGCCGAATGCGCGGACGCTTTGGCGCCGCACACCGACTGGCCGCTGCTGGAGACCGTGCGCGGCGGGAAGGGGGCCGCCGCCCTGGAACGGGTGGACGTCATCCAGCCGGTGCTATGGGCGGTCATGGTCTCCCTCGCCGAAGTGTGGAGATCGCTCGGGGTGGTCCCCGCCGCGGTCGTGGGCCACTCCCAGGGGGAGATCGCCGCCGCCTGCGTCGCCGGAGCCCTTTCCCTGGAGGACGCCGCCAAGGTCGCCGCCCTGCGCAGCCGCGCCATCACCGCCCTCGCCGGAACCGGCGCAATGGCATCCATCGGGCTGCCCGCCGACTGCGTTTCCGCGCTCGTGGCCGACTCGGGCGGCCTGCTCCACGTGGCCGCGGTCAACGGCCCGGCCGCCACCGTGGTGGCGGGCGACCCCGCTGCTCTGGACGCCTTCGTCGCCCGGATGAGCGGGGAAGGCGCCCACGCGCGCCGCATCGACGTGGACTACGCCTCCCACACCCCGCACATGGAGGTCCTGCGCGACGAACTGCTGGACGTGCTCGGCGACATCGCCCCCCGCACCCCGCACACCCCGATCCACTCCACCGTGACCGGCGGCCCGCTGGGCACCACCCCGATGGACGCCGCGTACTGGCAGCGCAACCTCGGCTCGACCGTGCGGTTCGCACAGGCCGCACGGACGCTGATCGCCGACGGGCACCGGCTGTTCATCGAGGCGAGCCCGCACCCCGTCCTCACCGGCGCCCTGCTCGACACGCTGGACGACGCCGGCGCCGAGGGCGCGGCGGTGGGCACCCTGCGCCGCGACGAGGGCGGGTGGGACCGCATCCTCGCCGCGGCCGCCGAGGCCCACGTGCACGGCGCCGGGATCGACTGGCCGGCGGTGCACGCCGCCACCGGGACGTCACGGCACCGCCCGCACGCGATCGATTTGCCCACCTACCCCTTCCAGCGCCGCCGCCACTGGGCGCGGCCGGGCGAGGGGCCGCAGGCCGCGCCCGGCGCCCTCGCCGCCGGGCACGAGGGCCCGGATGCGGCATCGGC
>NZ_JBHSBH010000010.1:477850-525046 GCF_042650565.1 Nocardiopsis sediminis
GCGACCGCCCCGGGGCACCGGGCGCGGACGCCGGCCGACCTGGTCAACGCCCACATCGCCGTGGTCCTGGGCGACGACGCCGGGGCCATCGACCCGCGGCGGTCCTTCAAGGACCTCGGCTTCACCTCCCTGATGTCGACGGACCTGCTCACCCGCCTGAAGCAGGCCACGGGGCTGCGGCTGCCCGCCACCCTGCTGTTCGACCACCCGACCCCGGCGCGCCTGACCGAGCTGCTGGCGCGCGACCTCGCCGGTCCGGGCGCCCCGGAACGGGAGGCCCGGGAGGCGGCGCCGGTGCAGGAGGCGTCCGCACCCGCCCCGGGTGCGGAGCCGGTCGCGATCGTGGGGATGGGCTGCCGCTTCCCCGGCGGCGTGCGCAGGCCCGAGGACCTGTGGCGCCTGGTCGCCGAGGGCGCCGATGCCATCACCGGCTTCCCCGACGACCGGGGCTGGGACCTCGACGCGCTCCGCGGCGCCGGACCGGGCGCCCCCGGGACCTCCGCCACCGGCCACGGCGGGTTCCTGGACGACGCCGCAGGGTTCGACCCCGCGTTCTTCGGGATCAGCCCCCGCGAGGCCAACGCCATGGACCCCCAGCAGCGGCTGCTGCTGGAGACGTCCTGGGAGGCGGTGGAGCGCGCCGGGATCCGCCCCGGGGACCTGCACGGGCGCAGCGTCGGCGTCTTCGTGGGGGCGATGGCCCAGGAGTACGGGCCGCACCTGTGGGAGCCCGCCGAGGGCACCGGCGGCCATTTGCTGACGGGGACGACGGGCTCGGTCGCATCGGGGCGGATCGCCTACGTGCTCGGCCTGGAGGGCCCGGCGTTGACCGTGGACACCGCGTGCTCCTCGTCGCTGGTCGCGCTGCACCAGGCGGTCCAGTCGCTGCGCCGGGGCGAATGCGAGATGGCGCTGGCGGGCGGCGCGGCGGTGATGTCCTCACCGGGCATGTTCATCCAGTTCAGTGCGCAGGGCGGGCTCTCGCCCGACGGCCGGTGCCGGGCGTTCGGCGCCGGTGCCGACGGGACGGGGTGGGCCGAAGGCGCCGGGATGCTGCTCATCGAGCCGCTGTCGCGGGCCCGCGAGGCGGGACACCCGGTGCTCGCCGTGATCCGCGGATCGGCGATCAACCAGGACGGCGCCAGCAACGGGCTGACCGCACCCAACGGGGCCGCGCAGGAACGCGTCATCGCCCGCGCACTCGACGACGCCGGGCTGGGCCCGGCCGACGTGGACGCCGTCGAGGCGCACGGGACCGGGACCCCGCTGGGCGACCCGATCGAGGCCAACGCGTTGATCACCGCCTACGGCCGGGACCGGCCCGCCGGGCGCCCGCTGCTGCTCGGGTCGTTGAAGTCCAATATCGGGCACGCCCAGGCCGCCGCCGGCGTGGGCGGAATCATCAAGACGGTGCTGGCGCTGCGCAACGAGGAGTTGCCGCGCACCCTGCACGCCGACACCCCGTCGCCGCACGTCGGCTGGGACACCGGCGCGCTCCGGCTGCTCACCCGGCCGGTGCCGTGGCCCCAAGGGGCGGTGCCGCGCCGGGCGGGGGTGTCCTCCTTCGGGATCAGCGGCACCAACGCCCACGTGATCGTGGAGGAGGCGCCGCCGCAGGATGCCGGAGATGCCCGCTCCGGGGACGGGCCGGGCTCGGGCGGGACCGTGCCGTGGGTGCTCTCGGCGCGGACGGCGCCGGCGCTGCGTGCGCAGGCGGGGCGGCTGGCGGGGTTCGCGGCGGAGCATCCGGGGCTGGATCCGGCCGATGTCGGGTTCTCGCTGGCGACGACCCGTACCGCCTTCGAGCACCGCGCCGTGGTCCTGGGCACCCGCCGCCAGGACCTGGTGGACGGCTTGGCCGCTCTCCGTAATGGAGACCCCGCCCCGAACGTGGTCACCGGCCGCGCCGGCGCCTCCGCCGGTCCGGTCCTGGTGTTCCCGGGGCAGGGGGCGCAGTGGGCGGGGATGGCGGTCGAGCTCCTGGACACCTCCGCGGTGTTCGCCGCACGCATGGCCGAATGCGCGGACGCTTTGGCGCCGCACACCGACTGGCCGCTGCTGGAGACGGTGCGCGGCGGGAAGGGGGCCGCCCGCCTGGAACGGGTGGACGTCATCCAGCCGGTGCTATGGGCGGTCATGGTCTCGCTGGCCGAAGTGTGGAGATCGCTCGGGGTGGTCCCCGCCGCGGTCGTGGGCCACTCCCAGGGGGAGATCGCCGCCGCCTGCGTCGCCGGAGCCCTTTCCCTGGAGGACGCCGCCAAGGTCGCCGCCCTGCGCAGCCGCGCCATCACCGCCCTCGCCGGAACCGGCGCAATGGCATCGGTCCCGCTCGGCGCGGACAAGGTGCGGCGAAGGCTGAACGGCTGGGCGGAGCGGCTGCACATAGCGGCCGTGAACGGCCCCTCCACCACGGTCGTGGCCGGTGAACGCGCCGCCCTGGAGGCGTTCACCGCCGCCTGCCGGGCCAACGGGGTGCGGGCCCGCACGGTGGACGTGGACTACGCCTCCCACACCCCGCACGTGGAGGTCCTGCACGAGCAGCTGATGGACCTGCTCGACGGCATCACCCCGGGCTCGGCCGACGTCGCGTTCCACTCCACGCTGACCGGTGGCCGCCTCGACACCGCGGGGCTCAACGCCGACTACTGGTACTGCAACCTGCGCTCCCCCGTGTGCTTCCAGCAGGCGGTGGCGTCCCTGATCGCCGACGGGCACCGGCTGTTCATCGAGGCGAGCCCGCACCCCGTGGTGGGCATCGGCGTGCAGGAGTGCCTGGACGAGGCCGGGGTGCACGGCGCCGCCATCGGCACGCTGCGCCGCGGCGAGGGCGGCTGGGACCGGATCCTGACCTCGGTGGCACAGGCCCACGTGAACGGCGCCGACGTGGACTGGGACGCCGTCTTCGCCGATCGGCCGCGGGGCCGGCGGCGCCCCCTCGACCTGCCCACCTACCCCTTCCAGCACCGCCGCCACTGGCTGGCGCCCGGGTCCGCGGCGGCGCCGGACGCCGCCTCCGGCGCCGGCGCCGGCCCGGCCGGGCATCCGATGCTGGCGGCCGTGCTCGACATGGCCGGCAGCGGCGAGACGGTCTTCACCGGGCGGCTATCGCTCGATGCCCACCCCTGGCTGGCCGACCACACCGTGGACGGCACCGCCGTGCTGCCCGGCACCGCGCTGGTCGACCTCGCCCTCCACGCCGGCCGGCACCTCGACTGTGAGCGGCTGGACGACCTCACCTTGGAGTCACCCCTGCTCCTGGACGCCGCAGGCGCCACCGACCTCCAACTCACCGTCGCCCCCGCCGATGGCACCGGGCGGCGTGCCCTCACCGTGTACGGCCGGCCCTGCGGCACCCGCGATGCCGGCGGGGCGCCCTGGACGCGCACCGGATCGGGCACCCTCGCCCCCGCCGACGCCGCCGTGCCGCCGCACGACACGGCATGGCCGCCGCCGGGCGCCCAGCAGGTGGATCTGAGCGGCGCCTATGCGCGGCTGTCCGACCAGGGGCACGGCTACGGACCGGCGTTCCAGGGGCTGCGGGCCGCGTGGCTCAGCGGCGACGGAATCCTCGCCGAGATCGCCCTGCCCCCGGTGGCCGGCGGCGGGGGGTTCGGCATCCATCCGGCGCTGCTGGACGCCGCGCTCCACCCCCTCTTGGCCCCGGTGACCGGGCGCGGCCCGGCCGCGGGCGGGCCGCAGCTGCCGTTCTCCTGGACCGGCGTGCGGCTGCACGCCACGGGCGCCACCGCGTTGCGGGTCCACATCACCCCCGCCGGCCCGGGGGCGGCCGCACTGCGCATCACCGGCCCCGACGGCGCACCCGTCGCCGATATCGCCTCGCTCACCCTGCGGCGCCCGCCCGCGGGCACGATCGCCTCCGGCACCGGCGACGGCGGCGGATCGCTCTTCCGGATGGCGTGGGCGCCCGCCGCCCCCGGCGCTGTTCACGATGTCACCGCGGGCGGTGCAGCGGTGATCGGCGGGCCGGGCCCCGGCCTGCCCGGCGCCCGCCGCTACCTCGACCTGGACGCGCTCGCCGCGGCGCTGGAGGCGGGCCTGCCCGCCCCCGGCACGGTGGTCGCCCACGCCCCGCTGCCGGGCGGCACCACCGCCGAGGCCGCCGGCGCCACCGCACGCTGGGCCCTGGGCCTGGTGCAGGGGTGGCTGGCCGACGACCGGCTGGCCGCGTCACGGCTGATCGTGACCACCACGCGAGCGGTGGCGGTGCACGACGGCGACCGCCCGGCCGGCCTGCCCGCCGCCCCCGTGTGGGGCCTGCTGCGGTCGGCGCAGAACGAGCACCCCGGCCGGTTCGCCCTGCTCGATGTGGACGAGGACGCATCGGCGGCCGACGTCGCCGCGGCCGCGGCCACCGGTGCACCCCAGGCCGCGCTGCGCTGCGGGAGCGTCCACACGCCGTCGCTGGCCGGTACGGACGCGGACGGCACCCTGCTGCCCGCGGATCCCCAATGGCGGCTGGACGCCGGGAGCGGCGGGTCCATCGACGCCCTGGCGCCGGTGGCGGCGCCCACCCGGATGCCGCTCGGCCGGGGAGAGGTGCGCGTCGCGGTGCGCGCCGCCGGGCTCAACTTCCGCGACGTCCTCATCACGCTGGGCCTCTACCCGGGCCGGGCGGTCATCGGCACCGAGGCGGCGGGGGTGGTCGAGGACACCGGCCCCGGCGTCACCGGGATGGCGCCCGGCGACCGGGTGATGGGCCTGTTCCACGGTGGCGCCTTCGGAGTGTCCGCGACCACCGACCGGCGGCTGCTCGCCCCGATCCCCGACGGCTGGTCCTTCACCCGGGCCGCCGCCGTCCCGATCGCCTTCCTGACCGCCCACCACGGACTCGTGGACCTGGCGGGGACCGGCCCCGGCCAACGGGTCCTCGTCCACGCGGCCGCCGGCGGGGTCGGCACGGCCGCCGTCCAGCTGGCCCGCTCCCTGGGGGCGGAGGTGTTCGCCACCGCCTCGCCCGGCAAATGGGACGCGCTGCGCGCGGCCGGGCTCGACGACGCGCACATCTCCGATTCGCGGACCCTGGACTTCGAGCAGCGGTTCCGGGAGGCCACCCGCGGAGCGGGCATGGACGCGGTGCTGAACACGCTCGCGGGCGAGTTCACCGACGCCTCCCTGCGGCTGCTGGCCCCCGGCGGCACGTTCGTGGAACTGGGCAAGACCGACGTCCGCGACCCCGCGCCCGAGGGCGTGGCCTACCGGCCCTTCGACCTGCTGGAGGTCGACCCCGACCGGATCGCGGAGATGCTCGCCGGCCTGGTCGCGCTCCTGGACCGCGGGGATCTGGCGGCACCGCCGACGACCGCCCTGCCCGTGTACCGCGCCCCGGAGGCGTTCCGCCGCCTCCAGCAGGCGGCGCACGTGGGCAAGATCGTGCTGACACTGCCCCCGCGGCCCGCCCCGGAGGGCACCACCCTGATCACCGGCGGGACCGGGACCCTGGGCCGCGAGGTGGCCCGCCACCTCGCGGCCCGGCACGGAGCCGGGCATCTCCTGCTCGTCGGCCGGCGCGGCGCGTCCGCCGAGGGGGCGGACGGCCTGGCCGCCGAGCTCGCCGGACTGGGGTGCGAGGTGACGTTCGCCGCCTGCGACGCCGCCGACCGCGCGGCGCTGGCGGAGGTGATCGGGTCCATCCCGGCGCGGCACCCGCTGACCTCGGTGATCCACGCGGCGGGGGTGCTGGAGGACGGCACCGTCGAAGCCCTCACCGCCGGCCACATCGACCGCGTGTTCGGCTCCAAGGTGGACGCGGCGTGGAACCTGCACGAGCTGACCCGCGACCTGCCCCTGTCGTCCTTCGTGCTGTTCTCCTCGGTGGCCGGGGTCGTGGGAACCGCGGGCCAGGCCAACTACGCCGCGGCCAACGCGTTCCTGGACGCGCTCGCCCACGAGCGCCGCGCCGAGGGCCTGCCCGCGACGTCGCTGTCATGGGGGCTGTGGGAGCAGGCCAGCGGCATGACCGGGCACCTGGACCGGGCCGACCTGGCCCGGATGGCGCGCACGGGGTTCGCCCCGGTCGCCACCGAGCGGGCACTGGAGCTGCTGGATGCGGCCCTCACGACCGGCCACCCGCACCTGGTGCCGGTGCGCCTGGACCCGTCGGTGCTGCGCGACCGGTCCGCCCACGGGGCCCTTCCCTCAGTGGTGCGCGGGCTGGTCCCCGCGCCCGAGCCGGACCGGCCCCGGCAGCAACGGGTGACGCAGGGGTCCGCATCGTCGTGGGCGGACCGCCTGGCGGGGCTCCCCGAGGCCGAGCGCGCCGTCGGGCTGGAGGCGCTGCTGCGCGCGCAGGTCGCCACGGTGCTGGGCCATGACTCGCCCGATGCGGTGGAGCCGGGCGGCACGTTCGAGGAGATGGGCTTCGACTCCCTGACCTCGGTGGAGCTGCGCAACCGGCTCAGGTCGGCGACCGGTCTGCGGCTGCCCGCCACCGTGGCGTTCGACTACCCCACGGTGGCGGACCTGGCCGGGCGGCTGCTGAGCGATCTGCGGGCGGGCTGAGGACGCTGTCCCGGCCCCGGTGTGGCCCGCGGCCCTGAGGCAGCGCGGCGGGCGGCGCCGGGGCCGGCGTCGCTTCCGGCCCTCAGTCCCCCGCGCGGCCCATCATGAGCTCCAGGGCGGTGGCGAGCGGCACGGCGGCGGCCTCCGGAGGGCCCGGGCTGCGCCAGCCGACGAACCCGTCGGGGCGGACGAGCACGGCGCCCTCGGGGCCGACACCGTAGGCGGTGTGCCAGGCCCGCCCCGTCGCGGTGAAGTCGGCGTCCTCGCGGTAGGCGTCCAGGGGGATGCCGGTGCTCCGGGCCGCCGCGCGGGCGGTGTCGCACCACGCGCCGCCCTTGCCCCCGGCGAGCAGGACCGGCCGGCTCCCGAACAGGTCGAGCAGCGACATCGCCCGCCCGTCCCGCTCGACGCGCAGGTGCGGGGCGCGCGTGCCCGGCTCTGCACTGAGCGCAACAGGGTCGGTGAAGGGCGGCTCCTCCTCGGCCCCCGCTTCGGCGGCGATGGCCGGCGAGAGGTAGCGGTAGCCGAACGTGACGGTGAGCGTGCCGAGCAGGGCCGCCTTCTGCTCGGGGCCGGCGAACCCGGCGCGGGCGGCCAGCCGCAGCCCGGCCTGGCGCATGGTGGCCTCGGCGACCGGCCGGCGCTCGGTGTCATAGGTGTCCAGCAGGGCCTCGCCGGCCACCCCGCCGACCACCGCCGCCAGTTTCCACGCCAGGTTGTGGACGTCCTGGATCCCGGTGTTGGCGCCGTACCCGCCCACCGGCGGCAGGACGTGGGCGGCGTCGCCGGCCAGGAACACCCGGCCCGAGCGGAACCGCTCGGCCACCAGCGCCGCCATCTCCCACGGCAGCGCCGAGCGGATGGCGACCTCCTGGCCGGGCACGCCGATGGCGGCGCGCACCAGCTGCGTGCAGCGCTCCTCGGTGAAGTCCTCGGGGCCCTGCCCGTCCTCGGGGCGGTAGGTGACGATCAGCGTGCCCTGGCGCAGCGAGTCGTCGTGCCCGAGCACGCCCTCGACCTGCGCGTTGCGGACCTGGCAGATCGCGAACCGGCGATCGCCCAGCACCCCGCGCAGGTCGGCGCGGAACAGGATGCTCATCTGGTGGCGCAGGGTGCCGCGTCCCCGCCGGGCGATGCCCAGCCGCTCGCGCAGCCGGCTGTGGGCGCCGTCGGCGGCGATGACATAGCGGGCGCGCACGGCGCTGCGCCGCCCGGTGGCCCGGTCGGTGAGGACGGCACGCACACCGTCGTCCCCGGGTTCGCCGAGCTCGGTGAGTTCGGTCCCGAAACGCACATCGGCGCCGAGTTCGCGGGCGCGCCGCAGCAGGATGGGCTCGATCCGGTCCTGGCTCAGCGAGACGACGCGCTCGACCGGGCTGACGTGGCCGACGTCCTCGGGGGCGGGGATGCGGCCGATGGACACCTCCCGGCCCGCCAGCGACTCCACGCGGCCGTTGAGGACGTGCCCGCTGAACCCGGCGCTCTCGGCCAGGACGGCAGACTCGACGCCCACGGTCCGCAGCAGTTCCATGGTGCGCGGGTACAGCCCCCACGCCTTGGGGTGGGTCGAGGTTCCGGTGTGGCGTTCGGCCAGCACCGAGGGGACCCCGTGCCAGGACAGGAACAGTGACGCGGACAGGCCCGCCAGCCCTCCGCCGACGATCAGCACCGGCGTGGTCTCCTCGCGCACGGCGCCCCCTTTCCTCGGTCGCGACCGGCCACAGCCTGTCACCCGCCGCTGGCCATCCCCTAGTGAACCGCTGGCGGCGCGGTGGGCGCCCTGCCCGCGCAGTCGCGGCGGCTCCGGCCGGGGCCGCCCCGGCGGGCCGGGCCCGGTAGGGCGCCGTTCAGCCGTGTACGACCCCGTGTCGATCCCGCTCTGGCACGGTCGGACCACCATCCGCGCTTCGGGACCGCACACGACGAGAAGGAGCCTTGGTGTGGACAGCACAACGGAGATCACGACCTCGGAGGCAGGCGCCCTGGTCGAGCTGGGGCAGGGGTTCTGGGCCGCGAAGACGTTCCTGACGGCGGTCGAGCTGGACCTGTTCACCGTGCTCGCCGAGAAGCCGCTCACCGAGCCGGAGGTGCGCGAGCGCCTGGGCCTGCACCCGCGCGCCACCCGCGACTTCCTGGACGCGCTGGTGGGCCTCGGGGTCCTGCTCCGCGAGGACGGCCGCTACCGCGGCAGCGCGGCGGCCGAAATGTACCTGGACAAGCACAAGCCCACCTACATCGGCGGCCGGCTGCTGCTGCTCAACTGGCGCTACGAGGTGTGGGGGCGGCTGCCCGACCTGCTGCGCAGCGGCGACCCGCAGTCCAAGAGCAGGCACGACTTCGACGCGTTCTACCGCAACCCCGAGGCGGTCAAGCGGTTCATGCTGGCCATGGACGGCGCCAACGCCGAGATCGGCCCGGCGCTGGCGCGGGCCTTCGACTGGACCGGGAAGGGGTCGTTCGTCGACATCGGCGGGGCGCGCGGCAACCTCGCCGCCGAGATCGTGAAGGCGCACCCCCACCTGACCGGGGGCTGCCTGGACCTCCCCCCGGTCGAGCCGGTCTTCGACGAGCACATGGCCCGGCTCGGGCTGGCCGACCGCGTGACGTTCCACCCGGCCGACTTCTTCACCGACCCCCTGCCCGAGACCGACGTCATGGTGTTCGGGCACGTGCTGCACGACTGGGACGACGAGAACCGGGTGCGGCTGCTGCGCCGCGCCTACGAGGCACTGCCCGAAGGCGGCGTCGCGCTCGTCTACGACGCGCTGGTCGACGACGACCGGCGCGACCCCGCCAACCTGCTCCGCAGCCTCAGCATGCGGCTGGTGACCCCGGGCGGATCGGAGTACACGGCCGCGGACTGCCGCGGCTGGCTGGAAGCCGCGGGCTTCACCGATGTCTCCACCACGCCCCTCACCCGCTCCGACGCACTGGTCGTCGCGCACAAGCAGGCGTGAACCCCGCACGCACGGGCCGTGGGCGGGCCGCCGGACCGGCGGCCCGCCCACGGCCAGACCACGTCCACGTCCTCCCCTCCGCCGGCGGAGGGGATTTCCCCGTTAGGAGTTCCGGATGAGACCCCTCTCCCCTCCCCCGCACGGCCCTTCCCGGCGCCGGCTGCTGACCGGAGCGGCGGGCGCCGCGGTGCTGGGCGCCGCGGCCACCACCATGGGTGCGCCCGCCGCCCACGCCGCCGGGCGCACCGCCGCCGATCCGATCGAGGTCGTGCTGCTGCCCGACGAGTTCACCGTCCCCGAGCGGGTGCCCAGCGGCCTGGTCACCTTCCACGTGAGCACCCCCGAGGCAGCGGGCCGCTCGCTGCTGCTGGTGCGGCTGCGTGAGGGGGCGACCGTCGACGAATTCCTGGAGGCCCTGGCCGGCACCAACGCCCAAGACCCGGCCGAGAAGGCCGCGGCCGCGCGCCGGGTCACCGCGACCGCCGAGAACCTCGGCGGCGCGGTCGTGGCGGCCGGGACCGACGCCTCGTTCACCCAGCTCCTCGGCAGGGGCGGCTACCTGCTGGTCAACTTCGGCTACAGCAGTGCGGGGTCGCGGCCGATGGTGCGCGAGATCCGGGCGGGCGCACCGTCGGGCACCCCCGCCCCGGGCGTGCACGCCTGCATCGCCCAGGTCGACGACGGCGAGGGCACGGCCTTCGAGGTCTCCCCGGGCAGGCTGCCCGCCCGCGGCACCTACAGCGTCGTCAACACGACGGCGACGCCGCAGGAGGCGATGGTGGCCCGGGTCCGCGAAGGGACGACGGCCGAGGACGTGCGCGCCTACTTCGACGCGTTGCGCAACGGCGAGCCGCCCGGCGACGTCCCGGTGCTCACCCGCCCGGTGGGGCTGGCCCCGCTGGCCGGCGACCGCTGGGGGCTGCTGCACACCGAGTTCGAGCCCGGCCCCTACGTGCTGTTCTCCTTCACCATCGATCACGACACCGGCTACGCGCACGCCCTCCAGGGCATGTTCCGGATGATCACGCTGGTCTGACACCGATGCACCGCGGCCGCAGGAACAGCGTTCCTGCGGCCGCGGTGCATTCGGCGGCGGGGCGCGCGGCGACGCTCACACGTGCAGCCGGACGCCGTACATGCCCAGCCACATGTTGAGCTGGAGCAGCATCTCGGCGTGGGTGCGGGCCACCCACACGCCGCGCCCGGCCACCAGCGACCCCGAGTCGGCGATCACCCGGGCGGCCGCCTCCCGGTCCACCAGATCGGCGACGGGCGCCGAGGGGTCGGCCAGCACCCGGGCCAGCTCGGCGCAGAGCCCCTGCGCGTAGGCGGCGTCCTGGGTGACGGGGTAGGGGGACTTGCGGCGGTCGAGCACCGACGCCGGCAGCACATCGGACAGCGCCGCGCGCAGCAGGCTCTTCTCGCGGCCGTCGAAGCCCTTCATCGCCCAGGGGGCGTTGAACACGTACTGGACCAGGCGGTGGTCGCAGTAGGGCAGGCGCAGCGCCAGCCCCACGGACTGCGCGATGGACTCGCTGTGCGGGATCAGCGTCTCCAGCCAGTTGGTGACGTTGATGTACCAGATCTCGCGCATCCGCCGTTCGCCGGAGGACTCCCCTTCCACGTGCGGCACCCGCGCCATCGCCTCCCGGTAGCGCTCGGCGGCGTAGCCGCGGACGTCCAGCGCCCCCAGCAGGTCGGCGGAGAGCAGGTCGGTGCCCAGCCCGTGTTGCGCCCCCACGCGGCCCGCCATGGCGACCCAGGGGAAGGTCTCCGCCTTGACCAGCCGGTCGTCGCCCACCCACATCACGCCGCCGAACACGCCGTCGGCGGCGTCGCCGAGGAGCGCGATCCGGGTGTGCTCGCGCACGGCGCGGAAGAGCACGTACAGCGAGGTGTTCATGTTGCCCAGCGGTGTGGGCACGTCCTTGGCGCGCAACGCGTTGCGCGCCACCAGCGGGTCGAGCAGGTCCCCGGTCCCCACGGCGATGTCGGTGTGGCGGGTCCCGGCCTTGTGCACCATCTCGGCGACGAAGGGCGCATCGGGGGTGCTCCACACCTCGTCGGCCTCGAAGTCCTCGGGGGCGCCGAAGGCGAC
Source organism: Nocardiopsis sediminis (assembly GCF_042650565.1). NCBI lineage: Bacteria > Bacillati > Actinomycetota > Actinomycetes > Streptosporangiales > Nocardiopsidaceae > Nocardiopsis > Nocardiopsis sediminis. The sequence continues at coordinate 489,425 of NZ_JBHSBH010000010.1, forward strand.
CGAGAAGGTGCGCAGCGGACCCCGGCCGCTCCCGTCGAGGGCGCGGGCGGCCAGAGCGGTCACCCCGCTGGAGTCCAGGCCCCCGGAGAGCATCATGCCCAGCGGGACATCGGCGTCGAGCTGCCCGGCGACGGCGTCGGTGAGCAGGCCGCGCACGGTGTCGACGGTGGTGGGGAGGTCGTCGGTGTGGGGGCGACCCTCCAGCGCCCAGTAGCGTTCCTCGCGCACCCCGTCGCGGCCGACCCGGACGACGTGTCCCGGCCGGACCTGGTGCACGCCGCGGAACACGCCGTGCCCGGGGGTTCCCGCGTAGGAGAGGAGTTCCCGGAGGCCGTCCAGGTCGACGGCCGGCTCCACGAGGGGGTGGGCCAGGATCGCCTTGCGTTCGGAGGCGAAGACGGCCCCCGCCGCGGTGGGGTGGTAGAAGAGCGGCGCGTTGCCCAGCCGGTCGCGGACGAGCAGCAGCTCTTCGCGGCGGGCGTCCCACACGGCGAACGCGTAGCCGCCGGTCAGGTGCTCGGCGCACCGGTGGCCCCACTCCAGGTAGGCGGCGAGCGCCACCTCTGCGGGTCCTCGCCCCTGGAACCGGTGGCCGCGCGCCGCCAGCCGGGCGCGCACCTCCGGGGCGTTGTAGACCTCACCGGCGAAGGCGACCACCGCGGCGGTGTCTGCGTCGCGGTGGGCTTCCAGGGGCTGGGGGGTGGCGTCGCCGCCGAGGTCGAGCAGGCGGTGCCCGAGGAGCGCGTGCCGTCCGGCCCAGATCCCTTCGGCGTCGGGGCCCCGGCAGGCCATGGTGGCGGTCATCGCCCGGATCGTGCCGGTCTCCCGGGAGAGGTCGCGTTCGTAGTCCACCCAGCCCGCGATTCCGGACATGGTGTTCCTTTCGGTCGGGCCGCGATGGCGGCGTCGTGTCGGCTCGGGTCAGGAGGCGGCAGCGGGCCGCGTATCGGGCCGGGCGGCGGGTGCGTCGGGGTCTGGGCCGCCGGCGGTCCCGGCCGCCAGGCGAGTGCCGAGGGCGCGGGCGGCTGCGCCCAGGGCCACGGCGGTGGCCAGCCCGGCGGCGGCCAGCACCAGGTGGTAGCCGGATTCCGGGATCGCCTCGGCGAGGCGCGCCAGCTGCCCGCCCACGGCCGCGCCCACCGCTGCGAACAGCCAGAAGAGGCCCAGGATCTGGCCGGAGCGGCCCGTGGGCGCGACCTCGGCGGCCAGGCTCAGCCCGACCGGGGCGATCGCCAGCTCCCCGCAGACGATGAGCAGGTAGACCCCGAGCAGCCACAGTGGGGACACCGGCCCGGTCTCGGCCGCGGTGGCGGCGAGGGCCATCAGCGCGAAGGACAGCCCGCCCAGCAGCAGCCCGCCGGTGAACTTGGCGGGTGCGCTCATGCGGGCGCCCAGCCGCACCCACAGGGCGGCGAACACCGGCGCCAGCAGGAGCAGGAACAGCGGCTGGACCGACTGGAACCAGCTGGCGGGGACGACGAACCCCAGCAGCGAGCGGCGCACCGAGTCCAGGGCGAACAGGTTGAGCAGCGCGGGCCCCTGCGCGTAGAGCATCCAGAACACCGCCGAGGCGATCAGCATCCACACGAACGCGCGCAGCCGGGTCCGCTCGGCGGCCGCGAGCCCGCTGCGCCGCAGCAGGGAGGTGTAGTAGGCGGCCGGGACGCACACGACGGCCAGGCCGACGGCCATGAGCACGCGGTCGAACCCGACGAGTCCGGTGGCGACCGCAGCGGTTGCCGCCGCGGCGGGCGTGCCGCCCCACAGCAGGGTGCGGCGCAGCGCGCGCCGCCCTTCCTCGGGGCTCAGCGGGTCGGCGGGGTGGCGCCCGACGTCGCCGAGGTGGCGCATGCCCAGCACGTAGTGCAGCAGCCCGAGGGCCATTCCCGCGGCGGCGATGCCGAAGCCCAGGTGCCAGTCGATCCGTTCGGCGGCGTAGCCGGTGGCCAGCGGGGCGAACAGGGCACTGACCTGGATGCTCACATAGAAGACGGAGAACGCGGCCTCGCGGCGCTCGGGCCGGCCCCGGTACATCTGGCCGATCATCGCCGCCATGCTCGGCTTGACCAGCCCGCTGCCCGCGATGATCAGGCCCAGCCCGGGGTAGAGCGAGACGGGGACGGGCACGGCCATGCAGGCGTGCCCGGCGGCGATGAGCACGCCGCCGTAGAGGGTGGCGCGGCGCGCACCGAGTATCCGGTCGGCGACCCAGCCTCCCGGCAGCGCGGACATGAACACCAGGGACATGTAGATCCCGAACAGGCCGGCGGCGTCGCCGGTGGTCATGCCCATGCCGCCTTCGGCCGCGGGGGCCACCAGGTAGAGGTAGAGGATGGCGAGCAGCCCGTAGAAGCTGAACCGCTCCCACATGTCCACGATGAACAGGGTCCCGAACCAGCGGGGGTGCCCCAGGAAGGTGCGCTCTGCGGGGGCGGGGAGGGGGCCGGCGGCCCGGGTGCGCCGGGGGCTCATGCCGCACCGGTCCTTTCGCGCAGGGTGGGGCCGGCGGCCGTCGGCGGGGGCGGTGGGCTCAGCATCTCCACGACGGCGACCGACCACGTAAAGCCCGCTCCCACGCCCGCGAGGAGGCAGAGGTGCCCCGGCAGCAGGTGCCCGGAGTCGGCCAGATGGCCCAGGCCCGCGATCTGGTCGCCGGCCCCCAGGTGGCCGATGCGGCGCCCCCAGTCCCAGGTGGTGCGGTCGGGGTCGATGTCGAACTTGCCGTAGAAGTGCGCCGTCATCCGGGCCCGGCCGAGGTTGGGCAGCACGAACCGGTCGATGTCGCCCAGGTCGGCTCCGGCGTCGTCCAGCGCCCGCTTCAGCGCCTCGGCCTGTCCGGCGTCGATCCGGTCCAGAACGGTGTCGAGCCCGGCCTGGGCGACGTAGGCGCGGCGCTGCACCTCCACGTCGATGGGGGTGCGTGCGGTGAGCGGGGCGCAGGAGAAGGGGTCGGTGCCGCGCTGCATGGCCTCCAGCGCGGGGTCGGAGACGGTGACCAGGCTGCGCAGCCGGGCGAATCCGCTCCGGGACGACAGCACCAGGGCGGTCCCGCCGTCGGCGTAGACGGTCCCCGGGTCGCTGGCCCACCGGTCGAACCCGGGGCGGGCGAAGCGGTCGCCGGTGGTGATGAGCGCCCGCTCCCGTGCGGGGTCGGCCAGGGTGTAGGCGGCGGCCAGCTCCAGGGCGGCCAGTCCCCCGTTGGACATCTGGCGCACCTCGATGGCCGGGCAGTCGTTGCCCAGCGCCGCGCGCTGCACATACGAGGCGGGCGCCCACATGTCGTGGCCCTGGAAGTAGGTGCCGGCGTGCAGCAGCAGGGCGACGCCGGCGGGGTCGCCGCCGGATTGGCGCAGCGCCCGGCGGGCGGCGTGCACGGCCATCTCGGGGCCCGATTCCCCCGCGGAGACGCACACCGATTCGATGCCGGTCCGCCAGACCGCCCGGCGTTCGCACAGCCCGGCGCGCACGGCGTCGGCGACGGCCTGTGGCGGGGGCAGGTGGCGTCCGGTCCCGGCGATGTAGAGATTGCCGAACCTCACGGGGGTCTCCTAGGGGAACATGTCCTGCACCAGTGAGGTGCTGTGCTTGGCGTTCTGGAAGCGCGAGTGCGCGAGGATCTCGCGCAGCAGCGCGGTGGTGGTGTGCACCCCGCGGCCGGCGATGCGGAACTCGCTTAGGGCGCGGTCCATCCGGGCGATCGCGGTCTCGCGGTCGGGCCCCCAGGTGATGACCTTGGCCAGGAGGGGGTCGTAGTCGGGGGTGACCGTCCATCCGGGGTAGGCGTGGGTGTCGACGCGGGTGAAGGGGCCGCCGGGCGGGCGGAACTCCGCGAGTGTCCCGGGCGCGGGGGCGAAGCCGCGCCGGGGGTCCTCCATGTTGATCCGGCACTCGATGGCGGCACCGCGCGGGGCGGCGTCGCCGGTCTCCAGCCGGGCCCCGGCGGCCACCCGGATCTGTTCGCGGACCAGGTCGCACCCGGTGACCATCTCCGTCACGGGGTGCTCGACCTGGATGCGGCAGTTGATCTCGATGAAGGCGAAGTCGTCGCCGTCGACGAGGAATTCGACGGTGCCGGCCCCGGTGAAACCGGTCGCCAGAGCCCCGGTGACGGCCGCCCGGCACATGCGCTCGACCATGGCGGGGTCCAGGCCGGGGGCCGGTGTCTCCTCGATGAGCTTCTGGTGGCGTCGCTGCACCGAGCAGTCGCGGGCGCCCAGGTGCACGCCGTTGCCGTGCCGGTCGCAGAGCACCTGGACCTCCACGTGCCGGGCGGTCTCCACGAAGCGCTCGATGTAGACGCGGGCGTCGCCGAACAGGGACCGGGCGGCGGCACGGGTGCGCCGGTAGGCGGCGGGCAGGTCGCGGGGCTCGTGGACCACGCTCATGCCGCGTCCCCCGCCGCCCGCCGCCGCCTTGATGATGACGGGGTAGCCGATCCGTTCGGCGGCCGCAGCGGCCGCGGCGGCGCTGTCGCGGGTGCCCGCGCTCCCCTCGAGGACGGGCAGGCCGGCCCGGGCCATGATCCTGCGCGCACCCGCCTTGTCGCCCAGGCGCGCCATCACCTCGGCCGGGGGGCCGATGAACGTCAGCCCGTTGGCGGCGCAGATCTCGGCGACATCGGGGTCCTCGGACAGGAATCCGTAGCCGGGGTGCACCGCGTCGGCGCCGGTGCGGCGCGCGGCCTCGATGACGGCGGGGACGTTGAGGTAGCTCTCCTTGGCGGCGGGCGGGCCGATGCACACGGCCTCGTCGGCGAAGTCCACCACAGCGGAGTCCGCGTCGGCGGTGGAGTACACGGCGACGGTCCGGATGCCCATCTCGCGGCAGGTACGGGCGACGCGCAGGGCGATCTCGCCCCGGTTGGCTATGAGAACGGTGCCGAACATGTGCACTCCTCGTCGGCGTGCGGAGGCGGGCGGCCGCGGCCGCCGCACCCCCGGGCTCCTGCATCGGGGGTCGGTGAGGGGACCGGGTGCGGCGCCCGGTTCAGTTGCGGTCGCGGTCGGGGGTGAGGGCGACCAGCGGCCGACCGTACTCCACCGGGGTTCCGTCGGGGACGAGGATCTCCTCGACCCGCCCGCTGGTGCCCGCTTCGATGGCGTTCATCAGCTTCATCGCCTCCAGGATCCCGACCTGCCGGCCGGGTTCGACCAGGTCGCCCGGGCGGATGAAGGGGGCGGCGCCGGGCTCGCGGGCGTGGTAGAAGGTGCCGACCATGGGGGCCAGGACGTAGGTGCGCGCGTCGTCGCCGCGGCCGGCCGGGGGCGTCGGGGCCGCGGAACCGGCGGGGGCGGCCTCGGAGGGCGTGTCCCCGGCCGAGGCGGGGCGCGGCCACTCCAGCTCGACGTGGAGCTCGCCGGAGCGGATGCTGATCCGCTGCGGCGGCCCCGCTGCGGTGCGCGTCAGCTCCCCGGCCTGGCGGCAGATCTCCCGCAGGTCCGTCGCGGCTTGCGTGTGCGGCGGGGTGTCGTCGGTGGGCGTCTCGGTCACCGTTGCGGCCTCCTGTTCGACGGGGTGCCGGGCCGGCGGTAGCGGCGGCGGCGTTCGGCGACGAGTTCGGCGGGAGCGTGCCCGTCGAGCTCGGCCAGCGTCGCCGCCAAGGCGTCGCGCAGCAGCTCGGCGGTGATCACGGGGTCGGTGTGCGCGCCGTCCCCGGGTTCGGGGACCACCGCGTCGGCCACGCCCATGCGCAGCAGTTCGCGGGCGTCCAGGCGCAGTGCGGCGGCGGCCTCGGGCGCCCGGGCTCCGTCGCGCCACAGGATCGCGGCGCACCCCTCAGGGCTGATGACCGAGTAGACGGCGGCCGACAGGCACAGCACCCGGTCGGCGACGCCGAGGGCGAGTGCGCCGCCGCTGCCGCCCTCGCCGGTGACCAGGGACACGACGGGCACGTTCAGGCCCGCCATGAGCCGCAGGTTCTCGGCGATGGCGGCCGCCTGGCCGTGCTCCTCGGCGGAGACCCCGGGGTGGGCGCCGGGGGTGTCGATGAAGGTGATGACCGGGACCCCGAGCTTGGCGGCCAGCCGCATGAGCCGGGCGGCCTTGCGGTAGCCGTCGGGGGTGGGCATCCCGAAGCCGCGCCCGATGCGCTCCGCGGTGGTGTGGCCCTTCTGGTGGCCGACGACCACGACCGTCTCCCCGTTGAACGACCCCAGCCCGCCGACCACGGCCGGGCAGTCGCCCGACATCCGGTCGCCGTGCAGCTCCTGGAACTCGTCGAGCAGGTGGGTGATGTACTCCAGGGTGGTGGGGCGGTCCTCGTGGCGGGCCAGGCGGACCGCGGCCCAGGGGTCGCGCCGCGGCAGGTCCGCCGCCCGCGTCACCCGCGGGTCGGCCGCGGGCGGGCGGCGGCGCCCGGGGCGGCGCACCGCGATGAGGTGGGCCAGCACCTGGCGCAGCCCGGCGCGCGGGCACACGTCGTCGATGAGCCCGTGCTCCAGCAGGAACTCCGCGGTCTGGAAACCCTCTGGCAGGGTCTGGCCGATGGTCTGGGCGATGACGCGCGGGCCGGCGAAGCCCATGCGCGCGCCGGGCTCGGCGATGATCACGTCGGTGAGGGTGGCGAAGGACGCCGCGACCCCGCCGAAGGTCGGGTCGGTGATGACCGACACCGTGAGCAGTCCGGCGCGGTCGAGCGCCGCGAGCGCTTCGGCGGTGGCGGCCATCTGCAACAGGGCGAGGACGCCCTCCTGCATGCGGGCTCCGCCCGATGCGGTGACCAGGACGAGGGGGACCCGCTCGCGCAGGGCCGCCTCGGCGGCCTGGACGATCCGCGCGCCCACGGCGGTGCCCAGGCTGCCGCCCATGAACCTGAAGTCCATGGCGGCCAGGACGAGCGGGTGGCCCTCGACGGTGCCGGAGACGCACAGGACGGCCTCGGTGAGGCCGGTCCGCTCACGCGCCTGCGCCAGCCGCTCGGTATAGGGGCGCAGGTCGGTGAAGGACAGCGGGTCCTCGGCGGTCTCCGGCTCGGGCAGCGCGGCTGCCGATCCCGGGTCGAGCAGCTGCGCGGTCCGCTGCGGGGCGCTCAGGCGGGCATGGTGGCCGCACTCGGCGCACACGTACAGGTCGCGGGCGAACCGCTTGCCGTAGAGGAGCCTGCGGCACCGCTCGCAGGCGGTCCACGCCGGCGCCTCCCCGGCTGGAGGGGACAGGGTTTCGGTCATGCGGGGTCCTCCTTCCACGGGTCGCGGGGGGCGGGCCGCCCGGACGCATCCCGGCCGTCCGGGCGGCCCTGGTGCGGGTCGTCGTACTCGGTGCCGAAGGGGTAGGGCGAGAACATCCGCCCGTAGGCCACGAGCGCCCAGCCCACCCAGCGCAGGCCCGATCGCACGGCGCCGGCCACCGTGCGGGGCGGCCGTCCGCCGGTCCGCGCCATGGCTCCTCCCTCGTTGTGGTCGCTCTGTTGTGCGCTCGCGCCGGGGCGTCAGAACGCCGCGGCGACCTCGTACACCTCGAAAAAGCGGTCGCGCCCCCGGTCCTGGTAGGGGCGCAGCGGCGCCGTGGCCAGCCGGTGGTCGGCGCCCTTCTCCCACGTGACGAACGCGTCGAGGCTCTCCCACTCGCTCATCACCAGCAGCCGCCCTGCGTCGTCGGCGGCGCGCAGCAGCTCGTTGCCGAGCAGCCCGGGGGTGCCGGCCAGATGCCGGCTGATGTCGTCGTAGGCGCGCTCGACCGCCTCGGGTCCGGTGTCGGGCGCGCGGTGCCAGATGAGGACCCGCGCCCGGCCGCTCATCGCGCGTCCCCGGCCGTCGCGCGGGCCCGCCCGGGCAGGTCGTGGACCACGTGCATGATGGACATGGCGCCGCCGCGCCGGAAGGGGTGCAGCTTGGTGCGGTGGGTGACGTGGGCGTCGCTGTGCTCGAACTCGCGGAAGCGCGCCTCGTCGACCCAGTCGCTGATGACGTAGTAGACGCCCTCCTCCTCGGCGCTGCGCATCAGCCACTGCCCGAGGTTGGCGGGGTGCTCGGTGATGACGCTGCCGATGGACAGCCACGTCTGCTCGAAGCCCTCGTCCATGCCGGGGTGCAGCTCGAACCGCAGCATGACGCGGAACACGGGGGCGGGGGTGGTCGTGCTCATGCTCAGATGCCTCCGTCCACAGGGATGGTCGCGCCGGTGACGTAGCGGGACAGGTCGCTGGCCAGGAACAGGACGACGTCGCCGATCTCGTCGGGGGCGCCGAGGCGGCCCAGTGAGGTCAGCGCCTGATAGCGGGCCTGGAGCTGGGCGTACTTCTCCGGCGGCAGCTTGGCCGCTTCCTCGGTCTCGATGACACCGGGCTCCACCACATTGACCCGGATGCCCTTGCCGCCCAGCTCCTTGCACAGCGAGCGCGACAGGCCCACGAGCCCGGCCTTGGCGGCGGTGTAGTGGGCGCGGGTGGGGATGCCGACCGTGGCGACGCGCGAGCCGATGTTGACGATCGACGCGCCCTCGCCCAGCAGCGGCAGCGCCTTCTGGATGACGGTGAAGGCGCCGGTGAGGTGGGTGTCGATGACCCGGTGCCACTCGTCCTCGGGCAGGTCGGCGTAGGGGACGTGGCTGATCACGCCCGCGTTGTTGACGACCACGTCGAGGCCGCCCAGGCGGGTCCGGCACTCCTCGACGAGGTGGGCGACCTGGGCGGGATCGGTGACGTCGGCGCGGATGACGTGGTGATCGCCGGGGATGCCCTTGAGCTCGCGGGCGAGGCTGTCCACGGCGTCGCCGTCTCGGCGGTGGCAGGCCACGACGTTGGCGCCGGCCCGGGCCAGGGTGAGCGCGATGGCCCGCCCGATTCCGCGCGAGCCCCCCGTGACCAGGGCGTTCTTTCCGGTTATCTGGAGTGCCATGGGATCCTCATCTGGTGTCGTGACAGCGGTTTCAGCGGGGGGGTCACAGCAGGGTGGCGGCGATGACGGCGTTGATCGCCAGGGCGGCGGCCGACAGGGCGGTGCGCACCGCGTTCCAGTACCTCCACCGCTCGCGGGGGTCGACCTCGTCCCAGTCGTCGGGGAGCGCCTGGGGGTCCAGGCGGGCGACCCAGCGGTTGATGGGCACGTTCTTGGTGAGCGAGACCGCCATGGCGGCGATCAGCACCGCGGCCGCCGCCCCGGCCAGCCCGCGGGCCAGGGCCCCCGGCGCCGCGGCGATCAGCGCGAGGTCGGCCGCCAGCGCGGTGAGCAGGCAGATCGGCATGAACGGGTCCATGCGGGTGACCAGGAACATGTGCACGGGCACGTACTGATCGCGGGGCAGCCGCAGGAGCAGCGGAGCCCCGCCCAGGAAGGCGATCATCATCCCGCCGGTCACCAGCCCGTTGCCCGTCAGCGCCAGGGGAAGGAGAAACTGGTACATGCGCGTGTCCGTCCGTGTCCGTCCGCGGGCCGCCGTGGCAGGCGGCGGCCCGCGGGCGCTCAGGAGAGCGTGCTCCCGGCGGCCTTCTTCTCGACCTGCTCCTTGATGTGGGCCATCTGCACGGCGGTGTTGGCGCGCAGGTGCTCGGCCATGGCGTCGTCGTCGAACGGCATCTCGTCCTTGACGTGGAACTCCTGCACCCAGCGCATGTCGACCCCGCCGCCGGGGGCTTCGCGGTAGTCCCAGAAGATGTTCATGAACTCGAAGGGGCCGGTCTCCACGCGGTGGGCCCGCACGGTGCGCGTGGCGCGGTCGGGGGTGCGCTCGGAGACCCAGCTCCACACCTTGCCGTTCTCGTCGGGGTGCAGGGCCAGCCGGAACCGGATGGTGTCACCGTCGCGGGCCAGGACGGTCGCCTCGGCGTACTCGGTGAACAGCGACGTCCACGACTCCACGTCGTTGGTCATGTCCCAGACGGTGTCCATGGGCGCGTCGATGCGGACCGTCGCCTCGGTGCGGGCGCTCACGACCCCACCACCGCCATCCGCCGGTTGACGTAGTCCACGAACTCCCGGGGGGTCTCCAGCTCGCCGACCGCCTCCTCCGGGATGGCGACGCGGAACTCCTTCTCGACCTTGTTGGCGATCTCCAGCACCGCCAGCGAGTCGTAGCCCAGGTCGCCGAAGGGGGTCGCGGCGATGTCGCCGTCCAGGTCGACGGAGTCGTCCACCCCCACGGCCGCGCGGGTGACGCGGCGGAAGTCGTCCATGGTGAACTCGGCCATTGCGGTCCTCCTGTTCGCTGTCGGTCGGGTCAGGCGCCGGGGCCGCGGACGACGAGGGCGGAGTTGAAGCCCCCGTTGCCGCGCGCCAGCACCAGGGCGGTCCGCACCGGGGCGCTGCGCGGCTCCCCGCGGACCAGGTCGATGTCGCAGCCGGGGGCGAGCTCGGTGACGTTGGCGGTCGGCGGAAGAACGCCGTCGCGGATGGCCAGCAGAGCGGCGACCACGTCCAGCGCGCCGGCCCCGGCGTAGATGCGCCCGGTGAGCGCCTTCGGCGCGGTCACGGGGACCGCGTGGGGCCCGAAGACGGCGCTGATGGCGGCGGCCTCCTCGGCGTCGAGGGCGGGCACCCCGGCGGCGTCGGCGAAGACGACGTCCACGTCTCCGGGGGTGACACCGGCGTCGGCGAGGGCCGATTCGATGGCGCGGCGCAGGGCGGGCGGGCGCCCACTGCCGGGCCGGGGGTCGAAGGTGGCGGCGTAGCCGGAGATCTCGCCGTAGGGGGTCCCCGCCCCGCGGTCGCGGGCGGAGCCGGCGTCCTCCACGATGAGGATGGCCCCGCCCTCGCCGGGGACATAGCCCGAGGCGTCGGCGTCGAAGGGCAGGTAGGCGCGGCCGGGGTCGTCGCGGGTGCTCAGCCTGCGGGTGGGGATCTGGGCCACGATGCCGGCGGGCGACATCGCCGACTCGGTGCCCCCGGCCAGGACCATGCGCTGGCCCTGACGCAGGACCCGCCGGGCGTGGCCGATGGCGTCGAGCCCGCCGGCCTGCTCGGTGACCACCACGCCGCAGTGGCCGCGCAGCTTGTGCCGGATGGACAGCTGCCCGGTGGTGGCGGCGTAGAACCACGCGATCGACATGTAGGCGCTCATGTGGGCGGGGCCGTTGGTCCACAGGTTCTGTAATTCGCGCTGGCCGAACTCGACGCCGCCGGTGGCGTTCGCGGTGACCACGCCCAGCTCGTACTCGGGCAGCTCGGCGGGGGTGATCCGGGCGTCGGCGAGGGCCATCTCGGCGGCGGCGATCGCCAGATGGCTCATCGTGGAGGTCTCGACCAGGAGTCGGCCGGGCACGAGGTCGACGGGGTCGAAGGTGATCTCGCCGGCCAGGGACACGGGGTAGGCGGAGCAGTCGAACCGCCGGATGCGGTCGATCCCGCTCTTGCCGTCCAGGGTCGCGGACCAGTAGGCGTCGGTGGTCAGGCCGTTGGGGGCCATGACACCCATGCCGGTGACGACGGCGGACCTCATGCCCTCACCTCTCCGGGGGCGGCGACCACGATGGCGCTCTGGAACCCGCCGAACCCGCTGCCCACCGACAGCACCGCATCGGTGCGGTGCTCGCGTGCGGTCAGGGGGACGTAGTCCAGGTCGCATTCGGGGTCGCTGGTGTGCAGGTTCGCGGTGGGCGGCACGACGTCGTTCTCGATGGCCAGCGCGCAGGCCGCGATCTCGATGGCGCCGATGGCGCCCAGGGAGTGCCCGACCATGGACTTGATGCCGCTCATCGGCACGTCGTAGGCGCGGTTGCCCAGGGCGGCCTTGACGGCGGCGGTCTCGTGGCGGTCGTTCTGCTTGGTGCCCGAGCCGTGGGCGTTGACGTAGTCGATGTCGTCGGGGCCCAGCCGGGCCTGGTCCATGGCCACCCGGATGGCCTCGGCCATCTCGCGGCCGTCGGGTTTGAGCCCGGTCATGTGGAAGCCGTTGGCGCGGGTGGCGTACCCGGCGATCTCGCAGTAGACGTGGGCGCCGCGCCGCCGTGCGGCGACGGTGCTCTCCAGCACGAACATCGCCGATCCCTCGCCCAGGACGAGCCCATTGCGCTCGGCGTCGAAGGGGCGGCACGCCTCGGCGGGGCGGTCGTTGGTGACCGAGGTCGCCTTGATCGCGTCGAAGCAGGCCACGGTGATGGGCGAGATGGGGGCGTCGGTGGAGCCGGCGATGACGATGTCGGCCGCGCCCTCCTGGATGAGCCCGGCGGCGTAGCCCAGGGCGTCGATACCGGAGGTGCAGCCGGAGGACACCACCGAGGTCGGTCCCTCGGCGCCGCTGGCCCAGGCCACTTCGCGCGCCAGCGAGCTGGGCGCGAAGTAGTCGTACATGTGCGGCACGGCGTACTCGTGGTCGACGATCCAGGAGCGCCCGCTGTCGCTGACGACGGTGTACTCGTGCTCCAGGCCCATGGTGCAGCCGACGGCGTTGCCCACGGTCACCGCGGTGTGCTCGGGGACCAGGTCGCCGGTGGCCAGCCCGCTGTCGGCGATGGCCTCGCGGGCCGCCACGACCGCGAACTGGGCGCCCCGGTCCATGCGCCGGATCTCGCGGGGGGTGAGGCCGTGGGCGGCCGGGTCGAAGTCGGCCTCGGCGGCGATCTGGCAGCGGAACCCGGCGGGGTCGAAGAAGGTGATGCGGCGGGTGGCGGTGCGCCCGGCCGTGATGGCCGCCCAGAACGCGTCGCGGCCGACGCCGCCCGGGGCGACCACGCCGATGCCGGTGACCGCGACTCCTCTGCCGCTCATCTGGCGCCACCGACCTCGGGGTCCGGGGCGTCCTCGCTGCCGGGCGGCACTTCCAGGTCGATGTGGCCCAGCTCGGGCCGGGGCGCCAGCGGGCTGAGGTGGAACACGATGCGCACCGCGGTGGCGCCGGCGCGCACGCGGTGGGGCGCGCCAATGGGCACCATGAGCGCGTCGCCGGGCCCCAGCTCCACCTCGTCGGTGCCCACGCGCATCAGCACGGTGCCCTCGATGACGTGGACGAACTCCTCGGAGTAGGGGTGGATGTGCTCGCAGACGTATTCGCCGGGCTCCAGGGTGAGGACGCCGCCGAAGCCCGATGTGGACCCGACGGTCTTGGGGCTGAGCAGGACGCGCACATCGCCGCCCCGGCGCCGGTTGGCGGGGACGTCGGCCGCGGCGATCTTCTTCGCTGACGTGGTGGTCACGGTCTTCTCCTCTCGGCAGGCCGTATCGACGCGGTCGATCCTCACCTGCCGGGCGTCCACGAATAGAAGGCCTCGGCCATGGCGTCCTTGGGCTCCGACCACGCCGGGTCATAGGGGCTGATGAACTGCGCCAGCTTGGTGTGGATGTCCCCGTAAAGGGGGTGGCTGCGTGCGCGGTAGAGGTTTTCGGTGATGCTCTGATCGGCCTCGACGAGGTGGAAGTAGAGGTCGTGGAAACGGAAAAGGGTGCGCCGGTCGACGCCGATCAGGTGGGGAAGTTCGCTTGCGTCGGATTCCGCGAAGACGTTCGCCACATTGTCGGCGTCGCCCGGGTTCATCCGGGCGACGATGAGTGTCCGGTGCATGCTGGGTTCCCTCCACCTTCCGAGCCGGCCGACGGGCGCGCGGTGTCCCCGCGGTGCGGTCCGGTCTGTGCGGAACACGCTCCTCCGGCGTGGTGAGGCGATGCTTTCAGCCGGTTCTCGAAGGCCGCTGAATACCGCGTCGAACGGCGACCAGGGACCTTCGACCGGTCGTGGAGCGCATGTCGAATGCCCGCTGGAAGCATTCCCGGAGAATCGTCGTGTTGCCCGTCGGAAAATGGTGGTGCCGGTGCTGGTCCAGGCTCTCGGAATCGTCGCGATCATCGGCAGCGGAATTGTCGCGGGCGTCTTCTTCGCCGTTGCGGTGAGCGTTCTTCCCACGCTCACCGCGCTTCCCATGGGAACCTATATCCCATTGCACAAGGAACTCGGTAAGGGGTACCACCCCTCGATGCCGCTGATCGTCGGCGCGGCCGTGCTCGCTGACATCGGCCTGGTCGTGGTGGCCCCCGGGACACCGGTGCGGGTGCTGTCCGCCGCGGCGCTGCTGGCGCTGGTCGGCGTCCAGATCGTGTCGCAGTTCGGCAACGTGCCCATCAACCGGCGGGTGAACGCGGTGGACCCGGAGTCGGTGCCCGCCGATTGGCCGGACCCGCGCCCGCTGTGGCGCGGCTGGCACCGGCTGCGCACCGCCTTCGCGCTGCTCGCCCTGGTGGCCAACGCCGCCGCCGTCGCCTTGGCCGCCGCGCCGTGACCGCCACCGGGGACACCGCGCCCGCCGGGGGCGGCGCGGACCGGCCCGCACGGCCGTTCGCGCTCGCCGCGGTGCTGGTCGCCTCGTTCATGAACCAGCTCGGCGTGACCGCGGCCAACGTCGCCGTGCCCGCGATCCAGCAGGAGTTCGGCTCCGGCGCCGCGGAGATGCAGTGGGTGCTTGCCGGCTACACGCTGCCGTTCGCGCTGCTGCTGGTCACCGGCGGGCGGCTGGGGGACCTCGCCGGCCGCCGCCGGGTCTTCCTCGCCGGGGTCACCGGCTTCACGCTGGCCTCGGCCCTGGCCGGGCTGGCCGACGGCGCCGGCGTGCTGATCGCGGCCCGGGTGGCGCAGGGGATCGCGGCCGCACTGATGGGCCCGCAGGTCCTCGCGGTCATCCAGGTCATGGTGCCCGCCGTACGGCGCGGTGCGGCCATGGGCGCCTATTCCGCGGTCATCGGGCTGTCGACGGTGGGCGGCCCGGTTCTGGGGGGCCTGCTCGTCCAGGCGGACCTGTTCGGCTGGGGATGGCGGGCGATCTTCCTGCTCAACCTGCCCCTGGGGGCGGCGGTCTGGGTGATGGGCGCCGCGGCCGTGGCCGAGTCGCACGGGCCGACCGGCCGCCGCCTCGACCTGGCCGGGGCGGTCCTCGCCGCCACGGCGCTGCTGCTGCTCATCCATCCGCTGATGTACGGCGCCGACCACGGGTGGCCGCCGTGGACGTGGGGCGCGCTGGCGGCGGCGGTCCCGGCCCTCCTGCTGTTCCTCCTGGTCGAACGCCGCCGCGAACGCGCGGGCCAGGCCCCCCTGGTGCCGCTGGGGCTGTTTCGCAGCCGCGCGTTCACGGCGGGCCTGCTGGTCAACCTGATCACCGCGGCGCTGGTGGGCGGCTTCTTCCTGGTCTTCGTAGTCGTCTTGCAAAACGGCCTGGGCTTCTCGCCGGCGCGCACGGGGCTGACCGTGGCCCCATGGGCGCTGGGCACCGCGATCGCGTCCATGGCCGCCATCGGGCTGGCGCGCAGATACGGCCGCCCGGTGCTGGTGGGCGGTGCGCTGCTGACGACCGCCGGGATGGGCGCCCTGACCGCCGTCGTCCACGCGGCAGGCACGTCGGTGACCTCCGGGCAGATCGTCCCCGCGCTCCTGGCGATCGGGGTCGGCATGGGGCTGGTCGGCGCGCCGATCCTGAACGTCACGCTGGCGGCGGGGCCCGCCGCCGACGCAGGGGCCGCCGCCGCGGTGTTCACCACCTTCAAGCAGGCGGGCGGGGCCGTGGGGGTCGCCCTGATCGGAACCCTGTTCTTCACGCTGCTGGGCCCGGCCGACGCCGCCGGCCCGCAGCGCCACGTGGAAGCGGTGGTCTGGACCCTCACCGCCGACGTCGGCGTGTGCCTGCTGGTCGTGCTGCTGCTCTTCCTCCTCCCGCGCTCCGCCGGCGGGGAGGACGCCGCCTCGCCCCGGCCCGCGGCCCCGGAGCCCCGTCCGGCCCTGCGGGGCCGCCCGACAACGTAGGGAGAGCCATGCCCACCCCGTCCCGGGACGCCGCCGTCCCCTCCCCCGCCCCGGCCGTGCCCCGGCCGGAACCGGCTCCCGCCGGGCGTCCCGTCGCCCTGCTGTTCCCCGGCCAGGGGGCGCAGCACGGGCGGATGGCCGCGGGGCTCTACGACCACTGCCCGGTGTTCACCGCCACCATGGACCGCGCCTTCGCCCTGCTGGGCCGCGACGGCGACCTGCTGCGGGCGGAGTGGCTGTCCGACGAGGAGCACCACCTGTTCGACGACGTCTCACGCGCACAGCCGCTGCTCTACGCGGTCGACTATGCCCTGGGGCGCATGGTCCTGGAGTGGGGGGTCGCACCCGTGGCCCTGCTGGGGCACAGCGTCGGGGAGATGGCGGCGGCGACGCTGGCCGGCGTCATCGACTTCGCCGATGGCATGCTGATGATGCGCGACCGCATCGCCGCGTTCTCCGGCGGCCCGCCCGGCGGCATGCTGGCCGTGGCCGCCCCCGCCGCCGACCTCGCGCCCTACCTGTCGGGCCAGGTGGTCGTGGGCGCGGTCAACGCGCCCTGGCAGACGCTGCTCGCCGGGCCGGCGGCCGGACTGGAGGCGGCGCGCACGGCGCTGCGCGCCGACGGGATCACCTGCCGCCCTGCCCGCGCGCGCCAGGCGTTCCACAGCCCCATGCTGGCCGCCGCGGCCCGGGCCACGGCGCGGGCGTGGGCGGCGATCCCGCTGCGCGCGCCGGAGCTGACCGTGTACTCGGCGCGGCTCGGGGGCGTGCTCGGTGCCGGCGACGCCCGCAGCCCGGGGTTCTGGGCCGCCCAGCCGGCGGAGCCGGTGCTGTTCTGGCCGGCCTTGGACCGGCTCCTGGGCGACCACGACGTGCTGCTGGTCGAGGCGGGCCCGGGCCAGGGCCTCAGCGCCCTGGCGCGGCGGCACCCGGCGGTCTCCGCCAAGCGCAGCGCCGTGGCGCCGCTGCTGCCGGCCCGGCCGCGCGGCGCGGCGGCCGACCGCGCCGCGGTGGCACGCGCCGCGGACCTGATCCGCGCCGAGGGCCACCTGCCGGATCCGCTCGTCGCCCGGTCCTGAGGCGCGGCCGCGTCCGGAGCGGCCGCCCCACCTGAGATGCCAGCGATCGTCCAGCCGACGTCCAGCGCGGCCCGGCAGTCTGAGCGGACCGCGCCCGTGCGGCGCAGGCCGGGGCGGCCGGTCCCGCGCCGCCTTCGCATCCCCCCGGTGCGCGTGCGCACCCGAATGGAGGCACAGACCCGTGGCCACCACCGACAGCGATCCCGCACCCGTGCAGCACTCCGCAGCGAAGGACTTCGCGCTCGGGCGCGACATGGGCCCCGCCGGCCGGGTCTTCCGGCTCATCACGGGTGTCCTCGGGCTCCTCCTGCTGTATTACCGGCTGCCCCACGACGGCTCCGCCTATGGCCACGTCCTGTGGATGCTGGGCTCCTTCGCCGCCGTCGCAGCGGCGTTCATCGTGGTCTACGGCCTGCTGCGCGACCGCTTCATCGGCCGGGTGAACCCGTGGATCACGGCCGGCCTGCTCCAGGCCCCGATCCTGGTCTACCCCTTCGACATCGGGCCGGCCCCCTTCCACGACGCGCTCGCCATGTACACCTCGCTGTCGCTGCTGCTCAACGTGGTGATCGGGTACGGCGGGCTGGAGGTGGCGGCCCTGCCGTCGCTGGTGTGGGGGCGGCGCCACCCCCTCTACAGCCCGTTCAACGCGGTGGACATCGCCGAGCGCGCCTTCGCGCACCGCCCGCGCACGGCGGCCGGGCGGGCGCTGTGGGCCGCGGCGGCACTGGTCACGGCGTTCGTCTTCGTGGGCTTCTGGCTCATCGACTACGTGGTCTTCCTCCCGGCGCTGGTGGAGTCCGGGGTCGGCGCGGCCATCCGCCCGCCCGGCCCCTGGGCCGTCGTTCTACTGCTTCCGGCGGCCTACCTCGCCCTGGACGCCCGGCGGCGCCGAGCGGAGGCGGACGCCCTGCCCGGCCCCGGTGCGCGGTTCCAGGCTCTGGCGGCGGTGTTCCTCACCCTGGCCACCCCGGCGTTCATGGCCGACATGGTGCCCGAGGTGCTCTGGATCGCCGTCATCGCCGGCGGCCTGATCACCGCCGTGGCCACCCTCGTGACGTGGCCGTTGCGCCGCCGCTCCAGCGGCTGAGGGCCGTGCGGCCCGCCGTCACTCCACGAGCAGCACGAGCTTGCCGCGGGTACGGCGGGTCTCGGAGGCGCGGTGGGCGTCGGCCGCCTTCTCCAGCGGGTAGGCGCCCGACACGTGCACGCGCACCGCGCGCTGCTCGTACAGGGCGATGATCTCGCGCAGCCGCTCCGCCGACCGCCGCGAGCGGATCCCCCGGACGCCCAGCTCCGCGGCGGCCGCGTAGTCCACGATGGTGCCCACCCGGGCGCGGTCGGCGCACAGGTCCAGCGAGTCGCGCAGCGCGGCGCCGCCGACCATGTCCAGCACGGCGTCGACCCCGCCCGGCGCGACGGCGCGCACCCGTTCGACGAGCCCGTCCCCATGGGCCACCGGGACGGCGCCCAGGAAGCGCAGGAAGTCGTGGTTGTGCGGGCCGGCGGTCCCGATCACCGTGGCGCCCCACGCCCTGGCGATCTGCACCGCGAAGGCGCCCACGCCGCCCGCGGCGGCGTGCACGAGCACGGCGTCGCCGCGGCCCACGCCCAGCTCCGACAGCGCGGTGTGGGCGGTCTGGGCCGAGGCGGGCAGCGCCCCGGCCTCGGTCCACGGCATCGACGGCGGCTTGGCGACGACCTGGCCAGCGTCGACGACCACGTATTCGGCGTAGCAGGCGAGCAGCGCCCAGCCCAGGACGTCGTCGCCCACCGCGGGGGCGGCCGTGCCCGCGCCGACGCGGTCGACGGTCCCGGCGAAGTCGTTGCCGAGGATCTGCGGAGGCGTGACGGGAAAGCCGAGCGGCACGCCGCGGCGCACCGCGGTGTCAACGGGCTGCACCCCGGCGGCGCGGATGCGCACCCGCACTTGGCCGGGCCCGGGGACGGGGTCGTCGGCCTCGATGACTTCCAAGACCTCCGGCGGGCCGGGCGAGCGGAAGGCGACGGCTCTCAACTGGGCTCCCTTCTCCGGTGGGGCGCACGTGTACCGCGCCGGGTGCGGCGGCACGGGACGAGTGTGGCCCGGACCGCTGGAGCCGGGCTCGCAACCCGGTCGCACGTGCCTCCGGAGGAGGGCGGGCGATCAGACGACGGTGAAATTCGCCATCATCATCATGTCCTCGTGTTCGAGGTTGTGGCAGTGGTAGACGTAGCGGCCGGGGTAGCCGGTGAAGCGGACCAGGATCTCGGCCTCCTCACCGTCGCGCAGGTCGATGGTGTCCTTCCACCCGGCGTCATAGGGGCCGGGGTCGCCGCCGTCGCGCGAGAGCACCTGGAAGTGGGCCAGGTGCAGGTGGACGGGGTGGTGCACGTTGGTGGTGATCCGCCAGACCTCGGTGGAGCCCAGGGCGGGCTCGAAGTCGACGCGGTCGGGGTCGAACGTCTCGCCGTTGATGGTCCAGAGGTTGCCGCCGCCCCCGGGGTTGGCCGCCTCGCGGGCGAACCGCACGCGGCGGGTGGCGACGGCGTCGGCGCGCGCCAGGGTCTCGAAGTCGGCGAGCCGGTCGGGGATCTCGGTGTCGTCATCGGCTTCTTCGACGACACGGAACCGCATGACCTGCGCGGTTCCGTCCTCGCCGAAGGCGTTGACCAGCGTGACCTCACTGTCGATGGGGTAGGCGGAGAAGTCGACGACGACGTCGAAGCGCTCGGCGGGTGCGGCCTCGATGTCGTCCAGCTCGACCGGGGCGCCCAGCAGCCCGGCATCGCTGCCGATCTGGGTGAACGCAGCGCCCTCGGCGGGCGGCGGGTCCAGGGCGAGCTTGTAGCGGCGGGCGTTGGAGGCGTTGAGGATGCGGAATCTGTAGCGGGTGCCGGTGACCTCCATGTGCGGCCACGGCGCGCCGTTGACCAGGATGACGTCGCCCAGCACGCCGGACATGTAGGGGTTCTCGACCCCGGGCTCGCCCTGGAGCCCCGGGTCGAGGGAGGGGTAGGCGAACGCGCCGTCCTCCTCGAAGGCCCGGTCGCAGATCATCAGTGGGACGTCCCGGTCGCCCGTGGGGAGCGGAAGGGCGTCCTCGACGTCGTCGTGGACGATGTGGAAACCGGCGAGGCCGCGGTAGACCTGCGGTCCGGTGAAGTCCATCCGGTGGTCGTGATACCAGAGGGTGGCGGCCGGCTGCTCCAGCGGGAACTCATAGACCCGGGTGCCGTCGCTGGTGTCGCCCAACGGGACGCTCTGCCCGCCATGGGACTCGTGCCCGGAGGGCGCCGGGCCGCCGGCCGGCAGGATCATGTCGGTGGGGTAGCCGTCGTGCTCGGGTGGGGTCTTGCCGCCGTGCAAGTGCACCACGACGGGGACGGGGAGCTCGTTGCGGTGGGTGACCGCGACCGGGCGGTTGCTGCGGGAGACGATGGTGGGGCCGGGGAAGATGCCGTTGTAGCCCCACACCTCCGTCCGCAGCCCGGGCAGGATCTCGATCTCGGCCGCGCGCTGGGTGATCTCGTAGTGGTCGGTGCCGCCGTCGGTGCTGACGGGTTCCAGCACCGGGGGGATGGGCAGGGCCACCCCGAACGGCTCCGGCAGTGGCGCCGCGCTCTCCAGCAGCCGGCCGGTACTGCCCTCGTTGCTGTTGTCGCCTCCGGCGCCGCCGCCATTGCCGCACGCCGTGGCCAGGGGAGCCACGATGGCCGCCCCTCCCGCGAGCCGGATCACGCCGCGCCGGGTCAACGTCATTGTTCGACTCCTCACGAGGGCGGAGAACGCCACATGTCGCAGATGTGGTGACACCACGGGTTTTCTGGACATGTGCACCTTAGGAGAGGGCAGCGCCGGCCGTCTTCGTCCGGACGCGGGTCTTCGGCCTACACCCCCGGGCGTAGGCCGAAGACCGGGGCTACCTCCCGCGCACTATCCCGCCGGGCCCGGCACCCGCGGGGACGGGGCCCACGACCGGCAGCGGGCCTTGGCCGGGTGATCCGCGGCCGCCGCGGCCCCTGCCGTTGCGGTCACCGCGTGTGCACGTCAGGGGGCGGGAGCTCGAGGGCGCTCATGGCGTCGGCGATCCAGGCATAGGGGATGTCGTCCGCGGTCTCCGTCCCGTTGATCACCGCCACCAGCGTCTGGTACCGGTCGTGGGGGTCGTCGACGTCGGCGACCTCTTGCAGGAGCTCGGGTATCTGCCGCCATGAGTCGGCCATCCTGTCCCGTACATCGGGGGTGAGCGGCGTGCCGCCCAGTGCGTTGGCCCCTTCCATGAAGCGCAGGACGGCCTGCTGTGACCGAGGCGACCGCGGGGACTCGCCGGCGTGGTAAGCGGCGAAGAGTTCCTCGCCGAGCCGCATCCCGGTCCCGTAGATGAAGTCCTGGACCGGATCGCCGGCCATGATCCGCCCCGCCGGAGTGGAGTAGTGGTCGTGCAGGGTGGTGCGGACCGCGTCGCGAAACTCGGGGTCCGAGACCAGGTGGGCCAGCTCGATCCAGGCCTCGAGCTGGGCGACGGTGGGGTCCGCGGGCAGGACGGGGCGCAATTCCCGCAACCGGCCGATCCAGACCTCGGGGACGTCGAGGCCGGCGCTGACGTCGTCCCAGAATTCATCGATGGCCTGCTCGCGTTCCTCGTCCGACATCGAGGCGAGCCGGTGCATCAGGGCCGCCTGTTCGGCCGTGCCGCCCTGCTTGATCAGGGCCCTGAGCACCGCCCGCCTGGCCCGCAGGGTGCGCTCCTGGCGCTCGACGATCTCCAGGTGCGTGGCGAGCAGGTCGCGCAGGGTCGTGCGGCCGTCGAGCAGACGCCGGATCGCGTCCAGGTCGGTGTCCAGCTCGCGCAGGGTCCGGACGAGTTCC
Organism: Nocardiopsis sediminis; assembly: GCF_042650565.1. Lineage (NCBI taxonomy): Bacteria > Bacillati > Actinomycetota > Actinomycetes > Streptosporangiales > Nocardiopsidaceae > Nocardiopsis > Nocardiopsis sediminis. The sequence continues at coordinate 511,007 of NZ_JBHSBH010000010.1, forward strand.
AGCCGGGCGACGGCGTCGATGTCGTACATCCGGTGGCCGGCCTCGTTCAGGCCCGTGGGCTCCACGACCCCGGCGTCGGCGTAGAACCGGACGGCGCTGACGCTCAGCCCGCTGCGGCGCGCGGCGTCGCCGATGGGATACAGCTCGTGTTCGTTCATGCGGGCCACTCTGGTACCTCAAGCCGCTTGAGGCGCAAGTCGATCGGCGCGCTTGCGTCAGCGCACACGCTCAGGCGGGGGCCGGTTGCGCCAGCCAGGAGTCGATGGCGCGGTGCAGCTGCTCGCGGACCGGAGCGGGGGCGAAGGACGCATCGGCGCCGGCGCGCGCGAGGCCGGCGAGGACGGCGTCGTCGTAGCCGAAGGCGTCGCGCAGCAGCGCGTACTCCCGCGTCAGCGTGGTGCCCACGATGGCCGGGACGTCGGTGTTGACCGTGACGGCCAGCCCCGCTGCGCGCAGCCGCGGCAGCGGGTGCGCTTCGAGGGAGTCCGCGAAGCCCAGGGCGACGTTGGACGACGGGCACACCTCCAGGGGGATGCCGCGTTCGCGCACCTCCGCGACCAGGCCGGGGTCGTCGAGGACCCGGATGCCGTGCCCCAGCCGCTCGGTGCGCCCGGGGCCGATGGCCTCGCGGATGCTCGCGGGGCCGCACGCCTCGCCCGCGTGGTGCACCAGGTGCACCCCGTGGTCGGCGGCCTCATCGACCACCCGGGTGAAGGGGGCCAGCGGGTGGGCCTCCTCCCCCGCCATCCCCATGCCGATCACCCCCTCGCCGGCGTAGCGCACGGCCAGGCCGAGGGTGCGGCGGGCGCGCTCGACCGAGCGGCGGCGCGAATGGTCGAGCAGGACCCGGTACTCGATGCCGTAGGCGGCCCGCCCTTCCTCCAGGCCCAGCAGGACCGCCTCCAGCGGCATCTCCGGCATCCCGAGCCGGTCGCCGTGGGAGGCGGCGGTGAAGGTCACCTCGGCGTAGCGGGTTCCCTGGGCCGCCTCGTCGGCGCAGAACTCGCGGGCGATGCGGGTGAAGTCCTCAGGGCGGCGCAGGCACTCGCGCACCAGCGCGTTGTAGTCGGCGAACGCCCGGAACCCGGCGAACGCCGCCGGGCCGCCGCCCCCGGGCGGCGCGGGGACCTCGATCCCGTTGTCCCGCGCGATCTCGCGCAGCGTCGCCCACCGCACGGTGCTCTCCAGGTGGACGTGCAGGTGGGCCTTTGGCAGCAGGGTGAGGTCGCGCACGACCGACACCCTAGAGTTCACCGTGCGCGGGCGCACGGGGTTTTCCGGGCACCGGCCGTCGTCCCGGGCGCCGGGGAACAATTCGGACCGCCGGTGCGACCATGGGACGTATCGGCCCGTGGAGAGGCGACCGTGACAGAGTGCAACGATGAGTGCCAGGAGGCCGGCCACAGGGCGGTACCGGCCGGCATCGGGATGAGCTACCTGTTCAGCCGGATCGACCGCCGGCCGGGGCAGGGGCGGCACTCCGGCGGACACCCTCGCGGCGGGGGCGTCCGCGACGCGAACGCCCCCGAGTAGCCACGGGCCGCGCCGTCCGTTGCCGGGTCAGCTCCAGCCGTAGCGCTCGCGCAGGATGGCGGCCACGGCCTGGAAGCGTTCGAGGTCCAGGACGGCGCCCTCGCGGCGAATGTCGGTCTCGTCGAGTTCGAACAGGCGGTCCAGGGCGAGGTAGGAGGTCCGCCCGCTGGAGTCCCACGGGCCCGAGCCCAGCTCGATCCAGTCGCGCTCCTCCCAGTCGTCGGGCTTGCGGCTGGAGAGCATCAGCGCGTGCAGGACACCGCGGGCGGCGCCCACGACCAGAAGGGGCCGGTCCTTGCCCTGCGACGGGTCCTCCTCGAAGGGGACCCAGGTCCACACGACCTCGCCGGCGTCGGCGCGGCCGTCGCGGTCGGGGGCATAGACCAGGCGGGTCGCGTGGCGGCCGGTCGGGACCTCGCGGATGGCGCCGTGGTGGGGGTGGACGTCGTCGGTTCCTCGTCGTTCTCGCACGCGGGGAGCCTAGCGCACGCGCGGTGCCCGCCCGCCTGCGGTCGCGGGCGGGTGGAAATTCCGACATGTCGCGCGCCCGTTCCTGCTATGCATGTGTGCCGACACCGGGGGCGCCGCGCCTCCCGAGACAGAACCGATGGTGGACCCCATGCCTTCACCCGTTCCCGACGAGCGCCCCAGCCCGCCCTCCTGCGGTGACATCGTCGGCCTGCTGGCCCAGCGCGACCGCCGCGCCGCCTTCGCCGCCGTCGAGCTCGGGGCGACGACCCCGCGCGAGGTGGCCGAGGCGACGGGGCTCCGGCCCGCTGCCGCCGCCGCGGCCCTGCACAGGCTGACGGCGGGCGGGCTGGTCGCCCTCGACGACCAGGCAGGGGCCCACGTCGTCGAGGACGCGTTCCGCAGGGCCGTCGCGGCGGAGGTGCGCATCTCGGGACGCCGGACGGGCGACGGGGCGGGCGCCTACTTCCGCCGGGGCCGCCTCACCGCGATCCCGGGCGCCCCCGAGGTGCGCGCCCGCGTGCTGGCGGTCGTGGCGGAGACGTTCACAGCGGGCGAGACCTACTCCGAGCCCAAGGTCAACGCGCTGTGCGCCGAGTGGCTGGACGACTGGGTCAGCCTGCGCCGCGCCCTGGTCGACGATGGGCTGCTGCACCGCGACGCCACGGGAACGGCCTACCGGCGCGCCTGACGATCATGACGGGGCCGCCGCCCCGGTCCCGTGGCCCCGCGGCCCGACGGAAATCCGCTTCCGGCCGTGTGGCTCCTGTGCCAGGGTGTGGCCCATGTCTGTTTCCCGCCGTGATCTGTTGCGCTGGCAGTTCGACTTCACCTGGCAGCTGTTCGAATACCACCTGGACCGCCTGAAACCGGCGGACGCCCTCTGGGAGCCCGCCCCCGTCCATTGGACGGTGCGGCCGGGCGAGGACGGGACGTGGACGCCCGACTGGGACGAGGCCGAGCCCGACCCCGTCCCGGTGCCCACGATCGGCTGGGTCACCTGGCATATCGGCTGGTGGTGGTCGGTCACCCTGGACCACGCCCAGGGGCGGACCCCGCGCGAGCGCACCGCGATCACCTGGCCCGGCGACGGCCCGGCGGCCGTCGCGTGGCTGCGCGGGTTGCGCGACGAATGGCTGTCGGTGCTCGACGGCCTCACCGACGCCGACCTGGACGCCCCCGCACCCTTCCCCTGGCAGGGCGACCCGGAGATGACCGTCGCGCACATGGTGGGCTGGGTCAACGCCGAGCTGATGAAGAACGTCTCCGAGATCGGCCAGCTCCGGATGATCCGCGCCGCATCGGCGGGATGAGGGGCACGGGCCCGGAGGGGCGGGACGCCGTCCCGCCCGCTCACGGGCTCGGGGGTCAGCGGTAGCCGGTGGCGTCGGCGGGCTTGCCGGGGCGTTCGACCTCGAGGATGTAGCGCCAGGCGTCGGGGCGGGAGCCGTCGGTGTCGGTGAACCCGTACTCCTGGGCGAGCTGCCCGCTGGACAGCGTCCGCCCCGACCACCGGGCCACATCGGGATCGGCCGCCAGCGCCGCGACGGCCTTGCCGACGTACGCGGGCGACTCCGAGATGCAGAAGTGCGGCACCTCCGAGAGGGCGTCGCGCCAGTTCTCCTCGGTCACCCCGTAGATGTCGAGCATCGCCTCCGACCGCAGCCAGCCCGGGGTGAGCGCAACGGCGGTGCCGCCCAGCGGGCGCAGCTCCTCGGCCTGCGCCAGCGCGATGCGCTGCACCGCCACCTTCACCAGGTCGTAGAAGTAGCCGCCATCGGCGCGGTAGGCGGCGTTGGCCTCGGCGGTGCCGTCGGTCATCTCCACCACCAGCCCGCCCGGTGTCCGGTTGAGCAGCGGGAGGGCGGCGTGGCTGGTGATGGCGTGGGTGTCGATGCCCAGCCGGAGCATCCGCAGGCCGTCCTCGATGGGGTGCTCCCACATCTTCCGGCTGAACTCGAGGTAGACGTCGCCGCCCCAGATGTCGTTGACCAGGACGTCCAGCCGGCCGTGGTCGGCGTCGATCCGCTCGACCAGGGCGCGCACGTCGCCGGGCACCAGGTGGTCGACCGCGACGGCGATGCCCTCTCCCCCGGCCTCGGTCACCAGTTCCGCGGTCTCCTCGATGGTCTCGGGGCGGTTCATCTCGGAGCGCCGCGCACGCGTCGTCCGCCCCGTCGCGTAGACCGTGGCGCCCGCACGCCCCAGCTCCACGGCGATCGCCCGGCCCGCTCCCCTGGTCGCCCCCGCCACCAGCGCGACCCTGCCCTTGAGACTTTCCCGCATACCGGGTCTCCCCCTGTTTCCAGTGGTCCGTTCGTTCGTGTCCTCACTGTTCTACGCGTCATACCTGCCATCTCCTGTCAGCCGCTTCGCGCTCTTTGCGGCGAATCGGCGGGCGCCACCGGGGGGCGGCGGGGACCGGTCAGTCCCCGGTGACCTGACTGCGCGCGATGAGGTCGAGGACGGCGTCCCTGGTACCGCGGAAGACGGCGGCGGTTTCGGCGGCGGCCGCGCCGATGGCCGACGCGTCAGGGACGGCGGGCGGCTCGATCAGCCGGGCCACGGTGTCGGACAGGAGTGCGTCGGGGTCGTCGACGCCGAGCGGGTCGGTGCCGGGGTCCGATCCGGCGATGCCGAATCCAGTGAGGACGGCGTGCATGACATAGGACTGGTCGGCCAGGGGCCGGTCCGGGTGGAGCAGGCCGTGGCGGTGGAGGATCGGCATGACCGCGTCGCACAGTTCTCTGGGCCGGATGCGCGCGAACAGGTCGCGGTCGCCCGGCTCCTGGGTGAGCAGCCGCACCACCTCGCCGCCACCGCTCAGCCGGGATTTGAGGGCGAGGTCGCGCCCGGTGCTGATCAGCAGCGGCGCCAGGCGGCGCGGCAGCACCGCGGCGGGGTCGGCGGTGATGCGGTCGATGACCGCGTCCACGAAGGCCAGCAGCTCGCGCGCGAACAGCCCGAGGATGAGGTCTTCCTTGGTGGCCCAGTACAGGTAGACGGTGCCCTTGCCGACGCCGGCCGTCCGGGCGATCTCGCTGACGGTGACCTTGCGGACGCCGTGATCGAGCACCAGCTCGCGCGCGCTGTCCAGGATGCGGGCGGCTTTGCGCGAGCGGTGCTCGATCAGCTGGTGCACGGGGGTCGTCCTCTTCCTTCGCGGCGCGCGCGTGGATCGCGGGGTATCACACGGCGGCGATGTCGAGTTGCTTGTTGGCCATGGACCTGCCGTTCATCCGGCCCATGGCCTGCCCGATGACCGGCGCGTTCATCAGGCGCAGCATCGCGGTGCGCGTGATCTGCTCCCGGCGGTCGTGGGGCGTGAACAGCCTACGCATGATGAGCACGCTGTCCTGCTCGGTTGCGATCCACGGCCGCATCCGGGCCTCCCACGCCCGCAGCGCTGCGGGCAGGTCGCCGGGGTGGCGCTGGAGCATGGTGCCCAGCAGCTCGCCCCCGGCCATGCCGCTGGAGGCGCCCATGCCCGCATACAGCGTGACGCACCAGGCGGCGTCGCCGACCAGCACGACGCGGCCGTTGTGCCAGCGCTCCATCTTGACCTGGTTGACGGAGTCGAACAGGTGGTCCGGGGCCTGTTCGAACGCCGTGTAGAGCTTCTCCAGCAGGGGCCCGGCGGGCTGCGGGCCGAAGGCGGCGCGGATCGACTCGATCGCCGGGCGGGTGAACTCGGCGTCGATGTCGTCGGTGCGGTAGGAGAACAGCAGGCCCGGAGGGTGGTCGGAGAAGGGGAAGGTCCACGCCGAGCGCCCGGGTTCGGCCAGGACGAGGCCCTCCCCCTGGCCGAAGCCCTCGATCTGTTCGTTGGCCACGGTGGCGCCGATCATGTAGTTCAGCGGGTGCAGGTGGTCCCCGTCGCCGAAGGCCAGCCGGCGCACGGTCGAGCGCATCCCGTCGGCGCCCACCACCAGGTCGAAGCGCTCGGTGGAGGTGGCGCCGGAGGCGGTGTCGTGCAGGGTGACCTCGGCGGCGGAGTCGTCCTGGGTGATGCGGGTGGGCACGGTGGAGTAGCGGATCTCCACGTCGTCGGGCAGTGCGGAGAAGAGGGCCTGCTCGACGTCGCCGCGCAGCACGACGCGAGGTGTGCCGGGCAGGCTGCCCGGGTTCATGCCGGGGGTGCGGCGCCCGGCCCGGTTCACCTCGACGGTGGCCGCGCGCGGAGTCCGGTCGCCGATCGCGTCGAGCACCCCCAGCCGGCGCGCGGAGGCCACACCGGTGCCGAACACCATGATGAAGTACCCGCTCGAACGGCGCGCGGCCGCCCGCTCCACCACCACCGGTTCCCAGCCCACCTGCCGCAGCCGCAGCGCGGTGGCGATCCCCGCGATCCCCAGCCCGACCACCAGCGCACGCCCGTGGCCCTTGGTCTCCGTCATGGCGACTCCCTTCGCGTCGTGTCGCCCCAACGGTATACGACCAACTGACCAGAATGGTTTCGATGGTCAGTTTTCCGCCGGCGGGTGCTTCACGGAAGCGAACTGCCCTGCGGCAAGGAGGACCACGACGAGCACGAGCGGCACGATCCACCCACTCCAGCCGAGGATCGTCGCCTGCGTGGTGTCGACGTGCTCGCCTGCCTTCGCGAAGGTGAGGTAGGTCGCGCCCGCCCCATTGAACGCGGCGTGCGCGAGCGCCGCGGGCCACACGGATCCCGATCGCAGCCGCAGCCAGCCGAAGACCGCGCCGACCGGGATGCACATGCCGACCATCGCGGCCAGGCCGAGCCAGCCCGGCGCATCGGGGTAGTTGTACCCGAGGAGGATGAGCGGGGCGTGCCAGAGGCCCCAGATGACACCCATGATCAGCAGGGCCGGGACTGTACCGAGCGGCATCAGCTTCGGCAGGAGCCACCCCCGCCAGCCGAGTTCCTCGCCCAGCGCCGGGATGAGGTTGATGAACGCCGCCGTGGGGAGCGTGGCGAGCTGGACGACGATGAGCGCGCCGATCGGGATCGGGATTTCGGCCATTCCCTCGGCGCCCACTTGCTCGTCGAGAACCTGCTGGAACCCGGAGAAGTTCACGAAATCGGCCGGATAGACCCCTAGCAGCGCGCCGACCGGGAGCGCCACCAGGACCAGCGCGATGGACACGAAGATCCCCAGCACCGCGTAGCCGATCAGTCTCCCGGCCGGTCTCAACGGGCCCAGCCCGAGCGTCCGCGCCTTGTGCTGCGGCCGCTCCACGAAGAACACGACGACGAGGGCGGCGACCGCGGGGGTCATCATCATGGCGATGGCGATGAGGGGGAACCAGGAGACGGCGAGCCCGTCGCCCAGCCAGAGCGGGAGCGCGACGAGCCAGGCGAGCGCGAACGCGAGGGCGGTGAATACGACGATGGACCGCAGATCGCCGCTGCTCATGCGGGGTCCGGGGCCGCCTCGGGTTTCGGACGCGGTCGATGCGCACGGGGTTTCGACGGTCACGACGCCTGCCCTTCGAGGATGTGCAGACCGGCGATGGTGCGGTCGTCGCGGAACGCGATCCGCGCCGTGTAGTCGCCCGCCTCCAATGCGAGCGGCGTCTTCGTGATCGTCACGTCGCCGGCCCGGGTGATCTCCGGCCCTCCAAGCCCCTCGAAGGCTCCTGACAGACCGACGATCTGCGCCCACGCGGCCGCGAGCGCGTCCTCCGACAGGGCGTCGCGCATGGCCGGATCGAACCGCTTGGTGACACGTGACCATTGCCCGGACGCGAGGTCTTCGATCACGGAGGCGGCAAGTTCGGCAACGCCGGGGAGTGGCGTGGTGTTCATGGGTTCTCCTGTTCGGGGGTCGATCGGTTTGCCATAGCGCTGGAACGCCGCCTGCCGGCTCACGCCGAGCGCATCGCCGACGACCTGCCACGTAGCGCCGTTTTGGCGTGCCTGCTGCACGACGGCACGCACGACGTCATCGGCGGCCGCCTGCATGCTCACGGCACGCCCTATCGAGTCGGCCCAGTCGTCGTCCCTCGTCAGGACACGTGAGGCGAGGAACGCGTCCATGTGCGCCTTCAAAGCCCGCAGCGCATCTGTCAATCCTTCTTGCACGCGTAAAGAATATCTTTACAAACGAGCTGTGCGTCAAGTGGATGTGCGCGACGGCGTGCGGCCGACCGGGGAGGAGACCGCGACGCCCGCGCAGAGAGGGCGTAGTGAGGGACTCCGAGCCTTGCCACGGCATGCGAGGGCGCCTGGATGCTTGACGGATAATCCGCGACGGACCTGGTTGCTACGCTGGCGGCATGACCGCAATGGCACCCCACCGCACCGAACCCGACCTGTCCTTCCTGCTGGACCACACCGGTCACGTCCTGCGGACCAAGATGGCGGCGGCGCTCGCCGAGATCGGCCTGACGGCGCGCATGCACTGCGTGCTGGTCCACGCCCTGGAAGAGGAGCGCACGCAGATCCAGCTCGCCGAGATCGGCGACATGGACAAGACCACGATGGTCGTGACTGTCGACGCCCTGGAGAAGGCGGGCCTGGCCGAGCGCCGCCCCTCCAGCACCGACCGCCGGGCCCGGATCATCGCGGTCACGGAGAAGGGCGCCGGGGTCGCCGCGCGGAGCCAGGAGATCGTCGACCGGGTGCACGCCGACGCGGTCGCGTCGCTGCCCACCGACGAGCGCGATGTCCTCCTGTGCGCCCTGAACCGGCTGGTCTCGGGGCATCTGGCGGTGCCGGCCGAGAGTCCTCAGCCGGTACGGCGGGCCCGGCAGCGCGAGAAGTAGATCCAAGAGAAATCATCTACAACGGAACAATCTGCTATGGTCTCACTGTTGTCCTGAACGACAGGGAGACCTCATGTCCGCTACGTCCGTCCACCCCGCAGCCGCGCCGGCCCTCTCGCCCGCGAAGCGCCGGGCCGCCCTCGGCGTGATCGCCACCGGCGCGCTGATGACCATCCTCGACGGCAGCATCGTGACCGTCGCGATGCCCGCCATCCAGAACGACCTCGGCTTCTCCCCCGCCGGGCTCAGCTGGGTCGTCAACGCCTACCTGATCGCCTTCGGCAGCCTGCTGTTACTCTCCGGGCGGCTCGGCGACCTGATCGGCCGCAAGCGGATGTTCCTGCTCGGCACCGTCGTGTTCACCGCCGCGTCCATCCTGGCCGGGGCCGCCGCCACACCGGCGATGCTCATCGCCGCCCGATTCCTGCAAGGAACCGGCAGCGCGATGGCCTCCGCGGTCAGCCTGGGCATCCTGGTGACCCTGTTCACCGAGGCCCGCGAGCGCGCCGGCGCCATCGCCGTGTTCAGCTTCACCGGATCCGCCGGAGCCTCCATCGGCCAGGTGCTGGGCGGAGTCCTCACCGACACGCTCGGCTGGCACTCGATTTTCCTCATCAACCTGCCCATCGGGATCGCCGTGCTCGCGGTCGCGGCCCTCGTGCTCCCGGCCGAGCGGGGGCTCGGCCTCGCCGCCGGGGCCGACGTCATCGGCGCCGCGCTGGTCACCGGCGGGCTCATGTCGGGGATCTACGCCGTCGTGCAGGTGTCGGAGCAGGGCTGGGCGTCGACCCCGGCGCTGACCACCGGCGCTCTCGCCGCCGCGCTGCTCGCCGGGTTCGTCGTCCGCCAGGCCACGACGGCGACGCCGCTGGTGCCGCTGCGGATATTCCGGTCGCCCGCCGTCTCGGGGGCCAACCTGGTGCAGATCCTGATGGTGGCGGCGCTGTTCTCCTTCCAGGTGCTGTTCGCCCTCTACCTCCAGCGGGTGGTGGGGTACGGGGCGGCGGCCACCGGGCTGGCGATGCTGCCGGCGGCGGTGACCATCGGCGTGGTGTCCCTGGGGATCTCGGCGCGGCTCAACACCCGGTTCGGGGAGCGCAAGGTGCTGCTCGTGGGGCTCGGGCTGCTGATGCTGCTGTTCGCCCTGCTCACCCGGGTCCCGGTGAACCCCGACTACCTCACCGACCTGTTCCCGGTGATGCTGCTCGCCGCCGGGTTCGGGCTCGCCATGCCCGCCCTGACGTCGCTGGGCATGTCCGGCGCAGGCAACGAGGACGCCGGCCTGGTGTCGGGGCTGTTCAACACGACTCAGCAGATCGGCATGGCCGTCGGGGTCGCGATCCTGTCCACCCTGGCGGCATCGCGCACCGACACCCTGCTCACCCGGGGCACGGCCCAGGAGGAGGCGCTGACCAGCGGGTACCACCTGGCTTTTGCCATCGGGGTGGGGCTGCTGGGGGCGGCGTTCGCGGTGGCGTTCACGGTTCTGCGCCGACGCGACTGACCGCCGGGTGTGGCTGTGGGCCCCGAGGGTCTCCTCGGGGCCCACAGCCACACCAGCGGAAACTACAGAGAGTCGATGTCGGCCAGCAGTGCCCGCCACTCGGCCGCGGGGAAGGCCAAGGTGGCGTGCTCTCTGTTGCGGGTGTCGCGAACGAGGGTTTTCGCACCCTCAGACACCTCTACGCACTCACCGCCGGAGTGACTGTAGCTCGACGTGTGAAACTCGCGGTTCATGTCAATTCCTCTATTTTCTTCCGGGACTCGGCAGGGTCCAGCGCCCAGGCAGCCAGCCGGTTCACGCCGATGCTGAACCGCTCGACTTCCGGACCATGGTCGATCACGCCACCACCGGATGCGTGCTCGACGAAGGCGACGGGCAGCCGGTCGGTGAAGCTGATCACTCGGAATGCCCCCAGTGCGGCTGCCAAGTGGATGCCGTCGGGGAGGACCTGTACCGTCGCCGATTCTGTCACCGCCAGCAGGTGGGTCAGGGCATCGGGGGCGATCTCGGTCGCCGCGCGCAGCACGCCCATGGGCACGACGACGGTGATGTGCGGCCCCTCAGGTTGAAGTAAGCGATCGGCCTTCTCAACCTTCTTCCGGGCGGCTTCGTGAACGGCATCCGGGCTGAGACCCGGGCTGCCCATCTCAATGATGGCCACCGCATAGGCCAAGCTCTGTGTCACCGCGGGGAGAATCGTGGGCTGGTTGATCCTGATCTCCGAAGCCATAGCGTCGATGTCGTCGATCTTCCGCATCCAGCTCGGTTGGGCCGCCCTTCGCCGGTCGTCCATCCAATGCCGGATGAGCATGCCCCCTGCCGCCAGCGCGTCATCGATGGCGGCCACCTGATCGCGCTTCGGGTTGGTCTTTCCCGTGGAGAACGCGGAGATCAGCGCGGGTGACCACCCCACAGTCTGAGCAAGACGACGCTGGCTGATCCCCGCGATCTCAAGCTGGGCCTTCAGTGCTGCGTGAAAGGACATGTTCATGAGTATTCAGGGCATGTCCAGGATGGGTCAGTCGATCAAGAAAAAGTCAGATAGATGTGGCCCTTATGGCAGTCCGGCCGCGCCTGAATCACTCTGAATGCGCTCCCCGAGCGTCGCTCGGGAGGCGATCACTAGCGCATTCGGAGCCCATGAAATGAAGGAACCTACCACCCATATTCGGGTGATATTCCGCGAAATGCCACCCACTACCGGACGGTGGTGATGGCGATGTCCTACAGCCGCATCTTCCCGGGATGGAACGAGCAGGTCGGCCAGGCCCGGCGGTGGGTCGAGCACCTGCTGTCCCTGCACACCGCGTTCGAGATTCCCGATGACACCATCGCCGCGACCGTCCTCCTGGTCTCGGAGGCGACGACGAACGCCCTCGCGCACACGGCCAGCGGGCGCGGCGGGGTGTTCATCGTCGGGCTGGAGGTCGACCGCGGCCGCATCACCGTCGACGTCGACGACGAGGGCAAGGCCGACGCCGTCCCCTTCCTTCGGCCCAACACCCCCATGACCGAGGGCGGACGCGGGATCGCCCTGATCGACCACTTCGCGCAGAGCTGGCGGCCCCTCCTCGCACCCCGCTCCGGGGTCAGCTTCACCCTGCTCTTCCCCGCGAACGCGACGGCTTCGTGACCCGCCGACCACGACTCGTGTGTCCCTGCCCGTACAGGAGAGGAGGGCAGGGACACACGGCCGCGCGGTCAGGAGCGCTTTTCCACCAACTGGATGAGGTTGCCGCAGGTGTCGTCGAACACCGCCGTCGTCACCGGGCCCTGCTCCAAGGGCTCCTGGGTGAACACGACGCCCAGGTCCTGGAGCCGCTTCGTCTCGGCGGCGATGTCGTCGACGGCGAAGGACGCCGCCGGGATGCCGTCGCCCACCATGGAGTCCTTGAGCCCGCGCAGGCCCGGATAGGAGTCGGGTTCGAGCAGCAACTCGGTGCCCTCAGGGTTCTCGGGCGAGACCACCGTGAGCCAGCGGTCCTGCCCGATGGGGATGTCGTGCTTCTTCACGAAGCCCAGCAGGTCGGTGTAGAACGCCAGTGCCTTGGCCTGGTCGTCGACGTGGACGCTGGTGACGTAGATCTTCATTCGTTCGGATCCCCTTCTGGTTCGGTCGTGACCCGCCACCGTTCGACGATGGCCCGCAACGGGGCAGTGTCGAGGTGGTGGAACTTGTAACGGCCCTCTCTCCGTGTACTGACCAGGCCGCACGCTTCCAGTACGGCGAGGTGCTGGGAGATCGCCTGGCGCGACAGGTCGAGATCGTGCTGATCGGCCAGCCTGGTGCACAGCTCGAAAAGCGTCTGGCCATCCCGCTCGGTCAGGGCATCGAGGATGCGCCGACGGGCCGGCGCCGCCAACGCGTGGAACAGCTCCGACATGCCCGTCACCATAGGCAAGTGGTGACTTGCCTGTCAATTCGGCGAGCGTGGGCCGGGATGGCGGGGTGATGCGCTCGTTCGACGTCGCGGCCGACGACATCCACGTGGGCGGGGGTGCACGATGGCGCCGATCCGATCCCCATTCGCCACACCCGCCGAGGCCCGTCACCTCCATGGCCGACCGTCATCCCCGGACCAAATTCACAAAGTCCAGACGGCAATCCACCCTCAAGCTGTAGCGTGAGCATCTAATCACTCAAAGTGACATTGGGGGATTTTGTGCGCCTTATCTCGAGCATCACCCGGGCCCTGACCCTTGCGGGCGCCGGCCTCAGCTGACGGCCCTGCGGATGCAGATGACCACTCGGTTCGTGCTCACGAATCGGGCGGCATGGCTGCTACCGACTCCGTGCACGTCGATTCCGGCGGGGATAGGCGGAAAAAGTTCATCCGTGACCGGGGGCGGCCATTCGAATGCGATCATCACCCATTTTTGCCTACCGTGAAGAGCCCGGGAGAATCATCCATGAGTAAGACACCACTCCGTCCGAAATCGGACCTTATGCCGGAACTTCCGGCTTCTGTGCGTTGGGTCCGGATCCTGCTGTTCATCGCCGGTGGGCTCACGCTGGTGACCGCTGTGTCCATGCTGCTGATCACCGGGGCCACCGCCTACGAACTCGGCTACAACGCGATGGCCTCGCTGCCCGGAATCGCCCAGCTCCTGCTCGCCATCTACATACGCCGTAGCGGGCGCGTCATCTTCTGGTCGGTTCTGGTCCTGGAATCCCTGCTCGGCCTGTACTCCCTGCTCACCCTCGGCGCCGACGGACGCATCACTCAGCTCATCCTGCCCGTCGCGACCCTCGTTCTCCTGCTGCGTCCCCCGGCGCGCGCCTTCTTCCTGCGCTGACCTCCCCGCCCGCCCTGTCCGGGGCAGACCCGAGGTATCTCCCCATGCTTCGACGCATCCACGATCCCGAACGCGGCGCCGGCTTCGTCGAGTACGGCGCCGTCGTCCTGCTGGTCGCCGCCATCGCCGCGGCGGTCATCACCAGCGGGGTCTCCGGCCGTGTGTCGAACCTGATCGCCTCGGCCATCGACTCGGTCGAAGACGGCAGCGCAGGCGGCGGTGATGGGAACGACCCGGGGACGACCGAGGGAAGCGACGAGAGCAGCGGATCCGCCGAGAACGACGGGGCCGGCTCCGACGACCCGGGCGGCGACGTCTCCCCGGTCGCCCACACCAACGACGACGAACAGCCCGAGGACGAACCCCAGTCCGACGGGGACACCGATGGCGGGGACGACGATGGTGGTGGCGGCGGGTTCTGGAGTTCAGTGGGCGACGGGCTCAGCACGGTCGGCAATGGGCTGGCCGACCTGGGCACGGGGGCGTGGAACGCGGTCACCGACACC
>NZ_JBHSBH010000011.1:0-7592 GCF_042650565.1 Nocardiopsis sediminis
ACCGTGAGTTCGGGTTGTTGCACAACGCGGATCTGAAGCAGCGGATCTCGACCCGGACGGGTCCGCCCACCCCCGACGACCTCGACGAACTCATCTCTCGCCGGCGCAAGACCCGCTACATCCTCGCCCACCCCCGCGCCCTTGCGGCCTTCGGCCGCGCCTGCACCGCGCGCGGCATCGACCCCGGCCTGACCACCGTCGAGGGCGCCACGGTCACCGCCTGGCGCGGGATACCCGTCCTGCCCTGCGACAAGATCCCGATCAGCAAGGCGGGGACCACCTCGATCATCGCCATGCGCACCGGCGAAGACGACGCGGGCGTGGTCGGCCTGCACCAGACCGGCATCCCCGATGAGTACCGGCCGGGGCTGTCCGTGCGCTTCCTGGGCATCAATGAGAAAGCGGTCATTTCCTACCTCGTCAGTACCTACTACTCCGCGGCGGTGCTGGTGCCCGACGCACTGGGGGTCCTGGAGAACGTCGAGATCGGCCGCTGAGACCGCACCAACGAGAGGGGATCGACCGCATGGAGACGATCGAGGAGGCGACCGGGGGCCGGTCGGCGGCCGAAGTACTCGCCGGAACGCGGCGCACGGTCGGTCCCGCAGTGCGCGCGGCCGTCGACACGCTCCCGGAACCGTCCCGCCGTATCGCCGCCTACCACTTCGGCTGGCGCGACGAGAACGGCGTGCCCACCGATGGCGGCGGCGGCAAGGCGATCCGGCCGGCCCTGGTCCTGCTGGCGGCCGAGGCCGCCGGCGGGTCGCCCGAACGCGCCATGCCGGCCGCCGTCGCCGTGGAGCTGGTGCACAACTTCTCCCTCCTGCACGACGACGTCATGGACGGCGACGCCACCCGGCGCCACCGGCGCACCGCCTGGAGCGTGTTCGGCGTGGGCGGGGCCATCCTGACCGGCGACGCCCTGCTGGCGCTCGCCTTCGACGTCATCGCCGCCAGCGGCCACCCGGCCGCCCAGGACGGCGCCCGGCGGCTCAGCACCGCCGTGCAGCGGCTGATCGAGGGACAGAGCGCCGACGTGTCCTTCGAGACCCGCACCCGGGTGGGCATGGCCGAATGGAGCACCATGGCCGAGGCCAAGACCGGGGCGCTGCTGGACTGCGCGTGCGCGCTCGGCGCGTCCTTCGGCGGCGGCGACTCCACCCAGGTCGCCCACCTGGGGGCGTTCGGCGGGAGCATGGGGCTGGCCTTCCAGATGGTCGACGACCTGCTGGGCATCTGGGGCGACCCCGAGACCACCGGCAAGCCCATCCACTCCGATCTGCGCAACCGCAAGAAGACCCTGCCGGTCGTGGCGGCACTGGCCTCGGGCACGGCCGCCGCCGACGAGCTGGCCCGCCTCTACCACGGCGGCCCGGAGCCCACCGAGGACGAGGTCGCGCGCGCCGCCGACCTGGTCGAGGCGGCCGGCGGCCGGGAATGGGCCGAGACCCAGGCCGACACGCTGCTCGCGACTGCCCTGTCGGAACTGCGGGCGGCCGGCCCGATGCGCCGGGCCGGCGCCGAACTGGCGGAGCTCGCCCGCCTGGCGACCCGCCGCGACCACTGACACGTGACCACCGGGCCACGGCCCACGGGGCCGTGGCCCGGGATTCCTCCCGCAGGGCGCGCGGGGCCGCCTGCCGCGCGACAGCGGGCTCGCGCCGAGGGCATCGCCGCGGCCGTCCTGCACCGCTTGGCCCGGCTACACCGTGGATGAGCTGTGATAATACGATTCGCGGATCATCGGCGGGCCAGCGTGGCGTCCTTGCCTCGCGACCGGCGTTCGCCCATCGTGGGGTGGGTTGGGAACCCAGACCCTGTCCCAGTCCCATTGAGGAGAACCGATGCCGCCGTCGTCGAGTGTCCTGCGCTTTCGCCGCACCACCCCGATGGCCGCGGCCGGGGCCGCCGCCCTGCTGGTGCTCGGGTCCACGCCCGTCCACGCCCAGGAGGCCGACCCGCCCTACCGCGACTCGATGCGCGCGGTCGACGACCGGGTCGACGACCTGATGTCGCGCATGAGCCTGGACGACAAGATCGGCCAGATGGTGCAGATCGAGCGCGGCGCCGCCGATGCCGGCGAGGTGGCCGAGCACGGGCTCGGCGCGGTTCTCAGCACGGGCGGATCGGCACCCGACCCCAACACGCCCGAGGCGTGGGCGGACATGTACGACGGCTACCAGCGGGCCGCGGTGGAGACGCCCCTGGGCATCCCCATCCTCTACGGGCTCGACGCCGTGCACGGGCACAACAACGTCCGCGGCGCCACGATCTTCCCCCACAACATCGGCCTGGGCGCGGCGGGCGACCCCGACCTGGTCCGGCGGATCGGCGAGGCGACCGCCGTGGAGATGGCCGCGACCGGGGTCGACTGGACCTTCGCCCCGTGCGTCTGCGTGGCCCGCGACGACCGCTGGGGGCGCACCTATGAGTCCTTCGGCGAGACACCGGAGCTGCCCTCCGAGCTGACCAGCGCCGTCACCGGGTTGCAGGGGGAGAAGCTCGGTGACAGGCCCACCTCGGTGCTGGCCACCGCCAAGCACTACCTCGGCGACGGGGCCACCGAGGGCGGCCTCGACCGCGGCGACGCCGTGATCGACGAGGAGGAACTGCGCGCGATCCACCTGCCCCCGTTCCGCGAGGCGGTCGAGCGCGGTGTCGGCTCGGTCATGATCTCCTACAGCAGCTGGAACGGGACCAAGGCGCACGCCGACCGCTACCTGATCACCGAGGTGCTCAAGGAGGAGCTGGGCTTCTCGGGCATCGTGGTCTCCGACTACGACGGCGTGGGGCGCATCTCGGGCGACCGCAACTTCACCCCCGAGGACCTGCGCGCGGGGGTCAACGCCGGCATCGACATGGTCATGATCTCCAAGAACCACGCGGGGTTCATCTCCGACCTGCGCGCGGAGGTCGACGAGGGCCGGGTGTCGCAGGGGCGCATCGACGACGCGGTGCGGCGCATCCTGACCAAGAAGTTCGAGCTGGGGCTGTTCGAGCAGCCCTTCGCCGACCGCGACCTGCTGGCGCAGGTGGGCGGCGATGACCACCGCGAGCTCGCGCGCGAGGCCGTGCGCGCCTCGCAGGTGCTGCTGGAGAACGACGGCGTCCTGCCGCTGGCGCCCGAGGGCGGCAAGATCATGGTCGCCGGCAAGAACGCCGACGACATCGGCCACCAGAGCGGCGGGTGGACGGTCACCTGGCAGGGCGGCAGCGGCGACACCACCGAGGGCACCTCCATCCTCGACGGCATCCGCGAGGTGGCGCCGGGTACGGAGATCGTGCACGAGCGCGAGGGCGAGGGGATCGACGACTCCTACCGGGCCGCCATCGCCGTGGTGGGGGAGACTCCCTACGCCGAGTACGAGGGCGACCGCCCCGATGGGCTCGTGCTGGACGACGAGGACCGCGCGACGCTGAGCCGCCTGGCGGATTCGGGCGTGCCGGTGGTCGTGGTGATGGTGTCGGGGCGGCCCCTGGAGGTCGCCGACATGGTGGGCGACTGGAACGGCCTGGTCGCGGCGTGGCTGCCGGGGTCCGAGGGCGCGGGGGTCGCCGACGTCCTCTTCGGCCGCAGCGCGCCCACCGGGCGGCTGCCGGTCACCTGGATGCGCACCTCCGACCAGCAGCCCATCAACGAGGGCGACGGCCAGGAGGGGCTCTACCCCTACGGTGCCGGGCTGTCCTACGACGCCGCCCGGCCGGCCGCGCCGGAGGCGCCGCAGCTGCCCTGACCCTGCCGGCGGGCCGGGCCCGCCGGCCGCCCGCGCGCGCCGGGGGTCCGGCGGACGGCATCCATCGAGTGTGACGCGGCGCACATCATGCGTGACTTTGCGTGTTTCGGTCACGTTTTCATCTCCCGCTTGCCAAATGTGCTCATTTCGGTCATGGTGAAGTCGTTTACCTGCCCGAAATGAGCAAAGGGGTGTGGGGTGCGCCACCAGCAGTTGCTGGACGCCGTGACCGACGGCGTGCAGCGGGTCGAAGACCTCGCCCAGGCCCTCGGCATCAGCCCCTCCACCGTCCGCCGCGGCCTGACCGAACTCGAACAGGCCGGCAAGGTGGTGCGCACCCACGGCGGCGCGGTCCCCGCCATCGCCGGGACCGAGCTGTCCTGGACGCAGAAGAGCCTGCGCAACGCCCAGCAGAAACGGCAGATCGCGGCGTTCGCCGCCGGGCTCGTCGACGACGACCACGTCGTGCTGCTGGACGCCGGCAGCACCACCACCTTCATCGCCGAACGCCTCGCCACCCGCTCCGGGCCCACCGTGGTCACCACCGGCCTGGGCCCCATGACGGCGCTGCACGACGCCGACGGCATCGAGCTGATCCTCGTCGGCGGCCGCGTGCGCCGCCGCCGCGGCTCCATGGTCGGCGACTACGCCCGCGGCGTCCTGGAGCGCATCACCGCCGACATCGCCTTCATCGGCGCCGACGGCTACGTCCCCGGGCGCGGCGTCAACTGCCCCGGCCCGGAGCTCGCCGCGGTCAAGGAGCTGCAAATGCGCAGCGCCCGGCGGACCGTCGTGGTCGCCGACTCCTCCAAGATCGGCCGCGCCGAGTACGCGCACTGGGCCGTCGTCCCCGGACCGCACGAGCTGGTCACCGACGACGGCCTCCCCGAGGACGCCCGCCGCGCCCTCGACGCAGACCCGGGGTGCATCCCCCACGTCGTCCCCGCCGCCGGAACCCCCGGTGCGGCCGGGGCGGCGGACCGACCCCAGGAAAGGGGCACACCATGGAACTGATGCTGCTGGCGCTGGTCCTCGGCGTCGCCGCGGTCGTCGCGGTCATCCTGTGGACGCGGCTGGACGCGTTCGTCGGCCTGCTCGCCGGCGCGCTGGTGACCGGCGTCATCGCCGGCGTACCGGTCAACGAGCTCATCGGGCACGTCACCACCGGCTTCGGCAACACGCTGGCCGGGATCGGCATCGTCATCGCCCTGGGCGTGATGATCGGCAAGGTCCTGGAGGAGAGCGGCGGCGCCGACGCGCTGGCCAAGCTGTTCGTCCGCCTGGCCGGCAAGGGCCGCGAGGATGTCGCCATGAGCGCGACCGGCGCAGTGGTGTCGGTGCCGGTGTTCTGCGACTCCGGGTTCGTCATCCTGCACCCGCTGGCCCGCTCGCTGGCCCGGCGCTACGGGCGCTCGCTCGTCACCGTCAGCCTGGCGCTGGCCGGCGGCCTGTCGATCACCCACCACATGATCCCCCCGACCCCGGGCCCGCTGGCCGCAGCTCAGGAGTTCGGCGCCGACCTCGGCGCCGTGATCCTCGCCGGGGCGCTCTTCAGCATCCCGCTCATCCCGGTCGTGGTCGCCTACGCGCGCTACATCGGCCCCCGCCTGGAACCCTACCTGGAGTCCGTGTCGCCCGGTGGCGCCGCCGCCGAGACGGGTGCGGCACCCGCCGACGGCCCGGCCGCCGGCGAGGACGCCGTCGGCTCCACCGGCTCCACCGCGGCCGGCCCCGCCGGCACCGCGGTGCGCCGGACCAAGGACGGCCGCGACATCGCCGAGGAGCCCGCGACCCCGCCCATCGGAGCCCTGCGCGCGAGCATCCCCCTGCTCCTCCCGCTGGTCCTGATCATCGGCAACACCGCCACCGCCGCAGCCCTCGCGGGCACGCGCGCCGCCGAGGTCTTCGCGTTCCTCGGCAACCCGGCGATCGCCCTGCTGATCGGCCTCGCGGTCGGGGTCTACCTGCTCCCCGCGCGCGGCACCTCCCGCTCGACCGTCCTGGGCTGGCTGACCGCCGCGGCCGCCTCGGCCGGGTCGATCGTCTTCATCACCGGTGCGGGCGGGGCCTTCGGCGAGGTGCTGCGCCAGTCCGGCGTGGGCGATGCGCTCGCCGAGGCGGTCTCCGGCTGGCCGGTGCCGATGTTCCTCATGCCGTTCGTGATCGCGAGCTTCGTCCGCGTCGCACAGGGCTCGGGGACGGTCGCGATCATCACCTCGGCCACGCTGAGCGCCCCCGTCATGGCCTCCGCGGGCGTCGACCCCGTCCTGGCCGTGCTGGCGGCCTGCTCCGGCTCCATCGTGTTCTCCTACTTCAACGACTCCTACTTCTGGGTCGTCACGCGGTTCACCGGCCTCTCCGGAGGTGCGGCGATGAAGATGTGGAGCGGCATGACGACCCTGCTATGGCTGGCCAGCCTGCCCCTGCTGGGTGTGGCCGCGCTGATCCTGGGATAGGAGGTCCCCGTGGCCCAGGTACTCGTCGTCGCCGACGACCTCACCGGCGCCAACGCCACCGGTGCCCGGTTCGCGCGCTCGGGGATGCGGGTCGCCACCGTGGCGCCCGAGCACGTCCACCCCGCGGCCCGGGAGTACGACGTCGTCGTCGCCAACCTCGACAGCCGCCACCTGCCGGCCGACCAGGCCGCCGATCTCGTGACCGACGTCATCGAGGCGGCCTGGCCGGTGGGCCTGGTGGTCAAGCGCACCGACACCACCCTGCGCGGCAACATCGGGGCCGAACTGGAGGCCGCGTGGCGGTCGGTGCGCGAGCGCACCGGCCCCGCCACCCGGGTGCGGGCGCTGTTCGCGCCGGCCTTCCCCACCTCGGGGCGCGTGACAGTCGACGGCGTGCAGCTCCTCGACGGCGTCCCGCTGGAGCGCACCGAGGCGGCGGTGGACCCCCTGCGCCCGATGGTCACCAGCGTCGTCGCCGACATCGTCGCCCGCCAGAGCGACCTGGCCGTGCGGCACGTGCCGATCCGGCGGGTCACCCAGGGCCTGCTGAGCGAGGACCTGGCGGCCGGCGACGAGCCGGTCGTCCTCTGCGACGCGCTCACCGAACAGCACCTGGCCGACATCGCCGAGGCCGCCGCCGAGGTCCACCGCCGCGACGGCACCGTCTGGGTCGCCGTCGACCCCGGCCCGGCCGGCGCGCTGCTCGCCGACGCACTGCGGCTGCGCGGCCGCGCGGAGGCGGCCGGCCCCCTGCTCACGGTCGTGGGCAGCGCCACCGAGCTCACCCGGCGCCAGCTCGACACGGTGGCCCGCACCGGCCCGGTGCGGTTCGTCGACGTCGACGCCGCCCGCTTCGCCGCCGGGGAGCCCGGCCACCGCGCCGCGCTGGCCGACGCCCTGGCCCGGCACCTGGAAACGGCGGTCTTCCCCGAGGTCGTCGTCGTGCGCACCGCGACCTCCGCCCAGGACGTCGTGCAGCTGCCGGACGCCGCCCGCAGGGAGCTGCCCGGCCTGCTCGCCGGCCTGGTCGCCGGCGTCGTGCACGACGTCCAGAGGGCCCCGGGGGCCGCGCCGCCCAGCGGCCTCTACACCAGCGGCGGCGACGTCACCTCAGCGGTGCTCGACGCCCTGGGCGCCCGGGCGTTCGAGGTCGGCGGCGAAGTCGTGCCGCTCGCCGTGCACGGCCGCCTCATCGGCGGCCCGCTCGACGGCACCCCCGTCGTCACCAAGGGCGGGCTGGTCGGTGACGACACCACCCTCCTGGACTGCCTCGGCAAGCTCCGGCGCGCGGTGCACGCGCGCACCCGGACGCTGTCGGCCGAGATCTCCGAGCACATCCCCGCCACGAGTTCGCGGGCCCGCCCCTGAAGCGGGCCCGCTCCCGGCGGCGGCCGGGACCCGG
>NZ_JBHSBH010000011.1:7624-23505 GCF_042650565.1 Nocardiopsis sediminis
AACACCGCCATGACTGAACGCCCGACCCTGGCCGTCACCGTGGGTGACCCGGTCGGCATCGGCCCCGAGATCACCGTGCGCACCCTCGCCGAGGTGGGCGCGGGCGCGCCCGCCCGCGGGGTGGTCGTCGCCGACCCCGCCGTGCTGCGCCGCGCGGTCGCGGTGTGCGGCCTGGACGTGCGCATCCGCGCCGTGGACACCTGGGACCTGCCGGCCGAGCAGGACGGCGTGATCGACTGCTTCGACATCCGCGAGCTCGGCGAGGACGAGCTGCCGTGGGGCAGGGTCGACAAGCGCGCAGGGGCGGCAGCGGTCCGCGCCATCGAGGTCGCCACGCGCGCCGCGATGGACGGGCTCGTGGCCGGGATCGTCACCGGCCCCATCAACAAGGAGGCCATCTGGGCGGCGGGCAGTGAGCACCTCGGCCACACCGAGATGCTGGGCGCGCTGACCGGGGTGACCCGGCAGAACACCATGTTCGTGGTGCGCGGCAAGAAGATCTTCTTCGCCACCCGGCACGTGTCGCTGCGCCGGGCCCTGGACCAGGTGAGCGCCGACCAGCAGGTGGCCTGCATCGAGGAGGCGCTGACCGCTCTGCGCGTGTTCGGCCACGACAGCCCCCGCCTGGCGGTCGCCGCCATCAACCCCCACGGCGGGGAGAACGGCGCCTTCGGCGACGAGGAGATCGAGCACCTGGCCCCCGCGGTGGAGCGGGCACGCGCAACGGGCGCCGACGTCACCGGCCCGGTCCCCGC
This sequence comes from Nocardiopsis sediminis, assembly GCF_042650565.1. Lineage (NCBI taxonomy): Bacteria > Bacillati > Actinomycetota > Actinomycetes > Streptosporangiales > Nocardiopsidaceae > Nocardiopsis > Nocardiopsis sediminis. Next base: position 8,380 of record NZ_JBHSBH010000011.1, read on the forward strand.
CGACTCGGTCTTCCACCAGCTGCTCCAGGACCGCTACGACGGCGTGCTGTCGCAGTACCACGACCAGGGGCACATCGCGGCGAAGACCTTCGACTTCGACGGCACGATCTCGGTGACCGTGGGGCTGCCGATCCTGCGCACCTCGGTCGACCACGGCACGGCGTTCGACATCGCGGGCCGCGGCACCGCCGACCCGGGCACCATGAAGTCCGCGTTCCTGCACGGCACGGAGTTCGCCCGCTTCGCCGACCGCATCCGCGCCGAATACGGCGGCTGACCTCCCGCTGGGCGCCCCCTACGCCCCTTACGGGGGTGCGGGCACCACCGGTCGCTGGAGAGTCCGCGCCATGGCTCCGCTGCGGCGCCGGTCCTACTTTGGGCTGGCGGGCCGCGGCGGACGTCGCGGACGGTGTCCGAAATATTACCCTTATGGGAGTTTGTGCAGGTAGTGTGGAGGACGGCCGGCCGATCCGGTCCCGCATGGTCCCGCCGGGATGGCCCCGTCGGGCGGTGTGATCGGAGGGGCGGGGCATGGCCGCTACCAGTGTGAATTCCGGTGGGGGAACCACCGGCGCCAGAGGACCGGGACGGGTGTCCGCGACCGTCCGTGCGGGGCGCCCGGCCGGTGCGCGACGGGGCAGCGACTTCTCCCGGCTGTCCCAGCGGATCAACGAGGCGGGCCTGATGCGGCGCCGCCCCGGCTACTACACGGTGCGGCTGAGCGTGCTCGGCCTGCTCTTCATCGGCGGCTGGACGGCGTTCGCCCTCATCGGCGACTCCTGGTGGCAGATGGGCACGGCCGTCTTCCTCGCGGTGCTCTTCGGCCAGGTCGCCCTCATCGCCCACGACCTCGCCCACCGCCAGATCTTCCGCACCCGCCGCCCCAGCGAGACCCTGGGCCGCGTCATCGGCAACCTCGGCATCGGCATGGGCTACGGCTGGTGGCAGGACAAGCACACCCGCCACCACGCCAACCCCAACCACGAGGAGCTCGACCCCGACGTCGCCCCCGACCTGCTGGTGTGGTCGGAGGACCAGGCGCACAACGCCAAGGGGATCGCGACCGTGCTGGGCCGCTGGCAGGCGTTCCTCTTCTACCCGCTGCTCACCCTCGAAGGCATGAACCTGCACGTGCAGAGCGTGCTGGCGCTGTTCAAGCCGTGGATGAAGCACCGCGTGCTCGAAGGGGCCCTGCTGCTCGGCCACTTCGCGGTCTACCTCGCCGCGCTGTTCCTCGTGCTCTCGCCCGGCAAGGCGGTGGCGTTCCTCATCGTGCACCAGGCGCTGTTCGGCGTCTACCTGGGCAACATCTTCGCCCCCAACCACAAGGGCATGCCCACCATCACCGGGGAGGCCGACCTCGACTTCCTGCGCAAGCAGGTGCTGACCTCCCGCAACGTCAAGGGCGGGGTCTTCGCCGATGTCGCGCTGGGCGGGCTCAACTACCAGATCGAGCACCACCTGTTCCCCAACATGCCCTCGGTCCACCTGCGCCGGGCGCGGCCCATCGTGCGCGACTACTGCGCCGAGATCGGGGTGCCCTACCACGAGACCGGGTTCATCCGCTCCCACGTCGAGGCCCTGACCCACATGCACCGCGTCGGCGCGCCGCTGCGGGCCGGGCACCGCGCGGCGGCCTGACCCCGGCGGGCCGCCACGCCCCCACAGGCCTGGATCAGGACCGGCCGGCCCCGGGGCCCGCAGCCTCGGGGCCTGAAGTGTCGGCCCCCGTTCCGCCGCGGTGCATCCGGACCCCGATCCAGCTCGCCGCGAGGAGGACCGCCCCCGCCAGCAGCAGCACCGCGGACACCGCGATCGCCCCGTTGGTGAGGTCCCAGACCATCTCCGGCACCGCGACCGTGACGCCCACGATGCCGAACACCAGCAGCACCCCGGCCCGCTCCCACCGGTAGTAGGCCAGGCAGGCGGCGGCCAGCAGGAGGGTCAGCACGTAGGCCCACTGCGGCTGCCCGCCCCACGACAGCGGGAACTGCGCGCCCGCCAGCGCCACCCCGGCCGCCAGGCCGAGCCCCAGCCGCCGATGGTCCAGCACGCCCACCCCGGCGAGCACGGCCCACACCACCCCCAGGGCGACCAGGAACAGCCCCAGCACCACCCCGGTGTCGGAGTCGCCGGGGTGGAGGACCTCCGACACGAAGCCGCTCACCGCCAGCCAGCTCAGCACCCACGCCGCCACCAGGCCCACGGCCGAAGGCAGCACCGCGTAGGCGAGCGCGGCCACGGCCAGCCCGGCCGCGCCGGGCACCATCGGGGAATCGGGCTCGATCCCCACGCCCACGGCCAGCGCCGTGGCCGCGGCGGTCAGCGAGAACAGCATCCCGGCGATCCGCCGCCGCACGGCCGTGACCCGGTGGCCCCGGGCGAGCCGGACGGAACGCGGCGCCGGCGGCAGAGCGGGGACCGGTTGCCCCACAGGCGCGGCGAGGGACGGCTCCCCGGGACGCCGGGCGGCCGGGGGCTCCCCGGGAGGCTGTGCGGGGGGCGGTTCCGGAGGAGCGCCCGCCGACCGGGCCGGAGATTCCGCCCGCCCCCACAGGGCACGGGGCCCGCCGGCCATCACCACGCCCGCGGCCGCCGCCACGACGGCGATCAACGACAGCAGCACCACCTGCGCCGGCCGGTCCAGGTCCGTCCACGCGGTGGCGACCAGCGCGAACACCCCCGCCAAGACCAGCCCGCCGCCGAGGTAGCCGACGACCTCCGCCCAGCGCACCCCCGCCCGGCGGGGCTCCGCGGCGATCAGCGCCTCGCGCACCACCGCCGCCTGCTCCGCCGACAGCACGCCCCGCTCCACCAGCCCGCGCAGCGCGCCGTCACGCGCCCCGTCCGGGCCGCCGCCGCGGGGCGGGGGTGTGGGCGTGGGCCGCCGGGCTCCTCCGTCGGTCATCTGACAACTCCTTGCGTGCAAGCCCCGGCCGGGGCCGGAGGACGGACGCATCCGTGCCGGCCGCGTCGCCGGCCGGGGAGGCGGGACGGGCGGTCCGCGGATCTCGGATAGGGCTGCGGGGCGGTGCTCCGTCCCCGGCCGTCCGCTCGGGTGCCGCGGGGCCGTGGAACGGAACGATCCCGTCCGTGCGGACGGGATCTCCTTCGCCGGCGGAGAAGAGGAATCCGGGGCCGCTCCCCGCCGGTCGGGTCCGCTACCCCCATTGGACCGCGGAAACGCCGGCCCCGCCTGAGTACGGGTACTCAACCCGGACACCGCGCACGCGCCGTGCCACCGGACCGTCGGCCGGACGGCCGCCGCCCCGCCGGCCGAACGCGGCCCGCGCGGGAGGGCCGTCCCCCCGCGCGGGCCGGCTCAGCGGGGGCCCTTGTCCAGGCCCGCGCGGCGCAGGGCGTCGGCCATCGCCCCTCCGGCGGGGGCGGCGCCGCGGCCATTGCGGTCATCGCCGCGACCGCGCCGGTCCCGGCCGCCGCGCCCGCCGCGGTCACCCCGTTCTCCGCCCCGCTCGCCGCGCCGGGCGCCCTGCGGCGCACCCTCGCCCTGGCCGCCGCGCCCGGTCTCGGGCTCGTCGTCCAGGCGCATGCTCAGCGAGATCCGCTTGCGCGAGGTGTCGACGTCCATCACCTTCACCCGCACGATGTCACCGGGCTTCACGACGTCCCGGGGGTCCTTCACGAAGTTCTTGGACATCGCCGAGACGTGCACCAGGCCGTCCTGGTGCACGCCCACGTCCACGAAGGCGCCGAAGGCCGCGACGTTGGTGATCACGCCCTCCAGCAGCATCCCCTTCTCCAGGTCGTTGAGCGTCTCCACGCCCTCCTTGAAGGAGGCGGTGGTGAAGGCCGGGCGCGGGTCGCGGCCCGGCTTCTCCAGCTCGGCGAGGATGTCGGTGACGGTGGGCAGGCCCACGGTGTCGTCGACGAAGTCGGCCGGCCGCAGCCTGCGCAGCACGGCCCCGTTGCCGATCACCGACCCCACGTCGGTCCCCACGGTGCCGAGGATGCGCCGCACCACCGGGTAGGACTCCGGGTGCACGCTCGAGGCGTCGAGCGGGTCGTCGCCGTTGGGGATGCGCAGGAACCCGGCGCACTGCTCGAACGCCTTCGGGCCCAGCCGCGGCACCTCCTTGAGCGCGCCGCGCGAGCGGAAGGGGCCGTGGGCGTCCCGGTGCCCGACGATGTTCTCGGCGAGCCCGGAGCTGATCCCCGACACCCGGGTCAGCAGCGGGGCCGAGGCGGTGTTGACGTCCACCCCCACCGCGTTCACACAGTCCTCGACCACGGTGTCCAGCGACCGCGACAGCTTCGTCTCGGAGATGTCGTGCTGGTACTGGCCGACCCCGATCGACTTCGGGTCGATCTTCACCAGCTCGGCCAGGGGGTCCTGGAGGCGGCGCGCGATCGACACCGCGCCCCGCAGCGACACGTCCAGCCCCGGGAGCTCCTGGGAGGCGTAGGCCGACGCCGAGTACACCGACGCGCCCGCCTCGGAGACCATGACCTTGGTCAGCTTCAGCTCGGGGTGGTCGCGCACCAGCTCACCGGCGAGCTTGTCGGTCTCGCGCGAGGCGGTGCCGTTGCCGATCGCGATCAGCTCGACCGCGTGCTCGCGGGCCAGCCGGCCCAGCTTGGCCAGCGCCTCGTCCCAGCGCCGCGCGGGCGCGTGCGGGTAGACGGTGTCGGTGGCGACCACCTTTCCGGTGGCGTCGACCACGGCCACCTTCACGCCGGTGCGCAGCCCCGGGTCCAGGCCGAGCGTCGCGCGGGCGCCGGCGGGCGCGGCGAGCAGCAGGTCGCGCAGGTTCGCCGCGAACACCCCCACGCCGTCGTCCTCCGCCCGCTGCCACAGGCGCATGCGCAGGTCGATGTCGAGCCGGACCGAGACCCGCGTGCGCCACGCCCACCGCACGGTGTCGAGCAGCCAGCGGTCGGCGGGGCGGCCCCGGTCGGCGATGCCGAAGTGCCGGGCGATGCCCCGCTCATAGGGGTTGGGCCCGGGCGTCTCGGTACCGGGCTCGGCCGGCTCCTCAGGCTCCAGGGTCAGCGACAGCGCCTCCTCCTTCTCCCCGCGGAACAGCGCGAGGATGCGGTGGGAGGGGAGTTCGGTGAAGGGCTCGGTGAAGTCGAAGTAGTCGGCGAACTTCGCGCCGGCCTCCTCGCGCCCCTCGCGCACGTGCGACACCAGCCGGCCCTGCCCCCACATGCGCTCCCGCAACTCGCCGACCAGGTCGGCGTCCTCGGTGAAGCGCTCGACCAGGATCGAGCGGGCGCCCTCCAGGGCGGCGGCGGTGTCGGCCACGCCCTTCTCGGGGTCGGTGTAGGCCGCCGCGGCGGCCTGCGGGTCCTGAGCGGGGTCCGACAGCAGCAGGTCGGCGAGCGGCTCGAGGCCGGCTTCGCGGGCGATCTGCGCCTTGGTCCGGCGCTTGGGCTTGAAGGGCAGGTAGATGTCCTCCAGCCGGGCCTTGGAGTCGGCAGCGTTGATCTGGGCCTCCAGGGCGTCGTCGAGCTTGCCCTGCGAGCGGATCGACTCCAGGACCGCCGCGCGGCGCTCCTCCAGCTCCCGCAGGTAGCGCAGGCGCTCCTCCAGGGTCCGCAACTGGGCATCGTCGAGGGTGCCGGTCACCTCCTTGCGGTACCGGGCGATGAACGGCACCGTCGCCCCTTCGTCGAGCAGCCCGACGGCCGCGGCCACCTGCTGCTCGCGCACCCCGAGTTCCTCGGCGATCCGCTGGTCGATTGACATCGTCACTGTCGCTTGCTCCACCTTCTGCGTCCGGGTCGTCGAAGCATTGTCCTGATGCCGGGCGCGCTTGTCACACCGCGGACCCCCGCCGCCGGGGCCTTGGGCCCGCTACGTCCGGCTTCTTGGCCCGTCCGTGGCCCGATACCGACCGGCCATTGATGCTGTTGCTGGTGTGCTGTTAGAGAGGACGAGAGAACGCCTCCCGGTCCGCCGGGAGGAGCACATCGACGATGGGCGGGATGATCATGATCCTCGATCACACGTCGCTGCGGGACCTTGCCGGCATGACGGACGACATGGGCGTCCTGTCGGTCTACGCGACCGCCGACCCGCGGGACACGTCGGCCTCCCCGGCCTGGCGCCTCCAGGTCGCCCAGGCCATCGACGCGCTGCGCGACCAGGCCGCCGACGACGGCGACCGGGAGCGCAAGAACGCCGTCCTGCGCCGGCTGGAGCGGCTCGCCCCCGAATTCGAAGGCATGCTCGACGTCGCCCGCTCGGGCCTGGGCCGCGCCCTGTTCGCCTCCGTCAGCGGGGACGAGGTGCGCACCTTCTCCGTGCAGGTGCCCCTGGAGGACAGCGCGCGCCTGGAGGACCGCCCCTACCTGCGGCCGCTGGCCGCGGCGCTCACCACCGACGGGCCCGCGGGCGTCCTCGCCGTCTCCCGCGACGGGGTCCGCGTTATCGATCTGCGCCTGGGCATGGCCCACGAGGTCACCCGGATGGGGTTCGAGATGGACAACGAGGACTGGCGCCCCTCGCGCCGGTCGATGGCCGCCGGCGGGGCGGGGTCGGAGCCGTCCGCCCGCGCCTACAGCGGGGAGGACCGCTTCGACCGGCGCATGGAGGACCAGGTGCTCCGCTTCCTGGGCGGCGTCCGCCCGCGCATCCGCTCCATCGCCGACGAGCAGGGCTGGGGCACCGTTGTGATCACCGGCGAGAAACGGCTGATCAACGTCGTCCGCAAGGGGCTGGCCACGGTCAACGGCCACCGCGACATCGTGCTGCTCGACCACGTGGTGGAGCGCATGACCGCGCCCGAGATCGCCGCCATCGTCCTGCCCGAGCTGCACGCCCGGCGGCTGGAGAGGTGCGAGGCCGTCGCCGACGAGGTCCGCTCCGCCGCCCTGGCCGGCGGGCACGGCACCGTCGGCCTCAGCGACACCCTCGGCGCGTTCCGCGAGGGCCGGGTGGCCCACCTCTTCCTCGACGGCGAGCGCCACCTCAGCGGGCACCGGGGACCCGACGGCTGGTACTACCCTCAAGGGGAGACGCCGCCGGGCGCCTCGGGGGCGCAGATGGTGCCCGAGCAGGACCTGGGCGAGCGGATGATCGAACTCGGCCTCGACACCGGGGCCGACATCAGCGTCCTCCCGCCCGGACCGGCGGACACGCTCATCGAGGACGGCGGCGTGGCGGCGATGCTGCGCTGGTGACAGCGGGGGAGGCCCGGTGGAGGGGATGGGGCCGCGCGAGTTCCAGCTCGTCCTGCTCCGCCGGATGGCCGACTTCCAACCCGAGCTGGTCGAGGACGCCGTCCGCTCCCTGGGCTCCTCACGGACCGAGATGCGCGAGGCCAACCGCCGCTGGCAGGCCATGGCCCACTCCGCACGCGCCCCGCGCGGTGCGCGGCGCTATGCGGCCGTCCTCGGGCCGGCCGCATCGGTCCGCGACCGGGCGGTCGGCGACCTCACCTGCCGGTCACACCGCTGGCCCGTGGCCCTGTGGCCGGGCCTGAGCTTCGAGGTCGTCACCGTCCCCGGGGGAGCGGTCGTCCAGGAATGGCTCGTCCGCGACGCCGGATCGGCGCCCCCGCACCTGCGCACAACGGCCGACCTGCTCCCCTGGTCCTGCGTCGTCGACGACGTCGCCCGCGCCTTCGGCCCGGCCCGGCCTCTGGAAGGAACCGCCCCGTCACGCTGGCGGCTGTCCTTCGACGCACCCGAACACCCCGGCGCGCCGCCGCGGAGCCACGTAGCGGACTTCACCTGGGGGCTGCTCCAACAGGTCACGCCGGCCGACACACCCTGAGCGCCTCGCCGGCGCGGGTGGGACCGGAGTGGGGCGGCCGGCCGGCGCGGACAGCGGGGGCGGACGTATGCGCCGGGCACGGCGGACCGGTGGGCGGCGCGCATCGGCGGCCGCACATGCGGATACGGGCACCGCGACGCGGTGCCCGTCCGGCGGGGGCCGTTGGCGGTCAGCGGCGGTAGGAGCGCCTAGAGGCGCGGCGCATCAGCACCACGACCACCCAGAAGATGGCCGGGATCCCCACCGCCAGCAGGATGACGATGATGACACCCGTCAACCCGAGTCCGAGTCCCATGCCCTCCGGCTACCCCCGCGACCTGGGGTGTCACGTCGTATCAGGCAAGATCTCGGCCATGGCCGAGATCTGCTCGGCGAGCGGCGGCGCCCCCAAGCGGTTGTCGATCTCGTGGTGGGGGACCGGCGGCGGTTCATCCGGGCGCATGCGGTCGAGGAACGCATCGAACCCGTCGAGCTTGCCCGAGTCGCGCGTGCGTCCGCGGGTGCCGAGGCGCGCCCTGAGCGTGTCGGCGTCGCTGCGCACCCACACCAGCGTGACCGGCTCCCCGCCCAGCTCCGCCGTCCACGAGCGCCACCGGCCGGGGTCGCGGATCTGGGCGGTGAACGGGGCGACGGGCATGACCGGGCACCCGGGGGCGCGGATCTGGCGCGCCGCGGCCGTCATCCCGCCGTACTCGTGCACTTTGACGTGGTCGTCGTACCACACGCCCTCGCGCTCACCGTAGGCCCGCCCGTGCGCCGCGAGGACCTCCGCGACGAAGCCGCTGTAGAGGGTGTCCTTGTCCAGCAGAGCGGGCACCGGGCGCAGCCGCGACAGCAGCAGCCCCGCGACCGTCGACTTTCCCGCCCCGGGCGCCCCGGCGACCACCCACACCCTGCCGACGCTCTCGCCCGGCGACCGGGAGACCTCATCCATGCCGCCAGGTTGTCATGCCGGCAGCGCCGCCGCCGGGCCGGGTGGCGAGGGCCGGCACCGCTCCCGCGGCCCGGATGGGACGGCGGGTCGCCGGGCACGGGTGGCCCCCGCTCGGGAGGCCGGGTCGCAGAGCGGCGCTGGACAGGGGGAGCGGAGCCGCGCGGAATGGCCGCAGAAGGGCTCGGCTCCGGCCGTTCGGCCGGGCGCCGGCTTCGTAGTGCACGTCCGGCGACGCTTCGCGGCGGGTGCGGGAAAACCGGTTGCCGGGGTGGGGGCCGCGGCCTAGGGTCGCGGCATGGCGACCGACACCGGGGACCGCCCCGGCATCCCCCGTGCCTGTGTCTCCTACGGCCGCTCCCATGCTCGAACCGCCGCCCCCACCGTCACCCCCGGCGGCGTTCCCCCGGCGCGCGCCGCCGGGTGCGCCGCCCCACCAGGCGGGGCCTCCGGACGGCCGCGGTCCAGCACCGCGTGAGACCCGCGGAGCCGGCGGATCCGCCGGAACCCCGCGCGCACCGTCCCGTCCCCGGGCGGCTCGGCCCCGCGTTCCACCGGTACTGGGGCTCCGACGTCACGGTCGGCCTCACCGACGGCATGCTGGCCACCGCGATCCCCCTCATCGCCGCCCTCCTGACCACCGATCCGCTGCTCATCTCCGGGCTGACCGCCGCCCGGTTCCTGCCCTGGCTGCTGTTCGGCGCCGTGGCGGGGGCGGTCGTGGACCGGATCGACCGCGCCCGCGCGATGATCGCCGCCAACCTGCTGCGTTCCGCGGCGCTGGCGCTGCTCGCCGTTCTGCTGGCCACCGGCCACGGGAGCATCTGGGTCCTCTACATCGCCATGTTCACCGTGATGACGTGCGAGACCGTCGTCGACACCGCCGCTCGCGCCATGCTGCCCGCCCTGGTCGACCGATCGGACCTGGACCGCGCCAACGGCCGCCTGGAGGGCGGCCGGGTCGCCGCCGAGGACTTCGCCGGGGCGCCGATGGCCGGGCTGCTGTTCGCGGTCGCCGCGGTCCTGCCCGTCGCCTCGGCGTCGGCGACCTACGCGCTGGCCGCCCTGCTGCTGGTCGCCATCCCCCTGACGGCACGCCGGCCGAACACGCCCGCCCGTGCCGGCGGCGGCCCAGCCGACGGTGTCCCCGACGGTGGCGGCGCGAACAGCGGCCTCCCCGACGGTGGCGGGTCCGGCAACGACGGCCTCCCTGAGGGCGGCCTCCCTGGAGACGGCGGGGCTGGCAACGGCGGCCCCGCCGGCGCAGGCCCCACGGCCACCATCGGCCAGGACATCGCGGAGGGGTTCCGCTACGTCTTCGGCGTGCGGATCATGCGCCGCCTGGTCCTGCTCCACACCGGCATCATGTTCGGGCTCCAGATGTTCAGCGCCGTGCTCGTGCTGTTCGTCGTGGAGCGGCTCGGGGTGCCGCCCGCTCTGTACGGCGTGTTCATGGCGTCGTCGGCGGTGGGCGCCCTGGTCGGCTCAGCGGTGGTCGCCCGGATCACCCGGCGGTTCGGGCGGGCCCGGGTCCTGCGGGCGTCCCTAGCCGTTATGGCCGTCCTGTCCTGCGCGCTCGGCTTCGCCCCGGGCCCCTACACCGGCGCGCTGGTGTGGGGCCTGATGGGCACCGCCCTCGCCGTCATGAACGTCCTGGTCGCCGGCCTGCTCCAGGTGATCGTGCCCGACGAGCTCCGGGGCCGGGCGTCGGGGGTCCGGCGCATGGTCGGCTGGGGGCTGAGCCCCGTGGGCGCGCTGGCCGGCGGCCTGCTCGGGCGGGTCGACCTGGCGCTGCCCTTCGCGGTGAGCGGGCTGATCCTCGGCGTCACGGTGGCCGCGTGCTGGGGCACTATGGGCGAGGCCGCCCGCCTCGCCGAGGAACCCCCGGATCCGCGTCCCGCCGGGGCCGTCGGCCCGGCCGCCTGATCCGTCTCAGCTCTCGCCGTTGAGCAGGTCGGGGGCGTAGTACTCGTCGACCGGGACCGGGCCGCGGTAGCCCTGGCACATGCATTGGCGGTAGCTCCCGGCGCTCTGCCCGGTCCAGCGGCCCGGGATGACCACCTGTGCCTGGCACAACTTGGACTGCTGGTCGTGGAAGACCAGGTGGTGGCCGCAGCCGCAGATGGGCTGGGGGTTGCGGGGCGCGGCCGGGATCGACGGCGGGTGCGGGGGCGGTTTGGGGCCGCGCCTGGGCAGCGCCCTGCCGATCAGCACGCCGCCGAGTGCGATGGCGGCCCCGAGCACCAGGCTCACCGGGTCCATGTCATGCACCGCCTCCTAACGCCGGTCGTTTTCCATTGTGGCCCACATCCGCGGCCCGGAGCCGATCGGGCCCGTGATTCCGCTGAGATTTTTCGGCCGGCCCGGGACGGCGATCCCGGACTGGCGGGCATCTCGCGGCCGGAGCGCGTTGGGGCCGACGGCCACCGCGCGGGGGATAGGCTGCCGCTCACCCGAACGGGCCCGCACCCGCGCGATCGGAGGATCCCCATGCGCCGCCCGCCCATCGCCCCCGTCGCCTGGACCCCGCCGCCCGCGCCCGCGCGGGCGGCGCGGACGCGCAGCGCCCCGCCGATGCCCCCGCTCTCCCGGATCGACCTGGCCGGGGCGAGCGGGCCCGAGGACGTCGCCGTCGAGGCGGACGGGTCGGTCGTCACGGGGGTCGGCGACGGACGCATCCTGCGGCTGCGCCCCGACGGCTCCCCGCCCGAGACCGTCGCCACGACCGGCGGGCGCCCGCTGGGGGTCGAGATCGCCGGGGACGGCCGGCTGATCGTCTGCGACGCCGACCGCGGGCTGCTGCGGATCACCCCCGACGGCGCCGAGACCGAGGTGCTGGTGGCCGCCGACGACGGCGCGACCCGGGAACACACAGTGGGGCTGTGCAACAACTCCGCGGTGGCCCCCGACGGCACCGTCTACTTCAGCGACTCCTCGCGCCGCTTCCCGCTGCGCCACTTCCTCGGCGACGTCTACGAGGGCTCGGGCACCGGCCGCCTGCTGCGCCGCGCACTGGACGGAGAGGTGAGCGTGCTCCTGGACGGCCTGCACTTCGCCAACGGGGTCGCGCTCGCCGACGACGGGTCGTTCGTGGCGGTCGCCGAGACCACCGCCTACCGGGTGCGCCGCATCCGGCTGACGGGGCCCCGTGCGGGCGAATCCGAGCTGCTCGCCGAGAACCTGCCCGGCATGCCCGACAACCTGAGCACGGGGACCGGCGGCCGGATCTGGATGGCGCTGCCCGCCCCGCGCAGCCGCGTCCTGGACTGGGCGCTGCCCCGCGCACCGGTCCTGCGCAAGGTGGCGTGGCACCTGCCCGAACCGATGCGGCCCGCGCTGGGGCGCACCGCGTGGGTGATGGCGCTCGACGCCGAGGGGCGGACCGTCGCCGACCTCCAGGGGCCCGGCGACGCCTTCGCCATGGTCACCGGCGTGCGCGAGCACGACGGCGGCCTCTACCTCGGCAGCCTCACCGAACCGGCGATCGCGAGGCTGCCCCTGCCCGCCGCAGCGGGGTGACCCCCGGGCCCGCGGCGGCCGCGCCGCGGGCGTTTCCCGGCCGCTCCCGGCGGGCCGGGAAAATCGCAGTTCAGCGGACAGGACGGCGCGCGCGAAGTAGCGTGATCACCCAGAACCCCAGTGACCACGCGGTTGTCGGCGGTGCATCCCCCCAGAAGCACGCATGCGCCGCGTTCGCGAGAAGACAACAGCATGATCCACGACAGCGCCGTCAGCACGGCCGCCCACAGCCCGTCGCTCCGGCTGCGCAGGCTCGCCTGCCATCTGCGCCGGGCGCGTACGGCGGCCGGCCTCACCACCCCCCAGGTCGCCGCCGCCATGCGGTGGAGCGTGGGCAAAATCAGCAAGATGGAGACCACCGAGTCCAAGCGGATCAAACCCGACGACCTCGACGGCCTCCTCGACCTCTACGGGATCGACGATCCCGCGGCCCGCGAGGCCCTGCACGCCCTCGCCCGCGACGCCCGCGAACGGGGCTGGTGGGCGAAGTACCGCGACGTCTTCAAGAACGAGGTCCTGCCCGACCTCGAGGCCGAGGCCGCGGAGCTGCGCTCCTTCGAGTCGCAGGTCGTGCCGGGGCTGTTGCAGACCCCGGCCTACGCCGAGGCGATCTTCCTCGGCGGGCTCCAGACCGACCCCCACCGCATCCGCCGCCGGGTCGAGGCGCGGATGGCCCGCCGGGAGATCCTCACCCGCTTCACGCCCGTGCGGCTCAAGGCCGTCATCGACGAGTCGGTGCTGCACCGCCACGTCGGCGGCCCGCGGGTCATGGCCGCCCAGCTCACCCACCTGCTGAACATGGCGCGCACCCCCAACGTGGAGGTGCGCGTGCTGACCTACGACGTCGGCGCGCACGCCGCCCTGACCGCCCCATTCATGATCCTGGGCTTCCCGCACCCGGCCGACCCGACGATCGTGTGCGTGGAGACCCTGAACGAGGCGCTCTACCTGGACTCCGAGGACGACGTCCGCCCCTACACCGCGACCTTCGACGTCGTCGAACGGGCGGCGGCCGACCAGGAGCGGTCGGACGCGCTCATCGAGGACGCGCTGTACGCGGTGGGACGCCTGCGGTGACGCTGCGCACGGAGTTCCGCAAGAGCAGCCACAGCGGGCAGGGGATCAACTGCGTGGAGGTCGCCCGGATCCCGGCCGCCGCGGTGCCCGGCCGCAGCAGACCCGGGGGGTGCGGTCCCACCTGCGCCTCGGCCCTGGCCGGCGCGGTGATCCGTGACTCCGAACACCCCGATCTGGGCGACCTCGCCTTCCCCGACGCCGAATGGCGCGCGTTCCTGGCCGAACTCGTCCGCGTTCCGGTTCCCGCCCGCGGCCGCTGCGGCGGCGGCTGAGCGGCCGGGAACGGGCCCGCCGCGCCCCCGCCCCTTTTTTCCTCTCGCCCACGGGACCGTCACCGGGGCGCAAAATATGCGCTTCGGGACGCCAATTCCCGCCCATGGGACCGCGCGCCCGGAAGAAATGCGGCGATGATGTCCCCTAGTCGCGAAATGCCGGACGGGCCCGGCGGAATGACGCCGGGTTTCCCGATCGAGGAGTCGCCGTGTCCAACGCCTTCGCCATGATGCTGCCGTTCGCCTTCGGCCTGATCGTGTCCCCGCTGGCCGTCGTCGCGGTCAGCCGGCTGCTGGTGTCCGCGGGCGGCCAGGCCAAGGCCGCCGCCTTCGTCGGTTCCTGGTTCCTCACCATGGCCGTCATCGCGTTCGTGGTGGCCCTGGTGTCGTCGATCGGCGTCGGCCGCTACGAGGTCGGGACGTCGCCGGGGTGGGTCGGCGTCATCCAGATCATCATCGGCGTGGCCCTGGTGGTGCTGGCGGTGCGGATGCTGATGCAGCGCGTGGCCGCGGGCGACGCCTCCGACCCGGCGACCCCGGACTGGCTCGCCACCATCGAGGACACCGGCGCTCGACGCGCCGCCCAGCTGGGCTTCCTGCTGTCGGCCTCGAACCCGAAGAACCTCGCGATGGCCGTCGGCGCCGGCACGGCCGTGGGCGCCTTCGGCGAGACCGCGGGTGCGGCCGTGGGCTACGCGGTCATCCTCGGGCTGCTCGGCTCCATCGGCCTGGCGGTGCCGCTGGTGATGGTCGTGGCCGCCCCGGAGGAGAAGGCCGAGAGCCGGCTCCAAGGCGCCCGGGCGTGGCTGGTCGCCCACAACGACGTGATCGTCCTGACCGCGCTGTTCGTGTTCGGCGGCGTGTTCCTCTCCTTCGCGCTGGGGGCGCTGTTCTGAGACGGGGCCGGCTCTCGGCGCCGGGCGATTTTACGGGCCTTTGCCGGATTCTTGTTTCCTTGTCCCGCCCGACCCGATTTCGTGGCTAGTGAGGTGCGGTCGGATTCGACCGCCGACGGAACCGACGGAAAGGGACGACCTCAGCCGTCATCCCGAGAGGAATGCGCTATGAACAGCTCGAAGGCGAACCCGAATCCCTGGGGAATCTTCGGCGCCACGATTCTCTTCATCGTCGGGGCCATCAACATCGTGCAGGGCATCATGGCGATGTTCCGGCCCGAATTCTTCGTCGCTCCCAACGGCCAGATGATGACCCTGAACTTCCCGCTGTGGGGGGCGATCCTGGCGATCTGGGGTGTCGTCCTCGTGGTCGCCGGTTTCGCCCTGCTGTCGGGGCAGATGTGGGCGCGCGTCTTCGCCGTCGTGATCGCCGCCATCAACGCCGTCCTGCAACTGGCGTTCCTCGCGATGCATCCGGTGTGGTCGATCGTCGCGATCGCCCTTGACGTCGTGATCATCTACGGCATGACCGTGGGCTGGCAGCACCACCGCGCCCAGGTGGGGGCCTACGACGCGGGCCGCACCGACGCCCGGACCGCGGCCGGCCGCGGCGCCGAGGTGCCCTCCGGCGGCGGGACCGCCGAGAGCGGGGAGGCCGCGGGCCGGGCCGCCGAGGAGACGGCCTACGCC
>NZ_JBHSBH010000011.1:23524-62767 GCF_042650565.1 Nocardiopsis sediminis
GACCCCCGAGGGGCGCGGCCGCCACGAGGGGCCGGCCAGCTGAGCCCGGCTCAGGCGACGCGCGGCGGCCGCTGACGCGGATACCGTGCGTCGCGGGTCCGCGCGCGCCGGCGCGGACGAGGGGCGGTCGGCGACGGCCGTCCCGCGCCGTGCCCGGTACCCTGCCGCGGCGGCCCGGGCCTGCCGCTAGGCCACGGTGGGCGCCGTCGCGGACTCCCGCAGGCGCTTCAGCTCCGCCAGGTCGGCCTCCTGCCGTTCGACCGGCCCCGGGGTCTCGCAGACCATCGGCACCCCGGCGCTCACCGGGTGGCGGAACAGCTCGGCGAACGGTTCGGCCCCGATCTCACCGGCACCGATGTTCTGGTGCCGGTCCTTGTTGCTGCCGCACGCGGAGGCGGAGTCGTTGGAGTGGATCAGCCGCAGCCGGTCGGCGCCCACCACCTCGCCGAAGCGGTCGAGCACGGCGCCCAGGAGCGGCGCCGCCGAGATGTCGTGGCCGGCGGCGAACAGGTGCGCGGTGTCCAGGCACACGCCCACGCGGGGGTGGCGTTCGAGCGCGCCGAGGTAGGCCGCCAGGTCGTCCACTGTCGCGCACAGCACCTGCCCCTGCCCGGCCATGGGCTCCAGCAGCACCGGCGGGACGCGCTCGCCCAGCCTCTCCAGGAGCGGCAGCAGCCGGTCGCGCACCCGGGCCAGGCCCTCGGTGCGGGTGCCGCGCACCGCCGACCCGGTGTGCACCACCACGCCGCGCGCCCCGATCTCGCCGCCGCGGCGCAGCGAGTGCTCCAGCGACGCCATGGACTTCGCGGCGATCGCGTCGTCGGGCGAGCCCATGTTGATGAGGTAGGGGGCGTGCACGAACACGGGCAGGTCCGTGCGGGCGCGCAGCAGCGCGTCCTCGGCGGGGTCGCCGTCGTTGACCGCCCATCCGCGCGGGTTGCCGACGAAGACCTGGATGGTCTCGGCGCCGATCCGTGCGGCATGGTCGAGCCCGCGGGTGGCCAGCCCGCCGGCGACGGGCACGTGCGCCCCGATGGGGGAGGTGGGAAGTCCGCTCATGATCACCGTTCAGCCTAATGGGCCGCCGGGGCGGCCGCCGGCCGGGGCCGGTCCGTGCGCCGCGTGCGGCGCGTGCGGCGCACGGTGCGGGCCTGCCGCGCGGCGGCCCCGGATGTCAGGATGGGACCCATGACGACGACACACCGGTTGGCCCCCCGCTGGGGGGAGATCGTCCGTGGCGCGGCCGCCGGGGCCGGCGCGACCCTCGCCGTGGGGCTGGTCACGCTGGGCGCCGCGGCGGTCCTCATGCCGCTGACCGCCGACCAGGTGATCGGCGCCAACATCGGGCTGGGGCTGGGCCTGCTGGCGGTGCGCCTGGTGGGGACCATGCTGCTGGCCTGGTGGCTGGTGCGCCGCTTGGGCGTGCCGCGGCCGGGCCTGGCAACGGCGGCCGGGCTCGTGGTCTACCTGCTGCTGGCGGCGGTCAGCCCCCTGGACGCGGCGCCGCCGGGTGCCCTGTTCGCCTGGACGGTGCAGGGCGGCCTGGCCGGTGCGCTCGGGGTCTACATCGCCGGAGCCAGCGTCGCGCGGGGGGACACGGCCCAGGTGTAGGCCGCCGGCCCGGGGCTGGGGGCCGGTCGGCGCATGGCCGCAGTCGGGCCGGGCCCTACTCGTCGTCGCCGTCCTCGCCGTCGTCCTCGGTGAGGGAGTCGACGCACACGGCGACGCCGATCACCAGCGGCACGTCACCCCCGGCGTCGTTGCGGAAGGTGTTGATGTCCACGGCGTAGGTGTCGCGGATCCGGAACCACTTGCGGGAGATGTGCGCGATGGGGCCTTCCTCGTCGCCCACCACGTATTCCTTGTCGAAGAAGTCGCCGGTGACCTCCCACTCGGTGCCGTCGGCGAGCTCCACGATGAGCTTGTCCTTGATGGGGTTGAACATCCGCTTGCGGACCGTGGCCACGGTCTCGCCGTCGCGCTCGATGCGCATCGTGTCGCGCACCGCCAGCAGCTTCTTGCGGATCACCAGCAGCTCGTTGCCGTCGGTGTCCTTGAGCTCGAAGGTGGTGCGCAGCCGCAGCGCCTTGCCGTCGACCAGGAAGGCCCGGTTGCCCTCCTCGTCCTCGACCCAGAAGTCGTCACCGATGTCGAAGAGCCGTTCGCGCACCAGGAATTTCACGGCGGACATCCTTCCACGCTCTCCGCATCCCCGTGTGGGATGCGCGGAAGACGACGGTATTGGACGACATGGCCGCGGGGCCACTCGGCCGCGCCCGAGTGACCCCGCGGCGGCGTCAGGCGGTTTCGGGATGGGCCTGCTGGAGCCCCAGTTCGTCGGCGCCGCCGAGGGAGCGCAGCAGCGCCAGCACGGAGCGGTTCAGCGGTACCGGCAGCCCGTGGCGCTCGGCCGCGCGCACCACCGCTCCGGTGATGAGGTCGTATTCGACGGGGCGCCCGGCCAGCCGGTCGGTGAGCATCGACGTGCCGCTGTGCGGGTGCAGGGCGTCGAAGAAGTCCAGGGTCTGCACCGCGTCTCCGGGGGTGAGCCGCGCGCCCTCCGCGCGGCCGACCGTGACGGCCTCGCTGAGCAGGCCCTGCGCCAGCTCCCGCATGTCCGGGCGGCGCAGCACGTGGATGCGGCGCATCGTGAGGGCGGTGAGCGGGTTGGCGGCCACGTTCATCAGCAGCTTGCGCCAGGCGGCGGTGGTGAAGTCGGCGTCGCGCACCACGTCCATCCCCGAGTCCAGGAACAGGCGGGCCAGCCCGGTGCCCGCCGGGCCCTCAGGGACGACCAGGCGCTGCCCCCAGCGGTGCCGGACGTGGTCGCGGGCGACCCGCTCGGCGGCGATGTAGACCAGCGCCGGCACGAGCTCGCCCGCGGCCAGCAGCGGGGCGATGCGCTCGTGGTGGTCCACCCCGTTCTGGAGGGCGACGACGCGGGTCTGCGGGCCGGCCAGGTGCCGGATCCAGCCGAGGGCCTTGGGGGTGTCCTGGGCCTTGGTGGCCAGCAGCAGCCAGTCGGCGGTCCAGCCGACCGCGTCGGGCCGGGTGGCGGCGGGCAGCGCCAGGCGGTGGCGCAGGCCGTCGCGCTCCACGGTCAGGTCGCCCACCGGGCGGCGCACGCACAGCGTGACCGTGTGCCCGGCGCGGCGGGCGGCGTCGGCCACGACGGCCCCGATCGCGCCGGCGCCCACCACCGCCACCTTCTGCGGGTACTCCAGCGGGGTGAGCCGCGCGCCGCGGGCGGGCTCGGCCGTGGTCGACTGGGTCATCGGGGTCCTCCAGCAGCATCGGGGCACCGGCGGATCGCGCCGGTCGCGCAGGGGCCGGCGGATCGCACCGGTCACGCCGATGATGCTCACCGGCACCTGTTGCGCGATCATCACCAGTGGCGAAATGTCCGGTTAAGCCGGATCCGATGCCGGACGGATCCGGCGACACCCTGTGCGGCGCCGTGAACCGCTAATCTGCCCTGCGTGACTACCGCTGACGCCCCGCTGACCTTGCACGACGTGACCACCGCGTTCGAGTCGATCTACGACCCCGCGTGGGCCGCCCCCTGGGACGCGGTCGGCCTCGTCTGCGGCGACCCCGCTCAGCCCGTCTCACGGGTCCTGTTCGCGGTCGACCCGGTCGCGGCGGTCGTCGACGAGNCCCCCGCCTGGGGCGCCGACCTCGTCATCACCCACCACCCGCTGCTGCTGCGCGGGGTCACCAGCGTCGCCGCGACCACCCCCAAGGGCCGCGTGGTGCACCGGCTGATCGGCTCGGGCATCGCCCTCTACACCGCCCACACCAACGCCGACACCGCCGACCCCGGCGTCTCCGACGCCCTGGCCGCCGCCGTCGGCCTGGCCGGGCCCCTCACCCCCCTCGACCCCGACCCCACCGACCCGGGCGGCCGCCGCGGGATCGGCCGCGTCGGCACCCTTCCCGCCCCCGTGGCGCTGCGCGACTTCGCCGCCCGCGCCGCCGAAGGGCTCCCCGCGACCGCCGCCGGCATCCGCGTCGCCGGCGACCCCGGCGCCGAGGTGCGGCGCATCGCGGTCTCCGGCGGCGCCGGGGACTCCCTGCTCGGCGCCGCCCGGTCCGCCGGCGCCGACGTCTTCCTCACCTCCGACCTGCGCCACCACCCCGCATCGGAGTTCGCCGAGCAGGGCGGCATCGCCCTGGTCGACGTCCCCCACTGGGCCGGGGAGTGGCCCTGGCTGGCCGACGGCGCCGCCCGTCTCGCCAGCGCCCTCGGCTCCCGAGGGGCTACCGTGGAGACCCGCGTGTCCACGACCGTCACCGACGCCTGGACCCAGCGTTTCTAGGCGTCGCCACCCCCACGCACGACCGTCCCGGGCACACCGCCGCAGAATGGAGTCCTGAGCCCCAGTGAAAGCAGAACCCGCCCAGCAGATCCGCCTGCTCGACCTCCAGGCGATCGACAGCAGGTTGGCCCAGCTCGCACACCGCATCCGCAGCCTTCCCGAGCTGACCGAGATCCAGCGGCTCGACACCCGCCTCACCGAGCTGCGCGACCGCCTGGCTGTGGCCGCCACCGAGCTCTCCGACCTCGACCGCGAGCAGCGCAAGGCCGAGTCCGATGTCGACCAGGTCCGCTCCCGCTCCGAACGCGACACCAAGCGGCTCGACGCCGGCCGGGTCTCCTCCCCCAAAGAGCTGGAAGGGCTCCAGTCCGAGATCGCCTCGCTGCGCCGCCGCCAGGAGGAGCTGGAGGAGATCGTGCTGGAGGTGATGGAGCGGCGCGAGGCCACCGAGGCCCGCAGCGCCGACCTGGACAAGGAGATCGCGGCGGCCGAGGCCGACCGCGAGGCCGCCGAGGAGCGGAGGTCCGCGGCCGTCATCGACATCCAGGCCGACCAGGCGGCCGAGGCCGACCGCCGCGCGCGGGTCTCCGCCGATGTCCCCGCCGACCTGCTCGCCCTCTACACCAAGCTGCGCGACCAGTACGACGGCGTGGGCGCCGCGGCCCTGCGCTACGGCCGCTGCGACGGCTGCAAGCTCGCGCTGAGCACGGCCGAGCTCGGCCGGCTCCGCAGCGCGCCCGCCGACGAGGTGCTGCGCTGCGAGGACTGCCGGCGCATCCTCATCCGCACCGACGAGTCCGGCCTGTGACCGGCCGGTCGCCGCTGAGAGCGGGGCGCGGGTGAGCCGCCGCCTGGTGGTCGAGGCCGACGGCGGCTCCCGGGGCAACCCCGGACCGGCGGGGTTCGGCGCCCTCGTGCGCGACGCCGCCACCGGCGCGGTGCTGGCCGAGGTCGCCGAGCCGATCGGCATCGCGACCAACAACGTGGCCGAGTACCGGGGGCTCATCGCCGGGCTCACCGCGGTGGCGGGCATCGACCCCGGCGCCCGGGTGGAGGTCCGCATGGACTCCAAGCTCGTGGTGGAGCAGATGTCGGGCCGGTGGAAGGTCAAGCACCCGGCCATGCGCCCGCTCGCCGACCAGGCCCGCGAACTCGCCGCGGACCTGGGCGGGGTGTCCTACACCTGGGTCCCGCGCGCCCGCAACGCCGATGCCGACCGGCTCGCCAACGAGGCGATGGACGCCGCTGCGGAGGGCCGCCCCGTCCGGATCGCCCCCGCTGCGGCCGGCACCGTACCGGCCGCGCCTCCCGCACCGGGCGTGGACGCCGGGACCGCGCCGGCCACCGGGTGGGCGGCGCCCGACACCACCCCCACCCGGCTTCTCCTGCTCCGCCACGGCGAGACCCCGCTGTCGGCGGAGCGCAGGTTCGCGGGCGCGGGCGACGTCGCGCTGACGCCCACCGGGCACCGCCAGGCGCGGGCCGCCGCCCTTCGGCTCGCCGAGGGCCCCGACCGGATCGACGCCGTCGTCTCCTCGCCGCTGCGCCGCGCCCGCGACACCGCCGGCCATGTCGCCAATGCGCTGGGTCTGGCGGTGGAGCAGGACGACGACCTGCGCGAGACCGACTTCGGTGAATGGGAGGGGCTGACCTTCGCCGAGGTCCGCTCCCGCTGGCCCGACGCGCTCGACAGCTGGCTCGCCGACCCCGCGGCGCCCGCGGGCGGCGGCGAGAGCTTCGCCGCCGTCGCCGAGCGCGTCGCCCGGGCCCGCGACAGGCTGCTCGCCCGCCACACCGGGGGCACGGTCCTGGTGGTCAGCCACGTCACTCCCATCAAGACGCTGATCCGCCAGGCGCTGCTGGCCCCGCCCGAGGCGCTGTACCGGATGCACTTGGACGTGGGCTGCCTGTCGCGGATCGACTGCTTCGCCGACGGTCCCATGCTGGTCCGGTCGGTCAACGACACCGGCCACCTGGAGTGGCCCGGTGCATCGGGGGACGACGCCGGCCGCGAAGAGCCGTAGAATAGAGGTAGGGGAGAGTCGGCCAGGCGGTCGCGGCACCGCTTGCGGTGCCGAGGAAAGTCCGGACTCCACAGGGCAGGGTGGTCGGTAACACCGACCCGGGGTGACCCGCGGGACAGTGCCACAGAAAACAGACCGCCACCGCTGTGCGGTGGTAAGGGTGAAACGGTGGTGTAAGAGACCACCAGCGGCCGGAGTGATCCGGCCGGCTGGGTAAACCCCACCCGGAGCAAGGTCGAAATGGGGGACCGAGCCAGGTCCCCTGCGCGGATGTTCGAGGGCGGCCCGCCCGAGTCCGCGGGTAGACCGCACCGAGGCCACCGGCAACGGTGGCCCCAGATGGATGGCCGCCCGGCCCGCAAGGGCCGACAGAATCCGGCTTACCGGCCGGCTCTTCCCGTCTCGCGGCCCGGCTTCGGCCGGGCCGTTCCTGCTCCCGAGGCCGCGGCGGTACCCCAGTTTCAGGTGCGGACGACGAACCGCTGCTCGACCACGACCGCGTCGTGGGCACGGTCGACCCGGACGTCGGCCCTGCGCCGGTCCGACGACAGGTACAGGCTGATGCCCTCTTCGAGGCTGGCGCGCAGTTCGTCGAGTGTCGTCCCGGCGGCGAACACCCCGGGCAGCTCCACCACGTCCGCCCAGTAGGAGTCGTTCTCGTGGTGGATGCGGATGGTGTAGTCGACCAGGAAGCCGTCGCCGTCCGTGGTCATGCGAGCCCCCTCTGCGATGCGGTTCGCCGGAGTATCGCACGGCCGGGCCCGTGCCCGTGCGCTTTCCGGCCGATCCACTCGGGGCGATGCGCCTCCGCTGTCTCCGGTACGCCCCGCGGCCCGAGGGTCGACGCGGGGGGGCGCCGCCGGATCCGCGGGTTCCGGTGTGACCGGAGGTATTCCGGTTGCGCAGCGGCCCCATTGTGGTCGTTCCGGGCGGTGTGCCATGCGGCACAGTGGGGGAAACGGCGTTAGATTGGGACGGTCATCTCACCCCCGCGGCCGAGCGCGGGGACGAAACGCGGGTGCCCCGGCGCCCACACCGCCTGCGAATCGGGTTTCGGTTATCTCATGGACTCCTCCACGATCTGGGTGATCATGTTCGGTGTGCCCATCATCGCGATCGTCGTGATCATCGGGTTCGCCCTCCACCATTCGTCCGAGGTCCGGGAGGACGAGCGCGACGACCGCCCCGGACCGGAATGAGCGGCGCACCGCACGGCCCCCGCTGAACGGATCGACCGGCGCCGGGGCCGGGGCGCGGCGCCGTTCCCGCGCACGCGCACCGGCCCGCGCACGCGCGGCGCCGGCCAGTGGCGCCCGTTGTCGTGCTTCGGTGTGCCGCGCCGCCGCCTGAGACGCGCGTCGGCCCCCGCAGGGATCCCTGCGGGGGCCGACGCGCGTCTCAGGGCTAGCGGAAACCGCCGTCGCCGTAGCCGCCCTGGTCGTAGGGGCGGGTCCGGTTGTCGGCGGGGCCGCGCCCGTCATCGGTGCGGAAGGAGGGCCACTCGCCCGACGGGGCGTCGTAGCCGTACCCCTGCTGCTGCGGGGCGGCGCCCTGCTCGGGCCCCGGGACCGAGGGGTAGCCGCCGAAGGGGTCGGGGCGGCCGGTGTAGGAGGGCGGCTGCGGCGCCGCTCCCGGGCCGCCGGGCAGGCCGCCGCCCGCCCCGGGCCCGCCCCCGCTGAGCCCGCCAGTGAAGGTGTTCCCGCCGAGCGGCTCGCTCTGCGGGTAGCCCGGCTGGGGCGCGGGCGGGGTGGCGTAGCTCCCGGTGTCGTAGGGGTCCCGCGTGAACGAGCCGGTGGTGTACGCGGGTGGGGCGTCGAACGTGTTCTGCGGTGCGGGGGCGGGCTGCTCGCCCGTGGGGGCGCCCCATGCGGGCTGCTGCTCCCACGGGCCGGGCGCGGGGGCGCCGCCCCCATAGCCGAAGCCGCCCGGGTCGGCATAGCCCCCTTGGCCGGGCACTGCGGCCCCGCGCCCCGGCGGCGCCGGGTCCTGGGGTGCGGGCACGCCCGTGCGCGGTGCGGGCGGGGCGGCGTGGGTGCCGCTGTCGTAGGGGTCGCGGCTGAACGCGCCGGTGGTGTACGCGGGCGGGGCGTCGAACGTGTTCTGGGGTGCCGGGGCGGGCTGCTCGCCCGTGGGGGCGCCCCATGCGGGCTGTTCGCCCGTGCCCGTGCTCCACGCCGGCTGTTCCCCGGTCGGCCCGCCCCAGGCCGGCTGCCCGGAGTTGGGCGTGAACCGGGCGGCGGCGCCGTTCTGGCTCCCGGGCGGCTGCGCCGGCGGGGCGGCGGGACGCTGGTGGGAGCCGGTGTCCATGCTCGACCAGATCGGGGAGGCGGACTCCGGGCCCGGCCCGAACGCCGGATCGGTCAGCGGGTCGCCGCCGGTGGCGCCGCGCCCCCCGGTGTCGTAGGACGAGCGGGTGTGCGACCCGGTGTCGTAGGACGACCGCGAGTGCGACCCCGTCTCGTATGCGGATGCCCCGCCGGCGTCGTAGGACGGCCGCGTGTGGTTCCCGGTGTCGTAGGCGGAGCGGGTGTGGTCGCCGGTGTCGAACGACGAGGGCGCCGGGGTGCTCCCGGAGTAGGGCCGCCGGGTGTGCGACCCGGTGTCGTAGGGGTCGTAGGGCGTGCCCGCCGTCGACCCCCCGCCATAGGGCGAGCGGCTGTGGTCCCCGGTGTCGTACGGCGACGACGGGGCCGCTCCGGGCTCGTAGGTCGAGCGGCTGTGCGCACCCGTGTCGAGCGGCGAGGGGGCCGGCCCCGGGTCGTAGGCGGGCCGGGAGAGCGACCCGGTGTCATAGGCCGACCGCGTGTGGTTCCCGGTGTCGTAGGCGGAGCGGCTGTGGTCGCCGGTGTCATAGGACGAGGGCGCCGGGGTGCTCCCGGAGTAGGGCCGCCGGGTGTGCGATCCCGTGTCGTAGGACGAGCCCGGAGCCTGGCCGTTCCCGCTGGGCGAGGGGGCGCCCAGCGGGTCGTCGGCGTAGGAGCCGGTGGTGTCCCAGGACGGCGCGGGCGTCGGCCGGCGCGGCGGCGGGTTCCACACCTGGGTGGGGGCCGAAGCCGCGGAGTCGCGTGCCGCGGGCGCGCCGAGGGGATCGCTGAGGGGGTCACTGAGCGGATCGCGCAACGGGTCCGGAGCCGCGGGCGGGCGGGCCGGGGCGGTGGGCGCCGGGAGCGCAGCGGGCGGAAGGGCCGCCGGGGCGGCCGGAGCGGCCGGGGTGCCGGCGGCGGGGGTGGCCGGCGCCTGGCCGCGGGACGGCGGCTCGGCGGGCGCGGGGTCGTCGGCGGGAGAGGGGCCCTGGCCGAGACTGGCGAGCATGGCCAGGCCGTTGTCGCCGCCGGCGGCGGCCGTGCTCGCCGCCGGGGCGGGGGTGTCGGCGGCCGGCTCGTCGTCGGCCGGGTCGCGCCGGTCGCGATCGNCGGTCGTCGCCGCGCGAGCGGCGCCCGCGGGACCTGCGGGGCGGCTCCGGCTCGTCGTCCTCGACCTCATCGGAGCCGTCCTGGACGGCCGCCATGGCCGCGGTGGATTCGGCCCGGGTGTCGCGGCGCCCGGAGGGGGCGGGGCGGTCGTCGGCGGGGGCGGCGCCCAGGCCCGGCCGGTCGTCCTCGTCGGAGAGGCTGGACCAGAAGGCGTTGTCCGACATCCCGCCGGAATCGTCGTCGTCCCAGTCGTCGCCGCCCCGGCCGCGCCGCTGGCGCCGTGCGGGGCGCGGTTCGTCGTCGTCCTCGGGCGCGCGTGAGCGGCGGCTGCGTGAGCGCGGCGCGGGCCGCGGGTCGCGATCGTCGTCGCGGTCGCGCGGGCCGTCGTCGTCGTATCCGTCGTCGTAGTCGTCATCGGCGTTGCTGACGCTGAGGGCGCGCATGCCCAGCAGGATCAGCACCAGGACGACCAGGACCACGATGATGGCGATGATCGCGATTAGCGCAATGGTCATGGTGAATGCACCACCCTAGGGCCCGTGGCCTTATAGCGGACAGAGGTGCCACCGGCGGGGGTGATGTGACTGGCCGGTGTGGGCACGCGCGCGGCATGCGGTCGGCGGTGCGATGCCGGGGGGACCGGGTCGCATGGGGCGCGCAGGAGGAATCGGGCCTCCGTGCCGGGTGCCGTCGGATCGTCCGGGCGGACCGAAAGGGGCACGCGGTGCCCGCGGGGGCGGGCGGAGCCGGGGCGGCCGTGGGGCGGCCGGTCGGCGCCCGCCCGCGAGGGGGTGCGGGGGCGCCGGTGCTCTACTGCGTGCTGCACGGATTCGGTCATCAGTAAATCGACGGGGGGCACGGACCCACTTTATGCATAGATGCGCCATGAGTGCAGAGGGCGACGAAGGGTTCCTTCCGTGTGCACGGAGAATGGAACGTCATTGATCGTCCGATATGCGGGTCTCTGTGGGGGGTCGCCGCGTGGCGCATGTCACCTCCTTGCTACTCGCTGGTCGTCGTGAGAGCGCCCCGCGCGATGGAGCGGTCGGCGATCGCCTGGAGGGAATCGTCGAGTGGGGCGTCCTCGGGCAGGTCGATCTCGCCGTTGAGCGCGTACAGGCTGAACCGGTACCGGTGCGGGTGCCCGTCCTCCGGGCAGGGCGGCTCGAAATCGGCCGTGCCCGCGCTGTTGAGCCCCTGCCGGCCCGGCTGGGGCACCGTGTTCTGCCGGATCTCGGTCGTCTGCGGGTCCAGCCCGTAGATGACCCAGAAGACGGTGGCGTCGTCCGGGGCGTCCACGACCACCGCCAGCGAGGCGATCCCCTCGCCCGAGGGCAGCCCCGACCACTGGAGGGTCGGCGAGAGGCCCTCGCCCTTGCAGGTGTAGGCGTCCGGCAGCGGCTCGCCCTCCTGCATCATCGTGCTCGTGACGTTGATGTCGGGGCTCAGCTCGGCGTCGGTCCCCGACGGCAGGGAGACACAGCCGGTGGCCGCGGCCAGCAGGACGGCCGCCCCGGCGCCCGAGGAGGCGGTGCGCACACGCGCGCGGGCGCCCGGGGAGACGGCCCCGCGGCGCGAGCCGGATGATCGGTGGCGTTCGACCGAGAACATGGGGCTCCTGCGAAAGGGTGGATCGGATCGTTCTCCTGGGGGTCGCCGGCACGCGGCCCGGAGCGGCGTGCGCGCCGGTTCCGCGTCGCTCCCGCGGCGACCACATGCGACCTTACTGCGGTCCGCGTGGCGATGAGCCGCGTATGCGCGGAGTGTGCGAAGACGTGTGCATAGCGTCGCCAACGTCGCGCCGGCCGCATCCGGCGCCGCGCCCCCGCCCCGGAACCGCCTTCCGTGCACATCAGGGATCATGGGTGGGTGCGGTTCTCCATTCTCGGACCCCTGTCGGTGCGCGGTGCCGATGGGCGGCCCCTCACCGTCGGCGGTACGCGGCTGCGCCGCCTGCTCGTGCTGCTCCTGAGGTCCCCCGGCCGCACCATCGGCGCGGGCCTGCTGATCGACGGCGTGTGGGGCGACGACGCGCCCGCGGCGGCCGGCAACGCACTCCAGGCGCTCGCGTCGCGGCTGCGCCGCACCCTCGGCGATCCGGCCCTGCTCCACGGTGACGCCACCGGCTACCGGCTCGACGTCGCCCCGGAGCAGATCGACCTCTTCGTGTTCGAGGACCTGGTGCACCGCGGCCGGCAGGCCCGCGCCGACGGCGACCCGCAGACCGCCGCGCGGCTGCTCGGCGACGCCCTCGCCCTGTGGCGGGGCCCGGCGCTGGCCGACCTGGGCGACGCCGGCGCCGACCTCGCCGCCCGCCTGGCCGAATCGCGCCGCGGCGCGGCGGCCGACCGGCTCGCCGCCCTGCTCGACCTCGGCGCCCACACCGACGTCCTGCCCGAGATCGAGGAGCTGGCCGCCCGCGATCCCCACGACGAGCGCACCGTGGAACTCCTCATGCGCGCCCTGGCCGCCGCCGGCCGCCAGGCCGACGCCCTCGCCGCCTACGACCGGCTGCGCGCGGGCCTCGCCGGCGAACTGGGGATCGACCCCTCGACCCGGCTGCGCGACCTCCACCTGCGGCTGCTGCGCGGCGAACTGGACCCCGCCCCTGAGGAGCCCGCGCCGCCCCCGGCCCCCGATCGCCCGGCCGCCCGCCACACCCCCACCACCCGGCTGCCGCACACCCTCACCAGCTTCATCGCCCGCGAAGGCGAGATCGCCGACACCGTCGCCCTCCTCTCCACCGAGCGGCTGGTCACCCTCATCGGCCCCGGCGGCGCCGGCAAGACCCGGCTGTCCATCGAGACCGGTGCCCGCTTCGCCGAACGGCGCCCCGACCTCGCCCATGACGGCGTGTGGTTCGTGGAACTCGCGCCCGTCAGCGACGGCGCCGACATCCCGCACGCCGTGCAGACCGCCCTCGGCCTGGGCGAGCGCTCGATGATGGCCCTGCACGCCACCACCCCTGCCCCGCCCGCCGACGTCATGGACCGCATCGTCGAGGGGCTCGGCCACCGCGAGCTGCTGGTCGTCCTGGACAACTGCGAGCACCTGATCGCCGACGCCGCGGCCGTCGCCGGCCGCCTCCTCGCCGCCTGCCCGGGGCTGCGCATCCTCACCACCAGCCGGGAGCCCCTGGGCGTGGCGGGCGAACGCCTCCAGGCGGTGCCCTCCCTCGCCCTGCCGCCTGAGGGCACCACGGCCGAGACCGCCCTCGACTACGCGTCGGTGCGGCTGTTCGCCGAACGGGTCGCCGCGGTCGTCCCCGGGTTCACCGTCGACGACACCAACGCCGAGCACGTCGTGCGCATCTGCCGCGAGCTCGACGGCATGCCGCTGGCTCTGGAGCTCGCGGCGGCCCGGGTCCGCGCGATGCCGGTCTCCCGGCTGGCCTCGGGGCTGTCCGACCGCTTCCGGCTGCTCACCAGCGGCACCCGCTTCGCGCTGCCCCGGCACCAGACCCTCCAGGCCGTCGTCGACTGGAGCTGGGACCTGCTCGACGCGCCCCAGCGGGCCCTGCTGCGCCGGATGTCGGTGTTCAGTGGCGGCGCGACCCTCGAGGCGGTCGAACACGTCTGCGTCGACGGCGCCGGCGGCACGGTCGGCGGCCGCGACGTGTGGTCGGTGCTGTTCACGCTCGTCGACAAGTCACTGGTCCTCGCCGACCCCGCGGGAAGCGGCACCGAGCCCCGCTACCGGATGCTGGAGACCGTGCGCGCCTACGGCGCCCAGCGCCTCGCCGAGAGCGGCGAGGACCCCGCCGTGCGCCGGGCCCACGCCGAGCACGTGCTGGCCCTGTGGACCGAGGCCGACGCCCACCTGCGCCGCGCCGACCAGATCACCTGGCTCGGCCGGCTGCGCGCCGAGCACGACAACTTCACCGCGGCCCTGCGCTGGGCCGTCGACTCCGGCGAGGGCGCGCTTGCCCTCGACCTCAGCCACAGCGCCATGTGGTACTGGCAGATGGTCGACGGCTGGGCCGACGCCGCACGCTGGGCGGCCGAGATCGTCCGGCTCGTCGGCGACGAACCCCCCGAAGGGCGGGCCGTCGCCTTCGCCGGCTGCCTGTTCACCATGGGCGCCGGCGAGCTCTCCTCCGCCGGGGCCGAGAAGCGGGTCCTGCGCGCCGACGAGGTGCTGCGCGCGGCGGGGGAGAAGGCCGAGGACCACGCATCCCTCCTGTTCATCCCCGGCTACCTGGCGATGCTCGGCCACCGCCCCGACGCCATGCGGGACCGGCTCCGCGCCGCCGAGGACCACTCCGACCCCTGGGTGCGCGCCACCGGCAAGATGGCCACCGGCCTGCTGGACCTGCTCATGGGGGGCGACGTGCGTGCGGGCCGCGACCGGCTCGGCGCCGCGCTGAGCGAGTTCCGCGCCCTGGGCGACCGGTGGGGGACGTGCCAGACCCTGGTGATCTCCTCCGAGCTGATGCGGCTCGACGACCTGGCCGCGGAACGCGACCTGCTCGCCGAAGGCGCCCGCCTGGCCGGGGAGATGCGGCTCACCGGCCTCGAGGTGATGCTCGCATCGCGGCGGGCGGTGACCCGCGCCCGGCTGGGCGACATCGAGGCGGCGCGTGCGGAGATCGCCGCGGCGATCTCCGCGAACCCCGAGCACCGGGGCGGCGCGCTGCTGCGGGTGAGCGAGGCGGAAATCGAGCGCGCGGCCGGCGCCCCCGCGCGCAGCAGGGAGATCCTGCTCGGCCTCGCCGAGGAGATCGAGGAGAACGCGGGCAAGGCGGTGCGCTCCCAGGTCCTGCCCCTGTGGCTGGGCCTGCTCGCCCGGGCCTCGGACGACCTGGGCGACCCGGGGGAGGCGCGCCGCTACGCCGCCGCGGCCTGGCGGGCGCTGGGCGAGCGACCGTCGGCCATGCACCGCTCGGCGACCGTGGAACTGGTCGCCGGGGTGATGGGCGCCGAGCACCCGGAGCGCGCGGCCACCCTCCTCGGCTTCGCCGAGGCGGTGCGGGGGCTGCCCAACCGGGCCGAGCCCGACGTCGTCCGGGTCCGCCGGCGGCTCCGCGCCGCAATGGGGGCCACCGCCTTCGACCGGGCCTACGCGCGCGGCGCGCGGACCCCGCGCGAGGACGCCGCCCCGGCCGTCGACGCCTGGATCGACGCCTGGGCGCCGGAGGAGCCGGACGGGGAAGGCTGAGCAGGACGGGGAGGACACCGGACGAGCCTGAGGGGCGCGAGGCCCGGCGCCCCGCCCGGAGGAGCCACGCGGGCCGATGGGGACGCCACCGGCCCACCGGCCCCTCCGCTCAGGCCCTGCGGCGGTAGGCGCGCGTCGCCAACGGGAAGAACACCGCGGTCAGCCCGACCGTCCAGGCCACCGTCCACAGCAGCGGCCCGGCGAACGGGCCGCCCTCCAGCAGGCCGCGCATGGCGTCGGTGACGTGGGTGACCGGGTTGATCCGCGCGAACGCCGCCATCCACCCGGGCATGTTCTCCGGCGCGACGAAGGTGGAGCTGGCGAAGGTCAGCGGGAACATCCAGATCGACCCGAAGATGTTCACCGCCATCGGCGTGCGCAGCAGCAGCCCCATGAACGCCGACAGCCAGCACAGCGAGAAGGCGAACAGCAGCACGACCGCGGCCGCCGCCGCGACCCCGATCGGCCCGCCGGCGGGGCGGTAGCCGATCAGCATCGCCACGACCAGCACCATCACCACGGTGATCAGGTAGCGGGCCAGGTCGCCGAGGATCGCCCCGATCAGCGGCGCGGAGCGCGCGATAGGCAGCGACCGGAACCGGTCGAAGATGCCCTTCTCGATGTCGGAGTTGAGCGAGACGCCGGTGCCGATGGTCGCGAAGATCACCGACTGGGCGGTGATCCCGGGGATGATGAAGTCGCGGTAGGCCTGCCAGTCGCCCATCATGGCCTGGCCGAACACGAACACGAACAGCGCGACGAACATCAGCGGCATGAACGTCAGCCCGAGGACCTCCTCGGGGTTGCGCTTGATCTTGACCAGGCTGCGCCAGGTGAGCAGCGCGCCGTGGCGCACCGTGCTCACCGGGGTGATGCGCTGCGCCACGTTCGGCCCGGCCTGGGCGGGCGGCAGGCCCGCTGTGTCGACGGCGCTCACGCCTTCGTCCTTTCGGGGGAGGCCGCGGAGTCGGCGGCGGGGATGTCGTCGGCCGGGCGGCCGGTGAGGGCCAGGAACACCTCGTCCAGGCTGGGCTTGCGCAGGGTCAGCTCGGCGACGGCGATCCCGCTGTCGTCGAGCCGGCGGACCACCTCGGGCAGGACCGCGGGATCGGTCACCGACGCACTGGCGGTGCTCTCGCCCGAGCGGACCTCGGACCCGCTGACCGCCTCGACGATCGCGGCGACCCGGGGCAGCAGCCCCGGCTCCATCGGGCGAACCTGGAGCACCTGCGACCCGGCCCGCATCTTCAGCTCGTCGGGGGTGCCGCGGCTGATGACCTTGCCGTGGTCCAGGACCACGATGTCATCGGCCAGCTGGTCGGCCTCCTCCAGGTACTGGGTGGTCAGCAGCACGGTGACGTCGTCCTGCACCAGCTCGCGCACGACCTCCCACAGTTCGTTGCGGCTGTGGGGGTCGAGCCCAGTGGTGGGCTCGTCCAGGAACAGCAGGCTGGGCCGCCCCACGAGGCTGGCCGCGAGGTCCAGCCGGCGGCGCATGCCCCCCGAATAGGTCTTGGCGGCGCGCTCGGCGGCATCGGTCAGCCGGAAACGCTCCATCAGCTCGGCGGCGCGCGCCCGCGCGTCGCCGCGCGAGAAGCCGAGCAGCCGGGCGATCAGCAGCAGGTTCTGGGTGCCGCTCAGATCGGCGTCGACGGCCGCGTACTGGCCCGTGAGCCCGATCAGCCGCCGGACGTCGTGCGGGCGCTTGACGACGTCGAACCCGCCGACCGTGGCGTGGCCGGCATCGGGCCGCAGCAGGGACGCCAGGATCCGCACCGTCGTGGTCTTGCCCGACCCGTTGGGGCCCAGCACCCCCAGGACGGCGCCCGACCGTGCGACGAGGTCGACCCCCGCCAGCGCGGCCTTCCCCTTGAACTCCTTGACCAGGCCCTCCGCGCGGATGGCGTCCGTCATCTACCCCTCCAGCAATGTGCGTTCACCCGTCAAGTGTCCGCACGGCCACTGACAAACCGCTGACAGGTTCCGCCGCATTCAACCGGTACAGCGTGCGGGCGCGTCAGCGGCATTCCCCCGGGGGCCGGACCGCGAACTTTGCCGGAACTTCGGCCGCGTTTTGGCGGTGCGGGGGGAAGGGTCCGCGTCGCTACAATCAGGCGCGTGACGACCACCCGGCTTCGCCCCCCTGAGAATCGCGTGTCACCACGAGCCGTCCCGATGTGGACGCTACAGACGGCACTGGGGGTCGCGGTGCTGGCGGCGGTGCTCAGCGGCGTGGCCTGGGGCGCCACCTCGCTCGGCTGGGGCTGGATCCCGCCGGTCGTGCGCGACTACGCCTGGGCGGCCCCCGTCGTGTACGGGGTCTACGGCCTCGCCAAGATCGTCATCGCGCCCCGCTGGCGCTACCGGGTGCACCGCTGGGAGGTCATTGCCGACGTCATCTACACGCGCACCGGTTGGCTCAGCCGCGAGTGGCAGCTCGTCCCGGTGAGCCGGATCCAGACCGTGGACCACAGCCAGGGCTGGCTGGAGCGGCTGTTCAAGGTCGCCACGCTCGAAGTGCAGACCGCCTCGCACGCCGGCTCCTCCACCATCGCCGGGCTCGCCGCCGACGACGCCCGGCGCATCTCCGAAGACCTCGCCGAGCGCGCCGCCGAGCTCCGGGACGATGCGACGTGAGCGACGTGAGCGACGTCCCCCCTGAGCCGCGGCACGACGACGGCGCCGGCGCGCCGCCCTCCGGAGAGGGCCTGCCGGGACCCGCCACCCCCGGCGCCCCCGAGGGAGCGGCGGCCGTCCCCGAGCCCGAACCCGAGCGGGCGCTGAGCCCGCTGACCATGGTCACGGCCCCGGTCAGCTACCTCAAGAGCTTCATCGTCCCGCTGATCGCCGCCCTCGTCGCGGGCAGCTTCAACCCGTGGGTGCTCGCCAGCGCCGGCGCGGCGGTGGCCGCCATGCTCATCGGCGGGTTCGTCACCTGGCGCACCTTCCGCTACCAGGTGGGCAGCGAACGGCTGGAGATCCGCCGCGGCCTGATCGGCAGGTCGCGCCGGTCGATCCCGCTGGAGCGCATCCGCGGCGTCGACGTCACCTCCCACCTGCTGCACCGCATGCTCGGCCTGGCCGTCGTCCGGATCGAGGCCGCCGCCGGAGGCGGCGGCGAGGGCGAGGAGGGCAAGCTCGACGCGGTCGCCCTGGCCGAGGCCGAGCGGCTGCGCGGGGTCCTGCTCCACCGCCGCGCGGTGCTGCGCGGCGACCCTGCGGGCGCCACCCTGCGGGCCGCCGCCGGCGCCCACACCGGCGCACCGGAGCCGGGCGGGACCGCCGGGCACGCCAGCGGGGCCACGGGCGCCACCGCCCCGGCCGAGACCGTCTATTTCACGATGCCGGCCGGCTGGTACCTCTACGCCGTGCTCAGCCTGGGCTACCTGCTCACCCCGTTCGTTGCCCTGGCCACGGTGCTGGGCGCGGTCGGGCAGAGCCTCGACGACCTCACCTCCGGCACCGATGCGGGCGACGCCGTCCTGCTGGCCTACCGGTGGGCGAGCACGATGAGCCCGCAGGCGCTGACGGCCATCGCGGTCGCCGCCGTGGTGCTGCTCGTGCTGATGATGCCGCTGTTCGCCGTGGTCTCCTACGCCGTCTCCCACTGGGGCTTCACCCTCCGCCGGCGCGACGCGTCCCTCGTCATCGAGCGCGGGCTGTTCACCCGGCGCAGTGTCACGCTGGAGCACCGCCGGATCCGCGGCCACGAGTTCCTGGACAACCCGTTGGAGCGGCTGCGCCGGGTGGTGCGGCTGCGCGCGATCGTCACCGGGCTCGGCGACTCCACCACGCGGGCGGTGCTCATGCCCATCGGCCCGCGCTCCCGCGTGGAACCCGTGGTGGAGCGGGCGCTCACCCCGTTCCGCGGCCTGCTCACCCCCCACCCCCGCGCGGCGCTGGGCCGCCGGCTGTTCCGCGCCGTGGTGCCGTTCGCCGTCGCGGCGGCCGTCGCCGCCTACGCGGGACTGACCTGGCTTGCCGTACCGCTGGGCGCGGTGGCGCTGCTGGGGGTCCCGCTCGGCTACGACCGCTACCGGGCGCTGGGGCACGGCCAGGACGGAGCGCAGGTCAGTGTGCGCTCGGGGTCGCTGCGCCGGGTGCAGCCGGTGGTGCACCGGTCGGCCGTCATCGGCTGGACCTGGAGCCAGACGCTGTTCCAGCGCCGGTCGGGTCTGGCCAATGTGGAGTTCGCGGTCGGCGCGGGCGAGGGCGGCTACACCGCCGTCGACGCCGACTTCGCCGAGTCGGTCGCCTTCGCCGAAGGCGTCACGCCCGCCATGGTGCGCCCGTTCCTGGTCACCGCGCCCGGCCCCGCCGACCCCGCGGCCGGCCGGAGCCGAACCTAAGACGGCGACGGCCCCGCAGCACTACGCGGGCCGTCGCCGTCGTGCACAGCGGCAGGCTCAGTCGGGCTTCTTCGCCCCGAACATGATCTCGTCCCACGAGGGGACGGAGGCCCGTCTCCCGCGCCCCTTGCGCCGGGACGGCGGGGCGGCTGCGCCGGGGGCCTGCGCCGCGGCGGCCGGGACCGAGGGCTCCTGCGTATGCGGGGCGGGCCGCTCGGGCTCGTGCGCCGCGGGAGGCGGTGTGCCGGGGGCCGGGCGCCGGGCCGCGGGGGAGCCGGCGGGATCGGCGGCGGGGTGGCCCAGAACGGGGCGCTCGGGGCGGACGGGCTCGGGGGCGTCGGCCCGGCCGGTGGCCGGGAGCGGGGCACCGCGCCGGGGCGGCTCGGCCGGGGCCGTGCGCGGCGGGGCCTGCACGTCCTCGCGCGCCGCCGGGTGGGTGTGCTCGGGGACGATCGGGACCCGCCCGGCCACCGGGGTGCGCTCGGGCCGGGCCGGGGGCGCGGGCTCCTCGGGCGGCGCGGCGGGCAGCGGACCGTCGATGTCAGGGCGCGGGGGCTCGGGGCGTGTGGGGGCCGTGGCCGTCAGCGGCTCGGGACGCTGCGGCGCAGGCGCAGGCGCAGGTGCCGGATCCGGGCGGGCCGGCTCGGCCGTGGGCGCACCGTTGCGGCGCGGGACGAAGGGGGTGACGTTGGCCCCGCCGCCGAGGCTCCGCGGACCGTCGGCGTCAGGGGAGGAGAAGCGCACGGCTTCGTCGTCGGCCGGGGTCACACTGCGGCGGCGCGGCTCATAGACCCAGTGGGCGACCTTCTCCTCGCCCGCGGCGAGGAAGGCGAGCTTGAGCTGCCAGGTGTTGTCCTCCCGCTTCCAGGAGTCCCATACGGCGTCGCCGGTCTCCAGCTGGTGGGCGCCGATGCGTTGGGCCACGGTGTCGCCGAGGGTGGGCCCTGGTGCGGACTCGCCCTGGCGCCGGACGGTGGCGCGCTGGGCCTGCTGGGCGATGTACTCGCGCTCTTGCAGCACCGGGCCCTCGAACCAGCGCACCCGCTCGATCGGGATCCCGGCGTGCTCGGCGATGGCCTCCGCTGTCTCACCGGAGCGGATCCGGGCCTGGATTTCCTTGGGGCGCAACGGATTCTCCACTTCGATCTCGTACTGGCCGAGACGGGAGAACTGGCCGCGCACGGCGGCGCGGAGACGGTCGTCGACGGGCAGCATGAAACGGGTTCCACGGCCGGCACTCGCCAACACCAGGTAGGTGCCGTCCTCGCTGACGGCGACGAGGCGAAGCTCCTGCATCGCCCTCCCTTTCGCGTCCCGTCGAGGGTGGGTCCTCGGCCATCCCCCACGTTCCCAGTCTCATCGGCATCCGGTCGTTCGGCCAGTACCGCGCCCGGCATGTCCGAACTGTGTGGCCCTCCGGGCGCATGCGGTGCCGCCCACGGGCGTCGTGGCATTTCCCATCGTGCCATCTTGGCACGGCATCGATCCGTGACCCCAGGCGCGATCAGGGTGCCCGGCCGGTTCGCGCCGGGCGCCCTGCCGGTGATGGTATCTCCCGTGGAAGCCGCCGCCTGTGTTCCGGGCGCGCCGGACGCGATCAGGCCCCCAGGACGGTGTCCAGGTAGGGGTTGGCGAACACGCGGCCGGGGTCCGCGCGCTCGCGGACCTCCAGGGCGTCGTGCAGCCGGGGGTACACCCCCTCCAGGTAGGCGCGGTCGCGGGTGTGCATCTTGGCCCAGTGGGGCCGCCCGCCCACCGAGGTGAAGACGGCCTCCAGGTCGGCGAAGTAGCGGTCGTAGGGGGTCCCGCGGTAGACGTGCGCGGCGACGTAGGCGGTGTCGCGGCCGTAGGACGTGGACAGCCACACGTCGTCGGCGGGCGTGAACCGCACCTCCAGCGGGAAGCTGATGCGGTGGTCCCCGGCGCCGATCGCCGCGCGGACCTCGCGCAGGACGTCGGCCAGCGCGCCGGCGGGCACGGCGTACTCCATCTCCACGAACCGCACCCGGCGGGCGCTGGTGAACACGCGGTGGGAGACGTCGGTGTAGGACCGTGCCGATAGCGCCCGCGCCGACACCTGGTTGATCGCCGGGATGGCCGCGGGCGCGCGCCGGCACAGCCGGTTCACCGCCTCGAACACGGTGTTGGACAGGAATTCGTCGTCCAGCCACGCGCGCAGCCTCGGCGGCGGAGCGGCCGGCCCGGGGGTCCGGTTGTTGCGCTTGGTGTTGGTCTGCCCGGTGTGGGGGAACCAGTAGAACTCGAAGTGCTCGTTGTCCGCGCGCAGCTCCGGCAGCCGCTCCAGGACCTCCTCCAGCGGCAGGGGCTCCTCGCGCGCGTGCAGCAGGAACGACGGCACCACCGCCAGGGTGAGCGCGGTGACGACGCCGAAGGCGCCCAGCCCGACCCGCGCCGCCTCGAACAGCGCGGCTTCGCGATCGGGCGAGCACTCCACCACGGTGCCGTCGGCCGTGACGATCTCCATGCCGCGGACCTGCGCCGCCAGGCCTCCGATGTCGCGGCCGGTGCCGTGGGTGCCGGTCTGGATGGCCCCGGCCACCGTCTGCACGGCGATGTCGCCCATGTTGGCCAGGGCCAGGCCGTGGCCGTCGAGCGCCGTGTTCAAGTCGCACAGCGGCAGCCCGGCCTCGACCGTCACGGTGCCCGCAGCGGGGTCGACCGAGCGCACCCGGGTGAGAGAGGTGGGGGAGAGCAGGGTGCCGTCGGTCACGGCGACCCCGGTGAACGAGTGCCCGGAACCGACCATGCGCGCCCGCGACCCCTCGGCCGCGGCGGCGCGGACCGCGGAGACGACGTCGCCGGTTCCGTTGGGGACCGCCACGCGGCGCGGCCGCGCCGCGTGGGTCCCCGACCATGTGTGCCACACCACATTCGTCATGCCCTCGGACGCTACCGGCCGGTAGCCCTCTGGGTAACCGGCCGACGCTTTCTGTCGCGCAACGGTGACCTCTGCCACGCCGAGGCCGATACGGAGGGTCGCGGGCACCTGGTTTCATGGAGCACATGAGGCCCTACGACGCGTTTCTGCTGATCTCCTTCGGCGGCCCCGAGGCCACCGACGACGTCATCCCCTTCCTGGAGAACGTCACCCGCGGCCGCGGCATCCCGCGCGAACGGCTCGCGGAGGTCGGTGAGCACTACTTCCTGTTCGACGGCGTCAGCCCCATCAACGGGCAGTGCCGCGAGCTGATCGCGGCGATCCGCGCCGACTTCGAGGCCAACGGCGTCGACCTGCCGATCTACTGGGGCAACCGGTTCTGGGACCCCATGCTCGCCGACACCGTCGCGCAGATGGCCAAGGACGGGGTGCGCCGGGTGGTGGCCCTGGCCACCTCCGCCTACAGCAACTACTCCAGCCACCGCGCCTACCTCAACGACATCGAGGCGGCGCGTGCGGCGGTGGGCCCCGACGCCCCCGAGATCGAGCTGATCCGGCCCTTCTACGACCACCCGGGGTTCATCGAGCCCTTGGCCGACCACGCCCGCGACGCACTGGGGCGGCTCCCCGAGGGCGAACGGGCCGGCGCGCACCTGCTGTTCTCCGCGCACTCCATCCCCACGGCCATGGCCGACAAGAGCGGAGCCCCCGGGCACGGGTTCGGCCCCGGCGGCGCCTACGCCGCGCAGCTCGCCGAGGTCGCCCGGCTGGTCACCGAGCGCCTGGGCGGCGGCCACGCCTACGACCTCGTCTACCAGAGCCGCAGCGGGCCCCCGAGCCAGCCGTGGCTGGAGCCCGACATCAACGACCGGCTGGAGGAGCTGGCGGCCGAGGGCGCGTCCGCCGTCGTCGTCATCCCCCACGGCTTCGTCTCCGACCACATGGAGGTGAAGTACGACCTCGACCACGAGGCGCGGGCCACCGCCGGACGCCTCGGTCTCGCCTTCGAACGGGCGCTCGGCCCCGGCACCCACCCGCGGTTCGTGGCGATGGTCCGCGACCTCGTCGCCGAGCGCGCGAGCGGGGCCGACCCCGTCGGCCTGGGCGACCTGCCGCGCTGCCCCGACGGCGGCTCCGACTGCTGCCCGCCCCGCTGACCACCCGTTTCCGGCCGCCTCGGACGTTCCCGGAGCGGCCCTTCCCGCCCGGAGCCGCCCGGGACCGCCCCGATAGGGTCGGTGCGACTGTGTGGCACTGTCGCCGGATTTGGGAGGGCACGCCGTGGTCGATTCCTGGTACGAGCCGTCGGACTACGTCGGACTGCGCCGCGTCAACGGGCTGCGGCTGTCGCCGGACGGGACCCGCCTCGTGGCGCCCGTCAGCGAGCTGAAACCCGACGGCTCCGCGTTCACCACCGCCCTGTGGGAGATCGACCCCCAGGGCGAGGCCGAACCGCGCCGGATCACCCGCTCCGCCACAGGGGAGTCGGCCCCCGGCTTCCTCCCCGACGGATCGCTGCTGTTCACCTCGGCGCGCACCGACCCCGAATCCGCCGGCGCCGCCCAGGCCGCGCCGCCCGCGGCCCTGTGGCTGCTGCCGCGCGACGGCGGCGAGGCCCGCCGCGTGGCCACTTGCCCCGGCGGGATCACCGGGTTCGCCGTCGCCCGCGAATCCGGCACCGTCGTCTACGGCTCCGAGGTGTTCCCCGGGGCGGCCGACGGCGAGGCCGACGACAAGGCCCGGACGGCCCGCAAGGACGCCCACGTCACCGCCATCCTCCACGAGGCCTCCCCGGTGCGCTACTGGGACCGCGACCTCGGCCCCGCCCGGCCGCGCCTGTTCGCCGCCGCGCCCCCGGCCGGCCCCGCCGCCGGCCTCGGCGACCCCGCCGACCTCACCCCCGAACCCGGCATGGCGCTGTTCACCCAGTCCTGGGACGTCACCCCCGACGGCGGCACCGTCGTCACCGGCTGGCGCGTCCCCCAGGGCCGCGAGGTCGACCGCAACGAACTGGTCGCCATCGACGCCGCGACCGGCGAGCGCAGCACCCTGGCCGCCCAGCCCGGCCACGACTTCTCCGGCCCCAAGGTCTCCCCCGACGGCCGCTACGCGGTGGCCGACCGCGGCTTCGACGGCGACTACGACGGCGAGCCCCGCGACCACACCCTGTGGCTGGTCGACCTGGCCACCGGCGAGGGCCGCGACCTCCTGCCCGGCGACCACCTGTGGCCGCGCGAGTACGCCTGGGCCCCCGACTCCTCCGCGGTGCTCTTCACCGCCGACCTCGGCGGCCGCCGCCCCGCGTTCCGCGTCGACGTGGCGACCGGCGCCCTCACCCGCCTCAGCGCCGATCACGGCGCCTACAGCGCCCTCAACCCCGCCCCCGACGGCCGCACCCTCTACGCCCTGCGCGACTCCTGGGACGAGCCGCCCACGCCGGTCCGGCTCGACGCCACCGCCGAGGGAGCCCCCGAGCGCCTCAAGACGCCCACCGGCGTCCTGGAGACGCCCGGGACCCTCACCGAGATCGAGGCCACCGCCGACGACGGCACCCGCATCCGCTCCTGGCTGGTGCTGCCCGAAGGCGCCTCCGCGGACTCCCCGGCCCCCCTCCTGCTGTGGGTGCACGGCGGCCCCTACATGAGCTTCAACGGCTGGTCCTGGCGGTGGAACCCCTGGCTGCTCGCCGCCCGCGGCTTCGCCGTCCTGCTGCCCGACCCCGCCCTGTCGACCGGCTACGGCCCCGACATGCTCCGCCGCGCCTGGGGCATCTGGGGCCCGCGCACCTTCGCCGACCTGATGTCGGTCACCGACGCCGCCTGCGCCCGCGACGACATCGACCCCTCCCGCACCGCCGCCATGGGCGGCTCCTTCGGCGGGTACATGGCCAACTGGATCGCCGGGCACACCGACCGGTTCGACGCCATCGTCAGCCACGCCTCGCTGTGGGGGCTCGACGGCTTCGTCGGGGCCACCGACTACCCGGCGGTCTGGGCCGCGGAGTTCGGCGACCCCCACACGCAGCCCGAGCGCTACGACCGCTCCTCGCCCGACCGCAACATCGACGCCATCACCACCCCCATGCTCGTCATCCACGGCGACAAGGACTACCGGGTGCCCATCGGCGAGGGGCTGCGGCTGTGGTGGGACCTGGTCTCTCGCGAGGTCGACGCGAAGTTCCTGTACTTCCCCGACGAGAACCACTGGATCCTCACCCCGGGCAACGCCAAGGTCTGGTACGAGACCGTGTTCGCCTTCCTCGACCACCACGTGCTCGGCAAGGACTGGCGCCGCCCGGAGCACCTGTGACAGCCGCGGCGCGCGAACGAACAAGGGGGAGCGCATGACCACTGCCGATCCGGCCGACCTGCTGGCCCTGGCCGCCGACACCGCCCGCGAGGCCGGTGCGGTCGCCGCCGACGGCCAGGCGGGCATCGGCGTCCTCGACACCAAGTCCTCGCCGACCGACGTCGTCACCGCGATGGACCGCGCCGTCGAGGAGCTGATCCGCAAGCGGCTGCTGGCCGCCCGGCCCGGCGACGCGGTGCTGGGCGAGGAGGGCGGCGCGGCCGCGGGCGAGAGCGCCGTCCGGTGGATCGTCGACCCGATCGACGGCACGGTCAACTACCTCTACGGCCGCGAGGACTGGGCGGTGTCGATCGCAGCGGAGGCCGACGGCGAGGTCGTCGCCGGCGTCGTCGCGGTTCCCGCGCGCGGCGACGTCTACACGGCCGTCCTCGGGGGCGGCGCGTTCTGCAACGGCGAGCCGATCGCGGCCGCGCCGGCCGTGCCGCTCGACCTCGCCCTGGTCGCCACCGGGTTCGGCTACAGCTCCGAGCGCCGCGCCCACCAGGCCGAGGTGCTGCGCCAGGTGCTGCCGCGGGTGCGCGACATCCGCCGCGGCGGCGCCGCGGCGGTCGACCTGTGCGGGGTGGCGCGGGGGCGCTGCAACGCCTACTACGAGCGCGGGCTCAACCCGTGGGATTGGGCGGCGGCCTCGCTCATCGCCCAGGAGGCGGGCGCGCGCGTGGGCGGCCTCAACGGGGCGCCCGCCGGCCCCGACCTGTTCATCGCGGCGCCCGGGGACCTGTTCGGGGAGCTGCACGACCTGCTGGAGCCGCTCGGGGCCGACACCGACGGCTGACAGCGCGAGGAGGGAGAAGCGGCCCCCTCACTCCCTTTGGGCACCCCCGCCCGAAACGGCGGAGGCCGGCCGGATCCCTGCCGATCCGGCCGGCCCCGTCGGCGTCCGGCCGCCCGTGCGCGCCGCCGCGTACCATCGGTCCCTCGGTCCGATACGGGCCGTCAGGTCTCATACACCGCCGGTGTCGATACCGTTGCGGGCGGCGATCCGGTGCAGGTCCTCCAGCTCCGACGCGTGTGTGTCGGCGAGGAAATCGTCGCCCGCGGCCTGCGCCGCAAGGAGAGACATGCGGGTTTCCTTGATGCGGCCCTGGATCTCCGCGAAGAACTCGCCCATTTCACCTCACTCTGTGGTCGTGCGCGCACAATATGCAGTCACACCGGTGTGACATAGGGGGCGCCGAGCGCGCTTCGGCCCGCGTCCCTGCGCCATACCCACGGCGGCGGCGCGGCCAAACCCGGCCACCCGCCCGATACCGATCCGTGACCCGGCCGCTGTAGGGCGGTCCCGCGGCAGGTCGCGCGGGTTCCGGCGGCTCCGGGCGGCCCCCACGGGGGCGGCGGAGCGGGCCGCGCCGCAAAGTCGGCATCGGCACTTATTCGGTTCTTACCCGGGGCGTGGCACCTTTGAAATGTGCGGGGTGAACGTCGCTGCCGGCGGTTGGGGGATTCGCCGGCAGCGACGCCTCGCTTTTAGGGGGACATCGGCGGCCACGCCCTCCGGGGCCGGCCCGCCGACCATCCGCTCCCCGGCGCCCACCGGGTTGCCGCGCATCGCGCACCGGCCCTACGTTGGCCGGTGCAAGGTGGGGTGAACACCGCGTCCGCGCGGTATCTCCGCAGCTAGCCGCTGTGGTGGTTTACTTCATCCTTATTCGATGTGTGCGACAAAGGTAGGCGCAGCCGGGGGTAAGCGCCGCTGCCGGTGTGTTGGGGGATGCGCCGGCAGCGGCCCACCCGGGCTCGCAGGGAAGCGAAGGACACAGTGCGCGTACTCGTGGTCGAAGACGAGCAGGTGCTCGCCGATGCGGTCGCCGTGGGGCTGCGCCGCGAATCCATGGCGGTCGACGTCGTCTACGACGGCGACAGCGCACTGGAGCACGCCGGCGTCAACGAATACGACGTCATCGTCCTCGACCGCGACCTCCCCGGCGTCCACGGCGACGACGTCGCCCGCAGCCTCGTCGGCCAGAGCTACGCCGGCCGCATCCTGATGCTCACCGCCTCCGGCGAACTCGAGGACAAGGTCGAAGGCCTCACCCTCGGCGCCGACGACTACATGGCCAAGCCCTTCGCCTTCGCCGAGCTGATCGCGCGCGTGCGCGCCCTGGGCCGCCGGGCGGCCCCGCCGCTGCCGCCGGTCCTGCGCCGCAACGGCATCGAGCTCGACCCCGCCAACCACACCGTGGAGCGCGACGGCCGCCGCATCACCCTGACCCCGAAGGAGTTCGCCGTCCTGGAGGTCCTGATGCGCGCGGGCGGCACGGTCGTCAGCGCCGAAGGGCTGCTCGAGAAGGCCTGGGACGAGAACGCCGACCCGTTCACCAACGTCGTGCGGGTCACCGTCATGACGCTGCGCAAGAAGCTCGGCGAGCCCCCGGTCATCCAGACGGTCCCGGGAGCGGGGTACCGCATTTGACCGCGGCCGGCGGCGAACCGGCGTCCGCGGTCCCGCCCGGGGAGGTCGCCCCGACTCCGCCCGGCGACACCGGGACCTGGCGCCGCCTGACCACGCCGCCCGCGCCCTCCGCCAAGCAGCAGGGGCCGGTCACCGGCGGCATGGACC
The DNA here is from genome assembly GCF_042650565.1 of Nocardiopsis sediminis. Lineage (NCBI taxonomy): Bacteria > Bacillati > Actinomycetota > Actinomycetes > Streptosporangiales > Nocardiopsidaceae > Nocardiopsis > Nocardiopsis sediminis. The sequence goes on from NZ_JBHSBH010000011.1 coordinate 51,615, forward strand.
GCCTCACCGACAACATCAGCCTGCGCTCCCGGCTCACCCTGATCTACGGCATGCTCTTCTTCGCCGCCGGGTCGCTGCTGGTGCTGCTCAACTACGTCATCGTCGCCGCGCTCCTGGACAACCTCACCTTCACGGTCGCGCCCGACTCGCCCTACTTCGACGACCCCGCGGCGCTCGAAGAGGTCAAGAACACCTACATCGAGACCGTGCTCGCCGAGGTCACCCGGTTCTCGGTCCTCGCGCTGGTCATCGTCGGCCTCCTCGCGGTGGGCCTGGGCTACGTCGTGGCCGGCCGCGCCCTGTCGCCCCTGCACAAGATCACCCGGATCGCGCGCCGGCTCTCCGAGCGCTCCCTGCACGAGCGCATCGCACTGGGCGGGCCCGACGACGAGATCCGCGAGCTCGCCGACACCTTCGACGGCATGCTGGAGCGCCTGGACCACGCGTTCGACGGCCAGCGCCGGTTCGTGGCCAACGCCTCGCACGAACTGCGCACCCCGCTGGCGATCAACCGGACCCTGCTGGAGGTCGCCATCAGCGACCCCGAGGCCTCGCCCGACCTCAAGACCATCGGCCGCACCCTGCTGGAGACCAACGCCCGCCACGAACACCTCATCGACGGCCTGCTGTTCCTCGCCAAGAGCGAACGCGAGCTCGACGTGCGGACCCTGGTCGACCTGGGCGAGGCCGCCGAGACCGTCCTCAGCCAGCTCTCCGCCGAGATCGAGAAGTCCGGCCTGTCCCTGCGCTCCGACCTGCGGGCCGCGCCGGTCAGCGGCGACCCCGTGCTGCTGGAGCGCCTGATCGCCAACCTGGTCGAGAACGCGCTGCGCTACAACGTCGCCGACGGCGAGATCACCGTGCGCTCCGGCATCTACGAGGGCGCGCCCGCGGTGCAGGTGGAGAACTCCGGCCCGGTCATCCCCGGCTACGAGATCGAGGGCCTGTTCGAGCCGTTCCGCCGCGGCTCCGGCGACCGGGTACGCTCCAGCCGCAGCGCCGGGCTGGGCCTGTCCATCGTGCGCTCCGTGGTCCGCGCGCACGGCGGCACGGTGAGCGCCTGGCCGCGCGCCGGCGGGGGACTGGTGGTCACCGTGGCCCTGCCCGCCGAAGGCCGCGACAAGCTGCCCGGAAGCCGCTGAGGGCGGCGGCCGCGCCGCGGCGCGCAACGGGCTGCGGGCGCCGCCGCGTCCGTGATATCTATACGTGTCCGATGACACGGCCACCCGAGGGCGGAGCAGCCTTCCACGGTGGGTATGCTCTCCGGGCGTGAATGCGGCGGGAATGTTTCCCGACGCGGACGTGTCCGTTCTGACCTCGCCCCTCGCGGAGTTCCCGCGGTCGGTCGGTGCGAGGAAGGACGAAGAAATAGGTCGGAATCCTTCAGGCGTTGGGTAGCACATGAGAACAGGCGGGTCCAGGGCGTGCACGCGTGCGGCCGGGATCGGCCGTTCGATGCTGCCGAGAGGTGTGACGGCACCCGGGAGGGGTCACAGTCCACTTACGCCGGTGAAGATTTCCGCCGCCTACGGGCACAAGTGGCGTCTCTCAAGCGTTACAACCGCGCAACGAGGCATAGATCGAGGGGGATGGAGTTAGCAGAATGGCCACCGATTACGACAGCCCGCGTAAGACCGACGAGGACATCAACGAGGACAGCCTCCAGGAGTTGCAGGCCCGTCGCGTCGACAAGGGCACCAGCACCATTGACGTCGACCCCGACGAGGTCGCCGAAGGGATGGAGCTGCCGGGTGCGGACCTCTCCGGAGAGGAGCTGGCCGTCCGGGTGCTCCCGCGGCAGGCCGACGAGTTCACCTGCTCGCGCTGCTTCCTGGTGCACCACCGCAGCCAGCTCGCGGAGGAGCGGAAGGGAAAGCTCGTGTGCAAGGAGTGCGCCGCCTGACAGGCGTGGCCTCCCTCTCACCGTGTGTCTCGACGGCCGCAGCGCCGCGGTATCTGATGCGTCCCCGATGAGGGGGCGCATCGTCCTTTAGCCGGAGGCGGCCGCGGCCTTACCCGCGCATTCGATTTTCCGCTTCCCTTAGCTTTGTCGTAGAGGATCGGCAAAGACTGGGAAATCGCTGGGAATTGGATGTGGGGTCATGGTGCGCAGAAGAGCCGGCCGTCGCGGCGACGACCACGGGCGGCACACCGACGGCCCGGGCGGTCCGCGCCCGGACGGATCCGCGGAGATCGCGCCGGTGCCCGTGGCCGCCGCGCGCGACCGCGACGGGGACGGCGCCGATGCCCCGGGCACCGAGCTGGTGCCCGCGGGCGGGGACGCCGTACACGAGGACGTCGGGGAGCTGGTCGGCCGCATCATCGGCGACGAGGGCGCCGACCCGCGCAGCCGCGCCGGGCTCCTGGGGCGGCTCGCCCGCGCCCTGGCCGACGGCGCCCGCTCGGCGGGCGTGAAGGGCGCCGCCACCGGGCGGTGGATCACCGACACCTTCGCCAACGACATCGCCCCCCGCATCCCGGTGCGCGACCACGCCACCCTGGTCCGCCACCACAAGGGGATCGACGGCGAGGACCTGGCCGATGCCCTGGTCCGCAACGCCACCAACGCCACGACCGCGGTGGGCGCCGCGGGCGGGGCGCTGGCCGCGGTGCAGTTCACCGCGCCCCCACTGCTGCTGACGGCCCCCGCCCAGATCGTCGCCGAGACCGTCGTGGTCGCCGCCGTCGAGGTCAAGCTGATCGCCGAACTGCACGAGGTCTACGGCTCCACGGCGCCCGGCAGCGCACTCCAGCGCACCAGCGGCTACCTGGGGGCGTGGGCCAAGAAGCGCGGAATCGACCCCGCCCAGGCCGCCGGATCCCTCACCGCCGCGCTGGGCACCGCCGCGAAGGCCGCCCTGCGCAAGCGCCTCATGGCCGTCATGGGCCGCCACCTCACCACCCTGGGCCCCTACCTCACCGGGGCCGTCGCCGGCGGCACCCTCAACCGGGCGGCCACCACGGCCCTCGCCCGCTCCGTCCGCACCGACCTGCGCGCCCGGGCGCTCCCGGCCGGCGAGCCCGCCCCCGCCCCGCTGCGCGTCATCCGCGCGCCGGCAGGGGAGTCCCCGTCGATCGGCCCGGTCCCGGCCGAAGGCTGAGGCCGCACGCACGTGCGCGGGGGACCACCCCCCGGATGCGTGTGGGGGCGGTGCCCAACGGCACCGCCCCCACACGCATTCCGGTCGGCGCCCCTCAGGCGCCCTCGACCTCTTTCCGCGAGGCCGGGCCCAGGCGGCGGTAGGCGGCGCGCACCGCGAGGACGCGGGCCACCTCCATGCCGACCCCGGTCACCACGGCCCAGCCCAGCGCCTCGCCGAGGCCGACCTCGAGGGATTCCGGCTCGGTCGGGGGCTCCTTCCCGGTGGCCTGCGTCCAGGCGAAGGTCAGCACCTTGCGCGCCACGAACCCGGCCGCCAGAGCGGCGGCGCCGCCGACGATCTGCGCGGCCAGCCGGCCGTCTTTCTCTGCCATCTGAATCCGATCGCTTCCATATCAGTGGTCATCCGGCTCGCCGAAATACTCCCATGCAACGGGGCCCGGTGCCCGCGCCCCCGCGTGCCCGGCCCTCATGCATCAGGCCCGGTGGCGGCACGCTCCGTTCGTCTGCGGCCCCTGTGGAATCGGTGAGCGATCAGGGGCGCGCAGCCAATACCATTGGCGCATGACCAACCGCTCTCGTTCCCTCCGCGTGCCCGACAAGCCCTCGCTCGACGGTATCGAGGCGAAATGGGTCGACGTATGGGACGGGTCCGGCGTCTACCATTTCGACCGCTCCAAGAGCCGCGAGCAGATCTTCTCGATCGACACCCCGCCCCCCACGGTCTCGGGGTCCCTGCACATCGGGCACGTCTTCTCCTACACCCACACCGACACCGTCGCGCGCTTCCAGCGCATGCGCGGCAAGTCGGTCTTCTACCCCATGGGCTGGGACGACAACGGCCTGCCCACCGAGCGCCGGGTGCAGAACTACTACGGTGTGCGCTGCGATCCGTCGATCCCCTACGACCCCGACTTCTCGCCGCCCGCCAAGCCCGACCCCAAGCGCCAGGCCCCCATCTCCCGGCGCAACTTCATCGAGCTGTGCGACCGCCTCACGGTCGAGGACGAGAAGGTCTTCGAGGGCATCTGGCGCCGGCTCGGCCTCAGCGTCGACTGGCGCTACACCTACGCCACGATCGACGACGCCTCGCGGGCCGCCGCCCAGCGCGCGTTCCTGCGCAACCTGGCGCGCGGCGAGGCCTACATGGCCGAGGCGCCCACGCTGTGGGACGTCACCTTCCGCACCGCCGTTGCGCAGGCGGAGCTGGAGGACCGCGAGCGCCCCAGCGCCTACCACAAGATCTCCTTCCACCGCCCCGACGGCGGCACCGTCGAGATCGAGACCACCCGCCCCGAGCTGATCCCCGCCTGCGTGGCGCTGGTGGCCCACCCCGACGACGAGCGCTACGCGGGGCTGTTCGGCTCGACCGTGCGCACCCCGGTCTTCGGCGTCGAGGTCCCGGTCAGGGCGCACCGCCTCGCCGACCCCGACAAGGGCTCCGGGATCGCCATGATCTGCACCTTCGGCGACACCACCGACGTCACCTGGTGGCGCGAGCTCCAGCTGGAGACCCGGCCCATCATCGGCTGGGACGGCCGGATCGTCGCCGAGCCCCCGCAGGGCATCGACTCCGACACCGCCCGCGCGGCGTACGCCGGGCTCGCCGGGGCCACCGTGCACACCGCCCGCGAGCGCGTCGTCGACCTCCTGCGCGCCTCCGGCGACCTCATCGGCGACCCCAAGCCCATCACCCACCCGGTGAAGTTCTACGAAAAGGGCGACAAGCCACTGGAGATCGTCACCACCCGGCAGTGGTACATCCGCAACGGCGGGCGCGACACCGAGGTGCGCGACTCCCTGCTGGCCCGGGGCGCCGAGCTGAACTGGCACCCCGCCCACATGCGCTCCCGCTACGAGCACTGGGTCGGCGGGCTCAACGGCGACTGGCTCATCAGCCGCCAGCGGTTCTTCGGCGTGCCCTTCCCGGTCTGGTATCCGCTCGACTCCGAGGGCAACCCCGACTACGACACCCCGCTGCTGCCCGACGAGGCCGTGCTCCCGGTCGACCCCAGCTCCGAGGCGCCCGCCGGCTACACCGAGGACCAGCGGGGCGTGCCCGGCGGCTTCACCGGCGACCCCGACGTCATGGACACCTGGGCCACCTCCTCGCTGTCGCCGCAGATCGCCGGCGGGTGGGAGCGCGACCCCGACCTGTTCGAGCGCGTCTTCCCCATGGACCTGCGCCCCCAGGGCCAGGACATCATCCGCACGTGGCTGTTCTCCACGGTCGTGCGCGCCCACTTCGAGCACGGCACCCTGCCCTGGAGCACCACCGCCATCTCCGGGTGGATCCTCGACCCCGACCGCAAGAAGATGTCCAAGTCCAAGGGCAACGTCGTCACCCCGATCGACCTGCTGGAGAAGTACAGCTCCGACGCGATCCGCTACTGGGCGGCCAGCGGGCGGCTGGGCACCGACACCGCGCTCGACGAAGGCCAGATGAAGGTCGGCCGCCGGCTCTCCATCAAGATCCTCAACGCCAGCAAGTTCGCGCTGTCGGTGGCCGGTGAGCAGACCTCGGCCGACCCCGCCGCGGTCACCGAGCCGCTGGACCGCGCCATGCTCGCCGCGCTGGCCGACGTCGTCGAGGACGCCTCCGCCGCGTTCGAGGCCTACGACCACACCCGCGCCCTGGAGCACACCGAGCGGTTCTTCTGGGAGTTCTGCGACGACTACCTGGAACTCGTCAAGGCCCGCGCCTACGACACCGAGTCCGCCGCGGGCGCCTCGGCGCGCGCCGCGCTGCTGATCGCCCTGTCGGCGCTGCACCGGCTCTTCGCCCCGTTCCTGCCCTTCGTCGCCGACGAAGTGTGGTCCTGGTGGCAGGACACCTCGGTGCACGCCGAGGCATGGCCCGACACCGCGGAGTTCCGGGCCGCCGCCCAGGGCGGCGACCCCGCGGTCCTCAACGCCACGTCGGCGGTGCTGCGCGCCGTCCGCAAGGCCAAGTCCGAGGCGAAGCTGTCCATGCGCGCCGAGGTCGAGCGCGTGGTCGTGCACGGCAAGCAAGCGGCCGACGCCCGCGTCGCCGGCGACGACATCGCCGCCGCGGGACGCGCCGCCGAGCTGGAGTTCGTGGCCGGCGACGACACCGACCTCCGGGTCGACGTCACCCTGCCCGCACCCGCCGAGTGACACCGGCGACGCGCGCGGGCCGCCCCGTCCTGCCGGGGCGGCCCGCGTGTGCGTCCGCCGCGACCGCCGTCCGCGCTAAGCTCGGTCGGTGTGAGTAGCGATGCCCCCGGCGGCCGCGTCGAGATCCTGATCCGCCGCCTGGACCCCGATCTGCCCCTTCCCGGATACGCGCGTCCCGGCGACGCCGGAGCCGACCTCGTCACCGCCGAGGACACGGTGCTCGACCCCGGGCAGCGGGTGACCGTCCGCACCGGGATCGCGATCTCGCTCCCCGACGGCTACGCGGCGTTCGTCCACCCGCGCTCGGGCCTCGCCGCGCGGCACGGCCTGACCCTCGTGAACGCCCCCGGGACCGTCGATTCCGGGTACCGTGGCGAGATCCGGGTGACCTTGCTCAACACCGACACCGCGGCCCCGGTCAAGCTCACCCGCGGCGACCGCGTCGCGCAGCTGGTCGTCCAGCGGGTCGAGCACGCGATCTTCCGCGAGGTCGAGGACCTGCCCGATTCCGTGCGGGGCACGGACGGCTTCGGTTCCACGGGCGGCCACGCGGCACACAGATGAGGACCACGGGCCCCGGCGCCACCGGGGCCCGGCTATGGGGAGAGGTGTAGGCGTGTTCGGACGCCGACGCAAGAAGAGCGACAAGGCCGGTGCCGCCGACACCGCCGAGGTCGTCGAACAGCGGAGCGCGCCGCCCGAGCCCGAGAAGGAGGCCGACCGCCACCGGGCCGCGGGCCCCTGGGACGTCTCCGAGGACGCGCCCGACGTGCGGCGGATGGACCTCGGGGCGATCCGGGTCCCGGTCCAGCCGGGCACCGAGATCCAGGTGAACGTCGCCAACCAGCGCGGCCAGGGCGGGAACCGGCGCGGCCAGCAGATCATCGGCGTCACCCTGATCCAGGGCAACTCCGCGCTCCAGATCCAGCCGTTCGCCGCCCCCAAGTCCAGCGGGCTGTGGGACGACCTGCGCGGCGAACTGCGCGAGCAGGTCACGGGGCAGGGCGGCAAGGTCGAGGACTTCGACGGCGCGTTCGGCGCCGAGCTGCGCGCGGTCGTCCCCGTGGAGGGCCGCAAGAACGAGCAGGGCCACCAGCTGGGCCAGCGCGTGCGGTTCATCGGCGTCGACGGCCCGCGCTGGGTGCTGCGCGGGGTGGTCCGTGGCGACGCCGCGGTCAAGCCCGAGGCCATGGCGGCGCTCGACGCGCTGTTCCAGAACGTGATCGTGGTCCGCGGCGACAGCCCGGTGCCCCCACGCGACCTGCTGGAGATCACCGTCCCGCCGGAGGTCCAGAAGTCCATGGCCGCCGCGGGCCGCACCGCCCCGCCTCAGGGCGGCCCGGCGGTCAGACCGCCCGGCCCCGGTCCGGCCTCACCCCCGCCGGCCGACCCCGCCTCAGCGACGGCGGACCCGGGCATCCCCGCGCAGGAGAACCGCGTGGACCCCGAAACAGAGGACGTCGACCGGCCCGCCGACGAAGGCGGCCGCGACTGACCTGACCGACGCCCCGGCACCACCCGGTCGGCCCGGGGCCCGCTCCGGCCTCGGAGCCGGAGCGGGCGGGTCCGGCGCGGGCACGTCCCGGAAAATCCGTTGCGGCGTGCGCGGGGGAACGATCAGCATGGCCTCCATGCTGATCAGACGTGAGACCCCCGACGACATCCCCGCCATCCGGGCGGTCACCGCCGCCGCCTTTGCGGGGGTGGAGCACGCCGCGCCGCCAGTGGAGCCGGGCGGAGAGCCCGGTGAGGCGACGCTCGTGGGGTGGCTGCGCGGCGATCCCGGGTGGATCCCCGAGCTTTCCCTGGTGGCGGTCGATACCGTCGGCGAGGTGATCGGCCACGTCGTGTGCACCCGGGGCGCCGTGGGCGACACCCCGGCACTGGGGCTGGGGCCCGTGAGCGTCGCCCCCGGCCGCCAAGGGGCCGGGGTGGGGTCCGCGCTGATGCATGCGGTCCTGGGGGCGGCCGACGCGCTGGGCGAGCCGCTGGTGGCGCTGCTCGGCGACCCCAAGTTCTACGCGCGCTTCGGCTTCCGCCCGGCAGACGACCACGGCGTGGCCGCGCCGGACGGCTCCTGGGGGGAGTACTTCCAGGTGCGTACCCTCACCGGGCACGTGGGGAACATGACGGGAACCTTCTGCTACGCAGCCCCCTTCGACCGCCTCTGACGCCCCCGTACGGGGCCCGTGGTAGCGGCCGGAGGCAACCGGGGGGAACGGCGCAGCGCTCACCCGGCGGGGCCGGGGTCGACCGGGTCGGCCACGGTGCCCAGGAAGAGGATGGCCGCGCGGCGGCGCAGGACGAAGCCGAAGGGGCGGTCGGCCGTGAAGCCCACCGGCGGTTTGGGCACGACCGCCGCGGTCGGCATGAGCACGGCGGTCGCGGCGGCGCCTTCGGCGCCCTTCTCGTCGACCCGCAGCCGCGCCTCGTGCACGACCTGGTCGATGCGCAGCGGGTGCTCCGAGATGCCGCTGAGGTCGGCGGAATCGGTGAAGACCGTAGGCGCCCCGAGCGCCGTGACGGCCGTGGCGAGTTCGGCGCGGTGGGTGAGGTCGAAGCGGGGGAGTGCGAGGGCGACCTCGGCGGGGGCGGCCGCGCGGTAGAGGGCGGCCAGGGTGCCGCCCTCCGGGACCGGAGCGGTGCCGGAGTCGTCGGGGAGCAGGATGTCGAGGGCGAGCTCGTCGCCGCCCGCCAGGGTGACCATGCGCCAGCCGGCGGTCTGCGCCAGGGGCATCCGTGCGCGGCGGCGCATCATCGGCACCGGGCGGGTGCCCGCAGGGGCGTGGAAGTCGATGTCGCGGGTGGCGGCGGGGTCGAAGGGGACGGTCCACTGCATGCGCACCCACAGGGCGTTGGCCAGGAGCGCCTGGGTGCCGGGGTCGACCCCGCCGGGCGGCAGCAGGTCGGGGATGAGGTCGCGCGTGGCCTTGGCGATGAAGCCGTTGACCGCGCGGCGCACGGATTCGGGCGCGCCGGCGAAGTCGGCCGTGTGGACGGCGGAGCCGGGGCGGGCGCGCAGGGCGGCCTCGAACCCGGGCAGCAGGGGCAGGGTGTCGCGGACCCACAGCCCCGTGCCGGTGGCGAGTTCGGGGCCGCCGACGACGGCATCGTCGAGCGCCGCCAGCTCGGCGTCGATGTCGCCGCCCAGGAGGCGGCCGAGTTCGTCACGCGTCGCCCCGCGCGCGCCGGTGGCCACCAGTCCCAGGGCACCGGCGACGGAGTAGGGCGACCACACCAGCCCGCCACCGGGCTCCTCAGCGGCCAACCGGGACTGCAACCGCAGGGCGAATCCGAGATGATCGGGGCGCAGGGACACTCGCATCGGGCTCTCCCAGCCGTGGCGGTGGCGGTCTGCGGCCAGCCTACGCGACGCCCCCGGAGCGAGCCGAGCCCCGCGGCGAGGAGGGTCTGCGAGCGCCCACAGCGAACCTGCCACGGACCGGCAGCCGCTCCCCTCGAGCGATTCACGCGGTGGTCGCCCCGACCACGGGCGACCGCGGAGTTCACGCAGGCGGCAGGCCCCGGGTGCGGTGGAAAGTGGACGGTGGGCGGACGGGCGACCGCGGCCGCCCTGCTCCCGGCCGACCCTGACCAACCTCATGGCGGCGACGGAAGTCGGGGCCGCGCAGGTGTGCGCGCACGCCGAGCAGGAGAGGCCGCCCCATCCCGTGCCGGATGGGGCGGTGCGCTGTGGCGTGCCGTCGGCCGGGGTGCACCGGTCTCGGCGGCTCGGCGCTGTCGGTGGGCGCTGGGCAACGCAGTGGGAGCGTGGGCCTCGCGGCCCCTTGCGGAGCTGATGGCGGGCGGTGTGCCGCTCGTCGCGCTCGTGGTCGACCGCCGGGCGCCCACGGATTCCAGCGGCGGTCCGGGGCGTTTACGCGGCGTGGAAGGATCCCCGTGTCGTGGGCCCGTGACCTAGGGTGGGAAGGACACCCGACGTCGAATTCTGGAGCAGCATGACCGAGCAGCAGCGGGCCGTCGACGCGGCCGCGAACGGGGCCGGTGGCCGTTCACCCGACCCCTCGGCACCGGCCCGCGAGGGCTCCGGGGCCACTGCGGGGCCGCAGGCCGCCGCGTCGGGCGGCCGGCGTGCCGGGACCGGTGCGGCGGAGCACGACGGCCGTGACCGGCCCGGCGCTCCCGACGCCTCCGGAGCGCCGGCCTCTTCGGACATCGCCGACGCCTCCGGTGGCGCTCCAGCCTCCGCCGACGCTCCGGTGTCCGGCGACGCCCCGGTTTCCGAGGACACCGTCGAGGCGGTGGTCCGCGGGCAGCTCGCCAAGGCGCTGGGTGGCAAGCGCGGCATGGTCGAGGCGGCGATCCCCACCCTGACCTTCACCGTCACCTACATGATCGGCCAGGACCTCCGGCTGGCCCTGGCACTGGGCGTCGGGTTTTCGGTCGTGCTGGCGGTCGTCCGGCTCGTGCAGCGCTCCTCGGTGCAGTTCGTCGTCAACAGCCTCTTCGGCATCGGGATCGCCGCGGCCTTCGCGCTGCGCAGCGGCAACGCCGAGGACTTCGCGCTGCCCGGCATCATCTACAACGCCGTCTACGCGGCGGTGCTGACCCTGTCCATCCTCGTCCGCTGGCCCGCCATCGGCCTGCTGATCGGCGCCGTCACCGGCGACCCCACCGGGTGGCGGGAGAACCCCGCCGTGGTCCGGCTCAGTTCCCGGCTGACCTGGCTGCTCATCCTGCCGTGCGTCGTCCGCGTGGCCGTGCAGCTGCCCCTCTGGGCCGCCGAGTCGTTCGGGGTCGCCAACACCTTCGCGTGGCTGGGCATCTCCAAGATCGCCATGGGCTGGCCGCTCCAGGTCGCCTCGCTGGCCGCCATGGTCTGGTTGCTCACCCGCGGCCGCACGCCCATGGCGAACGAGGGCACCCCGCCGCGCACCGCATGACCCGGCGGGCC
>NZ_JBHSBH010000011.1:62822-80008 GCF_042650565.1 Nocardiopsis sediminis
CGGCCGTCCCCAGGGGCGGCCGCCGGCCTACGCCCCCGGCGGGCCGGCCGTCCCCAGGGGCGGCCGCCGGCCTACGCGCCCGGTGCGAGCAGGGCGTCGAGCTCGTCGACCGCGTCCGCGCTGCTGAGGAAGACGAGGTCGTCCCCTGCGGCCAGCGGGGTCTCGGGCGACGGCGGGCGCACGTCGCCGCCGTGTACCACCGCGACCAGGACGATCCCCTCGGGCAGCCCCGGCAGCAGGTCGCGCACCGGGCGCCCGGCGTGCGGTGAGCCCGCGGGGAGGGTGAACTCCAGCAGGTCGGTCTCGGACAGCGCCGGTTCCTGGGCGCCCGGCGCGCCCTCGTCCTCCACCGCGATGGGCTCGTCGACCAGCGCGGCGATGAGCCGCGGCGGCGACACCGCCAGGTCCACCCCCCACGCGTCGGTGAACAGCCACTCGTTGCGCGGATCGTTGATCCGCGCGATCACCCGTCCCACCCCGAACTCCCGCTTGGCCAGTAGCGACACCACCAGGTTCACCTTGTCGTCGCTGCTGGCGGCCACCACGGCGTCGAAGCCGGCCAACCGGGCGTCCTCCAGCGAGGCCAGCTCGCAGGCGTCGGCCAGGAGCCATTCCACCCGCGGCAGCTCGTCCACGCCGATGGCCCGGGTATCGCGGTCGATCAGCAGCACCTCGTGGCCGCTGTCACTCAGCTCGGCGGCGATGGAGCGTCCGACACTGCCCGCCCCGGCGATCGCGACCCGCATCTACCGGCCCTGCCTCTCCCCGTCGCGGGCGCCCAGCCGCGCCCTCAGCCCCTGCGCATCGGCGGCGCGCACGAGGAGGTGCAGCACATCCCCGGCGCGCAGTGCCTCATCGCCGCGCGGCAGCAGGATCTCGCCGCCGCGCACCACGTAGGCCACGCGCACCTGAACGGCGGCCTCCAGCCGTTCCACCCGCCGGTCCACCCAGTCGGCGGTCACCGGCGCCTCGGTCAGCACCAGCGTGCCCGAGGGGTCGCGCCACAGCGGCCCGGCGTCCAGCCCTTCGGACCCCGGCACGAGCCGGCGCAGGATGGTGTCGGCGGTCCAGCGCACGGTGCCCACCGTCGGGATGCCCAGCCGCTGGTACACCTCCGCGCGCCGCGGGTCGTAGATGCGCGCCACCACGTTCTCGACCCCGAACGTCTCCCGCGCCACCCGCGCGGAGATGATGTTGGAGTTGTCGCCGCTGCTCACGGCGGCGAACGCCGACGCCTTCTCGATCCCCGCTGCCGTCAGGGCGTCGCGGTCGTGTCCCACCCCGCGGACCGCGGCCTTCGCCGTTGCCGGCCGCAGCCGCCGGAAGGCATCGGGGTCCTGGTCGATCACGGCGACCGTGTGCCCCATGTCCTCCAGCGTGTGCGCGAGCGTCGACCCCACCCGCCCGCAGCCCAATATGACGATGTGCACTGGCCATCCGCTCCCGAGTCCGCATCCGCGGGTACGCGGCACCCCGCACCCGTCCCGTCGGATCTCTACCCAACCATGGATGGGCGCGCCCCTGTGCGGACCCCCTGTGCGGCTGCGGGGCGCCGGGGTGGTCGGCCTCGGCTAGAGTTACCGCTGATGGGCGGTGGCTGTACGCGGGGGTCACCTGCGCGATGCCCGACAGCCCCGTCCGCCGGAGGTCCACTTCCATGAGCAGAATCGGTCACCACCTGGAGTTGCGCGTCGACAGCGCCGCGCACGGCGGGTGGTGCGTGGGGCGCCACGACGACCAGGTCGTCTTCGTCCGCCACGCCCTTCCCGGCGAGCGCGTCCGCGTCCGCGTCACCGAGGAGACCGCGCGCTTCCTGCGGGCCGACGCGGTCGACATCCTGGAGCCCTCGCCCGACCGGGTCGACCCGCCGTGCCGCTTCGCGGGCCCCGGCCGCTGCGGCGGATGCGACTGGCAGCACGCCTCGCTCCCGGCGCAGCGGCGGATCAAGGCGCAGGTCGTCGCCGAGCAGCTGCGCCGCATCGCCGGCATCGAGCGCGACGTCGAGGTCGAGGAGCTCCCGGGCACGCCCGACGGCCTGGGATGGCGCACCCGCGTGCGGTTCGCGGTCGACTCCTCGGGCGCGGCCGGGCTGCGCCGGCACCGCTCCCACGAGCTGGAGCACGTCGACACCTGCGCCATCGCCCACCCCGAGGTCGACCGGCTGGGCGTCACCGACCTGGAGTGGCCCTCGGTCGCCGAGGTCGAGACCGTGGCGTCGGGCACCACCAAGGACAGCGCCGTGATCGTCACGCCGCGCGGCACCAAGCTGCCCGCCCTGCCCACCCCCAAGGCGTCGGCCGCCGTCCTGCGCCGGTTCAAGGGCGGCAAGACCCAGTCGGTGCGGGGCCGCCGCGGTATCCGCGAGAACGTGGGCGGCCGGGAGTTCCGGGTCAGCGCCGGCGGGTTCTGGCAGGTGCACCCCGCTGCCGCGCAGGTCCTCACCGACGCCGTGCTGGCGGCCCTGGAGCCCAAGCCGGGCGAGACCGTCCTCGACCTGTACTGCGGGGCGGGCCTGTTCACCGCGCCCCTTGCCGAAGCCGTGGGCGCCGAGGGCCGGGTCCTGGGCGTCGAGAGCAACCCCGAAGCCGTCCGCGACGCCCAGCACAACCTGCGCGACGTGCCGTGGGCGCGGGTGGAGCGCGCCGACGTCGCCACTCAGCTGCGCGAATGGGTCGACATGCGGGTGGACGTCGCCGTGGTCGACCCGCCGCGGGCCGGCGTGGGCCGCGCGGTGGCCGAGCAGCTCGCCGAGCTGCGCAACCGCCGGGTCGCCTACGTCTCCTGCGACCCCGCGACCCTGGCCCGCGACATCGCGGCCTTCGTCGCCAGCGGGTACACCCTCACGTCGTTGCGCGCGTTCGATGCCTTCCCGATGACCCACCACGTCGAGTGCCTGGCGGTCCTGGACAGGGACTGAAAGGGCTGAGAGGCCGGTCGCGCGGCCGGCCTCACCGGCAGTGGGGGGTGGCGCGCATCCGGGAGACCGGGTCGTCCTCCATCGACGCGAACGCGTCGACCGGGACCGCGGTGCCGATGTAGGGGGCGAGCATCGCCTCGGCGCTCTCCAGGTGCGCGGGGGTGACCTCGATCCCGAGCAGGCCGGCCGCCTGGGCCGTGGTGGTCTGCGGGGAGACCAGCCGGTCCCAGTGCCGGTGGAGCGCCGCGATGACTTCGTCGTCGGGTGTCTCCGACATTGCCACGGCGAGGGCGATGTCGGCCGGGTCGATCGCGGTCTGGTCCTCATAGGTGGGGTAGACGAGGTCCCGGTAGCCCTCGATGCCGTAGGTCGTCATCCACAGGTACAGCGGGAGCCGGGCCTGCCCGGCGAACTTGCACGAGTAGGCGCGGTACTCCGGGGCGCCGAGGGCCACGAGGGCGACCTGGTCGGCGAGGTCGACCCGGGCCTCGGGCCGGTCGTACCAGACGCTGCCGGGGTCGGCGATGCCTTGGGCGATCCAGCCGCCGGAGTCCAGCCTCAGCGGCACGTCGAACGTCACCTGCCGTACGGTCGGCAGCCGGTCGTGCTCCGACTCCGGAACGGCGCGGGCCACCGGTTCCACGGCCTGCCGCCAGTAGGGGACCCAGTGCCCGTACCCCTCGTAGGCGCAGTACGTGATGGCCGAAGGGGTCTGGCACACCATGTCGGCGTCCGGGGCGGACCAGTCGGCCCACTTGCGGATGTCGATCCCCAGCAGCACGCCGTAGCCGTACTGCCCGGCGAAGGTCACCGCCGAGCCCGCGACGCAGATCGCGGCGGCCGTCGCGATCGCGATGGTGTCCCGCCGGCCGCGGCGGTGGCGCAGGAGCGCCACCGTGGCGCAGGCCCCCAGCGCCAGGAGCAGGTAGGCCAGGTGGGTGGGGGCCATCCCCCACCTCCCGGGCTCGTAGGGGTCGGCCGGCTGGACGAGGACGTCGGGCAGGCCGTAGAACTGGTCCACCACGGGCACCGTGATGAAGCGCGCCGCCCCGTAGGCCACGGTGGCGAGGGCGGCGGCGATCATGGCGATCCACGAGCGGGTCCACACCCCGGCGAGGACGCCGAGCGCGCCCCCCACCATCGGCAGGACCACGGGGACGACGAACGCGGTCGTGCTGATGCCGCCCGCGACCGCCACGGGGCCGCGGGGGACGAGCAGCACCGTGAACGAGACGGTTCCCGCCGCGCCGCCGACCAGGAGGGCCGCCGCCAGCAGCGCGACGATGCGGGTCCGGCGGTCCAGCGGCGCGACGACGGAGTGGCCGTGGCGGGCCTCGCGCAGCGCGGGCGGGAAGGCGGCGAAGAACATCCCGGCGGCGATGTACTTCGCGGTGGCGATGGCGTCGTCGACGACGCCGCCCCAGGTCGGCAGCGCGTCGGTTCGCTGAGAGGCCCAGTCCCGGTAGGCGGTCGGCACCAGGACCTCGAGGATGACGACGGTCACCAGCGAGAAGGCGATGGACGCCAGCAGCAGGGGGCTGCGTGCCAGGCGGCGCGACTCGAACGCCACCAGCCGCGCGAAGGACGCGATCACGGCCGGTCCGCGGCCGGAACGTTGGCGGATCCGGTGAGGAGCAGGTAGCCGTCCTCCAGAGTGGGCTCCACGGGTCGGGCGGAGGTCTCATAGCCCGGCGGCGGTTCGGTGGAGCCGGGGGTGAGGACCCGATAGCGGCCGTCGGGGCTGCGCCAGGTCGTGGTGCCGGCCATGGGGCGCTCGGGCAGCGACCACACGCGGCCCTTGGCGCGCCGGGTCAGCTCGGCCGGGGTCCCGGAGAAGACGAGCCGCCCCTCGTCGAGCACGAGCACCCGCGTGCACAGCGCCGCGACGTCCTCGATCTGGTGGGTGGACAGCACAG
Organism: Nocardiopsis sediminis; assembly: GCF_042650565.1. Taxonomy (NCBI): domain Bacteria; kingdom Bacillati; phylum Actinomycetota; class Actinomycetes; order Streptosporangiales; family Nocardiopsidaceae; genus Nocardiopsis; species Nocardiopsis sediminis. The sequence continues at coordinate 67,656 of NZ_JBHSBH010000011.1, forward strand.
CGGTGCGCGTGGTGCCGAACTCCGAGATCAGGTCGCGGAAGCGGATGCGCTGCTCGGGGTCGAGCCCGATGGTGGGCTCGTCGAGCAGGAGCAGGCGGGGCTCGCCCAGCAGCGCCCCCGCCAGTGCCAGGCGCTGGCGCATGCCGCCGGAGAGCCGGCGGATGCGGCTGTGCCGCCGGTCGTAGAGGGCGACCGTCGCCAGCACCCGGCGCACTTCGTCGTGGCGGGCGCGGCGCCCGCCCAGCTCCTTGAGCACCGCGAGGTAGTCGAGCAGGCCGAACACCGTGAAGTGGGGGTAGAGCGAGGGGTTCTGCGGCAGGTGGCCGAGTTGGCGGCGGATCGCCGTGCGGTCGGCGGTGGCGGCCGGGGACAGGCCCAGGATCCGCAGCTCGCCGCCGCCGGGGTCGAGGTCGGTGGCCAGGCAGCGCAGCAGGGTGGTCTTGCCCGCCCCGTTGCGGCCCAGCAGCCCGGTGACACCGCAGCCGATGTCCAGGGTGAGGTCGTTGAGGGCGGTGTGGAGTCCGAAGCGCTTGGTCAGGCCGCGGGCGGTCACGATGGTGCCCGCGGGTGCGCTCGTGGTCGGCATCGGTCGTCGGTCTTTCCCGGGCTCAGGCGCGCTTGGCGCGGACGATGACGATGAGGTAGAGCGTGAGGGTCGCGGCGAGCGCGACCGCCCACGCCCCCTGCGCCTCGGGCGCGAAGAAGTGGGCGGGGACGGCCCGGCGCTCCACGGTGCTCACGGCGAGCGCGACCAGCCAGCCCCCGGCGATCATCGCGCTGGAGACACCGAGGTTGAGCCACCGGGTCAGGGCCAGGGACCCCGCGACCAGGGTCAGCGCCGGCAGCAGCCAGGCGACCGGCCCCCATTCGGGCCCCCTGCCGGGCAGCAGCAGCGCCGCGACCGTGCACAGGGCCAGGGCGGGGACCAGGACCGCCAGGGCGCGCACGAACAGCAGGCGCTGCCCCGCCATGGGCGTGACGCCGGTGAACTCGTGAGCGGGGTCGACCGTGCGCCCGTAGGCCAGCGCCACCCCGCCCAGCGGCAGCACCGGGGCCAGGAAGTAGAACAGCAGCGATCCGCCGTTCATCGTGTAGGCAGTGACCAGCGCGCAGCCCAGGACCGCCACCATCGCCACCAGCCAGGCGCGGTAGAGCGTGGGTGTGGCCACGAGCAGGCGGGCGGTGCCCTCGTTGATGCCGAGTGCCGTCAGCAGGCGCTCCAGCAGCCCGCGGCGCGGCCGGTCGACGACGTCGCGCAGGTCGGCCCAGCTCGACTGGAGCCAGTCGTCGTCGCCGGGCAGGTTCGCGCGGCAGGTGGCACAGTGCATGAGGTGTGCTTCCACTGACATGGCGATCGCGTCGTCCGCTCTTCCGGTCGAGTAGTCCGTGAGTTGCCGGGAAGTGAGGTGCCAGGTCATGTCAGCTGCTCCCGGAGCTTGGCCTTGGCCCGCATGACGCGGGTCTTGACGGTTCCTTCGGGGACACCGAGGATCTGCGCGGCCTCGCGGACGGTGAGTCCGTCGAGGATCGTCGCTTGGAGGGCTCTGCGTAGTTCCGGGGAGAGGTTGTTGAGGGCGATCCCGAGCGGGCCGTGCTCGATCCGGAGCAGCACGAGGTCCTCGGCGGAGGCCTCACCGATGGGCTCGTAGGGCAGGGGGTCGGACTCGGCGAGCCAGCGGTTGGCGCTCTTGCGGAGCTGGCTGATGAGCTGGCGGATCGCGATCGTCCAGATCCAGGCGCCGGCGTCGCCGTCGGCCGAGCGGGGGGTGAAGGACGCGGCGTTCTTCCAGACGGCCAGGAACGTCTCCTGGACCGCCGCATCGACGAGGTCGGGGTCGGAACATCGGTAGCGCAGCCGCGCGCGCAGCCAGGGGGCGTGCCGTCGGTGCAGGACCTCCAGTGCGGCGGTCTCGCCGGATCCCACGGCGGCCAGGAGCTCGGCGTCCGAGCCGTCGGGATCGTAGTCGGGGGCGCGCTTTGCGCGGCGGAACAGCTTCACGGTGCTCTTATCGCAGGGGTGAGGGGAATCGGTTCACGGGACCGGTGGATCGGTCGGCCGACTTTGACGCTATCCGGTCGCCGAGCCGGGGGCGACCCCCATCTGTGCTTGTGTGGACAGGTCGGCGCCGGTGGTGCGGCGGGGGAGAATGGGGCGCATGCGTTTGAGGATTTTCACCGAACCGCAGCAGGGTGCGTCCTACGACATGCTGCTGGCGGTGGCCAAGGCGACCGAGGAGACCGGGTTCGATGCGTTCTTCCGGTCGGACCACTATCTGAAGATGGGCGACGTCGACGGCCTTCCGGGGCCGACCGACGCCTGGATCACGCTGGCCGGGCTGGCGCGGGAGACCTCGCGGGTGCGCCTGGGCACGCTGATGACGGCGGCGACCTTCCGGCACCCCGGGCCGCTGGCGATCAGCGTCGCGCAGGTGGACCGGATGAGCGGCGGGCGCGTGGAGCTGGGCTTCGGGGCCGGGTGGTTCGAGGCCGAGCACACCGCCTACGGCATCCCGTTCCCGGCGACGGCCCGCGAGCGGTTCGACCGGTTCGAGGAGCAGCTCGACGTCATCACCGGGCTGTGGGGGACCCCGCTGGGTGAGACGTTCGACTACGACGGACGCCACTACCGCCTCTCCGGCGCGCCCGGCCTGCCCAAGCCGTCGCAGCCGCGCCCGCCGGTGCTGATCGGCGGCACGGGGCCCACGCGCACCCCGCGGCTGGCCGCGGCCCACGCCGACGAGTACAACGTCCCCTTCTCCTCGGTCGAGGACACCGCCGCGGCCTTCGAGCGCACCCGCGCGGCGGTGAAGGCGATCGGCCGCACCGCCCCGATGGTGTATTCGGCGGCGCAGGTGCTGTGCTGCGGGCGCGATGACGCCGAGGTCGCCCGGCGCGCGGAGGCGATCGGGCGCGACCCGGAGGAGCTGCGGCGCAACGGCCTGGCGGGTACCCCGGCCGAGCTGGTCGACAAGATCGGCCGGTTCGCCGAGATCGGTGCCGAGCGCATGTACCTCCAGGTGCTCGACCTGTCCGACCTCGACCACTTGGAGCTGGTCGCCTCGCAGGTGGCGCCGCAGGTCGCATAGCGGCGCGGCGGCGCCGGAATAACTTGATATCGAGATACTTGTCCGATAGCTTGATATCGAGATAAACACCTGAATCACTGAGCATGCCGGAGGGGCGCCTGCACGGCACCCCTCCGGCCGGCGGGAAACACCCGGCGTGTGAGGTTGGCCGCTGCCGCGGCGGGTAGCCGCGCAGGCAGGCCCGGACCGGCAACGGGCACGGCACCGGCACGCCGCACCGTCACCGCTGATGGAACCGGGCCGCCGGCACGCCGCACGATGGTCCGGCCGCGGTCCGCGGGTCATCTGCTTAGGGCAGCCTCAGTGATGTCCCGGCGCCCCTGCTACGGCAGGATGCTGGGAGAAAGTGGCGAGATCAGGAGGCAATCACCGTGTCCGCGAACAGCTTCGGCAGCCGTGACACGCTCCGCGTTGGCGACGAATCGTATGAGATCTTCCGCCTGGACGCCGTCGACGGCGCCGGGCGGCTTCCCTACAGCCTGAAGGTGCTGCTGGAGAACCTCCTCCGCACCGAGGACGGCGCGAACGTCACCGCCGAGCACATCCGGGCCCTCGGCAACTGGGACCCCCAGGCCCAGCCGAACCAGGAGATCCAGTTCACCCCCGCGCGGGTGATCATGCAGGACTTCACCGGCGTCCCGTGCGTCGTCGACCTCGCCACCATGCGCGAGGCCGTCAACGACCTCGGCGGCGACCCGGACAAGATCAACCCCTTGGCCCCGGCCGAGCTCGTGATCGATCACTCCGTGATCGTCGACATCTTCGGCCGGCCCGACGCCTTCGAGCGCAACGTCGAGATCGAGTACGAGCGCAACCGCGAGCGCTACCAGTTCCTGCGCTGGGGCCAGACCGCCTTCGACGAGTTCAAGGTCGTCCCGCCCGGCACCGGCATCGTCCACCAGGCCAACATCGAGCACCTGGCCCGCGTCGCCATGGTCCGCAACGGCCAGGTCTACCCCGACACCTGTGTGGGCACCGACTCCCACACCACCATGCAGAACGGTCTGGGCATCCTGGGCTGGGGCGTGGGCGGCATCGAGGCCGAGGCCGCCATGCTCGGCCAGCCGATCTCCATGCTCATCCCGCGCGTGGTCGGCTTCAAGCTGACCGGCGAGCTCGCGCCCGGCACCACCGCCACCGACCTGGTGCTGACCATCACCGAGATGCTGCGCAAGCACGGCGTCGTCGGCAAGTTCGTGGAGTTCTACGGCGACGGCGTCGCCGCCGTGCCGCTGGCCAACCGCGCCACCATCGGCAACATGAGCCCGGAGTTCGGCTCCACCGCCGCGATCTTCCCGATCGACGACGAGACCATCCGGTACATGAAGCTCACCGGCCGCAGCGCCGCCCAGACCGCGCTGGTCGAGGCCTACGCCAAGGAGCAGGGCCTCTGGCACGACGCCGGCCACGAGCCCGTCTACTCCGAGTACCTGGAACTCGACCTCTCCGAGGTCGTGCCCTCCATCGCCGGCCCCAAGCGCCCGCAGGACCGCATCGCCCTGTCGGCCGCCAAGCAGACCTGGCGCCACGACGTCGCCAACTACGTCTCCGACCGGGTCGAGGAGTCCAGCGACGAGTCCTTCCCGGCCTCCGACGCGCCCTCGCAGTCCGCCAACGGCGACCAGCGCCCGCGCCGCGCGGTCAAGGTCACCCTGGCCGACGGCACCGAGACCGAGCTCGACCACGGTGCCGTGGTGATCGCCGCGATCACCTCGTGCACCAACACCTCCAACCCGTCGGTCATGCTCGGCGCCGCGCTGCTCGCCAAGAACGCCGTCGAGAAGGGCCTGACCCGCAAGCCGTGGGTCAAGACCTCGCTCGCGCCCGGCTCCAAGGTCGTCACCGACTACTACGAGCGCTCCGGCCTCACGCCCTACCTGGACAAGCTCGGGTTCAACCTGGTCGGCTACGGCTGCACCACCTGCATCGGCAACTCCGGCCCCCTGCCGGAGGAGATCTCCGCCGCCGTCCAGAACAACGACCTCGCGGTCACGGCGGTCCTCTCGGGCAACCGCAACTTCGAGGGCCGGATCAACCCCGACGTCAAGATGAACTACCTCGCGTCGCCGCCGCTGGTCGTGGCCTACGCGCTGGCCGGCTCGCTGGACGTCGACATCACCACCGAGCCGCTGGGCACCGGGACCGACGGCGAGCCGGTCTACCTCGCCGACATCTGGCCCTCGCCCGAGGACGTCCAGGCCGTCATGGACGGGGCGATCGCCTCGGACATGTACGAGTCCGCCTACTCCGACGTGTTCGCCGGCGACGAGCGGTGGCGCTCGCTGCCCACCCCGACCGGGGCCACCTTCGAGTGGGCCGACGACTCCACCTACGTCCGCAAGCCCCCGTACTTCGAGGGCATGGCCACCACGCCCGCGCCGGTCACCGACATCTCCGGCGCCCGCGTCCTGGCCAAGCTCGGCGACTCGGTCACCACCGACCACATCTCGCCGGCCGGCGCCATCAAGCCGGGCACACCGGCCGCCGACTACCTCAAGGCGCACGGCGTCGAGCGCAGGGACTTCAACTCCTACGGGTCCCGGCGCGGCAACCACGAGGTGATGATCCGCGGCACGTTCGCCAACATCCGCCTGCGCAACCAGATCGCGCCGGGCACCGAGGGCGGCTACACCCGCGACTTCACCCAGGAGGGCGCCCCGGTGTCCTTCATCTACGACGCGGCGCAGAACTACGCGGCGCAGGGCACCCCGCTGGTGGTGCTCGGCGGCAAGGAGTACGGCTCCGGCTCCTCGCGCGACTGGGCGGCCAAGGGCACCAGCCTGCTGGGCGTCCGCGCGGTGATCACCGAGTCCTACGAGCGCATCCACCGGTCCAACCTGATCGGCATGGGCGTGCTCCCGCTCCAGTTCCCGCAGGGGCAGTCGGCGGACTCCCTCGGCCTCACCGGTGAGGAGACCTTCTCCATCACCGGCGTCACCGAGCTGAACGAGGGCCGCATCCCCGCCACGGTGAAGGTGACCACGGACACCGGCGTCGAGTTCGACGCCGACGTCCGCATCGACACCCCCGGCGAGGCCGACTACTACCGCAACGGCGGCATCCTCCAGTACGTGCTCCGCCAGCTCATCGCGGAGTAACCAGGGGTCGTCAGGGGCGAACGCCCCGCCCGCCGTCCCGGGACCGGCCCGTCCGGCCCCGGGGCGGCGGCATCTCCGGGCCACCCGGTCCCGCACAGCGGCACGCGAGCGCCGCCGCGCCACCATGGTGCGGCGGCGCTCCGCTTTCGAGCGGAGAGCCGACGAGCGAGCGGAGGCGGCGCTGTAATCGGCCGCAGGCCCCTCCGCGGGGCCGTTGGAGCGGAGCGAGGAGGCGAGCGCGCCCAAGGGCGCGGCGTGTGGGCCCTCTGCCCCGGGAAAGTCCCTGTCGCGCGCGGGACGCCTTCGCTAGGGTCGCCAAAATGAGACCTGATGACATCGTCCGGCTCCATTCCCTCAGCGCACCCGCCCTCGCCCCCGACGGGCGGAGTGCGGTGGTGGCCCTCTCCCGGCCCGATCTCGGCACCGACGCCTACCGCGGCGCACTGTGGTCGGTGCCCACCGGCGGCGACGCCGAGCCCCGGCGGCTGACCAACGGGCCGCTCGACAGCGGGCCCGTCTTCTCGCCCGACGGCCAGTGGCTGGCGTTCCTGCGCGCCGATGCGGGTCCGGCGCAGCTGCACGTGATGGCCACCGGCGGCGGCGAGCCCTGGCAGGTCACCGACCACCCCCTCGGCGTCGAGGGGCCGCAGTGGAGCCCCGACTCCCGGCGGATCGCCTACGCCGCCCGGGTGCCCGAGGAGGGGCGCTACGGCGGCGACCCGGCCAAGGAGCCGCCGCGCCGGATCACCGGCCTGCGCTACCGGTACGACGGCGTCGGGTTCACCAACGACCGGCGGTTCCACGTCTTCACCGCCGACCCGCACCGGGCACGCGCGCAGGGTCCCGGGACGCCGGAGCGGATCACCGAGGGCGACTACGACCACCGCAGCGTCGCCTGGAGCCCCGACGGCGCGCTGCTGGCGTTCGAGGCGGCGCGCCACGAGGGGCGCGACGGCGACCACGCGTCCGACGTCTGGGTGTGCGCGCCCGACGGATCGGGCCTGCGCCGCGTCACGGGCACCGGCCACATCGTCGAGACCGTGCGGTTCGCCCCCGATGGCCGCGCCCTCTTGTTCACCGGCACCGATGTCAGCGAGAACCACGCCTGGCACGTCGCCCGCCATGTGGGCCTGTGGTCGGTGCCGGTGGACGGCTCGGCGAAGCCGCGGCCGCTCTTCCCCGAGGAGGACCACCACATCGCGCCCGGAGGCGTCCCGGTCGCCACCGACGACGGCATCCTGGTGCCCGTGGAGCGGCGCGGCGCGGTCGAGCTCCTGCGGGTGCCCTACGAGGACGGGGAGCCTGCCGCGGTCGTCACTGGGCCGAGGCAGGTGCAGGCGGCGGCGTCCGCGAGGGGCACGGTCGTGGCGACCGTCGCCGACGCCGCGAGCTCCGGCGAGCTGGTGCGCATCGACGGCGGTGAGCGGGCGCTGACCGCCTTCGCCGAGGGCATCTCCCCGCTCCCGCTGGAGGAGATCACCACGGCGGCGCCCGACGGCCACCCCGTGCACGGCTGGCTCGTCCGCCCCGAGGGGCCCGGCCCGCACCCGGTCCTGCTGATGATCCACGGCGGGCCGTTCCGCCAGTACGGGTGGCAGCTCTTCGACGAGGCCCAGGTCTACGCGGGCGCCGGCTACGCCGTGGTCATGGGCAACCCGCGGGGGTCCTCCGGCTACGGGCAGGCGCACGGCAAGGCCGTGACCGGCGACGTCGGCCGGGTGTCGGCGATCGACCTGCTGGCGCTGCTGGACGCGGCGCTGGAGCGCGGCGGGCTGGACGCATCGCGCGCGGGGGTGCTGGGCGGGTCGCACGGCGGGTTCATGACCACGTGGCTGGCGGCCCACCACGGCGACCGGTTCAAGGCGGCCATCACCGAGCGCGCGGTCAACGCCATCGACAGCTTCCACGGCACCAGCGACGAGGGGTGGACGTTCGCCTTCGACCTCTACGGGCCCGACCCCTCCGGCTGGACCGCGCAGAGCCCGCTCACCCACGCCGGCAAGATCGCCATCCCGACCCTGATCATCCACGCGGAGCAGGACTACCGCTGCCCCCTCGAACAGGCGCAGCGGCTGTTCGTCGCCCTCAAGCTCCGCGGCGTCGAGACCGAGATGCTCCTCTTCCCGGGCGAGGGCCACGAGATGTCCCGCTCGGGCCTGCCCAGCCACCGCGTCGCCCGCTTCGAGGCCATCCTCGACTGGTGGTCCCGCCACCTGTGACCCACCCCGGCTCGTGGGCCGGCCCCACCGGCCGCCCCACGAGCCGCCGCGCTCGCGCAGGTCAGGGGTGGGCGTCGCAGCGGAGCAGCCCGGCACTGGACACGATGCGCTCCACCGTCTCCGCCAGGGCGCTGTCGGGGCCGATGACCTGTTCATCCGCCGCGGGGATCAGGTCCAGGCGCCGGTACCAGCTCCGCATCTCCGCCTCCCCGAACTCCCGGGACTGCGGCCGGGTGGCGTGGCGCCGCACCGTCTCGGCGAAGGGGACGTCGAGGTAGCAGAAGGAGCTGCGCCCCGCGTGGTCGGCGCGCAGGGCGGTGAGCATCGCGCCGTAGCGTCCGGCGTCCAGGATGCCTTCGACGACGACGTGGTATCCGGCGTCGAGCGCGTAGCGCGCGATGGTGTCGATCAGCCCGATGTTGGCCGCGCCGGGGAGGTCCTTCTCCCGCAGGATCGTCCGCCGGACGTCGTCCTGGGACACCAGGGCCACGCCCCGCCCGTAGCGCTCCCGTATCCGGCGCGCCACGGTGCTCTTGCCCGATCCGGAGTTCCCCCGGATCACGATCAGGACCGTCTCGGCCGAACCGACGCGCACACCCCAACGGTAGCGCCCGGTCCGGCCCCTCCAGGTCAGTCCTGCCGGATCGGGTGGGTGGCGGTGTCCAGGATGATGTCGGCGTGCTCGCGGGGGCGGTGGCGGGTGTAGAACGTCTCTTCCTGGGCGGACCACATGTCGCGGAACGGGGCGTAGGCGGCGGCGTCGGCGCGGTGGTCCAGGCGGGTGCGGCGGATGTGGGCCGGGGCGTGCACCCAGACCAGCAGGGACAGGTAGGGGCGCAGGTCGCGGGCGCCCGCGCCGCAGCCTTCGAGGATCAGGGTGTCGCCGATGTCGCCCCCGAGACCGGTCCATTCCGCGTGGCGGCCGCGGTCCCAGTCGAAGCGGCGCCACCGCGGCCGGCGTCCGCGGGCGAAGGGCTCCAGCACCTGATCGCGGGCCAGGGGGACGGCCGCCGCCAGCCCCGGCCAGCCGGGGTAGAGGTCGTCCATGTGCACCACCGGGCAGCCGATCCGCTCGGCCAGCCGGGCGGCGAGGAGGGTCTTGCCCGACCCCGACCGCCCCTCGATCGCGAGCACGCGGCGGTGCCCGGCCCGTGCGGGGGCCGCGGACAGGGCGCCGGCGATGGCGGACGCACCGCCGGCTGCGGGGACGGATGGTGCGGACACGGCACGCAGCCTACCCGTCCCAGCGATGAATTCAACTCTTGTAAGCTCGCTTCCACCAGCGGGGCCCGCCTTCACCGCTGCCCGACCGCAGAGCCAGGGAGACGACCGTGACCGTCGACGCGACACCGGGATCCCAGGCCGCGCTGCGGCGCGCGAACCAGCAGCGGGTGGTCGAGGCGCTGCGGTCGGCGGGCACGCTCACCCAGGCCGAGATCGCGCGGGTCACGGGGCTCTCGCCGGCCAGCGTCTCCAACATCGTGCGCACCCTGCGCGCCACCGGGACCGTCACCGTGCGCGAGACCTCCTCCAACGGGCGCCGGGCGCGCGCGATCACGCTGGTGCGCCCGCCCGGGGCGGTGGTCGCCATCGACTTCTCGACGTCGCGCCTGGCCGTGGCGCTGGGCGACAGCCACGGCGGGCTGCTGGCGCGCGAGGCCATCGCCTACGACGTCGCCGCCGACCCCGAGCGGGGGGTGCGCCGCGCGGTGTGGCTGGTCGAGACGGTGCTCGCCGCGGCGCGGGTCGACCACTCCACGGTGGTCTCCGTGGCCGCCTCCGTCCCCGGCCCGGTCGACCTCGCCACCGGTGAGATCGGGACGGTCACCTGCATGCCCCGCTGGGCGGGGTTCCGCCCCGCCGCCGCGCTGGCCGAGCGCCTGTCGCTGCCGGTCACGGCCGAGAACGACGCCAACCTCAGCGCGCTCGCCGAGACCGCCACGGGATCCGGGGCCGGTGTCGAGCACCTCATCTACGTGCAGCTCGGCGAGGGGGTGGGGGCCGGCATCGTCGTGGGCGGGCGGCTGTTCCGCGGGGCCGGCGGCACCGCGGGCGAGATCGGGCACATCGGGCTGGACGAGCGCGGGCAGGTCTGCCGCTGCGGCAACCGCGGATGCCTGGAGACCCAGGTGGGGGCGCCGTACCTGCTCGGCATGCTGCCGCAGCAGGCGACCGGCGGGGCGCCCACCACCGTCGCCGAGCTGGTGCGCGCCGCCGGCGACGGCGACCCGGGGTGCCGCCGCATCGTCGCCGAGGCCGGGACCGCCCTGGGGCGGGGGCTGGCGATCCTGGCCAACACCTTCAACCCCGAGATGGTGATCGTCGGCGGGGCGCTCACCGGCGCCGGCGACGCGCTGCTGGCGCCGGTCCGCCGGACCATGGAGCTGGGCACGCTGGGCAGCGCCCTGCGGGATCTGCGGATCGTCCCGGGAGCGCTCGGCGACCAGGCGGCGCTCCGGGGCGCGTTGCGCCTGGCAGCGGCTTCGGTCGAGTAGCGACCGCCAACCGGTCCGGGCGGCCGCCCGCGAAAGGGAAAGAACATTTCCGATGCCGAACCGGGGCTGAGCTGCACGGACATTGAATTCACCGTGTGAAGTCAATGAACGTGACATTTCTGCGATGTGTTCAACTCTTGACGCCAAGCCCACGACGGGTTTGACTTCCGGCAACGGCCGACCGAGTGACCCAGCACACGTTGCGGTGCCGGGTTCCCCCATACATCCGGCTCGGCGGCCTTCCGGAGGAGGTCGAACCTTGAACAAGCGAAGCGGAAGCGCATCCCGCGCCGCGGTCGGCGCCGCGGCGGCGCTGGTCCTGCTCGCGACCGGCTGCGGCGCCATCACGAACGACGGCGCGGCCCAGGCCGGCGACAACACTGTGGAGGAGGGCTTCAGCGTCGGCCTCCTGCTGCCCGAATCCAAGACCGCACGGTATGAGAGGTTCGACCGCCCCTATTTCGAAGAGGCGCTGACCGAGCTCTGTGCCGAGTGCGACCTGCTGTACCAGAACGCCGACCAGGAGACCGCGCGCCAGCAGTCCCAGGCCGAGGCCATGCTCACCGACGGCGTCGACGTCCTCGTCCTGGACGCCGTCGACTCCGCCGCCGCGGCCACCATCGTCACCCAGGCCCAGAACCAGGGCGTGCCCGTGGTGGCCTACGACCGGCTCGCCGAGGGCGGCGTCGACTACTACACCTCCTTCGACAACCGGCGGGTCGGCGAGGTACAGGCCGAATCGCTGCTGGAGGCGCTGGAGGCGGAGGAGGCCGGCGACGACGCCCAGATCGTCATGATCAACGGCTCGCCGACCGACCCCAACGCCGGCGACTTCAAGGCCGGCGCCCACGACGTGCTCGACGGCCAGGTCGACATCGCCGCCGAATACGACACCCCCGACTGGTCGCCCGACCGCGCCCAGACCCAGATGGACCAGGCCATCACCTCCGTCGGCGCCGACAACATCGCGGGCGTCTACTCCGCCAACGACGGCATGTCCGCCGGCATCGTGGCCGCGCTCAAGAGCGCCGGCGTCGAGGACCTGCCCCCCATCACCGGCCAGGACGCCGAGATCGCCGGCATCCAGCGCGTCATCGCCGGCGAGCAGTACATGACCATCTACAAGATGATCCGCCCCGAGGCCGAAGCCGCCGCCGCCATGGCCGTCGCCGCCGCCACAGGCGAGGAGTACGACGGCGGCGAGACCGGTCTCACCGAGGTCGAGGACGAAGCCGGCAACGCCATCCCCTCCGTGCTGATCGACCCGATCGCCGTCACCGAGGAGGACGTCGCCGACACCGTGATCTCCGACGGCGTCTACACCGTCGAGGAGATCTGCACCGACGACTACGCCGACACCGACTTCTGCACCGAGGCCGACGGCGAATAGGCCGGGCTCCGGGCACACGGGGCTCCGGGCCGGCGCCCCGCCCGGCAGGCCCACCGGGGGGGGGC
>NZ_JBHSBH010000011.1:80067-135908 GCF_042650565.1 Nocardiopsis sediminis
CCGCCAACCCGGCCGCCGCCGGCCACCGATGGACCACCACACGACCACCACGCGAAGGCTGCGGACCACCGGCCGCCCCGGCCGCCCCCGGTCCCGCCGTGGGCGACGTCCAAGGGACACCACATTGAGCACACCCGTCCTGGAGCTGTCCGGGATTTCCAAGAGATTCGGCGCCGTGCAGGCGCTCAGCGAGGTCGACCTCAGCGTCGCCCCCGGTGAGGTGGTCGCCCTGCTCGGCGACAACGGCGCCGGGAAGTCCACCCTCGTCAAGGTCATCGCCGGGGTGAACCCGGCCGACACCGGCGACATCCTCTGGGAGGGTGCCCCGGTCACCATCACCAGGCCCAACGACGCCCAGCGGCTCGGGATCGCCACCATCTACCAGGACCTCGCGCTCTGCGACAACCTGGACATCGTCGCCAACCTCTTCCTCGGCACCGAGCACACCTCCTTCGGCGCCCTCGACGAGGTCGAGATGGAGCGGCGCGCCCAGGAGCTGCTGGACTCGCTGTCGGTCAGCATCCCCAGCCTGCGCGTCCCCGTCGCCTCGCTGTCCGGCGGCCAGCGCCAGATCATCGCCATCGCCCGATCGCTGCTGGGCGACCCCAAGATCGTCATGCTCGACGAGCCCACCGCCGCCCTCGGCGTCGCCCAGACCGCCCAGGTGCTCGACCTCATCGAGCGCCTGCGCGACCAGGGCCTCGGCGTGCTGCTGATCAGCCACAACATGGCCGACGTCCGGGCGGTCGCCGACCGCGCGATGGTCCTGCGCCTCGGGCGCAACGCCGGGGACTTCCGGGTCGAGGAGACCGGCTACGAAGAGATCGTGGCGGCCATCACCGGCGCCGCCGACAACCCGGTCTCGCGCCGGTCCGGGCGCGTCTCGGTGTCCGGGACGGAGGAGTCGTGATGGCACAGCAGACCCCGGTTTCCAACAGCGCCGAGGCGCCGGCGCCGCCCGCCGAGCGCGACCCGCGGCTGATCGTCACCGCGACCTCGCCCCGCGGCCTGCTCACGGCCGCCGTCCGCCGCCTGCGCGGCGGCGAACTGGGACCGTTCCCGGTGATTGTGGGCCTGCTCGTGATCTCCGTGATCTTCCAGCTCTACCACGAGCGCTTCCTGTCGCCGCAGAACCTCTCCAACCTCACCGTGCAGATCGCCGCCGTGGGCCTCATGACCACCGGCGTGATCATGGTCCTGCTGCTCGGCGAGATCGACCTGTCCATCGGCTCGGTCGCCGGCGCCTCGGCCGCCGTCCTGGCGGTGCTGACGGTGCACCAGGGCGTCGCCGAATGGCTGGCCATCCTGGCCGCGATCGGTACCGGTGTGCTGATCGGCATCGTGCACGGCACGATCTTCGCCAAGATCGGGGTGCCCGCCTTCGTCGTGACCCTGGCAGGCCTGCTGGGCTGGCAGGGCGTGCAGATCTACCTGCTCGGCCAGGAAGGCACGATCAACATCCGCGACGGCGGGCCCATCGCCGCCCTCACCCAGACCTACTTCGTGCCCGCCATCGGCTGGGGGATCGGGGCGCTCGCCGTGGCCGCCTACGCGATCTCGCGGCTGCTCGGCGAGCGCCGCCGCGCCGCGGCCGGCCTGCCCGCCCGCCCGGCCGTCGAGACGGCCGTGCGCACCGTGCTGCTGGCCATCCCGGTGTTCGCCGCCGTCGCGGTGTTCAACAGCTTCATGGGCGTCCCGCTGTCGTTCCTCATCTTCGTGGGGTTCGTGGTGGTGTTCGACCTGATGCTGCGCAAGACCCGCTACGGGCGCATGGTGTTCGCGGTGGGCGGCAGCGCCGAAGCGGCCCGCCGCGCCGGCATCAACGTCGACCTCATCCGGATCTCGGTGTTCGCGCTGTCGTCGACGCTGGCGGCGGTGGGCGGGGTCCTCATGGTGTCGCGTTCGTTCTCGGCCAGCCTCGACACGGCCGGCGGCGACGAGCTGATGCTCGCGATCGCCGCCGCGGTCATCGGCGGGACCAGCCTCTTCGGCGGGCGCGGCAACGCCTACTCCGCCCTGCTGGGCGGCCTGGTCCTGGGGGCCATCACCTCGGGGCTGTACCTGCTGGAGATGCCCTCCTCCGTCCGGTACATGATCACCGCCGTGGTCCTGCTGATCGCGGTCATCCTGGACGCGGTCTCCCGGCGCAGCCGCAAGACCCACGCCCGCGGCTGACCGGTCCGGCGTGCGCACCCACGCACGCCACCCGGCCCCGCCCGCCATGCCCTCCTCCCCCCGGGCGGGCGCGGCCGGACCGGGCGCCCCCGGAGCCCCTCCCTCCGGGGGCGCCTCTCTCCGGGGGCGCCCGCCCAGCGAGGTCAGCCCAGGTCGGCGCAGGTGGCGTATACGTAGTCGGGGGAGCCGGGCGTGGTCACCATGAGGTCGCGCAGCACCACCGACACCCCGTCGGCCTCGGCCGCGCAAGCCGTGTCCATGTCCTGCTCGCGGTACTCCACGTCGAGTACCCGGTTCGGGTAGGCGTCGGCGTAGACCCCGCACTCGTCCCACCGGCCGCACTCCTCGGCGACCGCGAAGTCGAAGCCCGCGACGGGCCCGCCGGCCTCGTCGATCATCTCCGCCGCGTTCTTCTGCCCGGCCGCGAGCCCCTCCGCGTGCGCGCGGTCGGTCAGCAGTTCGCCGAAGGCCAGCGCGTGGTCCGCGGTGAGCAGGGACTGCGAGCGGCTGAAGGAGTCCAGGTTGTCCAGTTCCACGGCGTCTAACCCGGAGGCCGCGCAGCCCGCCATCCAGTCGCCGACGATGCCGGCGGCCGCGGCGCGCTTGTCCTCGGTCGAGATGTCGATGATGGCCTCGTCCCAGTCCGGGTCGATGACGAGGTCGCCGTCGGCGTCGCGCAGCAGCAGGCCGGGGTGCTCCTCTTGCCACCAGTCCAGTTCGGCGGGCTGCACCTGGAAGCCGTTGACGTAGCAGATGGAGTAGAGGCCGTCGGCGGGGTCGGCCTCGCGGTCGCGGATCACCACCTCGACCCCGTCCGGGGGAGTGTAGGCGCCGCCGATCTGGTAGTCGAAGGCCGCGCGCTCGGGCGGCGGGGTCTGAGCGGCCGCGCCTGAGGAGACCGGCTGCGCGGACTCCGCGGGACTGGGACCGGGCGCCGCGCAGGCGGCGAGGAGCAGCAGAGCGGCCAGGGGGGTGGCGCGCAGAGCGCGCATCGGCTTCATGGAGCCGAACCTACCGGGACACCAAGGATGGTCCCCCTTGTGGTCGGGAACCGGGGGCCGGCGCATTCTCACCCTGCTTTAGCGTGCAGCAGACCCTCTCTTCGCCTTCGGGTGTGCATGCTGGGCACAGGCCCCGGGGCGGCCCGGGACCCGCAGAACGGACGAGGGGGGAAGCGATGGGCATCTCGCAGAGGCTGTTCCGGGAGGGCGGCCAGGGCATCGACGTCGTCTTCGAACCGGACGCCGACCAGCAGGGAGAGCAGGAACCCGCCGCCGCGGCGCCGCGCGATCCCGCCGGCGTGGTGGACGGGCCGGTGACCGAGGTCGCGGTCGACGCGGCGCTGCCCGCCTGGCGCTGGGAGGTCCCCGGTGTGCGGCCCGCCCTGACCGGTTGAGGCCACCGCCGCCGCCCAACCACAGCGGCGCCTAGGGGGAGCGAACGGTCACACCATCTGGCCGGCCGCGACCAGGAGGCGCAGCCGCTCCTCGGAGGGGGAGCCGGGCTCGGCGGCGTAGGTGAGCAGCGTCTGCCCGGGGTCGGCGGGCAGCGGCATCTTCTCGAAGTACAGGGTCAGCTCGCCCGCCACCGGGTGGCGGAGCCGGTGGATCCCGTGCGGCTGCTCACGGACCTCGCGCTCCTCCCACAGCCCCCGGAAAGCGGGGCTCCCGTCGCGCAGGTCCTGCACCACCCCGCACAGCCGCGGCTCATCGGGATCGGCGCCGGAGTCCGCCCGCAGCTTCGCGACCACTTCACGCCGCATCGCGTCCAGGTCGATGTGCAGCGCCGCGGCCTGGGGATCCAGGAACAGCAGGCGCGCCAGGTTCAGGTCGTCGTCGCCGAGCAGCTCCAGGCCGGGCCAGAGCCGGGCGAGCGGCTCGTTCCAGGCCAGCAGGTCCAGAGCTCGGCCCATGATCAGCGCCGGGACCCGCTCCATCGCCGTGAGCAGGGTCCGCAGCTCGGGCCGGACCCGCTGGCGCGGCATCGCCGGCGGCGCGCACACGCCGTCGGCCGACGACGCACCGGACCGCCGCGTGTTCCGCCCGGCCAGGTTGCGCAGGTAGGTGCGCTCGGTGTCGGACAGCCGGAGCGCGTCGGAGAGCGCGCCCAGCACCTCGGCCGAGACCGCGCCGCCGCGCCCCTGCTCGATGCGCGTGTAGTAGTCGACGCTGACGCCGGCCAGCTGGGCGACCTCCTCGCGCCGCAGCCCGCGGACCCGGCGCCGGTTGAGTGTGCGAGGCAGGCCCGCCACCTGCTCCGGGTCGAGAGCGGCGCGGCGTGCCTTCAGGAAAAGGCTGAGCTCGGCCTCGCTGTGCATCATGCGCTCCAGTGTATTCAGCCTGGTCCTGGGCGACCCAGGCTGAAGCGGGCCTGGGCCGCCGCCTCAGCGCGGAGCAGGGTGGTGGGCACGAGCAGAACCGCACAACGACGACGAGGACCCGACATGGAACGACGCATTCTCGGGGGGACCGGGATCTCCGTCAGCGAGTACGCACTCGGGACGATGATGCTGGGCGCCTGGGGCAACACCGACCACGGCGACGCGATCCGGATGGTGCACACCGCGCTGGACGCGGGGATCAACTTCGTGGACACCGCCGACATGTACTCCGAGGGGGAGTCCGAGGAGATCGTGGGCAAGGCGCTCAAGGGGCGGCGCGACGACGTCGTCCTGGCGACCAAGTTCCACAACCCGATGGGCCCCGACGCCAACCACCGGGGCAACTCGCGCCGGTGGATCGTGCGCGCAGCCGAGGACAGCCTCCGGCGCCTGGGCACCGAGTGGATCGACCTCTACCAGATCCACCGGCCCGACCCCGACACCGACATCGACGAGACCCTGTCCGCCCTCTCCGACCTGGTGCGATCCGGCAAGGTCCGGGCGATCGGCAGCTCCGCCTTCCCCGCCGAGGAGATCGTCGAGGCACAGTGGACGGCGGAACGGCGCGGGCACGTCCGGCTCCGCAGCGAGCAGCCGCCCTACTCCCTGCTGGCCCGGGGGATCGAGGCGGACGTGCTGCCCACCGCGCAGCGGCACGGCATGGGCGTGCTCACCTGGAGCCCGCTGAGCGCGGGCTGGCTGTCGGGCAAGTACGGGGGCGCCGGCGGCGCCGACCCGAAGACCGCGCACCGCAGCGTCCTGCTGGCCCCGATGTACGACCCGGCGCTGCCGGGCAACGCGGCCAAGCTGGCGGCCGTGACGGAACTGGCCAAGGTGGCGGCCGACCTGGGGGTTCCGCTGCCGCATCTGGCGACGGCGTTCGTGCGCAGCCACCCCGCCGTGACGTCGGTGATCATCGGGCCACGCACCCACGGCCAGCTGACGAGCCTGCTGGAGGGGGCGGACCTGCGGCTGGACGGCGGGGTGCTGGACCGGATCGACGACATCGTGCCCCCGGGGACCGATGTCGCGCACGACATGACCTTCCACAGCCCGGCGCCGCTCACCGACCCGCACCTGCGCCGCCGCTGAGGGCCGCGCGGCGGCGGCCGCCGCGCGCTCCCGGTGGGGACGGCCGCCGGGGGCCGCGCCGTACCCGGGCGGCACGGCCACCTCGGCGCCCCACTCCGGGAGCACCACCCCGCTGAACTGCGAATCTCCGTATTCCGACCGGAACGGGCGGGTTATAGCGTCGCCCACCTGATGCCCGATCCGTCCTTCCTCCTCATCGCCGGGACCGCCGTTGTCCTCGGCGCCATCCTCCAGACCGGTGTCGGCCTCGGCCTCGGGCTGGTCGCCGCGCCGGTCGTCGTCGTGGTCGCCCCCTCGCTGATGCCCGGTGCCCTGCTCATCGCCACCGCGGTGCTGCCGATGTTCACGCTCACCACCGAATGGCGCCACATCGACTGGCGCGGGCTGGCCTGGGGGCTGCCCGCCCGGATCCCCGGCTCCGTCGCCGGCGCGTGGGTGGTGGCCACCGCGGACCGCGCGGCGCTGGGCGTGGTGGTGGGCACGATGGTGCTGGCCGCGGTCGGGCTCTCCCTGTGGTCGGGGCGGGTACGCATCACGCCCGCCACGCTCATGGCCGCGGGCGCCGTCTCGGGGCTGACGAGCACCGCCACGTCCATCGGCGGCCCGCCGGTCGCGCTGCTCTACCAGCACGAGCCGGCCCAGCGGGTCCGCGGAACGCTCGCCGGGTTCTTCCTGTTCGGCGTGGCGATCTCGCTCGGCGTGCTCGCGGCCGCGGGACAGCTGCACGCGCGCGAGGTGCACGCGGGCCTGTGGCTGGTCCCTTTCGTCATCGCGGGCTTCCTGGCCGGGCGGCGGCTGACCCGGGTCGTCGACGCCGGCCGGATGCGCGCCGCGCTCCTCGCGGTCGTCGCGGTCTCCGGGGCCGCGCTGGTCGCGCAGTCCGTGCTCTGAGCGCCCGCACGCCGGTGCGGTAGGCTGCGGGGCCGATGACCACGGCAGCCACCCGTCCCACCCGCGACCAGCTCGCCGCCGCGCACGGGACCACCATCCCCGACGTGATCGCGCCCGGCCTGGACGTCCTGTTCTGCGGCATCAACCCCGGCCTGTACTCCGGGCATACCAGGTTGCACTTCGCCCGCCCCGGGAACAGGTTCTGGCCCGCCCTGCACCGCTCCGGCTTCACCCCGCGGCTGCTGCGCCCCGACGAGCAGCACCTGCTCACCGGGTGGGGGCTGGGCATCACCAACATCGTTGCGCGCGCCACGGCGCGCGCCGACGAGCTGACCCCGGACGAGCTGCGCGAGGGCGGCGCGGCGCTGGCCCGGCGCATAGCGGAGTACCGCCCCGCGATGGTCGCCGTCCTGGGCGTCACGGCCTACCGCGGCGCGTTCGGGCGGCCCAAAGCGGTGGTCGGCCCGCAGCCGGAGGGGCTGGCGGACACCCCGCTGTGGGTGCTGCCCAACCCCAGTGGGCTCAACGCCCACTGGACCCCCGACGCCATCGCCGCGGAACTGCGCCGGGTGCGCGAGGCCGCACGGTCGCATAGGGGCCCGTCAACGGGTACCGATTCGCGGGATAGGTTCGGTTAAAAGCCGGTTCCCGGGGCTCATAAACTCTGAGGACTGGACAGGGCGTGCCCCATAGGGCTCGCACCCGCGCACGCCACGCTGCAACGAGGGGACTGACGAGGGTGACGCTGCTCGCGACGATGCGGAATCCGGACGATCTGAAGAAGCTGCCCGTCGAGCGCGTACCGCAGTTGGCGGCGGAGATCCGCGAGTTCCTCGTCGCGGAGGTGTCGCGCACCGGCGGCCACCTCGGCCCCAACCTGGGCGTCGTCGAGCTGACCATCGCGCTGCACCGGGTCTTCGACTCACCCGACGACCCCATCCTCTTCGACACCGGCCACCAGTCCTACGTGCACAAGATCCTCACCGGCCGCCACGACTTCAGCGCGCTCCGCGAGCGGGGCGGCCTGTCCGGTTACCCCTCCCGGGCCGAATCCGAGCACGACTTCATCGAGAACTCCCACGCCTCCACCGTGCTCTCCTACGCCGACGGCCTGGCCAAGGCCCAGGCCATCCAGGGCCACCGGGGACGCACCGTCGCCGCGGTCATCGGCGACGGCGCGCTCACCGGCGGCATGGCCTGGGAGGCGCTGAACAACATCGCCGAGGGCAAGGACCGCCGGGTCGTCATCGTCGTCAACGACAACGGCCGCTCCTACTCGCCCACCATGGGCGGGCTCGCCGACCACCTCGCCTCGCTGCGCATGACCCAGGGCTACGAGCAGGCGCTCGACCTCGCCAAGACCGCGATCAACAAGGCGCCCGTGGTCGGCCCGCCCATATACGAGGTGCTGCACGGTCTCAAGAAGGGCCTCAAGGACGCCATCCAGCCCCAGATGATGTTCGAGGACCTGGGCCTGAAGTACGTGGGCCCCATCGACGGCCACGACACCGCCTCGGTCGAGAAGGCGCTGCGCCGCGCCCGCGACTACGGCGGCCCGGTGATCGTCCACTGCATCACCCAGAAGGGCAAGGGCTACACCCCCGCCGAGACCAACGAAGAGGACCAGTTCCACTCCATCGGCGTCATCGACGCCGAGACCGGTGAGGCCCCCCGCTCGGCCCCCGGCGTCGTGAAGTGGACCAAGGTGTTCGGCCAGGAGATGGTCGAGATCGGCGCCGAGCGCAACGACGTCGTGGCCATCACCGCGGCCATGCTGCACCCCACCGGGCTGGCGCCCTTCGCCGAGGCCTACCCCGACCGCACGTTCGACGTCGGCATCGCCGAGCAGCACGCCGCAACCTCCGCCACCGGCCTGGCCATGGGCGGGCTGCATCCGGTCGTGGCCGTCTACGCCACCTTCCTCAACCGCTGTTTCGACCAGGTGCTGATGGACGCCGCGCTGCACCGCCAGGGCGTCACCTTCGCCCTGGACCGCGCGGGCGTCACCGGCGACGACGGCGCCAGCCACAACGGCATGTGGGACCTGTCCATTCTCCAGGTCGTGCCCGGCCTGCGGATCGCGGTTCCCCGCGACGAGCCGCGGCTGCGCCGGCAGCTGCGCGAGGCGGTCGCGGTCGACGACGCCCCCACGGTCGTCCGCTACCCCAAGGGCGCGGTACCCGACGAGATCCCCGCCATCGGCACGGTCGGCGCCATGGACGTCCTGCGCCGCGCCACCCGCGACGGCCACTCCGAGGACCTGCTGCTGGTGGCCGTCGGCCCGATGGCCCAGACCTGCTGCGAGGTCGCCGACCGCCTGGCCGACCAGGGCATCGGCGTCACCGTCATCGACCCCTGCTGGGTCAAGCCGCTCGACCCCGCGCTGGTCGACGAGGCGGCCCGGCACCGCGTGGTCGCCGTGGTCGAGGACAACGGGCGCGTGGGCGCGGTGGGCGACGCCGTGGCCCGGGCGCTGCGCGACGCCGACCTGGACCTGCCCGTTCGCACCTTCGGGATCGACCAGGAATTCCTGGACCACGCCAAGCGCGGCGCGATCCTGTCCGACATGGGCCTGACCCCCCAGGACCTCGCCCGCAAGCTCACCGAGACCGTCTCCCGCTACGCGGAGAAGACCGCCGAGGACGGCGAGCCCGCCCAGAAGTAGCCCCCGCCCCCCGGCTCCCTGAAGACCGCCGAACGGCCCGCGGCGCACGAGCGCCGCGGGCCGTCGTGTGTGCGGGGCAGGGGCCGGTCCCGCGGATGGGGCCTGCGGCCGGGGGCGGCGCCGCCTGCGCTCGTTCGTCGGCTCGCCGTTCCCCCCGTCCACAGCCCGAAAAATCTCCTCGCCGCCCCCGCGCGGCCTGTGCTTCGATACACCACATGGACCACCTCGGCCCCGCCATCGACACCCGCCCCCTCTTCCCGGTCGAGCGCGCTGCACTGCTCGACCTGCTCGATTCGCTCGGACCGGCCGATTGGGCGGCCCCCACCGTGTGCCCCGGGTGGGCGGTCCGCGACCTCGTCGCGCACCTCCTCAACGACCACATCCGGCGCTTGTCGGGCAGCCGCGACTCCCACGCGGGCGCGGTCTTCGCCGATGACGAAACGCTGCGCGCCTACCTCGATAGCACCAACGGCGAGTTCGTCCGCGCGGCCCAGTGCGCCAGCCCCCGGGTCATGGCCGACCTGATCGGCTTCCTCGGCCCGCAACTCGACGCCCTATGGGCCACGCGCGACCTCCACGCCCCCGCCGACCTCGGCGTCTCGTGGGCGCAGGCCGCCGATTCCGACCCCACCCCGGCGTGGCTCGACATCGCCCGCGACTACACCGAGTTCTGGACCCACCAGCAGCAGATCCGCGATGCCGTGGGCCGGCCGGGCGCCGACACCCCCGATCTCGCCGGGCCGGTGCTCGACACCTTCATGCGCGCCCTCCCGCGCGCCCTGCGCGGCGAGGACCGCCCCGCGGGCACCGCCGTCGTGGTGGAGCTCACCGGTCCCGCAGGAGGCGCCTGGGCAGCCGTCCGGGGCGAGGGCCGGTGGGCGCTGCGCACCGGCGCCGAAACCCCATCCGCCCCCGCGGCGTATATCGCCATGGATCAGGACACCTTCTGGCGCCTGGCCACCCGGGGCATCGCGGTCAAACGCGCCCGGTCCCTCGCCGAGACCCGGGGCGACCCGGCGCTGATCCGTGCCGCCACCGCGATCCTGTCCATCGTCGGGTGACCCCTGGGTTTCCGCCGGCCCGCGCCCCCGCCCGCGCGATGCTCGACAATGGGGCCATGACCTCTCCCGATCCTTTGCGTGTGGCGGTGATCGGATCCGGCCCCGCGGGCATCTACACCGCCGACTCCCTGACCCGGCAGCGCCGCGAGACCGTGGCCGTCGACGTCATCGACCGGCTGCCCACCCCCTACGGACTCGTGCGGTACGGCGTCGCCCCCGACCACCTGAAGATCAAGGGGGTCGCCCGGACGCTGCGCCGGGTCCTGGAGCACCCCGACGTCCGGTTCATCGGCGGCGTGGAGTTCGGCGCCGACATCACCCGCGCCGACCTCGCCCGCTCCTACCACGCGGTCGTCTACGCCACCGGCGCCGCGGTCGACCGCCGGATGGGCATCCCCGGCGAGGACCTGCCCGGCAGCGTCGCCGCCACCGACTTCGTCAACTGGTACTGCGGCCACCCCGACGCCGCCGTGGAGCGGTTCCTGCTCGACGCCGAAGAGGTCGCCGTCGTGGGGGCGGGCAACGTCGCGGTCGACGTCGCCCGCATCCTCGCCAAGACCGCCGATGAACTGCGCGGCACCGACATCCCGCAGCCCATGCTCGACGTGCTCGCCGCCAGCCGGGTGCGCCGGATCCACCTGCTCGCCCGCCGCGGCCCCCTCCAGGCCAAGTTCACCGCACCCGAGCTGCGCGACCTCGGCAGGCTCGACAACGCCGACATCGTCGTCCGCCCCCACCAGGTCGACATCGACCCCAACGGCGAAGAGCTGCTGGGAGCGGCGCGCGCCGCGCGCACCAACCTGAAGATCCTCGGCGAATGGGCGAGCCGCAGCCCCGAGGGCCGGGCGCGCCGCATCGACCTGCGCTTCTGGACCCGCCCCGTCGAGATCCTGGGCGAGGACAGGGTCACCGGGCTGCGGGTCGAGGCCACCCGCCTCGACCCCGACGGCCGTGTGGCCGGCACGGGCGAGCACGAGGTGCTCGGCGTCGGCATGGTCTTCCGCTCCATCGGCTACGCGGGCGTCCCGCTGCCGGGGGTGCCCTTCGACCCCGCGACCCGCACCGTGCCCCAGGCCGCAGGGCGCGTCCTCGACCCCGCCGGCCCCGGGGGAGCGGTGCTGCCCGGCGACTATGTGGCCGGGTGGATCAAGCGCGGCGCCACCGGGGTCATCGGCACCAACAAGTCCGACGCCGCCGAGACCGTGCGCTCGCTGCTCGACGACGCTCCCGCCCTGCGGGCGGGGGTGGTCGGCGACCTGGAGCCCGTCGAGGCGGTGCTGCGCGACTCCGGCGCCGATGTCACCGACTACGGGGACTGGCTGACCATCGACGCCGCCGAAGCCGAGCGCGCCGCCGAGCTGGGCCGGGGCGAGCGCGTGAAGCTGCTCGGCTGGGCGGAGCTGCGCGGCGTCCTCGGCCGCCGCTGAGACCCGCCCGTCCGGCGCCCGCGTTGCGGGCGCCGGGGCGGGTCAGCGGACGTCCGACGCCGGTGCGTCGTAGGTGTTGCAGGCCTCCAGGGTCGCTTCCTCGGTCCCCTGGTCGAACCAGTACTGCCGGTTGCGGGCCGTGCCGTGCGTGGGCAGGTCGCTGCCGCCGTTGAGGTACTCGTTGACGAGGTCGATCTCGGCGGCGTCGAACTCGCCGAAGCCGCGCATCGCGATGCCGCCCATGCACTCGGCCTGGAGTTCGGTGCGGCGCAGCGCCTCGAGCTCCTCGTTCTCGTTCGGGGCGAGGCGCTCCATCTCGTAGGAGGCGTCCAGGATGCCGGTGGCCTGCTGGACGTGGTGGCCGTACTCGTGGCCCAGCAGCGCGGTCCAGACGGCCTCCTGGCTGTCGTCGGGGACGTCGCGGGACAGCTCGATGACGTTGGGCAGGACGACGGTGATGCTCAGCGAGTCGTACTCGTAGTACGCGAGGGTCATGCCCTCCTCGGTCGAGCCGACGTCGGGGTTGTCCTCGGTGACGTGGAAGGTCGGCGCGGGGGTGCGCAGGCCCAGTTCGTCCAGCCGCGGCTGCCACAGGTCGTTGAGGCACACGCCGATCTCGTCGCTGAAGGCCCGCCAGGAGGCCTCGGACTCGGGGTCGAGGTCGGGCAGCCCGCAGGAGACGGTGTCGGGCACGGGCATGTCGTAGGCCGGGTGCGCGGCGATGTCCAGGTCGATGGACTTGGGCCGCTCGTACAGCTCGCGGCTGTGGAACTCGGTGACATCGGAGGCGCCGCCCTGCGCGGAGGGCGGGGTGGCCGAGGCGGAGTTGGCCACCAGCGCCACCGAGACCAGCAGGGCGACCAGCGCGGCGAAGGACGAGGTGCCTACGGCCACCCACACGGCCGTCCCGGCGCGCCGCGACGGCGGCGGCACGTGGTGGTAGCCCCACCCGCCCGGTGGCGGCCCCGGGGGCATCGGCGGGGGCCAGGGGCGGCCCGCGGGCGGTACGCCGCCGGGCGGCATGGGCGGGTATCCGCCGTGACCAGGCCGCGGTCCCACCGGGGCGGCGAAGGTCGTGGTGGTGGCGGGTCCTGCGGGGGGCACGGAACCCGTGACGGTGGCAGGTCCTGCGGGGGGTGTGAAGCCGGTGGCGGTGGCGGCGGGGTCGGCCGCAGGGGGCGCGGCCGGGGCTGCGGGCCCGGCCGGAGAGGGGGGCGGTCCCGCGGGCGCCGTGGCCCCTGCGGGCCCGGCCGGGGCGGCGGGTGCATCGGGCACGGCCGGTCTAGGCCCCGACGACCCGCTGTGCGGGGGCTGAGGTGCCGGGGGGCGGCCGGGGCCGGGCGTCCCTTCGCCGCCTTGGATGGAGTCCACGAGGTCGGTCCTTGTCGTCGGTGCGGCGCGCGCAATCGTGATGATCAACCCTATTAGGACACCGGGGTGGAAGGTAGTGCGGATGGTCCCGATCCGACGGCCGGGAGCGGTCGATCGCCACGCGATCGGCCGGCCGTGCGGAGACGTCGGACGACGCCCGGGCTGCGGAACGCCGACGCCACGGGGCACGCCGAAGCGGCCGCAACGGCGGACAGGGCCGCTCAGCGTCCTGCCGGGGCTGTGGAGTTCCGGGCGCCTGGGTTTACCTCACGGCGAGCCGACGAGTGAGCGGAGGCGGCGCTGCCCCCGGCCGAAGGCCTCTCCGCGGGGCCATTGGAGCGGAGTGAGGAGGGAGTGTGACCCGGCTGGGGCAGGCTCAGGGTGCGCGGTAGGTCACGCCCACGGTCGCCAGGATGTCGCGCAGTTCGGCCTCGAACAGCTCCTCCATGTCGTCCATGACGAAGGAGAGGTGCCGGAAGACCTCCATGCAGACCAGCCCGTAAAGTCGCACCCAGCATGACGTGAGCACGTGCAGCGCCCCCTTGGGGACGACGTCGGCGGCGGGGAAGCCCGTGTGCTCGGCGAAGGACTCCAGCTGGCGGCACAGGCCCGGTGTCAGGCCGGCCTCGTCGGGTACGGGGAAGCGCTCTTCGCGGAGCAGGGTCTCGAAGAGCGCGAAGAAGATCGCGGCGAACTCGCGGCCGGCCTCGACCGCCGGGCCGGAGTCGGCGGCGTCGCGGGCAGGGCCCGGCGGGCCGAACAGCAGGGTGAACTCGGCCGGGTTGGCCAGCGCCCAGGTGCGGAACGCGCGCAGGGCGGCGGAGATGCGGCCGTCGACGTCGTCGGCGGGCAGGGAGGAGTCGGCGGCGCGCACCGCGGCGGACAGCTCGCCGAAGAAGTCGGCCTGGAGCGACAAGATCAAGTCGTCGTGGCTGGCGAAGTAGCGGTACAGTCCCGGGGCGGTCATGCCCATCTCGCGGGCGATGGCCCGCAGGGAGACCCCGGGCGGACCCTGGGCGTCGAGATGGCGCCGCGCGATGTCCTTGATCTCGCGCAGCGTGGCCTCGCGCACTCGCTCGCGCCGTGACGGTGCCGGGGACTCCGGCGGATCCGCTGCCACCTGCACTCGTACTGCCTTTCCGGCCAGGGCCGTCCTTCGCTCCGCCCGGTGGAGGCCGGGATGCCGGAGATCATATTGACACGAGTTAACGGCGCAAGCTTTAGTTATCCCCGAATGCTAACGCCGTTCACTTTCCTGATCACCCTTCACAATACGTTAACACCATGCCAAGGGGCGGATTCATGTTCGCAAGCCTAGGGCGGTTCGGCTACCGCGGGCGCGTCTGGGTGCTCGTCGCCACCGCGGTCTTCGTCGCCTTCTCCGCCGTTTGGGGCACCGGCGTCTTCGACGCCGTGAGCGACGGCGGGTTCGAGGACCCCGGCGCCGAGTCCACCCGCGCCGCCGAGGTGCTGGAGGACGAGCTCGGCCACGACCAGGTCGACGTCGTCGCCGTCTACCGCAGCGTGGACCTGCCCATCGACAACCAGATGTTCGCGTTCTCGGTCGAGCAGATGCGCGACGACCTCCCCGAGGACCGCGTCGCGTCGGTCACCACCTACCTCGACGAGGGCCTCACCGACGTCGAGCGCGGCGTCCTCATCTCCGAGGACCGCCACGCCACCTACGTCCCCATCACCCTCGCCGGCGACACCGACGCCGAGCGCATGGCGAACTTCGAGGCCATCGCGGACGACCTCGACGCCGGGCAGCTGGAGACCCACCTCGGCGGCCCCGTCGCCATCGAGAGCGAGCTGTCGGCCCAGGCCGAGGGCGACGTCGTGCGCGCCGAACTCATCTCCCTGCCGGTGCTGCTCGTCCTGCTCGTCGCCATCTTCGGCGGCGTCGTCGCCGCCCTCATGCCCCTGGCGGTGGGCGGCCTGGCCATCCTCGGCTCCCTCACGCTCCTGCACGCCCTCACCTACGTCACCGAGGTCTCGGTGTTCGCGGTCAACGTCGCGACCATCCTCGGCCTGGGCCTGGCCATCGACTACGGCCTGTTCATGGTCAACCGGTTCCGCGAGGAGCTCGGCCGCGGCGCCACGATCGCCGACGCCATCCCGCGGACCCTGGCCACCGCCGGGCGCACGGTCGCGTTCTCCGGCGTCACCGTGATGATCGCCTTCGCCGGCCTGCTCTTCTTCCCCCAGCCCATCCTGCGCTCCATCGGCCTCGGCGGCATCGCGGTCGTCCTCTTCGACGTTCTGGCCGCGCTGATCGTCCTGCCCGCTCTACTGGGCGTGGTGGGCCGGCGCATCGACGCGCTCCGGCTGTTCCGCGGCCGGCGCCGGGCCGCTCCCACGGTCACCGGCGCCATCGAGGCCCGCGCGGGCGGCTGGGCCCGGCTCGCCCACAGCGTCATGCGCCGCCCCGCCCTCTACGTGGTGGGCGTGGGCGCCGTCCTGCTGGCGTTCGCCTCGGCCCTGGTGTTCACCGACGTCGGCTCCACCGACCAGCGCTACCTGCCCGAGGACGCCCCCAGCCGCATCGCCACCGAGTCGCTGCGCGATGACTTCCCGGCCGGCGGCGTCAGCGTCATCGACATCGCCGTCACCGGCGACGCCGCAGAGGACGACCTGAGCGACTACACCGACCGCCTGGCCGGCCTCGACGGAGCCGTGGCCGCCGACGTCGAGCGCACCGGCGACGGCATCGCCCACGTCACCGTCGCCTACGAGGGCGACACCGACGACCCGGCCACCCAGGACCTGGTGCGCGACGTGCGCGCCGAACCCGGCCCGGCCGGGACCGAGACACTGGTCGGCGGCGTGGCCGCCCTCCAGCTCGACAACGTCCAGGCCATCGTCGACGCCGTGCCCGCGACGCTCGCCTTCGTCATCGCCGTGACCCTGGTGCTGCTCTTCCTGGCGTTCGGCTCGCTGGTCCTGCCGGTCAAGGCGGTGCTGATGGGCTTCCTGTCGCTGGGCGCCTCGCTGGGCGTGGTGATCTGGGGCTTCCAAGAGGGGCACTTGGGGGCGCTACTCGGCTTCACCGCGGTGGGCACCATCGACCCGACCTACCTGGTGCTCATCATCATCGTGGCCTTCGGCCTGGCGATGGACTACGAGCTGTTCCTGCTCAGCCGGGTGCGCGAGGAGTACCTCGCGACCGGCGACAACGCCCACTCCGTTGCCGTGGGGCTCCAGCGCACCGGCGGCATCATCACCAGCGCCGCGCTGCTGCTGGTCGTGGTGTTGGGCGCGATGGGGTCGTCGTCCCTGCTCTTCCTCAAGATCATCGGCATCGGCCTGGCCATGGCGGTGGTCGTGGACGCCACGCTGGTGCGCGCGCTCCTGGTCCCGGCCACCATGCGGCTGCTGGGCGGCGCCAACTGGTGGCTGCCCGGCCCGCTGCGGCGGCTGCACGACCGCGTGGGCATCACCGAGTCCGAGGAAGGTGAGGAGCCGGCGCCGGGTACCGCGGATGGCGGCACGGAGGACGGCACGGGGCGCGAGCGCCCCTCGGTCCCCGTGGGCTGAGGCCCCGGCCCGCCCCATCCGCGGGCTCCGACGGCGGAGGGCCCGGCACCCGGACATCCGGGTACCGGGCCCTCCGCGATCTCCGTGCGCGGCCCGCTCGGCTAGAGGGCCTTGAGCCCCCGGGGGTGGAACGGAGCGCCGTTGACCTTCTCCGCGATGCCGGTGCGGTCCAGGTACGGCGTGATCCCGCCCAGGTGGAACGGCCAGCCGGCGCCCGAGATCAGGCACAGGTCGATGTCGGCGGGCTCGGCCACCACGCCCTCGTCGAGCATGATCCGGATCTCGCGGGCCAGCGCACGCAGCGCCCGGTCCAGGATCTCCGGCTCCTCCGAGGGCCGGTCGCCGCCGGAGAAGAGCTCCGCCACCTCCGGGTCGATCGCGAAGTCCGGCCCGTACACCGCCGTCTTGCCGGCCTCGACCAGCCTGCGGTGCTGCCCGGAGACCGCGAACCGGTCCGGGAAGGCCGCGTGCAGCGTCTCCGACACGTGCAGCGCGACCGCCGGTCCCACCAGCTGGAGCAGCAGCAGCGGCGGCATCGGCAGCCCCAGCGGCGCCACGGCGCGGTCGGCGGCCTCGGGGGCGGTGCCCTCCTCGATGGCCTTCAGCACCTCGCCCATGAACAGGGTGAGCAGCCGGTTGACCACGAACGCGGGCGCGTCCCGGCACAGCACGGCGGTCTTCTTCAGCCCCTTGGCGGTGGCGAACGCCGTGGCCAGGGCGGCGTCGCCGGTCTGCTCGCCGCGGACGATCTCCAGCAGCGGCAGCACGGCGACCGGGTTGAAGAAGTGGAAGCCGACGACGCGCTCGGGGTGGCGCAGCTTGCTCGCCATCTCCGACACCGACAGCGAGGAGGTGTTGGTCGCGAGCACCGCCTCGGGCGAGACGACCGCCTCGACCTCGGCGAACACCTGCTGCTTGACGTCCATCCGCTCGAACACGGCCTCGATGACGAAGTCGGCGTCGGCGAACGCGTCCTTGGTCAGCGACCCCGACACCTGCCGCTTGAGCCGGTTGGCCGCATCGGGGGAGACCCGGCCCTTGGCGCGCAGACGGTCGATCTCGCCGTGCACGTAGCCGACGCCCTTGTCCAGGCGGTCCTGATCCAGGTCGGTCATGACCACCGGGACGCCCAGGCGGCGCGCGAAGAGCAGCGCGAGCTGGCCGGCCATCAGGCCGGCGCCGACGACGCCGACCTTGGTCACCGGCCGCGCCAGCTCCTTGCCGGGGGCGCCGGCGGGGCGCCGGGCGCGCTTTTGCACCAGGTCGAAGGCGTAGAGCCCGGCCTTGAGCTCGTCGCCCATGATGAGGTCGGCCAGCGCGTCGTCCTCGGCAGCGAACCCCTCGTCGCGCGTGCGGGTCCGTGCCTGCGCGACGAGGTCCAGCGCGCGGACGGGGGCGGGGGCTGCGCCGTGCAGCTTGCCCTCCAGGACGAACCCGGCGTTGTCGACCGCCTGCTGCCACGCCTGGCCGGTGTCGACCTCGGCCCGCTCGACAGCGACCTCGCCGGTGATCACGCGCGCCGCCCACGCCAGCGACTCCTCGACGAAGTCGGCGGGCTCGAAGAGGGCGTCGGCGATGCCCAGGTCGAACACCTCGGGGCCCTTGACCATCTTGTTCTGGGCCAGCGGGTTGTCGATGATGAGCTTGAGCGCCTTCTCGGCGCCGATCAGGTGGGGGAGCAGGTAGGTGCCGCCCCATCCGGGGACCAGGCCGAGGAACGCCTCGGGCAGCGCGAACGCCGGGACCCCCGCGGAGACCGTGCGGTAGGTGCAGTGCAGCGCCACCTCCACGCCGCCGCCCATGGCGGCGCCGTTGATGAACGCGAACGTGGGCACGTCCAGCTCGCCCAGCTTGCGGAACACGTCGTGGCCGAGCCGGCCGATGGCGTGGGCCTGCTCGCGGTCGCGCAGCAGGGGGACCCCGGTGAGGTCGGCGCCCACGGCGAAGATGAACGGCTTGCCGGTGATGACCACCGCGGCGATGTCGGTGCGCCCCCGCGCCGCCTCGATGGCCGCGTCGAGGCTGAGCAGCCCGGCCGGGCCGAAGGTGTTCGGCTTGGTGTGGTCGTGGCCGTTGTCCAGGGTGATCAGGACGGCGGTGCCTGCCCCGTGGGGCAGCCGGACGTCGCGGGAGAGGGCGCGGGTGACGACCTCGTCGGCGAACATCTCCCCCAGTCCCGGGTGCCGGTCGATGGCGCTGCTCACTAGTCGTTCCCTTCCCAGTTCGTGTTCTCCCACAGGACGGTCCCGCCCATGCCCAGGCCCACGCACATGGTGGTGAGGCCGTAGCGGACATCGGGGCGGTCGGCGAAGTGCCGCGCCAGCTGCATCATCAGCCGCACGCCGGAGGAGGCCAGCGGGTGGCCGAGCGCGATCGCGCCGCCCCAGGGGTTGACGCGGGGGTCGTCGTCGGCGAGGCCGAAGTGCTCCAGGAAGGCCAGCACCTGGACGGCGAACGCCTCGTTGATCTCGATGAGGCCGATGTCGGCGATCCCCAGGCCCTGGCGCTCCAGCAGGCGCTCGGTGGCCGGCACCGGGCCCACGCCCATGACCTCGGGCTCCACGCCCGCGAAGGAGAAGTCCACCAGGCGCATCCGGGCGTCCAGGCCCAGCTCGGCGGCGACGTCCTCGGCGGCCAGGATCGCACCGGTGGCGCCGTCGTTGAGGCCCGCGGCGTTGCCGGGGGTGACGTTGCCGTGCGGCCGGAACGGGGTCTTGAGCGCGGCCAGCCCCTCCATGGTGGTGCCCGGCCGCGGCGGCTCGTCGGCGGTGGCCAGGCCGAAGCCCAGCTCGGCGGAGCGCACCAGCACGTCGACCAGGTCCTGCTGGATGCGGCCGTCGGCGTAGGCCTTGGCGACCTTCTCCTGGCTGCGCACGGCGTAGGCGTCGGCGCGCTCCTTGGTGATGGAGGGGTAGCGGTCGTGCAGGTTCTCGGCGGTGTTGCCCATGACCAGGGCGGAGGGGTCGACGAGCTTCTCGGAGAGGAAGCGCGGGTTGGGGTCGACCCCCTCGCCCATGGGGTGGCGGCCCATGTGCTCGACGCCGCCCGCGATGACGACGTCGTAGGCGCCGAAGGCGATCCCGGCCCCGGTGGTGGTGACCGCTGTGAGGGCGCCGGCGCACATGCGGTCGATGGCGTAGCCGGGGACGCTGCGGGGGAGGCCGGCGAGGAGGGCGGCGCTGCGGCCGATCGTCAGCCCCTGGTCGCCGGTCTGGGTGGTGGCGGCGATGGCGACCTCGTCGACGCGTTCGGGCGGCAGTCCGGGGTTGCGGCGCAGCAGTTCGCGGATGACCCGGACGACCATGTCGTCGGCGCGGGTCTCGGCGTAGAGGCCCTTGCCGGCCTTGCCGAACGGGGTCCGGGCCCCGTCGACGAATACGACTTCGCGGGCGGTTCGCGGCACGGTTCGCCCTCCTTATCGCGCAGTGGGAGACGTGACGACACTCATGCTACTGGTCGGTAACCAATGCGTGCGAGCAGTCTGCCACATCGATCCGCCGCGCGGGCGGCGGGTCAGAACAGGGCGGCGGCGTCGCGGTGGCGGCCGACGGCGCTGAGCGCTCCGGCGAGGTCGCGGCGCATCTTCAGGGTGAGCATGCGGATCTCGGGGTCGCCCGCGGCGGCCAGGCCGTTCTTGTAGGCCGCGCTCAGCGTCTCGACGGCCTCCTCGGGCCGCCCCGCCTGGGTGTAGGCGCGGCCCAGCCGGTGGTGGACCCGGAGGGTGTCGAGGTGCCGGCCGCCCAGCCGGCGGCGGCGCTGGGCGAAGACCATGCGCAGCTGCTGGGTGGTGTCGTCGTAGCGTCCGATCGCGGCGTAGGCCGTGCTCAGGCCGATGCGCAGGTGCTCGCGCTCCTCGGGGACCCCGGAGTCCTCGACGGCGCGCTCGAAGTGGGAGATGGCGGCGTCGTGGCGCCCGCACCGGCGGTAGCAGATCGCCAGCCGGCTGCGCGCCGCCACCGTGTCGGCGGCCACGGGCCCCAGCCGGGCGTCGCGGTGCTCCAGCAGCAGCTCCCAGATGGCCGCGGCCTCGGCGGGGCGGCCGGAGTCCTCGAGGCTCCAGGCCAGGTTCTCCCGGATGGTGTCGGTCTGCTCGTGGTCCTCGCCGAACACGCGCACGGCGGAGTCGAGGGTGTGCTCGAACTGGGCGACCGCGGCTTCGCGCCGGCCGATCTGGGCGTACTTGCTGGCGAGGTTGTTGCCGGCGGTGATGGTGCGCTCGTCGTCGGGGCCGAACGCGTCGGTGGTCTCGCGCAGGGTGCGCTCCAAGGCCGCGGCGCGCTGTCCCGGGGTATGGCCGTGCTCGGGCGATGACGTGGGGGCGGGCAGGCTGCCGGGGGCGAGCCCTGTCTTCCGCAGCAGGGATCGCCACATCGACACCAGACTCACCACCTCTGCATGGCCGCGGCCCGCCGCGCGCCGAAACTTTCCACCCCGCATCAACAACAGCACGATTCAATAACTTAATCCGTGAACCGGTGGTGGGGAAGTGCCTGAGGGGTGTGCCGCCAGCGTGAATCGCGTCACTTATGCCATTTTTTGGCCAGGATCAGGTTTAAAACCACCCAAAGCCGTGACGTGGGCGTTATCAGCCCTCACGAGGACGTCCGGGCCGCCTTCTCCAGCGCCTGCGCGAGAGCCTCGGCGGTCAGCCCCACCTGCCACTCGCGCGCCCCGTGGGCGCGCAGGTGGGCGGCGACCGCATCGGTGCCCGCCGCCTCCGGCGGGGTCCACGACAGCCGCCGCACCGCATCGGGCTGGAGCAGGTTCTCGGTGGGCATGGTGACCCGCTCGGCGATGGCGCCCACCGCCGCCCGGGCGGCCTCCAGCCGCCGCGCGGCGGCCGGATCGCGGTCGGCCCACCGGTTGGTGGGCGGCGGACCGTCGCCCGGGGCGCTGGGCTGCGGCAGGTCCGCGGCCGAGAGGTCACGGGCCCGGCTGATCGCCTTGATCCAGTTCTGCGCGTAGCGGCGGGCCAGCCGCACGCTGAACGGCTTGAGCGCGGTCAGCTCCTGGGCGGTGCGCGGCAGTGCGGTGGCGGCCTCGACGATCCCGGCGTCGGGCAGGACACGCCCCGGGGAGATGTCGCGTTCCTGGGCGATGCGGTCGCGCTCCTGCCACAGCTCGCGCACCACGCCCAGCGCGCGCTGGTTGCGCACCCGGTGGATGCCCGACGTGCGGCGCCAGGGGTCGGTGCGCGGCTCCTTGGGCGGGGCCGCCAGCACCGACGCGAACTCCTCGCGCGCCCACTCCAGCTTGCCGGACTCCGCGAGCTCGGCCTCAAGGGCGTCGCGCAGCTCGACCAGGATCTCCACGTCCAGCGCCGCATAGGTCAGCCAGTCGGCCGGCAGCGGGCGCACCGACCAGTCGACGGCCGAGTGCTCCTTGGCCAGCCGCAGGCCCAGCACACGCTCGACCATCGACCCCAGCCCCACCCGCTGGTAGCCCAGCAGCCGGCCGGCCAGCTCGGTGTCGAAGAGCACGGCGGGGCGCAGGCCGACCTCGCTCAGGCACGGCAGGTCCTGGTGGGCGGCGTGCAGCACCATCTCGGCGCCGGCCAGCGCCTCGCTCAGCGAGGTGAGGTCGGGGCAGGCGATCGGGTCGATCAGCGCCGAACCCGCCCCCTCGCGGCGCAGCTGGACCAGATAGGCGCGCTGTCCGTAGCGGTACCCCGACGCGCGCTCGGCGTCGACGGCCACCGGGCCGCTTCCCGCGCCGAACGCCTCGACCACCCGGGCCAGGTGGGCGGCGTCGGCCACCACGGGCGGCAGCCCCTCGCGGGGCTCGCGCAACAGGGGGGCTTCGGGCCCGTTCTGCTCCGGCGGATGCTCCGGTTCGGGGGTACCTGTCTTCGAGTTCAGCACGTTCGCCACCCCACCACGGTATGTCCTTCCGCCGCCGTCCGCCGCAGGGAGTGCCGCGGACGGCACTGTGCCGCCGCCTGCGGGGCGCTCCGGGGGACCGGTGGGGCCGGGTTCAGCCGTCGGTCCGCGACCGGCGCTGGCCGATATCGGCGACGTCGATGGGCGGCAGCCCCGCCGCCGACGACAGCAGCGACAGCCACACCTCCATGTGCGCCGACAGGTCGTCGGACTCCGGCGACCACGACGCGCGCAGCTCCAGCTCCGTGGACACCGGCCGGTCGGCCTTCGCGGCGAAGCCCTCGGTCGTGGCGCGCGTCACGGTGCCGCTGAGCTCGCGGTGCGCGGCGCCGTGCCCGCTGAGCGCCTCGGTCAGCCAGCTCCACGCGACCTGGCCCAGCAGCGGATCGGCCGCGATCTCCGACTCCAGGTCGGCGCTGACCCACGCGACGACCCGGAACGGGCCGGGCCACTCGCGCGTGCCCTCGGGGTCGTACAGCACGATCAGCCGGCCGAAGGCGGCGTCATCGCCGTCGAGGCCGACATTGGCCGACATGGCGACGGCGTAGGGGGCGAGGCGCTGGGGGGCGGGGATGTCCTCGACCGTGATCTCGGGCCGGACCGCGGGCGTACGCAGACTCTCGACCGCTCGCCTGAACGCGGGGGGCGCGTCATCGACCCTACCGAGAGGGGGCATGATGGAAACGTCAGCCTTAATCTTGTGTTGGAGCATGTCGCACCGCAGGCCGCGGCGGCCGTTCGCGTCGCGACGCGCCCGTTCCGGCCACGGCCGCACCGTCGCGGCAGAGCGCGCCGGCGGTTGCGGCGCGTGACGGTGGGCACCCCATGACGGTGGCACGAGTCACCTCCGCGGACCCGGAGTTTTTCCGGCGTGTCGGCCTTTTGTAATGATCTTGGGATCGCTGCCGCGACGAAGTCGTTATCAGGTTCACCCTCCTTCCCATTCCCGCACACGGCGGGCTCCAATGATGGCCGATGGGGGCCACCTCCGGGGCGGTAACGACACGCCCGCGCCGCACACGTGGCACGATCAGGGGTGTGACGTTGCACGACTCTCCCTTCCTCCGCGCCTGCCGGCGCCTCCCGGTGTCCCACACACCGGTGTGGTTCATGCGCCAGGCCGGGCGCTCACTGCCCGAATACCGCAGGGTCCGCGCCGATGTCCCGATGCTGGAGGCGTGCGCGCGGCCCGACATGATCGTCGAGATCACCATGCAGCCGGTGCGCCGCCACGGCGTCGACGCCGCCATCTACTTCAGCGACATCGTGGTGCCGCTGAAGGCCATCGGCGTCGACCTCGACATCAAGCCGGGCGTCGGCCCGGTCGTGGCCGACCCGATCCGCGACGCCGAGGGCGTCAAGCGGCTGCGCGACCTCGAACCCGATGACGTGCACTACGTGACCGAGGCCGTCGGCGAGCTTGTCGGCGAGCTCGGCGATACCCCGCTCATCGGCTTCGCCGGGGCCCCGTTCACGCTCGCGTCCTACCTCATCGAGGGCGGCCCCTCGAAGAACCACGAGCGCACCAAGGCGCTGATGTACGGCGAGCCCGAGCTGTGGGACGAGCTCATGCGCCGCCTGGCCGCCATCACCCTGGAGTTCCTGCGGGTCCAGATCGCGGCCGGCGCCTCGGCCGTGCAGCTCTTCGACTCCTGGGCGGGCGCGCTCAGCGCCGAGGACTACCGCGCGTCGGTGCTGCCGCACAGCGCCTGGATCTTCGAACGGCTCCAGGACGCCGACGTGCCGCGCATCCACTTCGGCGTCGGCACCGGCGAACTCCTCAGCCTGCTCAGCGAGGCCGGCGCCGATGTCGTCGGGGTGGACTGGCGGGTGCCGCTGGACAAGGCCGCCCAGCGGGTCCAGCCCGGCACCGCCCTCCAGGGCAACCTCGACCCGGCGACCCTCTTCGCGCCGTGGGACGTCGTCGCCGACCGCACCCGCGACGTCCTCTCACGCGGAGCCGCCGCCGAGGGCCACGTGTTCAACCTGGGTCACGGCGTCCTGCCCACCACCGACCCCGACGTCCTCACGCGCCTCACCCACCTCGTCCACGAGGAGACCGAGCGCTGACACCGCCCCGCTGAGGGGCCGTACACCGGGCCGGCACCGTCCCGGCGCGGGCCCGCGCAAGGTCCCGCGTGCCCGCACCGGAGAGATCACCCCGTGGCCGGGCCGTCGTTGCCTGAGG
The DNA here is from genome assembly GCF_042650565.1 of Nocardiopsis sediminis. Lineage (NCBI taxonomy): Bacteria > Bacillati > Actinomycetota > Actinomycetes > Streptosporangiales > Nocardiopsidaceae > Nocardiopsis > Nocardiopsis sediminis. The sequence continues at coordinate 104,734 of NZ_JBHSBH010000011.1, forward strand.
GGGCGCCGCTGCCATCGCCGCCGACGGCGCCGCTACCGCCGTCCGCCGTCGCCGCGGCGTCGTCCGCGCCCGCGGTGTCCGGCTCCTCGCCCGTCGCCGCGGCGTCCGCTGCGGGCGTGTCCGCGGCAGGAGCGCCCGCGCCTTCGGCGGGCCTGCCCGCTGCCGCCGCGGCCGCCCGGCGGCGGCGTCGCCACCAGATCAGGGCCGGGACGCCCGGGACCGCCAGGACCACCAGGAACGGCAGCAGCCAGCCGACCCCTACGGCGATCCCCTGCCCGACCGCCACCAGCGCGAGCCAGCCGCGTTCCAGACCGCCGACGAAGCCGATCGAGCCGCCGCCGTCGCGGCCCACGTAGCTCTCCGGCGGCATCAGGTTGAGGTGCACGGTGCCCATCGCGGTCTGCTCGGCCAGCGACTCCTGGCGGGCCAGCAGGGACTCCAGGTCCGCCTGGCGGGTGCTGATCTCCGTCTCCACCGCGAGCACGTCGGAGACGGTGGCCGCGTCGTCGAGCAGGTCCCGCAGCCGCTCCAGCGACGCCTCGGCCGACTCCACCCGGCTGTCGACGTCGGCGACCTCCTCGGTCACGTCCTGCACCGAGCGGTCCAGGTCGGAGCGCTCGCCCAGGGCGCCCAGCTCGTCGAGCCCGTCCTCATAGCGCTCCTGCGGGATCCGCAGGGTGAGCGAGGCGCCGGGCACCTCACCGCGGGCGGTCGTGACGCTCTCGGCCGCGACGAACCCGCCCGCTGCGTCCACCCATTCCGCGGCGTCCTGCGCCGCCGCCTCGACGTCGTCGACCTCCACGCTGAGGTCCGCGGTGTGAATCCGTGTGCGGTCACTCACATCGACGTCGGCGGTGGTGCCCGGCGCCCCCTGCTCCCCGGACTGCTCCTGGCTCTCCGGCGCGACCGCGGCCGCGCCCTCGGAGCCGCGGTCCGCGACCCCGGCCGACATCTGCTCACCCGCTCCGGAACACCCCGCCAGCAGGGCGGTCGCCAGGGCCACAGCGGCACCCGCGGCCACCCGGCGGCGCGGGCGCCCGGTCACCCAGTCCGTTTCCATGCGGATCCGACGCGCCGGGTCGCCGCCCCGTTGCGCCCGCGAGGTCTCACCTCGGTCACGGCCGCGCGCCGGCGGATGGCAACAACCTGTCGGCACCCCCGCCCCGGCCATCTGGAAAGCTGGGTCCATGCAGCGTGAACCGCATGTCGTGGTCGTGGGGGGCGGGGTCTCCGGGCTGACCGCCGCCTACCGGCTGACCAGGAACGGGGCCAGGGTCACCGTCCTGGAATCCGCCCCGCGGCCGGGCGGCAAGCTCCACACATCGGACGTGGCGGGCGTCCCGGTCGACTCCGGCGCCGAATCCGTCCTCGCGCGGCGCCCCGAGGCCCTCGACCTCATCCGCGAGCTGGGGCTCGGCGACCGCCTGGTGTACCCGGCGCGGGTCCCCGCGGCCATCTACAGCCGCGGGCGGCTGCGCGCCTTCCCCGCCGGCCACGTCATGGGCGTCCCGGGGAGCCTGCGGGCGCTCGCCCGCAGCGGGGTGCTCTCCCCGGCCGGCACCCTGCGGGCGGCGCTCGACCTGGTGCTGCCGCGGACCGCGGTCCGCGGCGACGTCCCCGTCGGCGCCTTCGTGGGGGCCCGGCTGGGCCGCGAGGTGGTGGACCGGCTGGTGGAGCCCATGCTGGGCGGCGTCTACGCGGGCCGGGCCGACCGCCTCTCCCTCGACAGCACCCTGCCGCAGATCGCCGCGGTCGCGCGCACGGACCGCTCCCTGCTGCGCGCGGTGCGCGCGATCACCGGGCGCGCGGCGGGCGCGCCCCCGGCGCCGGTGTTCGCCACCCTCAACGGCGGGCTGGCCGGGCTGGCCGACGCGCTCATCGAGCGGTCGGGCGCCACCGTGCTCACCTCCACCACCGTCCGCGGGCTCGCCCCCGAAGGCGCCGGGTGGCGCCTGACCACCGGACCCGCCGCCGGGGAGGGGGCGGGGCGGACCCGCGACGCCGACGCCGTCGTGCTCGCCTGCCCCGCGCCCGCGGCCGGCCGCCTGCTGCGCCCCTTCGCCCCCGCCGCGGCCGAGGAGCTGGCCGGCATCGCGTACGCGAGCATGGCCATCGTCACCCTGGCCTACCCGGCTTCCGCCTTCGCCCGGCCACCCGCCGGCAGCGGGTTCCTCGTGCCCGCCCGCGAAGGCCGCGCCATCAAGGCCGCGACGTTCAGCAGCGTCAAGTGGCCCTGGCTGGCCGGGGAGCTGGCCGCCCGCCCCGGACCCGAGACCGTCGTCATCCGCTGCTCGATCGGCCGCGTCGGCGAGGAGGCCGTGCTCCAGCGGTCCGACGACGACCTCGCCGCGCTGGCCGTCGCCGACCTCGCCGCCATCTGCGGCATCAGCGGGCCCCCGGCCGATATCCGGGTCACCCGCTGGGGCGGCGGCCTGCCGCAGTACGACGCCGGGCACGGCGCCCGCATCGGCCGCGTCCGCGCGGCGCTGGCCGGCCACCCCGCCCTCGCCGTTTGCGGCGCCGCCTACGACGGCGTGGGCATCCCCGCCTGCATCGCCGGGGCCACCGGCGCCGCCGAGCACATCGCGGCGGCCCTGCCCGCCGCCCGCACCGCCGGCACCGGCGCCCGCTCGGCGCGCCGCCCCGCGCCGGCGCCGTCCGGCCCACCGTCCGACACACAAGGAGAAGCCCCATGACCGCCGGCCACAACGGCACGCCCGACCCCGAAGAACTGAACAAGCTCATCCGCTACACCATGTGGTCGGTGTTCTCGTCCGGCGACCTCGCCGGCCTGGACCGCGCCGCCGCCGGCGGCGAGCTGACCGCGCTGCTCGACGGGGCGGCCCAGAAGGGCGTCACCACCCGCGGCACCTACGACCTCCAGGGCTTCCGCGCCGACGCCGACCTCATGTTCTGGTGGATCGCCGACACCCCCGAGCAGCTCCAGGAGGTCTACGCCGGGTTCCGGCGCACCGCGCTGGGCCGCGCCGCCACCCCGGTGTGGTCGGTGATGGGCCTGCACCGCCCGGCGGAGTTCAACCGGGGCCATGTCCCCGCGTTCCTGGCCGGCGAGGAGCCGCGCGAGCACATCTGCGTCTACCCCTTCGTCCGCTCGCTGGAGTGGTACCTGCTGCCCGACGAGGAGCGCCGCGCGATGCTCGCCGAGCACGGCCGGATGGCCGCCGGGTTCGCCGATGTGCGGGCCAACACCGTCTCGACGTTCGCCCTCAGCGACTACGAGTGGATGCTCGCCTTCGAGGCCGACGAGCTGCACCGCATCGTCGACCTGATGCGCCACCTGCGTGGCGCCAAGGCGCGCCGGCACACCCGCCTGGAGGTGCCGTTCTACACCGGCCGCCGCAAGAGCCCCGCCGAGCTCGTCGAGGCCCTGCCCTAGCGCGCAGGCGGGCCTACGGGGCCCGGAAACGCCGAAGGGGGGCGCACACCGGCGTGTGCGCCCCCCTTCGTTCCGTCAGGCCGGGTCGCCGCTGTCGCGGCGGCCGCGCCGCCCCGTGAGGAGCAGGTGGACCGGGATCGCCAGGATCAGCACCAGGACGAGGCTGGCGCCGGAGTACAGCAGGGCGCCGCCCGCGGGGGCGTCGGCCGCCCACGCGGTCAGGCAGCCCACGCTGCCCAGGATCCAGGCCAGGACCACGAACGCCTTGCCCCCGCGCGGCTTGGGGTACTCGACCTGGCTCACCATCAGCCAGGCGACCACGAGCACCGCGGCCGCACCCACGTAGACCGGGGGGTCGAGCAGCACGATCGTGATGACCGCCATGGCCCCGAACGGGCTGGGCAGCCCCGAGAAGGTGTCCGACCCCGGGGCCTGGCAGGAGAACCTGGCCAGGCGGACCACGACCGCCAGGAGCACCGCGGCGGCGGCCACGATCGGCACCGCGCCGCCCCCGCCCGAGAGCGTGCCCCAGGCGACGACGAAGAACGCCGGGGCGAACCCGAAGCTGATGACGTCGGCGAGGTTGTCCAGTTCGGCGCCCATGCCGCTGCCGCCGAACCGGCGCGCCACCCGGCCGTCGAACAGGTCGCAGGCGGCCGCGATGAGCAGCAGCACCACCGACGTCGCGATGGCGCTGCGCTGCAACGGGCCCTCGACGCCCGCCGACAGCTGTGCGGACTGCGCCGCCGCGAGCTGCCAGACCGCCATGAACCCGCACAGGGCGTTGCCCAGCGTCAGGTAGTCGGCCGCGGCAAGGCGCAGCCGCGGCGCGGGCTCGTCCTGCTCGGCCAGTGCGGGGCCGGTCAGCAGGCCCGCGTCAGTCGCGGTCAAGGCGCGTTTCTCCCGCTCTGACCTTCTGCCCGACCTCCACCGCCGGGGCGATCCCGGCCGGAAGGTAGACGTCGACCCGTGAGCCGAAGCGGATGAGGCCGATCCTCTCGCCCTGTTCCACCTTCTGCCCTTCAGCGAAATACGGGACGATACGCCTGACCATCGCGCCGGCGATTTGAACGACCGTGATCTCACCGATCTCGGTTTCGAAGGTCCAGATGACGCGTTCATTACGCTCGCTGTCCTTGTCGAATGCGGGACGGAAGCCCCCGGGCCGGTGTTCCACGCGGGTCACGACGCCCGCCGCGGGCGCGCGGTTGACGTGCACGTTGAGGGGGTTCATGAAGACCGCCACCCGCGTGCGGCCGTCGGGCTGGGCGTCGATGCTCTGCACGACGCCGTCGGCCGCTGAAATGAGCCTCCCGCTGGCCGGTCCGCGGTCGGGGTCGCGGAAGAACCAGGCCATGCCGGCCGCCAGCCCCACCGCGGGGACGGCGAGGGCGGTGCGGGTCCGCGACCCCGGGGCCGCGAGCACGGCGGCGCCGGCCACCACGCACGCGGGGACCAGCCAGGGGGCGGAACCACGGGCCATGCGCGGCGGGGAGGACGCCGCGGAGCGATCAGGATCGGTCATTGGGAGCTTTCATGGAGATGCCTTGCGGCGATGGGACCTTCGAGGGGGCAGGCCCGGAGGTTCGTTCGGACGCGCCCGTCCGAGCGAGCGCCGGGTGCGGAGGGCCTGACGGGGGAGGTCGTCCCCCGGCCGACGGCACCCATGAAGGAGGATGCTATGCCACTCAGTCGTCGGCCTCCAGGGTGAGCGCGATGGAGTTGATGCAATAGCGCTCGTCGGTGGGGGTGGGATACCCCTCCCCGCGGAACACGTGACCGAGGTGGGAGTCGCAACGGGCGCAGCGGACCTCGGTACGTATCATGCCAAGCGAGCTGTCCTCGTGCAGGGTTACCGCCGAGGTGTCCGAAGGATCATAGAAACTCGGCCAGCCACAGTGCGAATCGAACTTCTCGCTGGACCGGAAGAGCTCGGCGCCGCACGCGCGGCACCGGTAGACCCCGGCCGTGGTCGTCGACGTGTACTCGCCCGTCCACGGGCGCTCCGTGGCGGCCTGACGCAGGACCGCGAAGGCCTCGGGGTCCAGGCGCGCCCGCCACTCCTCCTCGGTCCTGCGGACCGGAGCGGTTGATTCGTCCATGTAAGGGACGCTACCCCCATTCGGGGATGTTCGCCGCTGGCGACCCACGCATCGCCGTTCCTGTCGAGGAAATGGCCAATGGTGGTTACGAGCCGATTTCTTCGCACTTGGGAAGTTCGTACGGATCCGGTCCGGGTACGAGCCCCGATGAGTCAGGCAGCCGGGGGTCAACCATGCTCGTACCGCTTGTCCCGTACCGAAACCCGCTGGCAACCACCCGACAGCCGCTCCGTGTGGGAAGGGTCCGCTACGGCCTCCTCTGGCTGGACCACCACGCCGCCCGCCTCGGCCTCCGCGTCCGCCCCGTCGGGGACGCGTTCGCCGGTGCCGCGTCCGAGATCCGCTGGGTCGCCAGGCTGACCGCCGCCTCGGCGGCGGCCCGCCTGGACCGGACGCGGCCGGAGCCGTGGACCGACCGCAGGCTCCTGGCGGCGGCACTGATCATCGCGCTCGGCGCCCTCGCCGTCTCATCGCTGCTGGGCTTCGCCCTGTCGCGGTGGATGGCGACCCGCCCCGGCGACGTCCTCCCCGCCGCAGGCGGGGCGGTCGTGGTCGCGGCGGTGCTGTGCGCGCTGGCCTACCTGGTCTTCGCCTCGAAGCCGCGCCGGACCCCCACACGGAAGGGCTGAACCCGGCGGTCCCGGCTCGCACGGCGGGCCGGGATCGCCCGCTTCTGCCCCCGCTCGCGCCAGAGGATCAGGCGTCGAAGTCGTACTGGAGGATGTAGGCGGATCCGTCGAGGGTCATCTCGTTGACCTCGACAGCGGAGTGGGCCGCGGTCAGCGCGGTGCGCAGCACGTCGAGCACCGGGGTGCCCGCGCTCAGGTGCAGCCGGTCGACCTCGGTCGGCGTGGGCATCCGCACCCGGATCTCCTCGGTGAAGTGCGCGGGGGCCTGGCCCAGCTCCGCCAGCCGGGCGTAGATCCCACCGGGCCCGGTGTCGGCTTCGCCGATCGCGGTCCCGGCCGCCAGGTCCGCGGGCAGGTAGGACGTCGCGAGCTGCATCGGGCGGCCGTCGAGCCGGTAGCGCCGGCACCGCCGCAGCACGGGGGCGGCGGCGGGCAGGCCGAGGGCGCGGGAGATGTGCTCGGGCGCCGCCACGTTGCCGATCTCGATGCTGTCGGTCTCGAACCCGCGGTCGGCGGCATCGGCCTGCCAGATGGCCCGCCCGGTGGACCACAACTCGCGCGACAGCCGCCGGGGACCGTGCCGCCGCAGCGGGCGGAAGGTGCGGACGTAGACGCCCGATCCGCGGATCGCCACCACGATGCCTTCGTTGATGAGGACCGACAGGGCCTGTCTCGCGGTGGCCCGGGCGACCCTGTACCGCTTCATGAGGTCGTTCTCGCCCGGTACCCGGTCGCCGTGCGAGAGTTCGCCGGAGGCGATCGCGGCCCGCAGGTCCTCGGCGATTTCACGGTAGACCGGAGGTGAGTCGTTTTCGGACGTCGGCACTGCGTTCATCCTCTCGCCCGGAATGCGGGGTCACACTGATCCAGATGTCACTCGTCCGTCCTTCTCTCGGCGCCACCGCACGCTTTCGGGGTGAATACCGGATTGTTTCACGTCCTACCCCGTTCGGAAGGTGCCCGCCGCGGAAGCCCCACTCGGGGTATGTCCCGTCGGGGGGTCTTTATGCGCCGCCGGGGGGCTGCCGAAACCGGCCACTTTGGGCGCGCGTCACACCGGAATAGGCGGGGATCACGCGCGCGAGTAGCTCAGGAACAGGGAGCCCGACGATTCCAGCACCCTGTTCAGCCGCAGTTCATGGGTGTGCGCAGGGGAATCCCCGGCGACGATCCGCGACGCCGCCGGCCCCAGCAGGCGCGGGCTGACCGTCAGGCACAATTCGTCCAGGAGCCCGGCCGAGGTGAATTCGGCGAGCAGGTGCGGCCCGCCCTCCGTCAGCACGCGCAGCAGGCCCCGCTCCGCCAGGGCGGCCAAGACGGCTCCGGGCCGCACGGAGTCGTCGCCGGCCACGACCACGTCGGCCACGCGCGCCGCGGCGCGGCGCCGGTCGGCCGGGGCCGACTCGGTCGTGAACACGATCGTCCGGGCGTCCTCGGGCGCATCCGCGAGCAGATCGGGGTGGATCTCCAGGGTGCGGGTGACCACCGCCACCGGCGGGGTCGCCGGCCGGCCGCTGCGCAGCGCGCCCCACACCTCGCGCGGGCGCACGGGGCGGTACCCCTCGATCCGCGCGGTCGCCGCGCCCGCCAGCACCACATCGGCCAGGCCGCGCAGCACGCCCATCACGGCGCGGTCGGGCGGCGAGGAGAGTTCGGCGGTGCGCCCGGAGTGGCCCCAGGCGCCGCCGTCGGCGCTGGCGACCATGTTGCCGCGTAGCCAGGGCCGCTCCAGGCCCTCGGGGTAGGCGTAGGCGGCGGCGAGGTCGACGTCGGGGGCGGTGTCGCCGCCGGGCGGCGGCAGCAGCGCGCGGAAGCGCGGCGCGGTGTCGGAAAGGGAACTCATGGGTTCCGAGGTTAGACGCCGCCGCAGGCTGAGGGCGCGCGGCGCGGCGTACGCCCGACAGGTCGCCCCCCGTTCGGCCGCCGTGCAAACGCAATTCCCCGGGCGCACGCGGGTCCCGGGAACGCGGCTGCGGCGGCAATGGGAATCATTCCCCGGACGGCCGAAGTCCGCCGGCCGGATAGCGGGGGACCGCGCCGGATTTCCCCGGGACCGCCGGCGGCCTTTCACTGGGGGAGCGGTTCTTCCGTTCCGGCCAGGAAGGTATTCCTGACCTTGCCGAATCGCGCGCCGCGACCCCGGCGGCGCATCGGGTGACCGGGTCGGCGGGCCGGGGTATTCGACGGCGCCCTGCCGGGTGCGAATTCGCGTGCGCCGCCACGCGGCGCACCGCTGATCGGGGCGGAGGCCGCTGACCGATTCCGAACCCGTCCGCGACCGGAAACCGGCCCCGGCCCGGGCTCGGTGTCAGCCGCGCGGGCGGTTGCGGTCGATGATGGCCGCGGTGTCCGTTCCGCGGGGCAGGGTGCCGAAGACCGCGCCCCCCTCGCCGCCCAGCCGCGACCCCACGAACGCGTCGGCGACCGCCGCCGGGCTGTGGCGGATCAGCAGGGACGCCTGGAGGGTCAGCGCCATCAGCTCGACGAGCCGGCGGGCGCGCCCCTCGATCCCGTCGCTGTCGGCGAGTTCGGCGTGCAGCCGCTTGAGCGCGGCGTCGAACCGCGGATCGGCCCCCTCGGCGAGCGCGAGCTCGCCGGTGAACGCCTCGACGCCATCGGGCCGCTTGGCCATGGCGCGCAGGACGTCCAGCGCGGCGACGTTGCCCGAGCCCTCCCAGATGGAGTTCAGCGGCGACTCCCGGAACAGCCGCGGCATCCCCGACTCCTCGACGTAGCCGTTGCCGCCCAGGCACTCCAGGGCCTCGGCCGCGTGGGCGGGCTGCCGCTTGGTGACCCAGAACTTGCCCACGGCCACCGCCAGGCGGCGGAACGCGGCCTCGGCGGCGTCGCCCCGGACGGCGCGGTCGGCCGCGCCCGCCAGGCGCATCATGAGGGCGGTGGCGGCCTCGGACTCCACCGCCAGGTCGGCCAGCACGTTGCGCATCAGGGGCTGGTCGATGAGCGCGCGGCCGAAGGCGTGCCGCTCGCCCGCGTGGTGCACGGCCTGGGCCAGCCCGGCGCGCATGCCGGCGGCCGAGCCGATGACGCAGTCGAGGCGCGTGCAGTTGACCATCTCGATGATGGTGCGCACGCCGTCGCCGGGCTCGCCCACCGCCCAGGCCAGCGCGCCGTCGTACTCCAGCTCGGCCGACGCGTTTGAGCGGTTGCCCAGCTTGTTCTTCAGCCGCTGGATGTGGAAGGCGTTGCGCGTGCCGTCCTCCAGGACGCGGGGGACCAGGAAGCAGGTCAGCCCCTCAGGTGCCTGGGCCAGGGTGAGGAAGAGGTCGCCCATGGGGCCGGAGGTGAACCACTTGTGCCCGGTCAGCCGGTAGGTGCCGGCGGAGCCGGGGACGGCCCGGGTGGTGTTGGCCCGGACATCGGAGCCGCCCTGCTTCTCGGTCATCGACATGCCCGCGAGCAGGCCGTCCTTGGTCAGCGGCGGACGCAGGCCGAAGTCGTAGGTGCGCGCGGTCAGCAGCGGCTCGAACCGGGCGGCCAGGGCGGGGGAGTGGCGCAGCGCGGGCACGGCGGCGTAGGTCATGGAGATCGGGCAGCCGTGCCCGTTCTCCACCTGGGACCACGTGTAGAACTTGGCAGCGCGGGCGACGTGGGCGCCGGGCCGGCCGTCGGCCCAGGGGGCGGCGTGCAGGCCGTGGGTCACGGCGGTGTCGGTGAGGACGTGCCAGGCGGGGTGGAAGTCGACCTCGTCGATGCGGTGGCCGTAGCGGTCGTGGGTGCGCAGCACCGGCCCGTGGGTGTCGGCCTGCTCGGCCCAGGTGTGCACGCGCGCGGTCCCGGCCAGCCGGCCCAGCTCGTGCAGCTCCGCCCCGGCCCAGCCCGCTCCTTCGCGCTCCAGCCCCTCGGTGAGCGCGGCGTCGGCGGCGACGTCGTGGCCCTCCAGCGGCCCCGGCTGGTTGAACACCTCGTGGGTGGCGGGCATGGCACACGCCTTTCCTGTCCGGTCGCTCCGCGCCTCCCGGGGCGATGCCGTCCGCGCCGCACAGCGGCCGATGGCCGGTCCGGGGGCGGGGATCGAACGCTCTTCGGCCAGTGGTCGCCCTCACCCTACGCGCGCGCCGCACCACGAATGAAGTCGGTTCATCTCCGGTGTTTCCGTTGCCGGCGCCGTCCCCTCAAGAGAGAGGGGGCGGGGCACCGAGGCGCCCCGCCCCTCCCGTGCGCCTCAGCCCGCCGGGGTGCGGGACAGCGGGGCGCGGTGGCGGGCGGCGTCGTAGCGGGCCAGGGCGAGGCGCGCCAGTTGCGGGGCGTCGCCCAGTGCCGGGGAGACCGCGAAGGCGCCCGCGGCGCGCGCCTGGTCGGCGACGCGGTCGGCGAAGAAGCCGGGGGCGAGCAGATAGGAGGCCACGGCCACCCGCTCCGCGCCCCCGGCGCGCAGCGCCGCGACCGCCTGCCCCGGGGTGGGGGAGGCCGCCGATGCGTACGCCGGGACCACCCGCCGCCACGGCCCGCGCCGCGCCAGCTCCCGGGCCGCCTCCTCGATGACAGCGGTGGCCGCCGGATCACCCGACCCCGCCGACGCCAGCACCAGCGCGGTCCCGGGATCGGCCACCGCTCCGGCCTGGGCCAGCCGTTGCTCCACCGCCTCCAGCAGCAGCGGGTGCGGCCCGAGGGGGGCGCCGTAGCGCACCTGGAGCCACGGGGCACCGTCGCGGACCCGGTCCAGGACCCCGGGCAGGTCGACCTTGCTGTGGTAGGCGGCGGTGAGCAGCACGGGCAGCACCACGGCCGCCCCCGCCCCCTCCGCCGCCAGCCCGGTCAGCGACTCCTCCGCGCCCGGTGCGACGTGGTCGAGGTAGGCCACCCGCACGTCCAGGCCCGGCCGCAGCCGCCGCACACGCGCGAAGATCCGCTCCACCGCCCGCGCCGACCGCCCGTCGCGGCTGCCGTGCGCAACGGCGACCAGCGGCGGCCCCGCCCCAGAGGCCGCTCCGGGCCCCACAGCGCTCACAGGTGGATCCCGCATTCGGTCTTGCCGGTGCCCGACCAGCGCCCGCTGCGCGGGTCCTCCCCGGGGGCCACGCGGCGGGTGCAGGGGGCGCAGCCGATCGAGGGGTAGCCGTCGTACTGCAACGGGTTGACCAGCACCCCGTTCTCGGCGATGTAGGCGTCCACGTCCCCCTGCGTCCACCGCGCGATGGGGTTGACCTTGACCATCCCGCGGCGGGCGCTCCACTCCACCACGCCGACGCCGCGGCGGGTGGCGGACTCGTCGCGGCGCACTCCGCTGATCCACGCCTCATAGGGCTCCAGCGCCTGCTGGAGCGGCTCGACCTTGCGCAGGTGGCAGCAGATGTCCGGGTTGCGCCCGTGCAGCCGCGGGCCGAGGTCGCGGTCCTGCTCCGCGACCGTGCGCGCCGGGGTGACGTTGATGAGGTTGACGGGGTACACCGAGGCGACCGCATCGCGGGTGCCGATCGTCTCGGCGAAGTGGTACCCGGTGTCGAGGAAGACCACGTCGACGCCCGGCCGCACCCGGGAGACCAGGTCGACCATCAGCGCGTCGGCCATGGAGGAGGTCAGGCACAGCCGGTCGCCGAAGGTCTCCGCCGCCCAGCGGATGATCTCGGTGGCCGGGGCCTCCTCCAGCTCGGCCGCCGCGCGTTCGGCCAGCGCCTTGCCGTCCAGTGTGACGCTCATGCTGTTCCGTCCGTTCCGCTCGTGGCGTGGCCCCGCGCGGCGGCGCCGCGCAGGCCCACGAACTTCACCCGGAAGACCCGCGTGCACGACAGGCACGCCCAGGCGTACCCGGCGCCCTTCTCGGCATCGCCCTCGTAGGGGACCAGGTCCTCGTCGCCGCAGTAGGGGCAGTAGTAGGGGGCGGCCCGCTCCGTCATGGTGCCTCCCGCCTCACGCCAGGTCCGCCTCGGCGGCCCGGGCCACCCACTGCGCGAACGCCTCCCCGTCCTCCTTCTGGTCCAGGAAACGGCGCAGGACCCGCTCGACGTAGTCGGGCAGGTCGTCGGCCGTGGTCTTGAGCCCGCGCACCTTGCGGCCGAACCCCGCGTTGAGCCCCATGCCGCCGCCCAGGTGCACCTGGAACCCCTCGACCTGCTCGCCGGTGGCGCGGTCGGTCACCAGCTGGCCCTTGAGCCCGATGTCGGCGACCTGGATGCGCGCACAGGAGTTGGGGCAGCCATTGAGGTTGATGGTGATGGGCTCGGGGAAGTCCGGCAGCCGCCGCTCCAGCTCGTCGATCAGCGAGATGCCCCGCGCCTTGGTCTCGACGATGGCGAGCTTGCAGTACTCGATGCCGGTGCAGGCCATGGTCTGGCGGCGGAACGTGCTCGGCCGCACCCGCAGGTCCTCGGCCTCCAGAGCGTCGACGAGGGCGTCGACCCGGTCGTCGGTGACGTCCAGGATCACCAGCTTCTGGTCGGCGGTCGTGCGGATGCGGTCCGATCCGTGCGCTTCGGCGATGTCGGCGATGCGCGCCAGCTTGGTGCCCGAGACCCGGCCCACGCGCGGGGCGAAGCCCACGTAGTTGCGGCCGTCGCGCTGCCGGTGCACGCCGACGTGGTCGCGGCGGGTGCCCGGGTCCAGCTCGGGCGCCGGGCCGTCGGGCAGCGCGTAGCCCAGGTAGTCCTTCTCCAGGACCTCGCGGAACTTCGCCGCCCCCCAGTCCTTGACCAGGAACTTGATCCGGGCGCGGTGCCGCAGCCGGCGGTAGCCGTAGTCGCGGAACACCGAGCAGACGCCGGCCCACACCTCGCTCAGCTGCTCGGGGCGGACGAACGCGCCCAGCCGCTGGGCGAACATCGGGTTGGTGGACAGCCCGCCGCCGACGAACAGGTCGTAGCCCGGGGTGCCGTCGGGGCCGGTGACCCCCACGAACGCCACGTCGTTGATCTCGTGGTTGGTGCAGTGGACCGAGCAGCCCGCGATGGAGCTCTTGAACTTGCGTGGCAGGTTGGAGAAGAGCGCGCTGCCGATGTGGTCGTCGTAGACCTGCTGGATCTCCGGGGTGGCGTCGATGACCTCGTCCTCGGCGATCCCGGCCAGCGGGCAGCCCAGGATCACCCGCGGGGTGTCGCCGCAGGCCTCGGTGGTGGACAGGCCCACCGCCTCCAGCTTCTCCCAGATCGCCGGGACGTCCTCGATGCGCACCCAGTGCAGCTGCACGTTCTGGCGGTCGGTGATGTCGGCGGTGTCGCGCCCGTAGGCGGTGGAGATCTCGGCGACGGCGCGCAGCTGCGCCACGCTCAGCTGCCCGCCGTCGATGCGCACCCGCAGCATGAAGTACCGGTCGTCGAGCTCCTCGGGCTCCAGCACCGCGGTCTTGCCGCCGTCGATGCCCGGGGCCCGCTGCGTGTAGAGCCCGTACCAGCGGAGGCGGCCGCGCAGGTCGGCGGGGTCGATGGAGTCGAAGCCGGCCTTGGAGTAGATGTCGATGATGCGGCGGCGGACGTTGAGCCCGTCGTCGTTCTTCTTGTTCTCTTCGTTCTTGTTCAGCGGCTCGCGGTAGCCGAGGGCCCATTGGCCCTCGCCGCGGCGGGGCCGCCGGGACGCGGTGGCGCCGGTCGAAGCGGACGTGGGAGGCATCGCGGGGTCCTCCGAGCGGTTGCGGGGCGCGCGGGCCGGCGCGCGCACCACACGGACCCCCGCATGTCCGGCACGGCGCTGTGCTGGGACGCGGAGAGCGCAGGAGAGGTGGTGGGCAACGTCGACGCCGCTGACGCCCTGGAAATGGGCGGAATCACAGATGGATGTGCGGCGAGGTCAGCCGACGTTGCGACAGATGGCGCTGCGGACCCGAAGGAAGTCCACGTGCCGGCGCACGCAGAGCATCGGGTCAAGGGCAGCGATCATGTTGTCGACGATGTCACGGCGGAGCGCCGATGTCCAGGCGTGGTCTCGCGCCCGCGGCGGTGAAGCGCGTCACGTAAACAGGACATTAACCACTCGTCAACTAGGAAATGCCGCCGGGAAATACGGCGGCCCGCCGGCGAACCGGCCGGATCCGGCCCCGGGGCCCGCGCCCGCCCATCCGCGCCGCGCGTGCCTTTAGGTTGGTGTTCCGTGAGGGACATGCGGGAGCGCATCGGGCGTGCGGCCGAGGCGGGGCGGCGGCGTTGGCCGCGCCCGGCGATGCCCCTCCTCGTCGTCGCCCGCACCGCCCGCTCGGTCGTGCGCACCCGCGTCGTCGGGCTCTCCGCCGAGGCGGCCTTCTTCTGCCTGCTGTCCCTTCCGGCGCTGCTGCTCGGCATCGCCGGGACCCTCGGCCACCTCGCCCCTGTCCTGGGCGCCGGCACCGTGCTCGACATCCGGGCCTGGGCCCTCGACCTTGCGGCCAAGGCGCTGACCGCCGGCACCGTCGACTCCGTGGTCGCCCCGCTGGTCGACGACTTCCTGGGCGGCGCGCAGGGCAGTGTGCTGTCGGTGACCTTCCTGGTGTCGCTGTGGTCGGGGTCGCGCGCCATGAGCGTGTTCATCGACGCCATCACCATCGCCTACGGGCTCGACGACCTGCGCGGCTACATCCGGCACCGCGCACTCGCCCTCCTGGGCTACATCGGGGCGCTGCTCTTCGCGCTGATCGTGCTGCCCGTCCTGGTCGCCGGGCCCGACGTCGTGCACGCGGCGCTGCCGATGACCGTCGGGCACCTCGGCCGCGCCTACTGGCCGGTGGTGGGCACCCTGTCGACCGGCGCGGTCACCCTGCTCTACCTCCTCGCCACCCCGGTGCGCACCCCGCTCTGGCGCTACCTGCCGGGCTCGCTGCTGGCCACGGCGATCCTGCTGCTGGGCTCGATGGTGCTGCGGCTCTACATGGGCGCCTCCTTCGGGCAGGTCACCATCTACGGCTCGCTGGCGGCGCCCATCGCCATCCTGACCTGGTTCTGGGTGATGGCGATGGCCGTGCTCATCGGATCGGCGCTCAACGCCGAGATCGACGCCGCATGGCCCACCGCGCGCACCGCCGAGGCCCGGGCGCGCATCGCCGCCCGCCGCCACGAGCACGCCGCCCGCATGGTCGAGCGCCGCGAAGAGGCCCTGCGCACCGTCGCCGAGGACGAGACCGGGGGAGCGGCCGCCGAGGAGGCCGCGGCGGACACCGGCACGGAAGCGGCCGGGGAAGCCGGGGAAACCGGGAAAGAGAAAGAGGACGAGCGGGATGGCGCCGGGTCCGGCGCGGACCACCCCGCACGGCCCCTGCCCGCGACCGGGGAGGACACGGACGCCGCCGCGGACGCCGCCGCGGACGCCGCCGCGGACGCCGCCGCGGACACCGTCACGGGCCCCGCCCCCACGGCCGGCGGCGCGCCTCCCGCCGACGCCGATGAGAGCATCGGCACCCCCTCCGCCGACAGCGGGGAGCACGCGCATCCGGCATCCTCGTAGCGGAAACCGGTGCACTCCCCCCATATCCCCGACCTGCACCGGGCAGGTGAGGCCATGGCACGCTCATCCCGATCCCCCGACGAGCGACGCGGCCGCGGCCGCCGGACCGGAGCAGTGGCCTCCGTTCTGGCGCTGATCGTGCTCGCCGTCGTCGTTTCGGCACTGACCGGCGGAAACGTCCTCGACACGCTCCGGGCCATTACCGGCGGCGACGGAACACCGTCCGCCTCCTCCCCCGCTCCCGGGGGCTCCGGCGGGCCGGACGGCCCCTCGGATCTCACCGCCGCCGAGGCGCGCGACCTCCTCGGCGGGCTGGAGATCGCCGAGCCGCAGCCGCGCGGCGACTACGAGCGCTCGGAGTTCGGCCACTCCTGGGTCGACACCGACGACAACGGCTGTCCCACCCGCCACGACATCCTCGCCCGCGACCTGGACCAGGTGCGCGCCGACGCCGACTGCACCGTGCGCGAGGGCGTCCTCGACGACCCCTACACCGGTGAGCGCCTGGAGTTCAGCTCCGACGACCCGCAGGCGGTGCAGATCGACCACGTGGTCCCGCTGTCGCTGGCCTGGCGCATGGGCGCCGACGACTGGGACCGCGACCGGCGCGTGGAGTTCGCCAACGACCCGGGCAACCTCCTGGCCGCCGACGGCCCGGCCAATGGGCAGAAGGGCGACTCCGGCCCTGCGGAGTGGCAGCCCTACGAGGGCTTCCGGTGCGCCTACGCCATCGCCTACGTGGACGTCAGCCACCGCTACGGGCTCGCCGTGTCCCAGGAGGACCACGATGCGCTCGGCGACGGGCTCGGCACCTGCGGCTGACCGGCGGCGCGGCCCCTGCCCTGCGGCGCGCCGGGGAAGCGGTCCCGGCCGGATGTGGCCACTTTCGCCGGACGCGCACCCCGGGCGGTGCGGCCGGGCGTCTTCGGGGTGCGGGCCACTCGGCGGCGCCGGGGCGTCCGGCATCGTCGCAGGTCGATGCCGGTGGATCGGGCCCCGGCGCGGTGCGGTGCCGCCGCCGTTCCCCGGTGCTCGAATGCGACGCGTGACCAGGGCGGAAGGACTCCGTGACCGATGACTCAGTATCATCTCCGTGACCACCGTTGACGCTCCGGGCGCACCGCGGCACCGGCTCCACGATGCGCCCCCGTCCCCCCACCGGGCGCCACCAGACGCCGCACCTCCTCGACGGAACAGGTTCACGATCACATGACCTCAGTGTCCCCTCCGTTCGGGGAGGCGTCATGAGCCGCGACCCCGGAAACGGCGGGCCGCCGCATCGCGCCCCCGTCATCCTGGTGGTGTCCCCCGACGAACGCAGCGCCGAGGTCACCATCCAGGGCCATACCCGGGTCGTCACGGGCAACAGCCCCAAGGAGACCCGCAACGCCGCCCTGGACCTCGCGGCGGGATACGCCGCGCACCTCGGGACCTCGGTGCTGATCAACGCCCGCGACGCCAACGGCGCCTGGCAGCTGATCATCAGCCCCACCGGCGTCGTGCGCGCCGCGGGCGGCACCGAGATCGAGATCGCCGCCAAGCGCGCGCCCGGCCGCGGCCGCCGGGGGCGCCGCGTCGTCATGGTGACCGCCGGCGGGGCGCTGGCCATCGCGGCGGTCGCCGGCATCGGCGTCGCGGCCGTGCCGCTGCTGCCCGGCCTCGGCCCCTCCATCCAGGTCGGCCCAGGGGAGGACCCCGCGGTCACCCTGGAGGGCCGCTCGGCTCCCCCCGGGTTCACCACCCGGGCCGACTGGCGGCTGCCCACCCTGCCCGGCACCCGCCCCGGCGTGGCCCCCGACGGCAGCGCGGTCGCCTTCATCGACCCCGATGAGCAGGTCACCGTCGTCAACCCCGAAGGCACCACCCTCTGGTCGGCCGGCCTCCCCCTGCCTCCGGGCGACATCGAAGGCGCGCCCACCTTCATCACCGACGGCCAGGGCGACCTCGGCCTCGCCGTCACCGGCAACGGCCGCCTCTGGCAGTGGCCGGCGGGCGGCGGCGAACCCACCGAGCTCGAACTGCCCTCCGGCTCCCGCGTGACCTTCGCCGGCACCAGCCCCCTCGTGCTGGGCGAGGGCACCGCACAGGTGCCCGACGACGGCGAACTGCGCACGGTCGCCATCCCCAGCGGCTACGGCGCCATACTCGCCGAACCCGGCCGGGTCCTCACCGCCGTGCAGGACGGCCCGTGGCGCTGGGTCGGCCTCGACGGCGACACCACCGAGGTCGAGCCCCAGGCCCCCGACGGCGCCGGCGACATCGCCGAGGTGCTCACCGGGCGCTCCGACCACATGATCGTCCGCTGGTCGGCCGAAGAAGGCGACCAGGAGATCCTCGCGGTGCACGACTCCGGCGACGGATCGGTCGTGGCGCAGACGCCCGTCGATCCCGCGCTCCTCGACGGCGCCCGCTGGCTGGCGAACGGCTCCGTCGCCGCCTACGGGCCGGTGATCGTCGACCTCGACGGCGGGTCCGCCACGGTCCTGGAGGGCTTCGCCCCCGGCAGCGCGGCGGGCGGCTTCGTCTACGGGGAGGCGGCCGGCGCCCCTGTTGCGGTCGGCCCCGACGCCGACCCCGTGAACCTCCCGGCCGACGTCGTCCGCCCCTGGGGCGTCCTCGACGGCCGGGCGGTGATCATCGCGGACGGCGACCTCTACGCCCTGTCCCCCGAATGATCGTCCCTTGAAGAGCCTGACGAGATGGAGAGGAGCAGGATGTCCCGAACAACACGAGCGGTCACCGTGACCGCCGTGGCGCTGCTGGGCGCGGGCTTCCACGTCGCCCCGGCGTACGCCGACGGCCTCGACGTGGTGCCGGAGGAATCCGCCCCCGCCCCGCTGACCGATGCCCCTGAGACGGCCGAGGCGCCCGCCGAGGTGCAGCCGCAGCAGGCGCCCGTCCAGGACACGGTGGCCGCGCTGCCGCTGCTGGGCGACATCATCCCTTCGGACCCCCCGCTGCTGCCGGAGCTCCCCGAGCTCCCCGGCCCGGGTGACCCGGGCGAGCCCGGTCCGGGCGACCCCGACCCCGGTGACCCCGGCGACCCCCCTCCGGGTGACCCGGGCGATCCGGGCGAGCCCGAGGAGCCGGAGGAGCCCGAAGAGCCTGGTGACCCGGGTGACCCCGGCGATCCCGGTGACCCGGGCGACCCTGGTGACCCGGGCGATCCCGGTGACCCCGGAGACCCGGGCGACCCGGGTGACCCCGGCGAGCCGGAGGAGCCGGGCGACCCCGGTGACCCGGGCGAACCCGAGGAGCCGGGTGACCCCGGCGATCCGGGCGACCCCGGTGAGGGCGACGACCAGAACCCCGGCGGCGACGGGGATGAGCAGGCGTCCCCGGGCGGGGACGACGACACGTCGGCCCCCGCGGCCGACGACGGCGACTCCGCTCCGGAGACGCTGCCCACCACCGGCGTGGACCTGTCGGGCTTCGTGCTCGGCGGGATGGTCGTCACGGGCCTCGGCGCCGTGACCATCTACGCCACGCGGCGCCGCGCCCCGCAGGCGCTCTAGCACCCGCGGACGCACCGGCCGCCCCGGACCGCACTGTGCGGACCGGGGCGGCCGGCCGCTATACCGGGTGGGACCGCGCCGGGGCCGGGCGCAGCGCCGGGGCCAGCAGGGCGGCGATCACCGCCCCCGCGGGGATGACCCACAGCCCCACGCCCAGGGACGTCGCGTCGGCGATGGTGCCGACCAGCGGAGGGAAGGCGAGGAAGCCCACGCGCGCCAGCCAGGCCACCGCGGTCACCCCGTCGCCGCTGCGCACCCCCGGGATCTCCCCGGCCGCCGCCAGTGCCAACGGGAACAGCGTGGCCACCCCCAGCCCCACCAGGCCGAAGCCGGCGATGGCCGTCCACGGAGCCGGAAACAGCAGCGCGGCCGACAGCCCGGCCGCGGCCAACAGCGCGCCCGACCGCGCCACGGCGACCGCGCCGAACCGGTCGGTGAGCCGGTCCCCGGTGAGCCGCCCCAGCGTCATCAGCGACTGGCAGGCGACGAACGGCAGCCCCGCGAGGAACAGCGGCGCGGCCAGCTCGTCACGCATGTACACGGCCCCCCACGACGCCGCGGAGTCCTCGGCCGCCCCCGCCATCATCAGCAGCACCCCCAGCGCCGCCATCAGCCCGATCGCCCGCCACGGCAGCCGCAGCACCTCCCCGGGGGCCGGGGCGTGCCCGTCGGCGCGCTCCGCGTGCTCCGGACCCGGCAGCAGGAGGCGCCAGGCCACAACGGCGAGCACGGCGAGCACGACCGCGACCATCGAGAAGTGCACCGTCACCGGAACACCCAGGCCGGCCAGCGACGCGCCCGTGAGGCCGCCCGCGACGGCCGCGATGCTCCACACCGCGTGGAAGGTGTTGATGATCGTGCGCCCGTACCGTCTCTGGACGCGCAGCCCGTGGGCGTTCATCGCCGCGTCCATCCACGCGTCGGTGCTCCCGATCCCGAACAGCACCGCCGCCAGCGCCCACCACTCCGGTGCGACGGCCACCAGCGGGAGCAGGCACGCCCCGAGGACCCCCGCGATAACGGCGACGCGCCCGCTGCCGATCCGGGCGATGAACGGCCCGGCGAGCATGCCCAGCAGGATCGCGCCCAGGGGCATGGCGGCGATCGCCGTGCCCAGGGCCGCGTTGGACAGGTCGAGCTGGCTCTTGATGGCCGGCAGCCAGGGGACGACGTTGCTGTAGGTGAAGCCGTTCTGGAAGAAGAGGAGCACCACTGCGAGGCGGGCCCGCCTCGCCTCCCCGTCAGGGGCCGTCCGGTTCCGATCAAGTGCCACCGAGCCTCCACGTGATGAGTTCGTCCGCGCCAGTGTTGCGGACGCGGTTCCGTCTGTGTAGCAAGGGGTTGCACGAGAGACGAAGTGGTTTTTACATATGGCTTCCGGCCGGACGGACGCCCGCCGCCGCACCCGGGTCCTCCCGCCCGGCCGGCCCGCCCCCCTGATGACCTCGACTCCCGCCGGATCCCGCTCATCCGCCACGACGATCGGAGCCCCCCCACCGATGATCGATTTGAGCGCGCTGCGAGAGAAGCCGACCCTCACGGGCGACCGCGTCCACCTGGTGCCGCTGACCGGCGAGCACACCGACGGCTACTACGCGTCGACCCGCGACGAGGAGGTCCGCAGGCTCACCGGGCGGCACCGGAGGTTCAGCTACGAGGAGGTCCGCGACTGGTGCGCGACCCGCGGCACCCGGCCCGACCGGCTCGACCTCGCCATCATCGAGCAGCCCAGCGGCCGGTTCATGGGCGGGCTGACCCTGGACGAGGTCGACCCCGACAACGAGAGCGCCGCCTACCGGATCGCGCTGTCGGCCATCGAGTTCACCGGCCACGGCCTGGGCCGCGAGGCCACCCGGCTGATCCTCTCCTACGCCTTCGACCGCATCCGCCTGCACCGGGTCTGGCTCAACGTCTACGCCTTCAACATGCGCGCGATCGCGGTCTACCGGGCGTGCGGCTTCGCGGTGGAGGGCCGGCTGCGCGACGCCCTGCTCTGGGACGGCCGCCGCCACGACGCACTGCTCATGGCCGTCCTGGAGAACGATTTCCGCAAGGCGGTGCTGTGAGGCCGCAGCGGGATGGCCCGATCAAGGCCGAGATTTGCGATTTCGCGGGGTTGTGCCAGGCGGGGAAGCGGGTATGCCGCTAGCACTTTCCGCCGACCGACGTCCACCGTCGCCGACCACCACGGGGGAGGAGCGGTGCCGCCGCACCGGCCGCAGAGCGGACGCGGCGCCGGACCAGCCATGAATCCGCTACCCGTTTCGCTGCCCTTCACCGACCGCAACGAGGCCGGCCGCCTGCTCGCCGAGCGGGTCCGCCCCCTCGCCGTGACCGATCCCATCGCCCTCGCGCTCCCGCGCGGCGGCGTGCCCGTCGCCGCCGAACTCGCCCGCCACCTGCACATCCCCATGGACGTCCTGGTGGTCCGCAAGATCGGGCTGCCGGGCCACGAGGAGCTGGGGGTGGGCGCGATGGGCGAGGACGGCCAGGTGAGCTTCGACGACGACGCGCTGGCCCGGCTGAACGTGCCGCGCGAGGCGCTCGACGACACGGTGCAGGCCGAGCGCGTCGAACTCGGCCGCAGGCTGGAGGTGTACCGGGGGTCGCGGCCGGCCCCGCGGCTGGCGGGGCGCGACGTCATCGTCGTCGACGACGGCGCGGCCACCGGCGGCACCGCCCGGGCCGCACTGCGCACGGTCGCCCGCCACCGGCCTGCGCGCCTCACCCTGGCCATCCCGGTCGGCGCCGGGCCGGCGGTGGAGATGCTGCGCTCGGAGGCCGATCACACGGTGGTGCTGACCGTCCCGGCGAACTTCCAGGCGGTGGGGCAGTGGTACCGCGATTTCCGGCAGCTCACCGACGACGACGTCACCACGGTCCTGTCCGACCTGCGCGGCCCCGAGAGCGCCGCGCTGGCCGAGCGGGCGGTGCGCATCCGCGCCGAGGACGTCTACCTCGACGGCGAGCTGACCGTGCCCGAGGTGTCGCGCGGCGCCGCCGTGTTCGCCTTCGGCCGGGCGCGCGCCGACCCCCGCCACCGGGCGATCGCGGCCTCGCTGCGTGAGACCGGGCAGGCCACGCTCCTGCTCGATCTGCTCACCGCCGAGGAGGGGGAGCGCGAAAGCGAGGGGGGCGACAGCGGGGTCACCGCGGCGGCGCTGGGCCAGCGGCTGGAGGCGGCCGTGCGCTGGCTGCGCCGCTCCACCGACGTCGCGCCCCGCCGGGTCGGGCTGTTCGGGGCCGGGACCGCGGCCCCGGCGGCGCTGGAGGCGGCGGCGCGCTGCCCCGAGGACGTCGCGGCGGTGGTCACCCACGGCGGCCGTATCGACCTCGCCGACCAGTCGCTGCGCGACGTCCGCTCGCCGGTCCTCGTGCTCGTGCCGGGCACCGACTCCTTCGTGCGCGAGCTGGCCGAGTGGGCCGTGGCCCGGCTGGCGGGCCCGCACGAGCTGCGGGTCGTGGCCGGCGCCGAGAACCTGCTGGCCGGGTCGGAGGAGTGGAGCCGGATCGGCGAGGCCGCCGCCGACTGGTTCGAGCGCGACCGGTGAGCGCCGCGGTCGGCGGACCGGACCTGAAAAACCCGCGGCGCCCTCGACGGGGATCCGTCGGGGCGCCGCGGGTAAGACGTGGCCGGGGCCGCGGAAGGAACTGTTGTGCTGACGGTCTGCGCCGACCGCCGTGAACCGAACCCGAGCGGGTGGATCAGGCGGCGTTGGCCCGGCGCATGCGACGGCGGCGCTCGGATGCGCGCTCGTCCTCGTTCAGGCCGCCCCAGGTGCCGTACTTCTCGGGTCGCGAGATCGCGTAGTCGAGACATTCGTTACGGACGGGGCACTGCCCACAGATCTCCTTGGCCTTGCGCTCGCGGATCTCCCGCTCCGGCTGGCGCTCGCCATCGGGACCGAAGAAGAGCACAAGGTCCTCGCCCCGGCACGCGGCGGCATCCTGCCACCCCCAGCTCGGGCGGGGGCGCAGCGCGGCCTGCCGACGTACCTGAGACATGGTTGAACCACCTCTACTGAAATCGCTAGTAAGCTGTTGCAAGACAGGGTCAGACAAAACTGGGTCAAGCAGCGTGAGTCACCCCGCACGAGCAAAACGCCGTGCAATGCTTCGGTGTTCCCTGGTGTGGTTGAGACCACGGCGGCGCAGATCCACCGAAGCCGGTGGGGGGCGCTCACGCGAACGGCTGGGGGAGGCGGATTCGCTCTCCCTGCGAGCCGGTACGTAATCATGCCATCCCCGCTCCCGATTGTGCACGGGGGGCGGGGAAATTACTCGCTCAACCGTTACCGAAACCTGACACCAAGTGACCTGAGTCTGCTCGAATGTCCGTTTTTTCGGGGGGAGTGCGAGATCCGGCGGGCAACCGGACGCGGTCCATCGTATGTGCCAACCCCCGTATTGCCTAGGGGTCCGCTGCCCCTGATGCGTGGATCACAGTGGATCTCCACCGCCCCGGGCCCTCGCCGAAGGTCAGACCTCGCGGCCCTCGCCCGGGGCCAGCCGCACGTAGTCGGCGGGCAGCATGTTGCCCATCAGCCCGCCGTAGACGTTGTGCCCGGTCGGGCTCAGGAGGCCGTCGTGGACCGGGATCGCGGTGGCCGGGCCGACCGCGCGCACGTAGTCGATGACCTCCGACGCCTTGGACCACGGCGCCTGCACCGGCACCAGCAGCGTGCGCACCGGGTCCTCCGGCACGGTCAGGGCGTCGCCGGGGTGGAACACCCCGCCGCCGGGCGAGGCGATCCGGAAGCCGACGTTGGTGATCAGCTCGATGTCCGGGTGGATGACGGCGTGCCGCTCCCCGTACACGTGGACGTCGAACCCGGCGATCGCCAGGGCGTCGCCGTGGGCGACCTCGTGCACCCGGGCGCCCAGCTCACGCAGCTCGCCGAGCTGCGCCGCGATCCCGGCGTGGGTGTAGACCTCCAGGCCCGGGCGGGCCTGTGCGGCGGCGCGCAGGCGGTCGAGGTCGAAGTGGTCGCCGTGCTCGTGGGTGATCGCCACGGCGTCGGCCCCCACGGCGGCGTCGGCCTCGCTGAAGCCGCCGGGGTCGATGACCAGGGTCGCGCCGTCCTGCTCCAGGCGCACGCAGGCATGTCCCATTTTGGTGATGCGCACGGTCGCGATCCTATAATCCCGGGCTTCGCCGAGGCGGACACCGTCCCCTAGGGGAACGAATCCGGGTCCGCCGGCGGAACCGCGCTCCTAGACTCGTCGTCCTAGGCAGAAGAAGAGGTAGAGGTAGAGGTACCGGGCGGGGGTCGTCCGGAAATCGGTCAATAGCGAAGGAAACGTGTCCGCCGTGGCGCTGCTGCGATTCATCCTGAACGTCATCTGGCTGTTCGTCGCCGGCTTCTGGCTGGCCGTCGGATATGCGGTCGCCGGCATCATCTGCTGCATCCTGGTCGTCACCATCCCGTTCGGGATCGCGTCCTTCCGCATGGCCAACTACGCCCTCTGGCCCTTCGGGCGCGAGATGGCCCGCAACCCCGATGCCGGAAGCGGGAGCACCTTCCTCAACGTCATCTGGCTGATCGTCGCCGGCTGGTGGCTGACCATCGGCCACATCGTCACGGCGGTGGGTCTGGCGGTCACCATCATCGGCATCCCCATGGCCTGGGCGTCGCTGAAGATGATCCCCGTTGCGCTCGCGCCGTTCGGCAACGAGATCGTGCCGAGCGACCGGCCCCGGGAGCCTTGGCAGTTCTGAGGGCGCAGTGGGTGAAAATGGGCGGGTCGCGCGGACGACCGCGTGCACGACGAGCATGATCGAAGGGACTCCGAGGGGATGACGTGCGGGTGAACTGGCCGACGTGGCCGAATGGATGGCAATGGCCCTTCGCCAAGCGGCGGGCGGCAGCGAGCGCGGCCCCGCAGCGGCCGGACGAGGCGGCCGTCGCGACGCAGGCGGAACCGGACCCGCCGGAGCCGGAAGAGGACGACCTGCTCGCCCGCATGGCGAACGCCAGCTGGCGCCTGCTGCTCGTAGCGGTCGTGATCGCCCTCGTGGTGTGGGCCGTGGTGCACGTGCGGGTGGTCACCCTCCCGCTCATCCTCGCCGTCTTCGTCACGGCGCTGCTGATGCCGGCGGCCAACTGGATGCGCCGCAAGGGGCTGGGCCGGGGGTCCTCCACCGCCATCTCCATCGTGGGCTCCCTCATCGTGCTCGGCGGCGTGATCACGCTCATCGTGCAGCCCGCGGTCTCGGGGGCCGAAGGGCTGGTCACCAGCGTTGAGCAGGCGATCGACGGCCTGCCCGGCTACCTCCAGGCCTTCGGCCTCGACCCCCAGCTGGTCAACACCACCATCGCCGCGGCCGAGCGCGAAGTGCAGACGGCGCTCCAGGAGGACTGGTCGTCGTGGGTCACCCAGGCGTGGGTGGCCGGCACCACCGTGCTGGAGATCCTGCTCGGCATCATCCTGGTGTTCGTGCTGACGGTGTACTTCGTCCACTCGGGCGACCGGCTGGTGGCCTGGGTGCTCTCGCTCTTCCCCGCCGGCAGCCGCCGCTCGCTGGGGTCGGCGGGCGAGATCGCCTACGGGGTCATGGGGCGCTACGTGCGCGGCGTGGCGCTCGTCGGGTTCATCGACGCGGTCGGCATCGGTATCTTCCTGGTCTTCCTGATCGACCCCGCCCTCGCCATCCCGCTGATCGTGCTGACCTTCATCGGCGCCTTCCTCCCGGTCATCGGCGCCTTCCTGAGCGGCCTGCTGGCCGCCATGGTCGCGCTGGTCACCGAGGGGTGGGTCATCGCCCTGGTGGTCGTCGCCGGCGTGCTCATCGTCCAGCAGCTGGAGAGCCACGTCTTCGCCCCGCGGGTCTACGGCGCGGCGCTGGACCTCCCCTCCGCGGTGGTGCTGCTCGGCATCACCCTCGGCGGCATCCTGGGCGGCATCACCGGCATGTTCCTGGCGACCCCCGTCATCGCGGTGATCGCCGCTCTCCTGCACGACCGCCCCTTCGCCCGGCGCGAGCCAGGGCCCGAAGCCGCCTCCGAGGCCGATTCCGGACCCCCGCCCGGCGCCGGACCCGAGACGGCACCGGCGGCCGTCGGCGCCTCCGCGCCCACCCCGGAGACCACGCCGGCGGCCGAGAACGGCGCTACGGCCGGCAGCGGGCCGGAGAAGCCGGCGAAGCCCGCCGCCAAGAAGCCCGCGGCCAAGAAGACCCAGCCCCGCAAGAAGTAAGCAGGCGCGCGGCGCACCCCCGGGGCGCCGTGCCCGGCCACCGTCGTGGCCGGGCACGGCGCCCGCGGATATTCCCGCGCGGGCGCACCGGGCAGGGGCTACCCTGGAGCGGGTGCGCGTGATTTCGGGCTGATCGCCTCCGCGCCTCCGCCGGACCTCCGCCTCCGCCCGCCGCCCGGGAGCGATGCCCGCGCCGCCGCAGCCCGTCCCGCCCGCTGCCGCACCCCGACACCCGCTCCCGAGAAAGTCGCTCCGCAATGCTGATCGCCCAAGACCTTGAACTGCGCGTGGGATCCCGGCTGCTGCTGGAGCCCACGTCCTTCCGTGTCGCCGCCGGCGACCGGATCGGGCTCGTGGGCCGCAACGGCGCGGGCAAGACCACGATGACCAAGGTGCTCGCGGGCGAGGGGCTGCCCGCCGCGGGCTCGGCCACCAGCTCGGGCACCGTCGGCTACCTCCCCCAGGACCCGCGGGCGGCGAACCTGGAGGAGATCGCCCGCGACCGCATCCTCTCGGCGCGCGGCATCGACGACACCCTGCGCCGGATGCGGGCCGCAGAGGAGAAGATGACCAGCGACGACCCCAGGGTCCGCGACAAGGCCGTGCGCGCCTACGCCCGCGCCGAGGAGCACCTGCACGTCATGGGGGGCTACGCCGCCGAGTCCGAGGCCGCGTCGATCGCCAGCAGCCTCGGCCTGCCCGACCGCATCCTCGCTCAGCCCCTGGGCACCCTTTCGGGCGGCCAGCGGCGCCGCGTCGAACTCGCCCGGATCCTGTTCAGCTCCGCCGACACGCTGCTGCTCGACGAGCCCACCAACCACCTCGACGGCGACTCCATCGTCTGGCTGCGCGACTTCCTCAAGTCGCACCAGGGCGGCCTGATCGTCATCAGCCACGATGTCGAGCTGGTCGAGGACGTCGTCAACAAGGTCTTCCTCCTCGACGCCAACCGCTGCGTCATCGACGTCTACAACATGGGCTGGAAGGCCTACCAGATCCAGCGCGAGGCCGACGAGCGCCGCAGACGCCGCGAACAGGCCAACGCCGAGAAGCAGGCGGGCGCGCTGCAGAAGCAGGCCGACCGGTTCCGGGCCAAGGCCACCAAGGCCAAGGCCGCCCAGCAGATGGCCAACCGCGCCGAGCGCATCCTCGGGTCGGTGCAGGGGCAGCGCACCGCCGACCGGGTCGCCAAGCTGCGCTTCCCCGACCCCGCCCCCAGCGGGCGCACCCCGCTGACGGCCACGGGGCTGTCCAAGTCCTACGGGTCGCTGGAGATCTTCTCCGGTGTCGACCTCGCCGTCGACCGCGGCAGCCGGGTGGTCATCCTCGGCCTCAACGGCGCCGGAAAGACCACCCTGCTGCGCCTGCTCGCGGGGGTCGAGAAGCCCGACACCGGCGAGGTCGTCCCCGGCCACGGCCTGCGCCTGGGCTACTACGCCCAGGAGCACGAGACGCTCGACACCGGCCGCAGCGTCCTGGAGAACATGATGAGCGCGGCGCCCGACCTCCCCGAGGTCGAGGCGCGGCGCACCCTGGGGTCGTTCCTGTTCACCGGCGACGACGTCGACAAGCCCGCCGGCGTGCTGTCGGGCGGAGAGAAGACCCGGCTGGCACTGGCCACCCTGGTGGTCTCCAGCGCCAACGTCCTGCTGCTCGACGAGCCCACCAACAACCTCGACCCCGCCAGCCGCGAGGAGATCCTCAGCGCGCTGCGCAACTACAAGGGCGCCATCGTGCTCGTCACCCACGACGAAGGCGCGGTCGAGGCGCTCCAGCCCGAGCGCGTGATCCTGCTCCCCGACGGGGTCGAGGACATCTGGAACGTGGAGTTCGCCGACCTCATCACGCTCGCGTGACACTGCGCATCGGCTCCGGCCTGGTGGACGGTGCAGTGTTCGCCGACCTCATCACGCCGGCGTGACCGCGCGCATCGTCCCCGGCTCGTAAGAGGGGACGCGCGGGCGCCGCGCCGGTTGCCACGGTGTCCCAAGCAGGTCGGTTTTTGTATCGTCCGAAATACGCTCAGCGCGCCCGCGCAACTGCGGTGCGTCGCTGATGGGTAGCCAGCCGCGTCCGCATGGCTGATCATGGGCAGCAATGTCGCTTTGATCACCGAGAGCACAGGAGGACGTCGTGGCCGAGACCCTGAAAAAGGGCACCCGGGTGACGGGGACCGAGCGTTCGGAACTCGCCACCGAGCTGAAGAGACGGTACGACGATGGAGAAAGCATCCGATCCCTGGCCGCAGCGACCGGGCGGTCCTACGGATTCGTGCACCGCCTCCTCACGGAGGCGGGCGTGACGTTGCGTGGTCGCGGCGGGGCCACGCGGCGCGGCTGACCATTGGCCCCGGCCCTCCGGAGCACCCGCTCACAGGGGATGGATCACCAGCGGGTCACAGTGGGCGATCGTCGACGGTGGACTCGACCGCGCCCGTTTCCGGGCGCATGAACGTGCGGAGGCGGACGGTGGTGGAGGCGGCGATCCCCACGGAGGACCAGCTGGCGGAGGCCGGGCTGCGGCTACGGGTGGCCGGCGGCGTCGCGACGATAACGCTGGCGCGGCCGGAGCGGCGCAACGCCATGACCGGACGGACGTGGACGGTACTGGCCCATGTCGGCCAGACCCTGCCGACATCTGTCCGAATTGTTGTGATTAACGGTGAGGGGCCGTCGTTCTCCTCCGGGATCGACCTCGCCATGTTCGGTCCCGAAGGGGTCGAAGGCGAGCCCTCACTCATGGGGTACCTCGGCGCAGGGCCCGCCGGCGAAGCCGCACTGGAGGCGGCGATCGCCGGCTACCAGGAGGGCTTCCTCTGGCTGCGCCGTCCCGGCATCGTCTCCATCGCCGCGGTGCGCGGCCATGCGATCGGTGCCGGGTTCCAGCTCGCGCTGGCGTGCGACCTGCGGGTGCTCGCCGACGACGCGCGACTGTGCATGAAGGAGCCCGCCCTCGGGCTGGTCCCCGATCTCACGGGGACCAAGCCCCTGGTCGACACCGTCGGCCTGAGCCGGGCGATCGAGCTGTGCCTGACGGCACGCAGCGTCTCCGCCTCTGAGGCGCGCGACCTCCGGCTGGCCGAATTGGTCGTCGACGGCGCGGACCTGGACCGCGCCGTCGACGACCTGGTGGCCGCCCTCCTGGCCACCCCGCCCGAGGCCGCCGCTGCGACCAAGGCCCTGCTCCAGCAGGCCGTCGGCGGCACCCTCGAGGAACAGGCCGCCCGCGAGCGCCGAGCCCAGGTGGCCCGTCTGTCGTCCCTGGCCCGTCAGCGGTCCCAGGGTTCCGCCGGAGGCTGATCGGGCGGACCCGCAGGCGGGGCCGGCTGCACGAGGCGTGGATCACCGGGGAATTTCCGGGTGCCCGTCCCCGTTGGCCATCGATGTCTAGTACCCTGCTGAAGGCGGTCAATTCATGCTGCGCGCATCCGGCGCGCCGGGCCGCTTGGCGCCGGGGGAGCTTCATCTGCTACCCCCGTGTCGCGTATCCGGCGCGTTTGTGTGATTTCTTCGCTGTGCCCGAGTGGCCGTGGAGCCTTCTTCGAAACGCCGCCATTGATGAGGAAGGTTTACGTCACTTGACGGATAATCCTGCATGTCCGGTTTTCGGTGATCTCGGACTCCCCGAGAAGATCGTCGAGAAGCTGGCGCAGAGCGGCGTCACCACCCCGTTCCCGATCCAGGCCGCCACGATCCCCGATGCCCTCGCGGGCCGGGACGTGCTCGGCTGCGGTCGCACCGGGTCCGGCAAGACCCTCGCCTTCGGGCTCCCGTTGCTGGTGCGCGCCGGTGAGCGCCGCGCCGCCCCGCGCCGGCCCCGCTCCCTGGTGCTGGTCCCCACGCGCGAACTCGCCCACCAGGTCCGCGACGCCCTGCTGCCCTACGCCCGTGTCCTGGGCGTCAACGTCGGCGACGTCGTCGGCGGCAGTTCCTACACCCGCCAGATCAACGAGCTGCGCCGCGGCGTCGAGGTGCTCGTCGCCACGCCCGGCCGCCTCAGCGACCTGATCGAGCAGGGCGCCTGCGAGCTCGACGACGTCGGCATCTCGGTGCTCGACGAAGCCGACCAGATGTGCGACATGGGCTTCATGCCGCAGGTCAGCGAGCTGCTCGACCAGGTGCGCCCCGGCGGTCAGACGCTGCTGTTCTCGGCCACGCTCGACGGCGACGTCGACAAGCTCGTGCGCCGCTACATGAACGACCCGCAGACCCACTCGGTCGACCCGCCGGTCTCGCACGTCACCACCATGGAGCACCACCTGCTCAAGGTGCTGCCCCGCGACAAGAACCGGATCGTCACCGAGATCGCCGCGCGCGACGGCCGCACCATCCTGTTCGTGCGCAGCAAGTACCGTGCCGACACCATCAGCGAGCAGCTCGTCAACGCCGGGGTACCGGCCGCGTCCCTGCACGGCGGCAAGACGCAGAGCGTGCGCACCAAGACGCTCGCGAAGTTCCGCGAGGGCCGTATCCAGGCCCTAGTCGCCACCGACGTCGCCGCCCGCGGCATCCACGTCGACGGCATCGACCTGGTCGTCAACGTCGACCTGCCCACCGGCCACAAGGACTACCTGCACCGCGGCGGGCGCACCGCCCGGGCGGGCGAGTCCGGCCGCGTGGTCTCCCTGGTGGCGCCCAACCAGCGCCGCATGGCGCGCCGCCTGCTGGGCGACGCCGGCGTCGACGCCAAGCAGCACCTGGTCAACCCGGGCGACGAACTGCTGTCCGAGGTCACCGGGGCCCGCGAGCCCTCGTGGGAGCCGTGGATCGAACCCCCGGAGCCCGAGCGCCCGCGCCGCGGCCGCAACGGCGGGCCCCGCCAGCGCCGCAACGGCTACGGCGGCGGGCGCCCGCGCGGGGAGCGGCGCTCCTTCGGCGAGCGCGACGACCGCCGCGGCCGCGAGGGCGGCGGCGAGTTCCGCTCCCGCCAGCAGGGCGGCGAGCAGGGGCGCCGGTTCGACGGCGAGCGCCGGCCC